>NZ_OY782870.1:0-733318 GCF_963678545.1 uncultured Methanomethylovorans sp.
CACCATGGCCAGTAGCCGCATATAGGGCAAAGAGGCTTAAATGCTCCAGTCTTGCAGATATAAGCTGCGGTATTGGAGGGCAGACAGTATATTTTGCAAGACAGTGTGAAATAGTGTATGCTATCGAAATTAGCCCTACGAAACTTGAGCTTGCCAGGAAGAACTGCAAACTTTTTGGTCTGGACAATGTAGAGTTCATTTGTGGAGACGCCCTCTCCCAAGACGTGATAGATCAAATACCTGAAGTTGATATTGTATTTTCGGACCCTGCAAGAGCAGCAGCAGAAAAAGAACGGGATATAGATAATCTAACTCCCCACATACCTAACGTATTGGCAGCATATTGCGGAAAAACGAGTAATTTCGCTTTTGAAGCACCTCCACAGCTATCCCCTGAGAGAATAACCTTTGATTGTGAATTAGAATATTTATCCCTTAATGGAGAATTGAACCGGCTGAACCTGTATTTTGGAAAGCTTAAGACTTGCAGCAGATCTGCAATGGCTTTGCCCGGAGCAGTGAAATTGTATACAAAATCTGAAAGTTTCAAAGAAACGGAGATGAATAGTGTAAGCAAGCCTGGGAAGTATCTGTATGAACCGGATCCCGCCGTAATAAAAGCTAAATTACTTCCAGAGCTTGTTGCAGAAATGCACAATCAAAATGTCGAACTATTCAAGATAGATGACAAACGTTTGATGCTGACATCAAATAATGCTGTGGAACATCCTATGATAAAAAATACATATAAAATCATTTTCAATGCAGAATTTATACCTGAAAACATCAACAAAGAGCTGAAAAAAAGAGGATATGGCAAAGTACTGCTAAGGACAGAGGTAGACCCTGCTAAATACTGGGATATTCGCAATAGGCTTGAAAGAAATCTTAAAGGAGAGAGAAAGGTCAATCTTTTCTCTAAAGGTATTGCATCTTATATCTGTGAAAAGATATAATAGATATCACTCTTTTCATTTTATTGCTCTCTTTTGCAAAGCAACGAGGCGGCGAGTGCGTTCAATCAGGTCTTTCCTGCTGAATGGCTTTGTAATGTAATCATCTGCTTTTAACACATGAATACCACGCATTTTGTCAAATTCCTGATTTTTAACTGTAATTATTGCTACAGGGATTTGAGGGTATTTTTCCTTTATTCTATGGAAGGTTTCCCAGCCATTCATCTCAGGCATCATCAAATCTAGTAGAATAGCATCAGGATCGACAGTATCCATAAGTTCCAAACATTCAATACCACTATGTGCACCTATAACATCGATCTTCTCATACCCTAATACCAGCTTTAACAAATCAATGGTGTCTGGTTCATCGTCTACTACCATTACTTTTGGACACATCCAAATAGCTCCAGAGAACTGAGAAGAGTGCGAGTATTTATCTAATGTGCGTCATGTATTTTGATGAAACATAAAACTTTGCCTTGATTACTCTTCTTCAACCCAACCATATCGACGCATGACCATCCGAATCCTGGCATTTACCTCGCGCTTGTCAAAAGGTTTTGCGATGTAATCATCAATACCGAGTTCCATGCCGCGCACCTTATCCTCTACAGCAGTCTTTGCTGAGATCATTATCACTGGGGTGGTAGCGGCTGTTGCGCTCTGTTTGAGATGTTCTACCACTTCATATCCATCCATATCAGGCATCATTATATCAAGAAGAATCAAATCAGGGCGCTCCTTCAATGTTGCTTTGATGGCTTGTTGCCCATTATATGCAACTACAAAATCATAAGGTTGACTTGCAAGCGAAAGCTGAAGAAGATCTGGTATATCCGGTTCATCATCGACAATTAGGATCTTCAAACGACCTCTCTTTAATTTCTTCTGTATGTATTCAAAGGAGAGTTTGCCTTCTTCAACCTGGAACCTCGCATCAAGTGTTTGCATTCCTATATCCGCATGGATCTCACCTATGCTCGTAAGTTCTACAATAACCTCAAAGAACGACTTGATTAGTGCTTCTGATTCAGCTTTGAGAGTATCTTTTCCTAGTATAGCAATAAGAGAACCATTTTTTTCTGAAACTTTTGAGCGGACGAAATTAATGAAGCTCTCTACAACTTGCATGTTATCAGTACCTAGCACTGTCATGCTATCAATAACTAACAGAGAGCCTGGAAACTTATCAAAGAGCTGCACGATATGAGATGCAATCTTTGTATGATCGGATGAAGAAGAGAAAAAGAGAACACCATCTGATGGTTCTTTTCCAGGAGGAAGTGAGTCAATAAACATGATACGCGTAGGATCGAAGTCGTACTTATATTCTTGGAACATACCTAGTACTTTATCTCTAGGGGTTTTTAGACAAAGCCATACTATTTTTTGTTGAGGATCACTTTGCAACAGATCAGAGACATAAAAATAAACAACACGCCCTACTGCAACATCTACGGGAGCAAGGAAAAGAACAGTTTTTGACCTGAGGCCTTCTTTGAAGACATGGATTATCTCGTGTGTCTCATCCGCATTCATCATATTTACCTTGTTTAAGATATTAACAATTATCTGTTCTGTTCTCATATTAAACTTTGGTACTCTATGCCGTTACACAATAAAATACTAGCATTAAAAATATAAACTATGAATATAATTTAAAGTATACTTTTCAGTGAAAACTGAGATTTAGGGCAAAACAATACAAAAGATATGATCAGTGGCACCCCAAGTATACTGATGTTCATAAGTAGTGAATTGTGTATAATAGATGTCCAGCAAGAAGAGTGGCCCTGCAAATTACAGGCCATATGAGCAGATTATTGCAAATAGATTTTTCGTAGTGGCGAGTATCATTTTTTTAATGGGGATGCTAGTTACTGCCTCTTATGCCATCCAGAATTATTCCATGGAGAAGCAAACCAAAGATAGTGTTATAGACATAGCAGAGGTTCTTGAAGGAGAATTTAGCCGATTATTACTAAAAAACGATACCAAAGAAATACAGAGTATAATTGAAATTATCTTGCTAAATGACAATGACATTGCCTATATTTATATTACAGATCAAAATGGAAATGCAGTTGCATGGACCAGATCAGAAAAAAACACCAATATTCAGAAGCAATTATATAATTCTCGGCTTTCTTTTATAAACCTACAGCCAAATTACAAAAATTACGAAATAACAAAGAATATAAAAGAGGGTACCTTGGGGACGATACATATTGGACTCCAAAAAAGAGATTATCTTGGATATGTAATTGACTCCCCCCGTATATTACTTAGTTACATACTAACTCTGATAATAACTATTTCGTTCATAGTTTACTCTGTAAAAACCGTCTTTTTCAGACCAATATGTTCTCTTAATAGAGGGCTTGAGGAATTAAGTAAAGGAAACTTCGATTACTTGCTGGAGATGAAAAATAACAAAGATTCATCTGAGTTTTCAGGTGCCTTCATTGAGATCGGAACAAAGATGCAAAACCTTGTCCATAATATAGAAGAAATGTCCCGGAAGGTGCTGGAAACACAAGATTATCTGAATGTAATAACATCCGTAAGTCATGAAGCTATTTTTATCACAGATGAAAGTGGATGTGTAGAGTATGGAAATGAACGTTTTCTGAACCTCAGCGGATTTACAGAAGATGAAATAATTGGAAAACAAATGGAACAGTTCATTTTTTCATATAATGAAGTGTATTGGAAACTGAAAAGATCCAACATCCACGATTATTGTAGTGATCATTCTAAAACAGATCTTGTCTTGAGAAATGGGATCAGAAAGCCAGTTATGATTAGATATGCACATGTTGATCTTAATGAAAGAGATAAACTTGTGTTTTTGATCAAAGATATTTCTGAGCTTAAAATAATTGATGAAATGAAAAACAATATAATTTCTAATATATCTCACGAGCTGCGTACGCCTTTAACGATAGTAAAAGGATTCATAGAAATAGCATATGAAGAGGAGAACAGGGAAAAGCGTAGCAAATATCTCCAGAGGTCCCTTGAAGCATTGAAACGGCAGGAATGGATAATAGAAGATCTGTTGGAAGTTGCCGGGAACGAAGAGGATGCTAAATCAATTGTTTATGATAGTATATATTTGTATGATATAATTGAGAAATCCATTGAAAAAGTGCTACCAAAAGCATCAGAGATCAATATTCATATGATAAATAAAACAAGAAAGGAACTGTGCGTTAAAGCTGATCCTGAAAAACTATGTTATGCAATAACCAAGATTTTGGATAATGCTGTGAAGTTCAATAGACCTGGAGAGGAGGTAGTCATAGAAGCAGCATGTTCAGAAGACCTCATAACGGTGAAGGTTGTAGATAGAGGCATTGGCATACCACCTGAGGACCTCACAAGAATATTCGATCGCTTTTACCAGATAGATCATAGCACAAAAAGAAGATATGGTGGAAATGGGCTTGGCCTTACCATTGCTAAACGTATAATTGAACGCCACGGGGGAAGTATATGGGTAGAGAGTGAGAAAAACAAAGGAAGTACTTTCTTTTTTACCCTACATGGATTCTCCAGAAAAAACGTGTAGAAAAGAGGTGATAGAAAAACTCTATCACCATGACTGTTCAACTGTAGGCGATTACTTGTTGAAAGAAGCTTTTACCAAAGAGATACCTTTTTCCATGGCTTCAACAGCTTTTGAGGCATCTGTACCTCCACCACGAGCCATGTCCGAACGGCCACCGCCACCGCCTCCCACTATTTTGGACATTTCACGTACAACTTTTCCTGCATCTGCTCCTTGTGCAACTGCTTTTTTACCAGCGGCCGCCACGATCTTAACACCTTCAAAATCGCTGATAAGGAGAGCCATGACATTATCATCCTGAGTGAGTTCACCGGCGATAGTAACAAGTTCATCCGTATCTGCATGATCCACATTCTGTGCCACGAGCCGTACACCACCAAGATCCTGGGCATTGCTCAGCATTCTGACAACACGCAATTGAGCCATCTCTTCCTTGAGCCTTACATTCTCTTTCTTGAAATCTTTCCATTCAGTGAAGAAACGGTCAATAGTTACAGGAAGCTGCTCCGGCAGCACTCTTAGGGTATCTGAGGCAGTGGTGAGGTAGTGATCGGCTTCCTGTATGGCCCTGACGGCTGCCATGCCTGCGGCATACTCTATACGCTCCACACCATCCTGGATACGCTCTGTCTTAAGAACCTTTATGGGTCCTACAAGACCGGTATTAGTACAATGGGTACCTGCACATGCTTCTATGTCATCAGCCACTTTCAGTACCCGAATGAGGTTTCCTTTGGGAACACCGCCCTGATAAAGGCCAAAACCGTACTTTTGCTCAGCCTGATTCCGATCCATCCATTCAGCAGTAACTCTCTGGTTTTCCATGACTGTCTGATTGGCCAAAAGCTCTATCTGATTAAGCTGCTCCTTTGTGATACGCTTGTAATGAGTGATATCGAGGCGAGCTCGGGTTTCCGTCTTCTGGGCGCCTGCCTGCCATATATGGTCACCAAGCACCTTTCTAGCAGCATCATTAACAATATGTGTAGCTGTGTGATGACATGCATGTGCCATGCGGCGGTCCCTATTTACACGGCCTGTCACGATATCGCCCTTGCGCAGGTGTAGTTCATTCTCCATAGCGTCTATCCGGTGTACTACCACACCTTTCACCATCTGCACATCCACTACGTTCAGCACCACATCATCTAGGACAAAAGTACCATGGTCAGCTGGCTGCCCACCACCCTCTGGATAGAAAAAAGTGCTATCACAAACAATGTAATTATCGAATATATCAAGTACAACAGCCTCGAATTCCATCCGATTTGGCTCATCGTAAAATAACCTCTTTGTGAAAGGAAGACGGGACACACGATCAGCATAAGGGAATACCTTTTCTTCTTTTTCCTCCGCTTTACTATGCCTTTCTGCAACCAGAGAATAGAAATTGTCTGGAAGATCTACTTTGACACCTTCTTCAGCGGCAACATCTTTTGAGATCTCGGGTGGGATGCCATGAGTATCATACATCTCGATAATCTTTTCAAGGGGCATTTTTTCCCCTGTCTGTTTGTAATGCTTGGCAGACTTACTGATCATCCTCCTTCCCCGATCCAGAGTTTCCTGGAACTTTATCTCCTCATGGTGGAGGATATCTTCGATCACTTCAAACCTTTCGGCAAACTCGGGATATTCCGGCAGGTTCTTGATATGCATTTGTACGATCTCACTGAGAGGAATGGATATATTCAGATCCTTCATCATGCGAAGTGTCCTTCTGAGCACCAGCCTCGCCAGGTATCCTGCCTTTACATTGGAAGGAATTATACCATCGCCAAGCATAAAAGTAAGGCATCTGCTGTGGTCAGTGATAGCATATACGGTTTCCACAGGTTCCATTATAGCTGAAAGCTTTTCCGCTGTTGTCCCTATACTGGAAGCCACTTGCCTGCGTAGTTCCATAAGGTTTGCCTTTTCGCTTACATCCATAAGCCCTGCAAGCCTTGCATTCTGGGCAAGGATATTGGCATATTCAGGGTTCTCAAGCTCATGTTCTATACCAGCGAGGTTCATGAGCTCTTTTACAATATTGGGGAATACCGCGTCATAAATAGTGGGAGAACCTTTAGAAGCCCAGACGAAACGTTCAAGGCCATATCCTGTGTCCACAATATAATTATCCATCTTGCGGTACATCTCACCTTTTATTTCTATCGGACCATCCTTTACCTGCTCCAGGTTCATGAACACAAGGGTGGCAACTTCCAGCCCACCGACCAGAGTTTCCACGCATGGACCTGCATTTCCACCTCCTGCCCATGGCTCTTCCTTATACGTAACAGCCATAGGATCCACTCCTAGGGAATTCAACAATTCATCACAGAGTCCGACAGTCCTATCTTTCCAATAGATCTCTGCATTTGGCTTGTTAAATGCATGGTGAGCCATCATCTCGAAAGTAGTGAGATGGCGACCGCTTCTACCTACTGCATCCAGATCAGAAAGCCTGATGCATGGCTGAGATATTGTAAGAGGATTATGAGGAGGAGCTACCTCACCGGATGTAACAAAAGGCTGGAAATCAGCAATAGATGCTATAGTTAGGTATATATCATCCCTCCAGCGGGCTACTACAGGGTATCTACCCATCCGGGTGTGACCTCTTTCCTCGAAGAATTTGAGGTAATATTCCCTCATCTCGGCGAGATCAAAACTTTTTTTGAATACTGGATTGCCTATAAAAGAATAGGGGTCACATGGTGCATCACCACATGTAGCCCTTTCAAGGTCACGAGTCCAGAAGAACTTGCCACATTTAGGACACTGTTTCCTCACAAAACCGTTATCCTTGAAAAAATCAAGCTGATACTCATCTTCAAGCATAATAATACCATCTGAATAATTGAAACGCGTTTTTAACCATATCTCCTATCTTTCAAGGCTTAAAAACGTTTCTTATGATTGAGTTCATATTAACGTATGAGCATGTAGAATAAGGCAATTTTCTTGAAAGAGGAATACGTTACTGAAGACATTATATGTGCATACTACAAATAGACGTGAACATGAAACACGAAATACGGCCATCATATTTAAGTGCGTGAACACAGGTTATGTCTGTCTAGTGATGGCTAATGGAAGCAAAGAGATACATGTCATTGGTTTTTAGAGGATTAGTGGAAGAATATGACAATGCTGGTGCAAGACCTTCCGTATTTATGGATGGAGAAGGTAGTTTACACATATATCTATGTGACTGCATAATTACAGATGAAGGAGAGAATTATGGTTCTGAAGTGGATTTTTCCTATCAGGTTAATGGCGGGCAGTTCGTTGAAACCATATCCACCCCAAAGAGTATAGAAACTATGAGAACTAAAACCCTGATGGAAGAAGACTGGTCTGAATAAATACTATTTTATCGGATTATAAAAACCAGAAATGGATTAGAGTCCCATTGGCAAACGATATTTACACATTCCTGTAAATCTCTTGCCTTTCAATCCCTAGTGGAAAAATTATAGAAAATTTAGCCTTGTTTTAAAAACAACAAACGGGTTTATCCAGAGAATTACATCAAGGAGCAAACTCACAGGATGCAACAAATGTTGGAAATCAAGAATATATGCTAGGGTTAGGCATATGGCATCCTTCCAATGAGCCACATCAGATACTTCATCCTAGCATGACCTCTTTCCTCAAAGAGTAGGGGGCAACTCACCCTCAGCTCTGCAAGATGGAACTCTTAGTGAATACTGGATTACCTATAGAGAAATAGGGGTTGTGAGGTGCATCACCGTAGCACTTTCCAAGTCACGGGCCCAGAAGAACTTGCCACATTTAGGACACTGTTTCCTCACAAAACCGTCATCCTTGAAAAAATCAAGCTAATACTCATCTTCAAGTATAACGAAATAATAATGCATTGCTGAAGACATGATATGTGCATATTATAGATATGTATGAACATAAAATATGAAATGCGGCCATTATGTATAAATGCGTGGACATGGGTTATGTCTGTCTAGTGATGGCCGATGGAAGCAAAGAGATACATGTCATTGGTTTTTAGAGGAATAGTGGAAGAATACGATAATACAGGTGCAAGACCCTCCGTATTTATGGATGGCCAAGGAAGTTTACACATCTACCTATGTGACTGCATAATTCCAGATGAAGAAGAAGAAGATTATGGTTCTGAGGTGGATTTCTCCTACCAGGTTAATGGTGGACAGTTCGTTGAAACCGTATGCACCCCAAAGAGTATAGAGACTATAAGAACTAAAACCCTAATGGAAGAAGACTGGTCTGAATAGATACTATGTATCGAGTTATTTAAACAGAAACAGATTCAGTTCCATTGGCAAACGATATTTAGACATCCCTATAAGTCTTGTCTTTCGACCTCTGGATGTGAGTATATGGATTATAGAAAATTTAGCCGTGTTCTTAAAAACGCCAAACAGGTTTATCGAGAAGATTATGTAAAAAAACTTTTTAAATCTGCACATTATGATATTGGCCTTTTTGAAGAGCAACTGAGCGAGTTCAATGGCAGTCTTACATACGGAGAAAACAGGACAGCCAAAGAATATATGGACCGGACCATTGTAGCCCAGGTGCTCGATGATGCCTCATTGCTACTAGAGATAATAAGTAATAATCCCAAAATATCCAGCGAACAGAATCAGGAAATAGATGCAATAATAGACAGACTTGAAGAGATTCGCGATGAGATAGAAGTCATTGAAGAAGTCAAGATGATGGCCCAGATGCAGGATAAGGACGAAAATCAGGATCATGAGAGAGGCCATAGAAGAATGTACGTAAACGTGTGATAACACACCACATGAATATCTATTTTAAAATTAAACTAATGTTCAATATGTTTCATGGATTAGTTTTAAGGCTTGGTCTTACAAAGATGACCATATGCCAAAAATATTGCTTACAAATGATGATGGTGTCTACTCAGCAGGCATCCGGGCAGCGTACCGAAGTGTACAAGAAATTGGAGAAGTAATTGTATGTGCGCCCTCTATGCAGCAAAGTGGAGTAGGCAGATCAATATCAATCTTTGAGCCTTTAAGGATAAATCAGGCTAAGATCAACGATATGACTGTATATGCCGTAGGTGGTACCCCAACTGATGCAGTCATACTTGGAATATTCGCCGTGATGAAAGAAATGCCTGACCTCATATTATCCGGGTTCAATATCGGAGAGAACATTAGCACTGACACGATAACTACATCTGGAACAATAGGTGCTGCCCTAGAAGGAGCTAGTTACGGGATACCTGCTATTGCTGCTTCTATACAGGCAAAGGAAGAAAAGGACAAGTTTGATGATAATTGGGAATATGACCACGATTTCGATGTCGCAGTGAAGGTTGTGAACAGGATCGCAAAAAACGTGATCAAATTTGGATTACCTGAGCATGTAGACCTGTTAAATGTAAATATCCCACACCGAGTAGAAGAGGACACTCAAATAGAGATCACACGGCTTGCCAGAAAAGTATTCAAAACTGCTGTGGAAGAGAGGCATGATCCAAGAGGCAAGCCCTATTATTGGATAGCAGGGGATTTAATAATGGAAGAAGAAGAAGGTACCGATGTACATGCCATTTCACAGAAAGGACATATTTCAGTCACCCCTATCTCTCTGGATGCCACTTCACCCATTGATTTTTCAGAGATAGAACACCTGCTATAAGCAGGTTAATCTTTTGTATTTTTAGCATCTGCTAATTTTTAGTACGATCTCCCCACAATCGTCCTCTACACCGTTCAATGTGCTAACTGCACCAATTATAGTACCTGCAAGGATCTTTTGTACAAAATTATTGATTTCAATATCCTTTCCATCAACTGTTAACTTCACTTCCATAATCATATCTCCTTTTGTTTTACATAGAATGGAATCCTTCGACTTACAGCAAGCCTGAAAAGTTCAGGCATGTCCTCCAAGGAGGCACGAGATACATCTACAAGATTATCATTTACAAGCAAACAGGGACGAAGCTTCCCATCTGCTGTTACACGCAACCTGTTACAGTTAGCACAGAACTCCGTATTATCTACAGGTTTGACGAATTCAACTTCAGCCCCGTCAATGAGATATTTTTTTCTGCGATGTAATTCTCTAACCTGGACATAACCGGCCTTAAGCTCAAGTTCCTTTTCGATCTCATCAACATTTACATGATAACAGGCCACATCCCTGAAATCCATGAGCTGGATAAGCTGCAGTATAACATCCCCATGAAATTCCCGAGTAAAGGAAAGCATTTCCTCAATCTCAGATTCATTGACATCTTTGAGCAGAACCATGTTTAGTTTCACAGGAGTAAGATCAGCATCCACCGCAGCATGGATACCACCTATAACCTTTTGAAATATACCATCCTTGCACTTGGTTATATGTCTATAGTTAGTCTCATTTAGGGAATCAAGGCTTATATTAACCCTGTTAAGACCTGCATCCTTTAGAGACTGCGCGCACTCCTTGAGCAGGACACCGTTGGTAGTCATAGACACATCCTTAAGAGGGGGCAGTGAGATGAGTATATCTTCTAGATCTTTACGCAATAGTGGTTCCCCACCTGAGATCTTGAGCCTATTGACTCCAAAACCCGCTGCAATGTGGACTATATTGGAGATCGTTTCCACAGACATCTCCCCTATAGCACCCGTGCTTCCTTCGTTATGACAATAGATACAATTCAGATTACAGCGGTCAGTAATAGACATCCTCAGGCTCTTTATGGTACGGCCATAAACATCTCTGAGGAACTCTGTTTTATGTGGATCGTTCATACTACAAATATCCCTTTTTTAGAAAGCCTTTGAGCATTTTAGTCGGACATACTGATATATATACGTTACACATACAGTAAAATTCATGACAAAAGCGGTACTGATTGCAGGAACTAACAGCGGTGTTGGAAAGACCACGGCCTCTATGGGGCTAATGGCTGCACTGGTCAAAAGAGACATGCAAGTCCAGCCATATAAAGTTGGTCCGGACTATATTGATCCATCATACCATACAGCTATCTGCAAAAGGGCATCACGTAACCTGGACACATTCATGATGGGAGTCGAGGGTGTTAAAAGAGAAGTGGACCGCACCTGTGGCGGCTCAGATATTTCGATCATTGAAGGTGTAATGGGACTATTTGATGGAATGGACTCTACGGAGGTTGCAAGTTCTGCACACGTTGCCAAATCCCTTGATGTTCCTGTGGTCCTGGTCGTTAATGTCCACGGGATGTCGCGTAGTGCCGCTGCTATTGTCAAGGGTTATTCCGAATTCGATCCAGGAGTTGAAGTTGCGGGAGTGATCCTCAACAAGGTAGGAAGCCCAAGGCACACAAAAATGATCCGGGATTGTGTTCCAGATATACCTATTGTAGGAAGCCTTCCACGCAATAAAGATATAAGCGTACCTTCTAGGCACCTGGGATTGCACATGGCATTTGAATGTGAATTTGATACCAGTGAGCTTGCCCGATTCATTGAAGATAATGTAGATATAGATGCAATTGTAGGGCTGGCTAGAGAACCAAAAACAGATAACCTGCAGGAAAATGAGCTACCAGAGGCAGACCTGAAGATCGGAGTGGCTATGGATAAAGCATTCTGTTTCTACTACGCCGATATGTTCGATGAATTTAGGAGAAATGGCACAGAGGTTGTTTTCTTTAGCCCTATGGCCGGAGAAGTACCAGATGTAGACGGGATGTATTTTGGCGGAGGTTATCCTGAACTCTACCCATGTGAACTTGAAGCCTCTGCAACTACAAAAGCCTTAAAAAACCTTTCTGCAGATGGAATGCCGATATACGGAGAGTGTGGCGGATTGCAATACCTATCCACCTCATACGAGATAGATGACGTCACCTACAAAATGGCAGATCTTTTCCCGGCACGTACTGTGCTTACCAAAAAGCTCCAAGCTCTGGGATATACAGAAGGTTATGCCCACGGACCTTTCATAAAAGGCCCAGTTCGTGGACATGAATTCCATTACTCTGCCACATATTGCGACAATGATGCCAGGCTTACATTTGAGATGAAGCGTGGAAAAGGGATAAAGGATGGATGGGACGGCATTGTAGAGCACAATTCCCTGGCATGTTATCAGCACGCTCATCCTGTAAGCTTTCCGGTAAAAGCATTTGTGGACATGTGCAGGCAATATAAGCGCAGATGATATATGCAGGATAATAACATCCTACAGACAACATATAAGTTGATAGGAGTGTATCTCCATGAGAAAATGGAAACATGATATAGGATTAGAGAGCAGAATGCTGCTTACCATGTTCTTGCTGGGAGCCGTGTACCTGTTCTTCCTTGCATTCTTGGCCGCTAATGGTACAAATTCCATGTTCATACTTTTGTTTGCAGGATTGATGATGTTCATACAGTACTATTATTCTGACAAAATGGTACTCTGGACATCAGGAGCAAGAATTGTATCTGCAAGCGAGGAGCCTGAACTGCATGAGATTATCACACGACTGTGTGCAATCGCAAATCTGCCAGTGCCAAGAATAGCTGTCATGAATACAATGATGCCAAATGCTTTTGCTACTGGAAGGAACCAAAAGAATGCAGTTGTTGCTGTTACTACAGGGCTTATGCAGCGTCTTGACAGAGAAGAGCTTGAAGCTGTGCTGGGCCATGAATTGACCCATATCAAAAACCGTGATATGACAGTACTGACTATAGCCAGCTTCCTTTCCACTGTTGCCTTCTTCATAGTAAGGTATGCTCTTTATTTTACCGGAGGAAACAACAGAAGAGAAGGAAATGGCGGACTCATAGTAGTATGGATAGTTTCAATGATAGTGTGGGTAATAAGCTTCCTGCTCATCCGCGCTCTTTCAAGATACAGGGAATTCTCCGCTGACAAAGGCTCTGCAATAATTACAGGAAAACCATCTAAACTCGCATCTGCCCTCGTAAAGATAAGCAGTACTATGCAAAGAGTACCATCTGAGGACCTGAGGAAGGTTGAAGGAATGAGTGCCTTTTTTATCATCCCTGCGATATCAGGCTCTTCAATTATGCAACTTCTGTCAACACACCCTTCAACTGAGAAACGTATAGCTGCACTTGAGAAATTGGAAAGGGAGCTGGAATTCTGATGGGATTTCTTGATACCATACTTGGAAGGAGCAAACTTCCAAAAGCAAAAACAGAGAGATTGTTCGCTATTTCTACAGCCACCATTACTCTGGAAGCAAACCTGGGTCTAAAACCATCCAGAGTGGCAGGAATATGCCTGAAACCCATTGAATCGTCCCATTATGAAACAGCTCGCACTGAGATCGAAGATCTATTAAAATACAGTTGTCAGGAAACAGGAACAGCATACAAACTCGAAAAAGATGAATACAACTTTTTATGGGCCATCCTGGAAGATCCTGATTTTGAAGACATTGTCACCAACATACACCTGGTAAGCCAAACAATGATAGAACATGGTTTCGGTGAACAACTTCTATGTGCCATATACAAATTCCAGGGAGAAAATACTGTATATTGGATATATAATTTCAAGCAGGACAGTTTCTACCCATTCGTACCGAAAGGGAACAAAGAGAGAGATAATTCTGCGGAATTCAGACTCAAATCACTGATGGAAAGGGAACTTCCCATAGAAAAGAATGTAGAGAAATGGTATCCTTTGTGGGGAATACCATTCTGATATTTAGTGCAACTGTTAGGTTACTTAGTCTTCAAAGATGCCAGTGCCTGTGAACACGCCCTTTGCTTCTGCAAAGGTCAGATCTTCGGGTGGAACTATGACATCCGATTCAATAATCTCTTCTGCAGCCAGAACCGTGCCATTCTGCTTGATTTTTGAGATAAGAGCTACAAGATCTTGCTTGTAGGCATTTTCATCTCCTTTTGTTACATGACCAACTATGCGGTTATCAATAGCATTCAACTCATCAAAAAGACTACTTGGCACGTTATATTGCCCTTGACCCATGATTCTGATAATCATTTGCCTGCCTCCTGTTTGAGTTTTGCCAGTTCTGCATCAACGGTGCTCTTGGAACTTATCTTTGAGAGTTCCCGATCTATATCATCATGCCTGCCGGTCACATCTTCCAATGTACCTTGTTCGATGAGCTCATCAAGGGCTGAGGAACGTGCTTTCATCTGTTCGGTCTTGTTCTCGGCCCTCTCCATAGCAAGTCCCACATCAGCCATTTCCTCGCTGATCCCAGAAATTGATTCATTGATCTTGACCTGAGCTTCTGCAGAGGAATACTGTGCTTTAATAGTTTCCTTCTTTGTCCTGAAAATCTCAACCTTGGTGGACAAGCGCTTTTCTGCAGCTACAAGTTTCTCTTGCTCCTGATTCAGGTCTACGATCTGCAGATCAAGCCCCTGTACCTGCGCTACAAGTGCAGCCTTGCGCTCAAGAGCAAGCCTTGCAAGATCCTCACGATCAGCCTTTACAGCATCCTTCGCCTGTTGGTCCAGCTTGTCTATGCTTTGCTGCAACTTGGCTTTCTGTAATTCAAGGCGTTTCTTGGATGTAGTAACCTCAGCAACTCCTCTTTTTACATTCTGGAGTAACTCTAACTGTTTTTCATAAGAATAATCAAGAGTCTCCCGAGGATCCTCCATCTTTTCTGCGATTTTGTTCATTTTAGCTTTGATAACTGTACTCATACGATTGAATAAGCCCATATTCTCCCTCCTTGTGGTTCACATAAAGATATTCGCTTTACTTTATAAATGTTAGGAAATCACTTCAAAGCACATCCTACGTATTTTTATTCTCAGATGATGGCTGTTGCTGTGAATCATCATTCTTGTGTTTGAACCATGTCTTGCGCCTGTAATAATTAAGGGGGTGTTTGATCCTGCTGCAGAGTTCATCTGCACCGTAGCAATTACCATAAGTACGCATAGTAGAGCAGGAAGGAGGCTTGTATTCTGTACCAGATGAACCTGAGATATGTTCTATTTGATACCTTGTTTTTTCCATATCAAAATCAGGAGAAACATTGAACATGGCAATGATGTCATCAGCAGACATACCCACATTACGCAGGAATGAAGTAAGAGCAAAACGCATGGAATGTGCCAAGTTGACACCTGCTCTTACATTGGATATAGCATGCACCATGCAAGGAGGAAACATATTGCTCTCCACAGCACCGAAATCTCCTGAGCCAAAAGTTTCCTTCATTTGCTGTAGCTCAGTCTGAATTGAAGAGATGTATGGAGCACATATCTGACAGACGTCTTTAGGTATATCCAGAGGAAGAGAACTCTGTATCCTATCCCGCATAGCCTCCTGAAGCAACCTTGAAAGCTCCTCCTTTGAGATATAAACATGGCCTTTCTGTATCTTGCGGTTGACAAGTTTCCATTCCAAGGCTTTCATAGAACTTGCAAGCCTGATATAATCCGTGAAATGGATATCGAACTCATGATCACAAGAAATAACATCGACATGGAAATCAGATGCAATTGAGCATATAAAATCAGATGATTCTAAACGCAGGAGCTCATAACAGGAAACTGCTTCTGCAAGTGCATACCTGCGTATAAGAAAATTATCATCGATACAGGATACCAAGATCCTTGAAAATGGGTATGAAAGCATTTCAATAAGTATTTTGTTCTCATCAGAAACTAAAAGCTGAGGTTTATGCACCTCACCTTTTAAGGCCTGTAGTACTCTTTCAACCCCTCGGGAACGGGCAGAATCCATAGCTCGAGATGTAATCAGCCTTTCAAGGCTGAAACCTAGACCTGATACATATGATGAAGCTTCCGTAATAAAGGGGTAAAGAGCAAGGTCCTTTTCTTCCATAAATCAGTCTGACTCTATCCTTGGAGCAAGCAAGTAACTAATCTTGCCTGCACCTTCGGCAATAGTAAAGCTTATCCTGATTGGATAATCCCTTCCGAGCTCAAGAGTGATCTCATTTGATTTAGAAGCTGGCTTGACAATATCCGACAGATAATCCAGGGAGAACAAAGAACGTGCCTCTCCTGACTTAAGATCTATCAACTGGTCCCTGGGCATTTCCAGGCGCACTTTGTCAGTATCACCTTCAGCTTCCATATAGAAAATATCCTCATCCACACCAAGAGACATGTGATCACTGATTTTCTCAGCTGCTTTAACAGCTTTTTGTAGTTCCTTGCCATTAAGAACCACTTCAGCAGGCAACTCAAGCTGCGGTATGCGCGGTTCTGCACGGATGGTGGAAGGATCCAGTAAAGATAAAGTGTAAGAAAAACCACCTATGTGTATGGACATTTTCTGGGACATCTCATCGAGTTCAAGAGTGGCCTTTTCGTTCTTTTCTGCCACTCCAAATATATCATTAATCTTGGTAAGGTCCATGCCGATCTCACAGTCATCGGCAGCATAATCATCAAAAGCACTTGCGGCAAGCTCAAAACTCACCATGGCCACGTTTGCCGGATCCACTGCTCTTACAGAGAGCCCCTCAGTGGATATCCTAAACCGCGCCTCATCCACGAGTACGGAAAGCGTTTCTATGGAACTTTTAAAAATATCCGCGTCAATCGTTGCCTTGAACATATTAATTCTCCATCCGGTGTCTGAATAACCACTTCATTATATCCTTTAACTAATAAAAGTTTCCTATATAAAGACCCATAACAACATGGATTGAAGGCAAATCTCAGTCGTACTCTCTCCATGTGGCATTACATTTGGTGCATTTGAAGAAACGTGTCTCAGACTCATCTGCAGATCTAAGCTGCCTAAGCCACCAATATGCAACATTATGCCCACATTCTGGACATCTGGTTGCTGTAGTGGGAAGACCCTGATCGAAATTTTCTTCCAGAACGGTGACCTCACGGTCCTTACGCTGTGATTTGGATACGAGATCATCAGATGCACCTTCGGTGCCTTTCACATGGCCACACTTCTTACACATAAAAGAACCCTGAACAGGGAACATCATGGACTTACATTTCGGACAGAACTCCATTTATATCAACTCTTGACTGATCTATTATATGATTGTGATCGAAAGCCAGTTTGGGTATGCAATCTATTGTGAATAGCGCGACTTCTGCCGCATCAGAACCTGCTTTCAGGATACCTTTTCCCTTTGCGAGATAACATATAGACACTGTATGCCCCCTAGGATCACGCGAAGGTTCTGAATATACCCCAAGCAACTTAACTATTTCTATAGACAAGCCTGTCTCTTCCAATGCTTCCCGCACTACAGCTTGTTCAGTAGTTTCCCCCACCTCTACAAATCCACCTGGAAAAGCGAAAACGCCCTTAAAAGGATCATTTTTGCGCCTGACGACTACAATGCTTGAATTATAAATAATGATTGTATCAACTGTTAAAAGAGGGGTTACTGGTTTCATAGGACAACAAGTTTATTATGGCTGACAGGTATATAAGTCCATACAATTACAGGTGCTATTAATGCTTACCTTACTATGGATATCAATCTATTTAATGCTACTAAGTGCCATTCTGCCTGTGAAAAATGGTTCTAAAAGAATAATAGGAGCTTTGGGATGGGGCATATTCTCCATTCACTGGCTACGCCAGCCCTTACACTATATTGCAATAGATGACTATGTCAATGTAGTGCTTACTATTTCAATGGGCATATTTTGTATCTTCATAGCATATAGAATGTTCATTGAGCATACCCATAAATACACTCCAATGAAACAGCAAATAGATATCACGTATATGGCTACTAATGCCATAGCTATTGGATCAGTGTTCTATTATCCCTTCGCAGAGATAGCATCCCTCAGTGAGTGGCTGATTAGTACAGTTACAAATAATATAATGTGGGCACTGGGCATGTTAAACATTACTGCCTATAGGACTGGCAACTTGATAACATACAACGGTCACACTGTAGAGATCATCCTGGGATGTACAGCCATTGAAAGCATTGCCCTTTTTATGGGCCTGATAGCATCTGTGAATGCGCCACTAAAAAAATTATTTGCAGCATTCATGGTATCAGTTCCAGTCATCTATATACTTAATATATTAAGAGATGTATTTGTAGTGATCGCATACGGTGAAATGTGGTTTGGACCTAATAGCTTTGAGATTGCACATCATATGATAGCAAAGGCGGGTTCGGGTGTGGCCCTGTTCGTGATCGCATATATGGTCATGCGCATACTGCCTGACATCCTAGAGCTCATTGATGGCCTATGGGACATGACTGCTGAACAGATGCATAATTTAAGGAATAAAGTTTTGGGAAATAATTAAATGCTTGCAAAAGGTTCAATTCCTTGGATATTAACTACTTCTGTTATTACGATTTGTTTTGCAGTGGCAACCTACATTACAGAATCCATATATGCAAAAGTAGGACTGTTAATAGGAATAGTGGCAATTGTATTCTTTTTTGTATTCTTCAGAGACCCTGAACGTTACTTCACGGAAGGGGACGAGTGCATGATATCACCCGCTGATGGCAGAATAGTAGATATTAGGGGCAGGAAACTATGTATCTTTATGAATTTCCAGAATGTTCATGTGAATAGAGCACCCTTGAAAGGGAAGGTCACTGCCATAGAATACAGAAAAGGTGGTTATATACCTGCTTTTTGTAAGGACTCACATAGGAATGAGAGGCAGCACATATTCATAGATACAGAACACGGAAAAGTAGAAGTGATTCAGATAGCAGGTACCGTTACCAGAAGGATAATACCTTATGTGAAGGAAGGAGATGTGATGGAAAAGGGACAACGCATCGGAATGATCCGATTTGGGTCCAGAGTAGACGTGACAGTTCCTGAAAACTTCATAATTGAGTGCAAAAGAGGCGACAAGGTATATGCTGGCCGGACTGCTATAGCCAGAATAAAACCAAAGGAGTGAGTAGGCATATTTAATACTCTAAAATTGCCAGATCTTATCACTCTGCTCAATGCATTGTGTGGCTTTGGAGCGATCGTTGCAACACAAAATGGAATGCTTCAATTGTCTTGTATATTAATCCTTATTGCTGCAATTGCTGATGGTCTTGATGGAAGTTTGGCCAGATATACAGGAGGAAGCGAAATAGGAGGAGCACTTGATTCACTTGCAGATGTCATTTCTTTTGGAGTGGCACCAGCAATAATAATAGCTGTACACATGGGAAACAAATACTTTACACTCCTAGCAGTTTGCTTTTATCTGACCTGTGGAATCCTTAGGCTTGCAAGATTTAGCATATCCAAATACAACAACAATTTCTTTAACGGCTTACCAATTACAGCAGCCGGGATAACAGTGGCTGCAATAATATTAGCAAGTAACGGACAACTACAACCAATTGTGATGGAATTTGGAAGCATAGTACTAGGATTCCTGATGGTAAGCAGTGTGCCTTACATGAAAATAAGAGGCAAAGAGAAGACGCTTCCATTAACAGTTATCTTCGCTATTTCCATATTGAGTTATTTCCTGCATACAACACACAGAAGCGCATTTTCAGTACCTTTACTGTTGATAATGATACTGTACATCATTTCTCCAATATACATAAGGAACAGGGAAAAGATCCATGAGCAAAACAAACAGCATAACTGAAAGAGACAATGCACTATTTGAAGCCGGAATCAAGCTTGGAGCATTATACCACCAGTTCAGTGGTTCACCTGTGAACCTGAAAACAGTAGATAGTTTGGAAAAGGCAATAGCAGAGAGCATATCTGTGCAGCCATACGTAAAAAGCATAACGGTTAGCATCGATAGGGCAATTATACGTTCCAAACTAAACAGTGAATTTGGGTACTGCGAACTGGAAGGACGTATGCTGGATGTCAATCTGACCATGAAGTACGAAAATTTAGTAGTAAACGCTTCTCTCAAATTCAATAAAGAACTGGATTATCCTTTAATGAAAATAGAAGAAATATCAAATATCCAATAGTAACGGATATTTTATACTGACCTGAATGCGTTTACAACACGCACATTTTGCTCTTTTGTCCCAACGGTTACCCTTATCAGAGAGTTACCTGCACCTTTGAAAGAACAGCAATCCCGTACAATAATGCCTTTTTTAAGAAGCTTTTCACAGACTTCATTGGCATTGAGGGGAGATACATCCACAAGGACGAAATTGGCCATGGAATCATATACCTTAAATGGCAGTTCTTCTTTCAGATATTTGCGTCCTTCTTTGACCATTGCAATGCTCTTTTCAATATGCACCTTGTCAGAAATTGCAGCTACGCCAGCCTTAACTGCTAGAAGACTTACATTAAATGGGGTTGCTATCTTCATATATTCTTTCTTAAGCCAGGCAGGCATTATTCCATAACCCAAGCGTAAGCCTGCAAGTCCAAATATCTTAGAGAAAGTCCTGCCCACAATCAGGTTGTCATATTCCATCACAAGATTTGTGATACTGTGATCGGCAAATTCTACATATGCTTCATCAACAAACACCAACCCCGGGAAGGATTCCAGAAGCGTCCTTATATCCGACTCTGACACCATGTCACCAGAAGGATTATTTGGCGAACATAGGAAAATAACTTTAGTGCGTGGAGACACTGCTTTTTGAATAGTCCCAATGTCAACAATGAAATCTTCTTTCCTATCTACATACACAACAGAAGCTCCATTTGCACGGGCAGCTATCTCATAGTAAGAGAAAGTAGGTATCGGAATTATTACCTCGTCACCTTTCTGAATGATAAGACGCATCAAGTTATCCAGCAGACCGTCCATCCCAGGTCCAGTGGCACATATATTGGAAGAAGGAATATTCAAGTACATGCTCAAAGTATCTACAAGTTCACCTGCATCCGCTGAAGGATAGAGATGGACCTTATTGGCATATTCCAAAATAGCCTGAACTGCTTTTTGAGAAGGCCCCAATGGGTTCTCATTGGAACCCAATTTTATGATGGAAGCCGGATCAAGGCCATATTTTTGTGCAGTTTCCTCTATGGACTTCCCTGGCACGTATTCAGGAATATTGCGTATATCCTCATCAATGAGTTCAAGCCTGCTCAATTACTTCTACCACCCTATCTATCTGGTCCTTAGTGATCACAAGAGGTGGAGCGAAGCGAATCACAGTTTCAGAAGTACTGTTAAGCAGCACACCATTCTTCCTGGCATATTCTACTATTTCAGTACAGTTGCGCTCCAGTTCAAGACCGATCATAAGACCACGGCCACGAACCTCTTTGAAGCCTGAAATATTTGCTTTCCTTAACTTATCCATAAAATAAATTCCAACCTCAGTGGCATGCTCCAGAAGCTTGTCTTCTTTAATAGCTGAGATAGAACCAAGAGCAGCAGCACATGCCAGTGGATTTCCGCCAAAAGTAGAAGCATGCTGACCTTTGCCAAATGCTATGCCTTTTCGGGCAACAATCCCACCCATGGGGAAACCTCCACCCATAGCTTTGGCCATACACATTATATCGGGCTGGAGACCAAAATGGTCCTTACAGAACCACTTACCAGTCCTGCCAAAACCTGTCTGTACCTCATCAAAGATAAGCAGTATGCCATGCTCATCACATATGCGGCGCACTTCCTGGAGATAACCGTCAGAAGGCACGTGAACGCCGCCCTCTCCCTGAATGGGTTCAATGATAATAGCAGCAGTTTTTTCAGTGATAGCTTCTGCCATTGCATTGGCATCATCATAGGGTACGAAGATCTCTTCCTGTACCAGAGGCCTGAAAGGAGCCCTATATATCTCTTTGTAAGTGACAGAAAGAGAACCCATGGTACGACCATGGAAAGACCTTTCTGCTGCTATAAACTCTGTTTTTCCCGTGGTGACACGAGCTAGTTTCATTGCAGCTTCCACTGCTTCAGCACCAGAATTACAGAAGAAAGCACGTTCCATACCTGTTAATTTTACCAATTCTTCGGCAAGATTAGCCTGAACTTCTGTATAATAAAGATTTGAGACATGTATGAGTTTCTCTGCCTGTGATTTGATAGCCTCTACTACCCTTGGATGACAGTGCCCTACATTATTGACCGCTATGCCTGCTACGCAGTCTATGTACTCCACGCCGTAGATATCACGGACAAGTGCACCTTTTCCACTGGCAAGGGCAATCGGCTGACGCCCATATGTCTGCATGACATGTGCTGCATCCTTCTGTGCGATGCTTTCGTAATTTATAGAAGACATGGGACACACCTTTGTTAATTACAGGCAGTGAAGTATTGTTGGAATAAAGACTTGACGATGCTTAAAGAATCTTATGTGGCGGTTTCAATGCAATATAGATATTGTGTAGCAGGAATACAAGGGATACCTGGAAGAAGAACATTGCAAAACTATATCTGTAGCTAGTTTCTACCGATGCAGGAAATGTTGATAGTAAAGGTTCAAAGAAAAAGAACAATAAGCTTAGAGATAGAAAGTAGAAGCTTAACTTAAGCTTGTTATAGGATATGAAAAGACGGGAGCGCACAACATCTGCACTGTAATTGTTCAATTCATAACAGACCAGTAGTGCAAGGACTACCATGAGACCCCTCATAAGAACATCCAGAGCAATTAGAAAACTTGTGTTCATACGGTGGCACCCTATTTTACTTAATTATACTGAGATAGCAGATGAAATTAGAACATGATCTAAACATCAAGATGCATTAGTTGCTTGTCACTTAATTCTTCCTGATCATCCCTTTCAAAAACAACACCTTCAGAAGCTCTCATTACACCGTCCACTCTTGCTGACTCATGTATCCTTACAGTACGTGCATTGATCTCGCCCAGCACATGAGAGCCTTCAGATATCTGAACCATACCTCTGGAAACAATATTCCCATGAATGGAATTATCCTTTCCCATAGTTACATCATCTATGGTCCGTATACTTCCATAGAGAGTATTGCCATCACCCATCTCCAATGATGTGGAACGGATATTTCCTACAAGCCTGCAACCGTTTCCAATCACTGCGTGAGAAGGTACGCGTATGGAGTCAATAGAAATACTCGAACCGTTAGGAATTATCATAACAGCAGAGCCCATAGCCTCCACATCACCCTCAAATAGGTCATTCAGGGCATTTTCCACTTCTTCATCCTTGCCAAGCCGCAGAAGCTCACTTATATAGAGGAATAGATACACGATAACCGGCACAGGATTACGTATTACTATCCAGCCCTTTGCCTCGAAACCCCCGTTGATCTTTACGTCGTTACCTATATCCAGATCTCCTTTGACAATGAGTTTGCCATTGATGTCCACAAACTCTCCCAGATACGCATCCGTATCTGTTTTGACATTACCGCCTATCCGGGACCAGATATCGATACGTACATCAGACTTACAGATAAGATCGCCAGCAAGCTCCACACGTTCACCCAAAATAGCAGAGTTGGTATGAATACCATATTTGATGTCGGAATGGTTGCCTACTATCACATCACCTTCCACGACAATAGTGTGCTCTTCCATCTTTGTATTGTCAGGGACCACAAAAGTCTTAAGGAGGGGTTCTTCGGCTATGATCTCACTTCCGGGAATGATGATTTATAGCTCCGGTTATGGAACACATGGTATAAATTGGCATGTATATATTATTAATTATCCTGTCTGTCTTTCTCTTGATCAATGCCATTGCGCACATCAACAGCCGGTCCTCTTCCTATAGACAATGCTTCATCCGGAGAAAGCAAAAGTTGGCCTGTGGCAAGAAGCTTGTCAGAGGCATCAACAACAAGAACTTCTTCACCTGCTCGAAGTTTCTGGTCCAAACTGACAATATGTTTTGCGAAAACAGTTTTGCCTTTTGAGACAAAGGGAACGGCATCATCACAGACCACAACTCTATAAGAAGGAACAGGCAGGACATTGTGCACCACCATAGCTCCGTCAATGCTTAGGGTGAGCATTCCATCTTTTGCCCTAACAGTAGCAATGCGCTGTCCATTATTCATAATTTGCCTGACACGGTTGGTCCTAGACAGCAGAAAAGTCACACCATCTGGAAAAAGAGCTTTACCACAAACTTTTCCAAACTGGTAATCGGCTATGTTCCTAACTTTTTTTAGATTCTTGTCTGCATCTTGCATAGCAGCTAAATTATAGGTACCTTTTAAATGTATAGCGGTCATTTTAAACTAGATGGGTGAAAATTGTTTTATCAATTGTAATATATAATTAGCATCAAACAGATTTAAATATAATAATGGCTTATTAGTACTTGAGGAAACGGGAAAACTGCTTGTAAGCTGTATAACCCGAAAAACGTAACTGTAACCAAGCAAACCATTCATCCCCTCAAACAATACACCCGTTTCCTCTTTTTTCTTGTGATAAATACTACAATTATTTAGGGGATCCAATCAATATCGGGTTGAGACTGGGCTCAACCTTTTACAACTCCAATTGGCATTAAGCGTGCCACTTTTCTTGCTATACCCAGGTTATGAACAACATCCACCACATCACTACTTGACTTATAGACTTCCGGAGCCTCTTCAGCTATTAGTGCTGGTTGAGTGGCACGAACAGATATACCCATATCACTGAGTTCCTTCTGTATCTGCTCTCCTCTGAACTCGTGCTTGGCATGAGCTCTGCTCATAACCCTGCCAGCACCATGGCATGCACTACCAAAACTGATATCCATTGCATCATGTGTTCCGTGTAGTACGTATGAAGCAGTACCCATACTTCCTGGAATAAGCACAGGTTGACCTACTTTTTTATATGCAGCAGGAATATCGGAATGTCCTGGAGGGAAAGCACGCGTGGCGCCTTTTCTGTGCACATAGACCTCCTGCTTTTTTCCGTCTATTTTGTGTTCCTCAAGTTTTGCCACATTGTGTGCCACATCGTACACGAGGTCCATGCCCAGTTCATCCAGATCCTTATGGAGGAAATCCTGGAATACTTCTCTTGCCCAGTGCATAATGACCTGTCTATTAGCCCAAGCATAGTTGGCTGCACATACCATAGCTCCGAAATAGTTCTGAGCCTCAGAAGAATCCGTAGGTGCGCATGCAAGCTGCTTGTCCGGGAGGTCTATTTTGTATTTTTGTGCTGCCTGAGTAAGAGTTCGCAGATGATCAGTACATATCTGATGACCTGCACCCCTTGATCCACAGTGTATCATGAATGTGACCTGCCCTTTTTCAAGACCAAAGGCTTCAGCAGCTTTTGTGTCGTAGATCTCATCTACATACTGGATCTCCAAAAAATGATTGCCGCTGCCAAGAGTACCCAGTTGAGGCCTGCCTCTTTGACGTGCCTTTGTGCTTACTTGATTGATAAGAGCTCCCTCCATCATTCCCTGACTTTCACATCTTTCCACGTCTTTGGGCAAACCGTATCCATTTTCTACAGCCCAGCGTGACCCGTGTATAAAAATATCATTTAATTGATCATCATTTACTCGCAGACGACTTTTTGAACCAACACCAGAGGGCACTGCATGGAATAAATTTTCCAATAGGTCCTTTATTCCTGGCCTCACATCATTTTCTTGCAGGTTGGACCGGATAAGCCTCACACCACAGTTGATATCAAAACCCACGCCCCCCGGACTGATAACACCTTCCTCCATATCAAAAGCTGCAACACCGCCTATGGGGAAACCATAACCAAGATGTGCATCAGGCATGGCCATGGAATATTTTTGTATTCCTGGCAATGCAGCTACATTGGCCACCTGATCCAGCGTGCCCTGCTCCAGCATTTTAAGAAGCGGAGAAGACAAGAACAGGCGCCCTGGAACACGCATGCCCGGCTTATATCCCCGAGGCACCTCCCATGTATTATCATTGATTTTATTAAGGTTAACTGAAATATCGTTATCTTCAGACATAATAATCATATTCCTTGAAACTTTTGTTGGATTCTCCCATCCCATATATAGATTAGGGCTGAAATCTAAAACAGTGTTGGTCCAATACTTGACCTCGTTAATAATACAAATCAGACTTATGTGTCTACTGTAGCCTGCAATACCCATCCATCTGCTAAGTTCTTCACTTGCATGTTGTTATATGTAGCTGCTTTTACCTCAGTATCAAACACATGTCTAGAGAGATCGATAAGTTCACCATAAACAGTAGCTGAAAGGTAAAACTTACCACCTTTCTGCTTGATGCTATGTACCTTAAAATCACCAAATATTAGATTTTCCGCATCCATAAGAAATAGGAATTCAGAAAGCCAATCAAAGAGCAAACCATCAATATCTTCCGCAACTAGATCAATATCCTGTAATAAAGTGTTAGATATTGTATTAGTATTGATCATAACATTGAACATAGCAAGAGCTGCGTTCTCAAAAGCTTCCTCAAGGGTTTTACCGTATGCAAGAAACTTAGCATCTGCAGTGTGGTCCAGATATTCATACTTCTTCGGGGCATCGGGCATGGTGAGTAATAGTAGTATGCCTATTTAAAGTGTATTTAAATTCAGAAAGTTTATTTTCACAGTCCGGACCAGTTATGCAAGACACACAAAGAAACCTGTAATTTAGGCAGGGATTTATTTAAAAAGGTAAAGATAAGCAGAAGCTAAATTGAAGATGTTATTAAAAATATACCATAAACTGCAGCACCCTTAAGGATATGACAAGAAGATGCTGCGTTAACAAAAAAACTGCATTAATGGTTTTCTGCATACCTCTGAGCCAATGTCGCTCTTTTGAGTCTGTGCTGCACCTTCTGCCTGTCCCAACCATAACGTTCACCTAGGAATACAATGAGCCGCTTCTTTGATGCACCCTTCAGATTGTTGGCTGCCATAATATCTTCGACAAAGGCTTTCTGTTGTTCTTTATCAAGCTCTACCATCAGCACCCCTCCACTTTTACACTTGTTGTACCTGCTATCGCAATAGGAAGTTTCCTGGCAGTTAGTATCAAACCATCGGGCATTCCCTCAACGCGATAGCGCATCTTTATATTGCTTTTTTCAGAAGTCAGGCTTATTTGACCACCTTTTTTCAGTTTAAGACTTCTTACCATATTGAGATTGATTAACACAAAATCATTATCATCCAGCTGGTTGAACCACATGAAAGGATTGTAGAAATACTTCAACACATAGCCACCAGTACACTGCTTTGCTGTAGCTAAGTCCTCAATTTTGCTGTATCCAGACTTTTGCCTTTCATTTGTAAGAACAGCCATAACCTGTTCATGTAAATGCCCATACTCAAACTCTCCGAATCCCAGCTCTTTGTTCAAAGAAGACATCGCATTTATACCAGTGATACCAGTTCCACTGTTTTCCTGAAGCCTTCCCTCAGAGTTCACAAAAGTTCCAGCCTTCCTGTACAAAGGTTCTGTTGAAATAACCACGTCAGCTATTTCATTAACAGCGCTCTTCCTTGAACTTATTACGATGAGATTATCAAGCTTTTTTAGCGATTCGATAGTTTCATCAGCATCTGGCATGAGTTCAATAGGATCACTATCAAGCAGAACAAGAGTCTTGATATTTCCTTTTTTTACTTCATCCATTAGCTGAGAAAGCCCCTGTGCATCTGTTTTAACTTGTGAGAGTCGATTAACGCCTTCACTGTTCACAAAAGGCTTCATAACAAGTATCTTTGCTCCTGTCTCAAGTGAAAGATTTAGCAGTTGGCAGATGTCATTAATATCCGTATGCGGATGTAGGTCTGTTATGATGACAGAGTTACTGTCAAGACCAAGCTGACTATACTCATTTGGAGTAATGGACAAGTTCTCATCTGCGAGGTGAAGTTCTTTTGTGCCTACAGAAATTATGTGTGAGTTATTACGCTTGGCAGCAAGCAATCTCCTGACAAGCAGAGGATATTGCACATAAGGATCGATGAAAAGAACTATCCTATTGGCTTTTTCAATATCTTGGAAAGGCATGCCTTCAAGATAAGAGTGGCACTCAGAAGGCAGTTTTGAATATGCCTGTATACCTGTGTGCACTGAAGATCCCAAGGTCTCTGCTATTCTGACAAATGCCATGTGTTCTTCACATGTAGTATTACCCACCGAGAGCATAGCAACCTTATCTGCACCTTTGAGCCTTGTAGCAGCGTATTTTATGGCATCTTCCATGCTTGAAGCCGGCTCTTCTGCCTTACAATATGCTCCTGATGAATAGTAATGTTGAAGTTTCAGCCCGAATCTGCATAGCTTACCCAGGTTCACAGGATTGCTTTTCAGAAAGTCAACGCCAATAGCACCCTGATCGTCCTCCCTTAGATATAAACCGCAGCCAATACCGCAGCCTGGACACACTGTCTGATATATTAGTTCTTTCATTTCAACATCACCTCTAGGAAGGGAGGCCTCTTAAGATCCATACCGGGCACATAATTGCGCTTCTTCTGGGCAGGATTTGCAAAACGTCTAAAAATAGTGGTTACAGGAATATCCACAGGGCATACATCCGCACACTGCCCACAGCCGATACAGCTGTCAGACAGATGAAGAAGGCGAACCATATGGTACATGCTCATTTTATAATTATCAGCAAGACTGTGGAACAGAGTGCATTTTGAGTCTTCTCCACATGCACATGCAGGACATACCTCTTTACAGGCGCCGCAGTCAATACAGTCTGCAAACTGATCGATGTAATATTTGAGGCGATCCTTGTCAGATATCTCTTCAAATACCTTTTCCTTCCATTCGTCGCCCAACTTAAGCATAGCGCTGTTGACCTTTTCCCTGATAGCTATGGATTTGTCATCTGCTGGCCTCACTTCCACATAACCGGCTTCAATAGCAATATCAAGCAGAAGCTTACCCTTCTCGTTCATCACTTCACAGAAGGTAGCACTTCCTGCCAACTCTCCAACAACACCCCAGTTACCGCATGCAAGATCAGCACTGACAGGTATTTTCACATCACAATAACGACAGCTTTCACGTCTTCCATATCCTGCTTCCTCAAGCTTGTCAATAGCTATGGACTTCTCTTCCCCACTTTTTGTTTTAAAAATAAGCTTACCTTTTTCGATCTCTTCGCCAACAACGTCCTCGGGATCGATCTCATACATCTTGATGAGCATTTCCTTAGTAAGCACAGGATGCATAGACCCTCCGCAATTAAGTCCCACTATATAGGTATTGCTGAGGTCAACACTGTTGCGTTTAGCCTGCTCGATTACACCACGTACATCACATGGTTTTCCAGGCATTGCTATCTTTTTGCCGACTGCGTATTTTGCCAGATTCACAGGCACAGCATGCATGCTGCCTCCAGAAGACAGCACTTCCTGAACATCGTCGGTAATTACTGGAACTGCTTCGTATTCACCTATACGCTTAAGTATAACCACGCCTTCGACCAGTCCCTTCTCAAGAGCAGCAGCCAGAACAGCAGTAACTAATCCTCCAGATGCACCTTTGCTGCGGACATTCGGATCAGTTGCATAACCCAACAACCTGTCTCCAACCTCGACCATCTAGTTCACTCCTTCAGGTTTTAGTGGGCTCGGGCCTAATGCCTTAATTTTTGCAGTAACATCCCTCACGAAATTTGCAAACTTTTCTCCTTCGCTTGCACTAATCCAATTGAGCTGGAGCCTTTCAGGTTCAAGTCCAAGTTCCTTTACCATCTCTTCAAGGAACTGGTACCTTACTTCAGCTTTGTAATTACCATTAACGTAATGGCAGTCGCCGAGATGGCATCCCGTCACTAGTACACCATCTGCGCCTTCAAGGAAAGCATTAAAGACGTGCATTGGGTCAATGCGCCCTGAACACATTACCCTGATTATCCTTAAAGAAGGGGGCTGCTGGAACCTACCCATACCCGCGGTATCTGCACCGCCGTAGCTGCACCAGTTGCAACAGAAAGCCACTATCTTTGGTTCCCATTCTTTTTCTGCCATTTTTATTCTCCTTCGAATGTGAAAGCACCCCTTATCTGGGCAAGAAGCTGTTCGTTCTTGAAATGATTCTGCTGCAATGCTCCCGTGGGGCATGCTGTAGCGCAGGTTCCACAACCTTTGCAGAGTGCCTTAATAATATTCAATTTTCCATCAACCAGAGACAAGGCTTGGAAAGGACACATTGGTACACATATCCCACAGCCTACACAGATGTCATCATCCACCTCAACAGTAATACCCTCTGTTGTTGCCTTACCTTGTGCAAGGTATCGGGTAGCTCTGGCAGCACAGGCACTTCCCTGAGATACCGAGTATGGAATATCCTTGGGACCCTGGGTCACACCTCCGATGAATATACCATCCAGATTAGTATCAACGGGCTTGAGCTTCGGATGAGCTTCCATCATGAATCCATCGGCTGCCCTACTGACCTTTAACAGATGTCTTACATGCTCTGAACTTTCGCCTGCTACTGCGCCCACACTGAGCACAAGCAGATCAAGCTTAAGGTTGTAAACATTGCCTGTTAGTGTGTCCTCTATGCGCACAGTGAGATTACCATTCTTATCCTCGTCCACCTTACCTGGCTTTCCACGGATGAATTTTATACCCATATCTCTAGCCCTGTCATAGAACTCCTCATAGTTCCTGAAAGGTGACCGAATGTCCATGTACATAATGTAAACTTCAGAATCCGGATATTTTTCCCTGATGAGCTGTGCATCCTTCAATGCATACATACAGCAGAACCCTGAACAATACCTGTTACGGTTCTTGTCTCTACTGCCGACACACTGGACAAAACCTATGCGCTTTGGTGGCTTTGCATCACTGGGCCTGACCAATTTGCCCATGGTAGGTCCACTGGCATTGAGAAGACGTTCAAGCTCCATACCAGTGACAACATTATCACAAAGGCCATAACCAAAGTCGTGTTTTGGTTCTGGATTGTATATGTCATAACCTGTAGTTACAACAATCACGCCTACTTCAATATCAGAGAATGTTTGCTTTTGCTCCATATTGATTGAGTGACTCTCACATGTCTTAATACAGGCACCACAATCTATACAAACAGATCTATCCACAACAGCCCTTAGTGGAACTGCCTGAGGGAATGGAACATAAATTGCTTTACGGGTCCCTATACCTTCATTGAATTCAAAGTAAGGTACCTCTACAGGACATTTCTGCACACATAATCCACAGCCTGTACAAGTAGTTGTGTCAATAAAGCGAGGCTTGTGCTTCACCTTGACTTTGAAATTGCCTACATAACCATCCACTTCCTCTACTTCGGAATAGGTCATGAGTTCAATATTCTTATTTCTTGCAATTTCCACCATCTTTGGCCCGAGGATACAGATACTGCAGTCGTTGGTAGGAAATGTCTTGTCAAGCTGAGCCATTTTTCCACCAATGGAGGGATTCTTCTCAACTAGGTATACTTTGTATCCCATGTCAGCAATATCAAGAGCAGCTTGCATCCCTGCAACACCTGCCCCTATGACAAGCGCTTTGTTAGTAACAGGAACTTCATTGGATTGGAGTGGTTCGAGAAGCCGTGCCCTGGAAACACCCATGCGTACCAGCTCGCTTGCTTTCTTTGTGGCACTATCCTTATCCTGCATGTGTATCCAGCTGCAGTGTTCCCTTATATTTACGAATTCAAAAAGGTAAGGATTAAGACCACCTTCTTCTACACATGCCCTGAAGATGGGCTCATGAGTTTTGGGAGTACATGATGCCACAAGAACACGATTAAGATTATGATTCTTTATTGCCTGCTTTATTTCAGACTGCCCTGAGTCGCTACAGGTGTATTTATTGACAACAGAGTGCACAACATCGGGTAATGTAGCAGCATAATCTGCCACAGCCCGGCAGTTTACAACACCGCCTATATTCGTCCCGCACTCACATACAAAGACCCCTATCCGGATGTCTTTTGCATTTTCAGTTCCAGTGATTGATTCGTCTTGGGCCATATTTTATCTCCGGGCTGATCCGGCAGCATAGCTTATATTATCATATAATTGCCAGTTACCTGTAAAAAACCATTTTTTAGAAATATGCTGATTAAAATTAATTATTTCAAAAATGTATGGTTTTTTAGTTTGCAGTAATACAGATTTTGCTCTTATGAGTTTCCATCTTTACCTGTTCAATGAACTTAGTAGTGTCCATAGCGTTTAAAGAGATACCCAGTTCTTCGGGAGAGAAACCCATGGCAAGTCCTAGGAGTTGCATATAGTGCAATGCAGGAAGATGATAGTTCTTTCCGAATTTCTGATTGATCTCTGCCTGGCCAGCATCGAATTGTAGGTGACAGAATGGACAGGCATTAACAACACAATCTACTCCGGCTTCTGTCATATGTTGAAGCTTTTTCTCTGCCATTTTTAAAGTTGAATCAAGAATTGCAGTCCTTGCTCCTCCACCAGCACCACAACAACTTATCTTATCTTCATAGTCCACACTTGTAGCACCTGTTGCTTCTACCAGTTCATCAAAGAAAGTAGGGTTTTCAGCAATCTCAACATGTGATTCCTTAAGTGGCTGAATGAGATGGCATCCATAGTGTACAGCAACTTTGAGGTTCAATGGCTTTGTAATAGCGTCCCTTATCTTATCAATGCCAACATCCTGATAGAGATATTCAATTACATGCCTTACATCCTGAGTACCTTTGAACTCGCGTCCGACCTCTGCAAGCTTTAAGTTGACATCTTTTTTAAGGTTCGCATCTTCTTTGAGTATGTCATTGACATCTTTAAGAGTACTGAAGCAACCATTACATACAGTAAGAATATCATCCTTTTTACTTTCAGAAAGTGTAATGTTCCTTGATGCCAGCGTCAACCATGTAAGTTTATCAAAGGACTTGAAGACACCTGGAGCTGGACAGCATGATGCTCCTTCAAGGTCTACAAGACCAATGCCTAACTTTGAGAACACTTTTTTGGTTGCAGCTTCTATACCAGGGTATCTGTTAGGTGCGACACATCCCAGAAACAAGGAGAGTTCGCTCATGCCTTTCCCTCAGCAAGAACTTGATCACAAGTCTTGAAAGCTGTTGATTTAACCATAGGTAAATTATATTCATTCTTTTCAGCGACTAGCTTATCGAAACCAGAAAGGTGCACTAATAGCTTGACTTCAGCAAGCTGGTCTTTTGAACTTGCCACAGTTGGAGGCAGTTCGCTCAGACCCAATTGCAGCCTTCTCTTTTTGGCTTCTTCATTTACTGGAACTGCATGGCCGCTGGCAATAAGCATCTGAGCCACTTTTTTATGGGAAGGTAGCATGGTTCCATTGTGAACTGCAGCTTCTCTGATAGCTAATACAGCATCAACTATTTTTACGCCTTGTGGACAATTGTCTTGGCACTTATAACAGGTCGTGCAGTAGAATATGAAAGGTATATTCATCTGCCCTTCACTATTTTGACCAATTTTTTCCAACTGCAGGAATCTGCGGATTTTGTAGGCCTGTTCTTGTTCGGCCATGGGGCAAACAGCGGTGCATTGCCCACATTGGTAGCAGCGTTCAATATTTGATGTCATTTTTAAAGCACCCAACCTTCATTATCATTAATTAGTTTTATTGACAACCATCGTACATGATTATCTATTATAAATCTTTCGCAGCGTCTCTGTCTTAGTATAAAGAGAGATATAGAAAAGATGAAAATTCGTAGTGAATTGTATAAAAAATATGGTTGCACGGGACAATATATTTTAAAGTTGCTGCCAGATATGCCAGATGCGCTGGAAAGCTGTAATATGGCTTGCTATAGCAATTATTAACATAGCCCAACCCAAGAGATTGAACATAAAGATCTGTTGAGGATAAACAAAGTATGCCACAGATGCTGCCATGATGAGCAAAAGCCTATCAGCTCGCCCCATTATACCTCCATAGTACCTGCCAAGGTGAAGAGCTTGGGCCTGTGTACCAAGGTAACTAGTGATCAGCACGCCCACAATAGCAATGACCCCTATCTGCCATTGTACATGGCCTGCAAAAAAAATGCTGCAAATAATTATGACATCAGCATAGCGATCGATCACATGATCGATGAAATCTCCCTTTGGGCCTGCCGTCTTGAGATACCTGGCCATAAGGCCGTCTATGGCATCAAGTACAGAATTAAGGGACACCATAAAAGCACCAGCAAGTACTAACAAAGGATTTGAAAATGAGTAATAATAAAATACTCCAGCTAATATGGCAAAGAGCAGAGAAAACAGGGAGATTTGGTTTGGAGTAACACCTGCATCTGCTACCCTATGTGCAAGGGGTGAAATGAACTGCGTAACATGTGGACGTAGGGAATCAGAGGTCATGTGTGATGCTATAACGGCTTTTTCAGATTAATGTTTTTCTTTCGATTTTCTAGTTTGAACCGTTTTTGTACTTCATACCTTACTTACGCATCAGATCGTGAAGGTACTTAATACGACAGGAGTGCTCCACCTGGGTAGTAAGCACATAGGCTTCATCAAGAACCCTTCCAACAGCGAATGTACCATGTCCATGCACAATAGCAGCTTTGTGAACAGACAGAGCCTTTACGAGGTTGCTGGCAAGATCTCCGGAGCCTATGCCACCCCGAACAATGGGAATATCGCCTAGGAAGTACTTGCCTTCACTATCAAGTGGAGTAATGCAGCCTTCCCCCTGCAGCAAAGACATGGTCACGGCATAAGGACAATGAGCATGCACTATGGAAAATGCTGAAGTGTTGTTGTAAATAGCCCGATGAACCACAGTTTCGGAGGAAGCGATCACATCCAGGGCGCAAGTGCCATATACGTCCACTTCTACCACCTTGTCCGATGTCAACTCATCTAGGACACTGCCACTTCGCGTGATGAGCATTTTATCTCCTGATCTTACACTGATATTTCCAAAATGAGACTCTACAAGCCCACTTTGTACCAATTTCCTGCCTATCCTTGATATATCCTGCCACATGCTCTCATCCAAAAGAACCATAAAATTTATCTGTTATTATGCTATGTAGAGGATGCAATCCATAAATATATGCCTCGGTGGCTCAGCCCGGCAGAGCGAGTGACTTGTAATCACTAGGTCGCGTGTTCAACTCACGCCCGGGGCTTTTGGATTTTTTGAGCTGACTATTTAGATATAAAGTAAAAATGCATGGTGCATAGCCTTTAACAGAATGAAAAAGTTAGAGGACTGTTTTACTGTATGATTGAACAATAATATTATTTTGAGCCTACCTAAGACCCTCTTCAAACTCATTACACAGGGCATGAAAAAGTTAGAAAAGAAGCTTGGATAAACTCAAGCCTCACCCATTCTCAGTTTTTTAGCATTATCGTACATCCATTTGGCATCGTCGCGCCTGCCCATGCGCTCCAGCACAGCTCCCAAATTTTCCATAGTAACTGCTGCATACTCATTGCATGAGGTGTCGTCCGGGTTAACACCGGTAACATCTATATACATCTGCAAAGCAGATTGATACATATGCTTTGCATCCTCCAGCCTGTCCATGTTCCCAAAGAGCGTGCCCATGTTGTCTAGAGTGCAGGCCGCATGCACCATATGCTCTGTGTTGTCAGGCTCCTGATCAAGCAGATAGTTATAAATCCTCAAAGAATCCTCAAGCATCTTTTTTGCTTCCTCTTTCTTACCCATCCTGGCAAGCAGCGCACCCATATTGTTCATGGCCACAGCAGCCTTTTCAGCGTGTTTATAGGAAGACTCAAGCTGATAAAGCAACTCATACTTATCTAAAGCCTGATTCAAAAGATCATAAGCATCTGTTTTTCGATCCAGGTTTGCCAACAATGAAGCCTGATGGTCAAGAGAAGTTGCAAGTTCTTCCACAAGCCCCACATCCTGAGGATCAAGTTCACACATCAGGGAATAACTCTTAGAGATCTGCTCCTGACATTTTAGTTCCCTTTCTTTGTCACCGATGGTCGGTAAAAGAGCTGTAAGTTCCTTCAGGACCGCATACATACCTTTAAGGTGATGCTTGTTGCCCGGCATGCCCATTAACAAGAGATAACTTTCAAGAGCCTGCACTAAACTCTGCCTCGCTTCTTCCACATGGCCAGTGTCAAGCAATATTTTTCCCATCTCTTTTTCAATGGCTGCGAGGTTACGCCTATGTTCAGAGTTTGAAGGCTCAAGATCAGCAAGTACAGTATATCCTTTGATAAGGAATTCCATATCCTTCAGAATACTGCCTGACCGTCTGTTCAGGTGCATATCAGCTTCAAGAGTTCCCAATAAAACTGCAGCTTTTTTAAGCAAACCTTCCCTTGACTTATCGGCAGAATATATTTCCAGATATAGATCAAATGCCTGTTCATATCTTCCTTTATCAAGTGCCAGGTCGGCTAATCTTTCCTGTGTATCCATAATGCTCCCTTTATCTGCGATAGTTTCAGGTTCAAGGTCTTCCTCTTTAATGACCTCAGTTATTTCGCAAGAGACGATTTCAAGTTCATCAGCATCTGTAATGCAAGATATGTTTGCTTCGATCAGATCTGACAACTTAGCTATTTCTGATGAATGATCATCTGTATTTGTAAGCTCGGTATATAGGTCTATAGCTTCCGTGAGTTTCCCTATGGCAATTTCATTTTTTCCACTATTCAATTGTGCCCGTCCAAGAGCTTCCATTATCCTTGCCTTGCACAAAATACCTTCAGGAGTAATATTGAATATACTCAGCATGCTATGCAGTTCAAGCAGCTTTTCAAACAATTCAGGATTCTCGTAACCCACTTTTTCTGATAATTGTTCACATACCTGCATTAGGCAAGAATAACCCAGATCAATTATCTGCACATCCTTTTCTTCTGACGACAAAGATATGAGACCACAGACATAGTCCATTTTTTCGAGACCTTCCGTCACCCTACCCTGTGAAACGAACATTCTTCCAAGATTCAAATATATAGGAATGATAATTGAAGAATACTTCTCAGTTTCCAGCTCATCCTTCAATTCGGTTAGTATCGCCAGTGCTTCCTCATATTTACTAATGGCTTCATTTCCTTTGTGCATCCTTTCAAGAAGATCCCCCATGGAACTCAAAACCAAAGCTTTTTTAATATTAAAATCAGCATTTTTCGGCTCAAGCTTTGCAAGTTCATCGTACATCTGCATCAGCGATGTGTAACTCTGCAATGCTTCCTCCTTTCGGTCCAAAGATACTAGTAAAGGAGCAATTCTGCTTAGAACTAAAGAAACTCTTGATCTGTAAAGCTCTGTCATGTGACCTTGATCAAGCAGAGAGTAATATATATTAAGCACTTTTTCAAAAGTTTCCCTTGCCTGTTCAATTTTTCCTTTCTCACCAAACAAATTAGCAAGATTTGCCAACACCATGGCTCTTTTTTCAAGGCATTGGGTGTAATTTTCTGCAATACACTGCTTATCATCCAGCATCTTCAATGCCCTTTCGAACTTCCATTGTGCCTCATCCCCCTGACCCATATCTGCAAGCAGACCACCTAAGTTGTTCAAAGTGGAGATCATGTTGGACCGTATCTGCACATTTCTTGGAAATTCTCTGCGAAGTTCTCGGTAAAGAACAATGGCCTTCTCGTAAGTTGCCTTTGCTTCTGTTTTTTTTCCTCTATCCACAAGCATAGATCCATACTTACTGAGAGTGATAGCTAATTGCTCTTTAAAAGACGGAGTAACTTCAACCAGCTTTTCTAAATTTTCAACTGCATGAGAATACTGATCAAAAGCTTCATCTTCATCACCCACGGTCTGCAGCAGTTCTCCAAGGTTCTGCATGACCGTAGCCAGAAGAGCTGGAGATGAAGCACTCCATGAATGTTCTTCTGCCTTTTTGAAGTTCTCAAGTGCTTCTGCATGAAGGCCTTTCTCCTTCAAAGATACCCCTTTATTGAGGTATCTTATAGCCATATCCCTTTCTCTGCTAGACATATTTATTCTTTCAGCTTTTATCTGTTATAAAATCAAGTTCATACTATAAGTATTCTATTCAATATAATATATGATAGTGTGAAATTCATACGCCTATGGACGTTTTTCCTTTAAGTAGATGATACCTACGGGGAGTTTTATATACTAATTACAATATATTATTATACACGTACGGAGAGGAAAAACGTGAGCAAAAACTATCCTACAGGCACTGATTCTGTGCTGGAAATATATGCTAACTGCAATACCAATTCTGCCTTAAACCCTTGGATCAAATCCTATAAGAGTGATCAATATACAAAAACGATCAGCATTTTAGGGTATGGATCCAATATAGCCTACACATGTTGCTATATTCTATTTACATAAAATTAATTATGATTCAGCTGCAAAAAAGAATATGAGTGAGGTGTTAGTATCCAAATTATTTCAGATATGCACATGCATACAACCTATTCGGACGGGGACCTGTGCCCGGCAGAACTAGTAACAAAAGCAAGAGATTTAGGATTAAAGGCAATTAGTGTTACTGATCATGATACCGTAGATGGTCTTGAATCTACTGAACGTGAGTGCAGAAAAATGGGATTACAGTTCATTCCAGGTATAGAGTTCACAACTAATTTTGACCCTCTTGGAATTGAAGTGCATGTCCTTGGCTACGGCTTTGACAAAGATGATTCATACTTGCAGAAAAAGATGGAAATTACAAAAAAACGTGCATGGAAATATGCTGATGAACTGGTGGACTTGCTATCTTCCCATGGATGGCTTGTTGACTACGCACGTATTGAAGCAACAAAGGGCATTATCACAAAGCATGATATTGCACTTGCAGTTGTCAACAGAGACATGCCCACTTATGAATTTCACGACATGTGGCTTACTGAAAAATCTCAGTGCTTTATAGATGTTGAAAAATTCCAGATAGAAGAAGCTATTGAAATAATTCATAGAGCAGGCGGAAAAGCTATTGGAGCACATTTAATTCGCACTCTGGACCAGTATAACAGTCTACCATTACTTGCCGATGTTGTGGACCATTTCGTAAAGTGTGGAATGGACGGTTTTGAGGTCTTTTACGGAAAGAACAACTGGCAACAGGTAAAATCCATGCTTGACCTGTGCCGTTCATACGATTTGCTCATGACAGGTGGATCTGATTACCACGGCCCCGGTAGGACTGGCAGATGTCCCCTAGGAGGTTATAATGTACATAACTTCTATTACGACCAAGAGAAGCTCTTAAAGACGCTCTCAAAATCACCGATAACTGTACAGGAATCTACTGTATAGGTACAACCTGTAAATCAAAGAATCATAGCATTATTTATGGACTGAACTAGTTCATCAAATAACTTATTTATATCATAATCAGAACAGTTTAGTTGAGCATTTAAATATAGCTATTACATAGCTGATTATCATATTTCTAAGTAAAACTAAGGTTAATATAAAATTTTTGAGAATTGACTAAAAGAGAGAGGTGATAACATGCCTTCAAATGTTACAGTAAATTCTAATATATGTGGATTTGTTCACAAAGTTCATGGAAAACTAGAAGGAAAGAACATTACTATCGATATTGAAACCCCCTGTGAAAAAATTAAAAAAATGTCTCACATGGAAATACCCATTATGGAGACAATGGATATTAAGAATAACTATGTAATGAACAGAGCCCAAGAATTGCAGTGCACACCGATTTGCCTGATCCCCTGTGCTGTACTGCATGTATGTAGAATGGAATCTGGAATGCTTTCCAAAACCCTGGTTCGTAAAATGGGAAATGTGAGCATCGAATTTGATGAATGAACTTAACAGAGAATCTTTTCCTGCAGGAAATAGAACAAAAAGGATTAGTAAAGGTCTGCACGCCTGTCCAAGAAAACTGGCATCGCCGACCTAACCTTAGCAGTATTCTCAGTATTTATTGTATGCATAATGACACATTCTGCGTCATCTGCCTCTGCAAGCACATTGCCTGCTGCATCAATGATTATAGAACCACCAAAGAATGAGGATGTGGGAGAAGAACCTACCAGGTTGCAGGCTACATGTGGAATCTGGTTCTCAATGGCTCGGGCCAAAGAAAGGGTCCTCCATACATGCCTCCTGGGATTTGGAAACTGAGCCGCAGTAACCAGCAGGTCAGCACCTGCAAGAGCCAGTTTTCTGGCAACTTCGGGAAAACGTAATTCATAACATATTTCCAGTCCGATGGTGAGACCATACTTTTCAAGAGCTATAGGATGTATGCTATTTCCGGCTGTAAAGAAATTTAGTTCCTTCTTGAAAGGATGGGATTTTCGATAAACACCTGTAAGTATTCCATGTTCCACACAGAAACCAAGGTTATAGTATGCATAATCATCTGAATGGGACTGCTTTTCAATGATAGAGCCTATGACAACACATTCCATTCTCTTAGAAAACTCGAGAAGTTTAAGTATGGTACAATAAGGAGCTTCTTCTGCCAGATCACTTATTTCTTCATAGCAAAAGCCTGTTGAGAACAACTCCGGGAACACGACAATATCTGCACCGGAGGACACTGCCTTGTCTGCCATAGCCATTGCTTTATTTAAATTGTCTGATTTAGAACAGTGTGCCACTTCCATTTGCACACATGCCACATTTATGCAGGTCGTACTCTATCACCTGCCACATCATGTTCTATGAACGGTTTTATATCGAGCACCGGAGTGCCATTAATAGCATCCAAACCCCTGACGACAAGTTCATTGTCTTTAACTTCCAGTAATTCCACTAATGTAAGACCTATGCCATTAGGTCTTTTAGGCGACCTTGAAGCGAAAACACCAGACATCTTACTATCATAACGACGCTTCTGTATTAGTTTGTAATCTTCTGAGCGGTCAAAATAAAATAACACATAGACTTTAGAGAAATCGGTTATATTTTTAAGACCATCCTGCAGTTCTACTTTCAAGATTATATGTGATATCGAAGAATACATATCCTCATCAAAAACAGCTTCTTTGAACTCATTATGCACATATCCAATGGGTTGCATTTGAATAAGAGAATTGTGCCTATCTCCCAAATTATCACTGCCTGATAGATTACTATTTTGACCAATAGATGATGCATTCACAAATGATATCATACAAGCTTTGTTTGCTTTGTTTTAGGAGTAAGCCCGCTTAGATCCACAAGATCCTTTATCGTGTCCAGCAGTACCATGTTTGCCATAGAGACCATTTTTGTATCTTCATCTTTTAGCTCATATGCAGGATCGTTTGCTGGTAGCGGTATCCTTGTGATCTCACTACGATAGAGTTTCAGGTTCTCATCCTTTGAAACAGTTATCATGCATGCGGAGGATTCTAGGCAATTAGCGACATTCTTGCTATTGATACCAAGATGTATAAGTTCTTCCTTGAACACTGGTCGTTTAAACAGCTTAGAAAGAATACAAATAGCAAGAGGAATACGTATTTCCATATCAAGGTTCTTTATCTGATCGCCTATAATAAAAAAAATGTCCGTGGACTTTTCCTGATAATCCAAGCGTTTGTATACCTTAGAAGGGGGAACTTCTATCTCCTGTAATTTTTTGAGATCGCGAAGGGCTCGTAAATATCCTGTTAATACCAGCCTATGTTCAACAAAACCCTTTTCCTTAAGTTCCCTAGTGATCGCGCTTATGGATAATTGCCTATCTACAAGCACATCATTTATCTTTTCATTAAGATTCTGTGGCATGGTATCTGACTGATTGGTAACAGAATTGGATATATTTATCGGTCTGTGAAAGAATAAACAAAAGAACACATGTTAAATGCAAAAGGTTACTATTAATTAGAATGGTGAACATGATATAATTTCCAAAAGATGTGTTTCTCTGATTGCTGACTGCTGATTGAGTTTCAGCCATATCAGAGTTTCATGATTCTATCCGTTAAGAGGTGTATCTGGATGGAACCACATAAGATCGATATTTTCACTCTAAACCCAACAAAGCCTTTAGATGTTACGGACAGGTCTATAGCCCAACTCGTCGATGGAATGCTATATACAGGATTCCAAGGTAGGAAGCTTGCTGAATCTGTACAAGCTTGGGACAATATGCTCAAAGAAGAAAAACTTACCGTCCTGATGGGACTCTCAGGTGCAATGGTACCTGCAGGGATGAGAAAAATAATAGTACACCTTATTAAAAACAGGATGATTGATTGCTTAGTAAGCACAGGAGCAAATTTATTCCATGATTGCCATGAAGCTATGGGAAAAAGGCATTTTGTTGGTTCTCACCTTGCCAACGATGAAGAACTCTTTAGGCATGGAGTTGACAGAATATATGATGTTTTCGCTTTTGAAGAAGAGTTCAGACATACAGATTACCTAATAGCTAATTTTGCAAAAACACTTCATGGGAGAAGAATGTCATCAAGAGAGTTTATAGCCCTGCTTGGAAAGAGAATATGTGAAGAAGGCAATGGAGATGAGTCCATAGTTGGAAGCGCTTACAAATATGGTGTGCCCGTATTTGTACCTGCTCTTGGAGATAGTTCAATTGGAATTGGATTGACCATTGCAAGAAGAGAAGGGGTTGATGTTGATTTGGACCAGATCAAGGATGTAGATGAAATTACTCGTATTGTGGAAACGTCTGATAAAACCGGAGTAGTCTACGTCGGCGGAGGAGTACCAAAGAACTTCATACAGCAGACAGAAGTTGTGGCTTCAATAATGGGTGCGGATATTGCAGGACATGATTATGCAATACAATATACTACAGATGTTCCTCACTGGGGCGGGCTATCTGGATGTACTTTTGATGAAGCAGTGTCTTGGGGTAAAATAGCTGCAGGTGCAAAGAAAGTTCAGGTCTTTGTAGATGCTACAATTGCACTCCCTATTGTGATACATGCATTGCATGAGAAAAATTTGCATGTGAAAAGAAAATTCCCACAATTCATTTGGCAGGATAATGGGAAGCTGGATATCGATTTCAACACATCCTGAAATCACAACACATTTATTAAGATTAAGGAACATATAATATTGGCAAAAAGTGTTCTGATGGATTAACTGTATTTTTGGATCGATTCTACTTAGGAGTATATATATGCAACTGGTCTCGATCCATACGAGGTACATTCAGAGGTTAATGCTATGAATAAACGGACAAGAATTATTAATGATCCTTCCGAACTTGTACCACTCCTCCAAATTTTTGGGTCGAAGCGGCACAAAAAAGTATTCGATGCCCTTTTAAACTTATGGATGACAAAGGATGAACTTGAGGAAACGCTGGGAACGGATGTTGCACAGAGTATAAAGATACTGAAGAAAAGCGGTTTGATAGAGAGTCAGTGGCATATGCCGGAACCGGGCAAGATGCCACAAAAAGAATACCACAGTTCCTACTCAAAGGTCCAGACAAATTTCCAATGTACTGTGGAAGATATGAGTGACATAATAATGCTGACATTTAAACCCTATGAAGAAGTAAAAGATGCCATTGAAGAGCTAGAAAAACTCGTGATTGAAGGTAATGAGTCCATGAGTAGTCTGACAAGAGCATTGAATAAAAGCCCTATGTACATCCGTGCAGTCGCACGACGGTCTGATATATTAGCAGTGATGGGGCAGCGCATAAAGGAAGTCGAGGACAAGGAATGATCGAACTTCTTAGTAGTAAGAGTGGTATAACTAAGTTTCAGATACTTATAGAGGTAGCTGCACACCAGCCTAATGTACGTCAAAAAGAGATAGCTGAAAAGATTGGCGTAACTCCTCAGGCGGTCTCAGAGTACATAAAAGAGCTTGTTGCAGAAGGATTAGTGAGCTCAGAAGGAAGAGTAAGGTATCGGATCACAAAACAAGGAGTCGAATGGGTTCTGGAAAATGCCGCCGAGATGAAAAGGTATGCTAGGTTTGTGATGAGCGACATCATCAGTCATGTGTCCACTTGGACTGCCATTGCTGAAGAAGATGTGAACGCGGATCAGGAAGTGTATCTTACAATGAGGAACGGCTTACTTTATGTGAGCACTCAGGATGTCACTAACGCTACTGGTACAACCATTTCCAGTGCATTGAAAGGAGAGGATGTAGGCGTCACTGACCTGATGGGACTTATAGACCTAGAAAATGCAAGCATTACCGTCTGCAAGATACCACGAGTAGAGAGAGGTGGATCCAAGAATGTTGACCTGGAGAGGTTGAAGAACCTTGTCAGATCAAAATCGTATCTTGCTACAATTGGAGTTGAATCGCTAATAGCTCTTAGAAGAGTAGGAAGGGAACCAGATGTAATGTTTGGAGCAAAAGAGTCTGTGATAGAAGCAGCATTCCATGGCCTTTCCTCATTGGTACTTGCTATCGACGAAGAGGTTCCGGGCATATTAAGCCGTCTTGAAAATGAGGATCTTGAATATGAACTTGTTGACCTTTCCGTGCATTAAATTTATAGAGGTAGTTAATTGAGAATCATAGCTATTTCGGATACACACATTGAAACCGGAGTAATACCAAAATATCTGGCTGATGTACTTGCAGGTTATGATATAATTGTTCATGCCGGCGATTTTACATCTTATGAATGCTATGAGGCTTTTGAAGCTATAGGTAAACTAAAAGCTGTGCATGGAAATGTAGATGATGCCTTGATAAAGCAGGTACTTCCAGAAAAGGTTATTTTTGAGGCTGAAGGAATTAAGATAGGAATAGTACATGAAGGAGCATTGTCTATTAATGACACTACAGCCCTCAGATATTTAGCTATGGAAATGGAGGTAGATATACTTATTTACGGGCATCTCCATCGACCTCTTATCGAGAAGAGCGATGTACTTCTGATTTGTCCGGGATCGCCCACCAAACCCCGAATGTCCGATCCATGTGCAGTCGAAATAGAAATAATAGATGGAAAAGTATCTAGCAAAATAATAGAGATAACTGGCCAGTCCTGCGACTATATCGAATACTCACGCAAGCTTGCAGAAGGAAAGTGAGAAATAGTTATCAGGCACCATTAACCGTTTCTATCTTAAACATTACACCTGAATCTTTTAATGTCATTTGTACTTTGTCCCCAAAATTGACAATCTCATCCATATTTACATTATTTCCCCAATCATAAACATAGTCATAGGAACCCTTCACAGGAGTGAAACCCAAAGACATCAGGCTTCTTGTAACCTCTGAAGGCCTTGCTCCGTTACTGCTGAACCAGATCAGAAGATATGTCTTCATATAAATCAATCAATTATTGATTGTTTTGCTTATTGTTCTTTTGCTTCAAAGAAAGATATAAGAACAAGAAATGGAAAAATTTACAGGTTAGCAAACCTGTAATATCAATATTCTTCCTTCAGAGACCTAAGAGCTTTTAACACCATGGACGTGTAGTGCTTCACATCAGTCTTGTAATGTTCTTTTGCCTTTAAGGCATCAGAATTAGAAGTGGAGAGATTTTTTAGTCTCTCCAGCGTAGCCTTAGCGGTATCAAGTACCCAAAGATCTCTCGTTTCACCATCCACTATGTACATTGATTCCGGCCTTATAGATGTCCGGATATCCCCTTCTGGCGTAGTATATGTACTTGGCTTGCCAATAATGGCTACAAATTCCGGAGTATCGCATTCTGCAAGTACTTGAGCAGCTTCTGGTTGGTACTGGCCTGCATATATGAAGAATGAACCCGTTGGATCGGATACACGCCCACGCCAATACTCCGAATCACTGCCAATGTCTTCTTTTTCGGTAAGAGTTCCCACAATGAACATCCTGTTTACTTTTGCTCCTGTTGGAGTGAATAAGTATTGAGGAGAGTACTGGTCATCCCCATCCTTGAAAGTAAGATTGGACTCCCTGAATTCCTGAGCGAACAGCCTTTTTGCGACTTCACGGGTATAACCTGCCATTTAGATCACCTCAGCCTCATTTATGAGTTCTTCAAGTAATTTTTGGTCCAGAATAGACTCCTGTTCTATTGACTCTACTAGTACATACCTGTCAACCCGCGGCCCTGAAACCTTATAGTACTTGCCTACAAGCTTTTGTTTCATGGCTTCCAGGACTACACCCTGATCAAGCGCATCTGCGGCCATAGCTATGGCATCTTCAAGAGTGATTCCAGAGATTTCTTCAGTGACTTCTCTTTTAAGAAGTACGTCTTGAGTAATAGTTCCAGTATCAAGAACAGCTTTCAAACGCAGATCATAAACACCGTCTACCTTACCGTGCTCAGCACATGCACCTTTTGTTAAAGAGCGATTACATTGAGGACAACGCTTTATGAGCCCTGAACCTGATTGAATATCAACCATTGCAGCTGTAAGAACAGTGTCTCTGGTATTAACCTCAATTTCATCGGAAATCTCTTCAATGGAACTACTTTTGTTCAACGTGATCTCGAGCTTTCCATTCCATTCACTAGTTACAGCATTCCGTAAAAGATAGTTATTTCCTTCTACTAAATCCACAGGAATCTCAGCACTTGCCCATTTGATAAACTTAATACTTGAAGTTTCATCACCAATAAGTCCGACCTGGGAAATTGATTCGTTGGTATTTTCCCACAACTGGACGATTTTGCCTTTTAGATCGACCCATATTCCATCCTCAGAAATATCAGCGACCTTTACAAGAGAAGCAACTCCCTTTGACTTACTTTGGACATGTATGTCATCAGCTATTTCTTCAATAAAACTGCTCTTGTTGAGAGTGACTTCCATTTTGCCGTTCCACTCGCTGGAAACAACATTTTTGAAAATATAACTCCTTCCCTCTTCAACAGCTGGTACCTCTGCGGCCGCCCAAGCAATGAATTTTATAGTTCCCGTTTCATCTGCCAGCAACCCAACCTGAGAAATGGAGTCATGAGTATTTTCCCATATCTGAACCACTTTTACCTTTAAGTTAACCCATTTTCCATCTTCTGAGATGTCAGCCACCTTTGAAAAGGTTGTTTCTCCCTGGCCACCATAGAACTTATCTTTAGAAATATTATATTCCTTCAAGAAAAAGTTGACAACACTTCTCTTAGCCTCTTCCTGGGGAACCTTGAATTTTACTATAAGCTTTTCAAGTCTTTCGTCTATCTTTTCAGCCGGGATATCCACACCAAGTTCATGGAACTTGGTCCTAATGTCTGCTACAATTACGTTCATGTTCTACCTCAAGCCTCTGGTTTGTTTCTTGTAGAGAGGCAAATAGAAGTTATTCTGTTTAAGTATAAATATGGACAGTATGCATAGTGAAAGTATTCCTTGAAAGATAAATAATCTACACGCCGAAAAAAGATACAGAGGATTCAGAAATAAGTACAGGACCACTAAATATAAATGCATAAATTTTCTCTAAGTTATATAAAAGGCTCATACGGTTTACTATATTTAAGATGGAGATAGCGGATGGCAACAATCAAATCACAAGAAAGGCTTGGACGCAGTCTTGGATTCTTTGAAACTTTTGCCATCGGAACAGGGACTATGATAGGTGCAGGCATATTTATATTGCCATCAATAGCTATTTCTCAGGCCGGTCCTGCATCTATCATTTCTTTCCTGATAGGAGGATTAATATCCATAGCAACCGCCATCAGTGTAGCGGAGCTGGCTACAGGGATGCCAAAAGCCGGAGGGAGTTACTATTTTATTAGCAGAGCTATGGGTGCTTCATTTGGTGCAATTATTGGCTTTGGGGCATGGCTTGCATTGGTATTCAAAGGTTCTTTTGCACTAATAGGCCTTGCTGATTATTTTTTTGTTTTATGTCCAATACCCATATTGACAACATCTATAGTAGCAGGACTGATATTAATAGCGATTAATTATCGTGGTGCAAGAAGCAGTGGATCTTTGCAGAATATAATTGTGATTTTTCTATTGATAATATTATCAATATTTGTGATAAAAGGATCTTTAATGGTGGATAAATCCAATTTTACTCCTTTCATGCCTTTTGGCCCTACCTCGATATTAACCACCACAGGACTTATATTCATTTCTTACCTCGGCATCACACAGCTTGCCGCTCTCTCTGAAGAAGTGAAAAATCCAGCAAAAAACCTGCCACGAGCTCTTATTGCTTCAGTTGTAACTGTAACACTGATCTATACCGCTATAATGTTAGTAATAAATGGTACTTTAACTTTTGAAGAATCAATCAATACTAACACACCACTTGTAGATGTTGCTGTAATGATAGACGGACCCTTTGGAAAAGTTATGATCGTCCTCGCGGGCTTATTTGCTACAATTTCCACAGCTAACGCGGCTATACTCTCATCTTCCAGGTTTCCCTTTGCCATGGGAAGAGACAAATTAATACCAGAATGGTTTGTTAAAATACACAATAAACACGAAACACCACATCGTGCTATTATCGTTAGCGGAATTGTAATGATAATACTTTTCATGATATTTAATGTGGAACAATTAGCTAAATTGGGAAGTGCATTTAATATTCTGATATATGTGCTGATCAATGTCTCAGTGATAATCCTGAGGAAAAGATCACTTCAAGGTTATAAGCCTACATTTACTGATCCATTTTATCCTTACACACAAATAATAGGTATTGTAGGAAGTATTGCACTATTGCCCTTTATGGGATTGCTGCCCATAGTATTCACAATATTTGTAGTATTTTTGGGAGCAGCCTGGTACAAGTATTATGGATTAGGAAAAGCATTTCCAAAGTATAATATATTTGATATGCTTGAAAACAACGTTTATCCATCAAATGTTACAGACAGTTCAAAAATGAAGATACTTGTCCCAATAGCTAATCCAGAACAGGAAATTGACCTATTACAGCTAGCCGATAAGATGGGAGACGAGATAATTGGTCTTAATGTGGTTAGGATTCCAAAACAAACAAGTTTATCTGCTGCAAGAGATGCATTTCGTAGTAGCAAAAATACTATGGAAAATTTATTAATCGAAAAATTCGAAGATTTCCCTATAATAGTTGGTCATGAAAGAAAATACATAGTAGCATTTGATCACAGTGTTGCTAATTCAATAATAGAGCAGGCAGAAATTGAAAATGTTGATTTTATTGTAATAGGCTGGCATGAACTAAATAGGTTACATTATTCAATGGGAAACGTTGCAACTAAAGTGCTTGCCCTCTCAAAGAACAACATAGTTATGCTGAATGGATACTTCCCTAAGAAAATAGAGATAATACTGGTTGCTTATAACAATAAAGAGAACTCACAATATGGACTTACCCTTGCAAAAAGATTAGCTAAGAATACAGGAGCAAAAATACATCTACTTCGAGTAGTCAAGCCAACAGATGAGGAACAGAAGAAAACTAAAATTAGATATGAACTTGAACAGATAGTCAAAGATGACAAGGACAATTCCATCAGTTACGAACTCAAAGAACATTATTCTGTAGAGAATGGTATACTTGGATCAGTTGACAAAGCTGATATGCTGATAATAGGGGATTCAAGCCAACGATTTAGACTTTCTTTGCTTGGAATGTTATCATACAATGTAGCTAAAAGATCAAATCGACCTGTATTAATAGTAAAACGACATAAACCACTTTCAAGAGAGGGTATTAGTAATGCCCTTATGAAAAAGATTATAAAAATGGCGCATATAAGGAATGGATTTAAATGGTCCATGAAAAACAATGATAGATAGAAATATTGGCTCTGTAGAAATGCTACTTTTGCTTTTATTTTGACCTAATAATTTAAAAAGAATAAATCCCCTGAGTATTACTTTCCACTGAAACACAAAGGGGATGATTGTGTTTTGTCAAATAAGTACTTAAAGTTTGTTGATACAGCTTTAGCTGTATCAGGAAAATCACACCTGCCGATCTATAGTTGCAAATATTCGAAAAGGAAATATACACAACACCAGCTATTGACCTTGATTTTGTTAAAAGAATATCTTAATGTAGATTACAGAGAATTTCGATAAACCTTCTCTCTTCATCACCACATTCCACTAAAATATAAATATTAGCTAAGTAAATTAAGAATTATGAATGATTTAACTGATTTTGCTCTTAAAGAAGAATACAAACGTCTCCAATCTGTTGGAGATAAGCTTGCTGAAATCGAATCATTGATTGACTGGAAACCATTTCATCCCATTCTTGAATCGATGTATTCTAATAAAACAGCTTCAGGCGGTAGGCCTGAAGCTGATGTCATCGTCATGTTCAAAATGCTTGTACTGCAACAATGGCATGGTCTTTCTGATGCTGAACTTGAGCGACAATGCATTGATAGAATCTCCTTCAGGAAATTTCTTTCATTTCCTGAATATGTACCAGACAGTACAACTGTCTGGTCATTCCGAAAGAGGATTATCGATAATGGAAAAGAAGAGCAAATATGGACTGAAATACAGAAGCAGCTTGATGCTCTTGGATTGAAGATAAAAAAAGGAATGATCCAGGATGCTACTTTCATCCATTCAACTCCAGGACATGCTAAAGCAGATGAACCTAGAGGAAAAGAAGCAAAAACAAGAAGAAGTAAGGACGGAACCTGGACAAAGAAAGGCAGTAAATCCTTTTTTGGTTACAAGCTCCACACGATCATCGATAAGGATTATGAATTGATCAGAAGATTCAAAACAACAACTGCATCAGTCCATGATTCTCAGATAGATCTCTCTGAATTGAATGAAGTTGTATACAGAGATAGAGGATATTTCGGAGCAGTTGCAAAAGGTTTTGCTGCAACAATGCAAAGAGCTGTGAGAGGACATCCATTAGAAATAGGAGACATTCTGAGAAACGAAAGAATCAGCAGCCAAAGAGCTCCAGGAGAACGAGTATATTCTGTGGTCAAAGAAGTATTCAATGCAGGAAAAGTTCTTGTAACCACAGTGGAAAGAGTAAATGTAAAGATGCTTATGACAGCTTTTTGCTTTAACTTACATCAGCTGAAGACACTCAAACATAAAGGAATTATTTAGGATAGCGGTAGCTATCCTAAAATCAAGGAAAAAATGAAAGAAATGAAGCAAAAATTGAGATAAGATGAATAAACGCCACTTTAAGTTTATGTTGACATAAAAAACAGAGGGTTAATCAGAATCCTCTACAGAAGTATTGTTGAACTTGTTGAATTAATGGAGAGTTTGAAGTTAAGAATTGGTTTAAAAGAGGTTCCACATTATACCACACTTCACAAGTTTATAACTAGACTTAGGTCAATTCTTTTCAGATCGTTGTTACAGCAAACACTAAAACTGTTCTATTCATATGGCGAAAAAATAGAGATAATTGCCATTGATTCGAGTGGATTTACGAGTGGTCACTGTAGCTACTATTACTCTTTTAGGACTGGAAAGAAACGTAGATCATTCCTAAAAGTGAGTATTTCCATTGATACAAAGAAGTTTATTATCACTGGTTTTAAGATATCTGGTAAGCCTATCCATGATGCAAAGCATGCGATGACATTGCTACGGCAATGTCATAAAAATCGCCAATCAAAGTTTTACCTTATGGACAAAGGTTACGATTCTGAAGCTATACATTCTCTAGTAAGGGAAGAACTAGACGCAGTAGCTATGATTCCTTTGAGAGAAAGGAAAAGGAAGAAGATCAAGGGTAAGTATCGTAGAAAAATGATCGATGAGTTTGAGGAAATATTGTACCATTGCAGAAATCTTGTAGAAACGATGTTCTCTGTTCTGAAAAGGAAATACGGGGAAGAAGTGAAGGCAAAAAAGTATTGGAATCAAGCAAAAGAGGTTAAATTGAAACTATTAGTGCATAACCTTGACAGGTATGTCAAGGTTACATATATTGTTCAAATGAGCATTTCTACAAAGCCGAAATATTCATTATTTAAATACGCGTATTAACCAACGAGAGTTAATTAGGTGATGAGAATGATTTCAATCAAAACCAGTGATATTAAAGTGCCTTTGGATGTACCAAAAGAGGCTCATGAAACGTATATTGAGAACTATATGGAAATGACAAAAGGCACAGGCAGACTCATGCTTTTTGCAGGTGACCAGAAAGTAGAACACCTAAATGATGACTTCTATGGAGAAGATACTGCTGTAGATGATAATGATCCTGAACACCTGTTCAAAATAGCAAAGCAGGGGAAAATAGGCGTCTTTGCCACCCAGTTAGGACTTATCGCAAGATATGGAATGGACTATACAGATGTACCATATCTTGTGAAGATCAACTCTAAGAGCCATCTGGTTCCAACAAAGCAGCTGGATCCCTTTAGCAACCAGTGGTATGATGTAAATCAAATAGCAGAGTTTCGAGAAAATAGTAAACTGAAGATACTTGCAGTAGGCTATACAATATACCTAGGTAGTGAATTTGAAGCTGATATGCTTGCTCAGGCTGCACAAATCGTGTACGATGCACACCAGTATGGAATGCTGATAGTACTCTGGATATATCCAAGGGGTGCTGCCGTAGCTGATGAGAAAGATCCTCACCTTATTGCAGGTGCAACTGGTGTCGGTGCTTGTCTGAATGCTGACTTTGTCAAAGTGAACTATCCAAAGAAAGAAGGCTGTTCATCTGCAGAAGTATTCAAGGAAGCTGTACTGGCTGCTGGCAGGACAAAAGTAGTCTGTGCCGGAGGATCAAGTGATGATCCAAAAGCTTTCCTGAAGAAACTGCATGATCAGATACATGTAAGTGGTGCAATGGGTAATGCCACTGGCCGCAACATCCACCAGAAACCACTGGACGAGGCAGTTCGTATGTGTAATGCTATATATGCGATTACTGTAGAAGGCACAACTGCAGAAGATGCTCTAAATATCTACAATGATAAATAATAAGGCTGTAATGACAGCCTTTCTTTTTTAAAAAATATAACAAAAATAAATTAGCGGATTTTAGTTCCCGCAAGAACATTCAAAGTCAAAACCTAGAATGAAAGTGCCTGTACCATGACTTTGAGGCAGTCCCATCTTTTGCTTAAGATATTCATCCGTAGGAGGAGATGGAGAAGCGAGAGCAACATTGCAGATGTGAGGTAATTCCTCTACCTCAACACATGGATGAGAGGGCAATACCACAATAAGTGGATCATTCTTTGGATCGATAGACTTTAGCAACTCCTTATCATAAATTACAATATTACCAATGATTAGATTGTCCTTGCAATGTTTTAGTTCATTGAGTTTGCATTCATCATCCATATCTTCCCCAACCACACGATCATGATGCATGAGCACTACATTCGGGCAACAAGGCCATACATAATCCATACTGGTAGTGAATGGAATTACCACATCTTTTACGAGTACCTCTTTGATTCCACGATTATCACCCCGACCAAGACCCATAAGAGTCATCTCGTCTGCTTTTTTTTCGAGTTCCTTGATATTATCCCTGTCCTCTTCAAGAAGAACATAGGTTTCTCCTACACCTTTTATTTCCTTGAGGCGCTGTCGAACCCTTTCGATTATCTCTTCACGTTGCATCATAGTGCCTCCTGTTGTGACCATCACACTTAAGATGATTGTTAAGTCAATGTCTCATTATTTAAGCATACCGGGCTATTAAGCCTTCACTTTCATATAAACCGACACAAAAGTATATAAGCTGTATTTGGAGAATAGTAATAGGTGCAAATAATGACCGAAGTTAAAGTAAACTCCAAGATCTGCGGCTTTACCCACAAGATCAGCGGCAAGGTAGAAGGCAAGAACATGATAATTGAAATCGAAACTCCTTGCAAGAAAATAAGTTCAGTCTCACATATGGAGATCCCGGTAAAGGAACTTTACGACCCACTATATAATGATAATCCGGTATTTCAAAAGGTCAAAGAAGCAAAATGGTGCTCTACATGCCTTGTACCTTGTGGAATAATGCATGTATGCAGAATGGATATGGGCACGATCTCCAAAACATTGGCAAAGAATTCAGGCAGCATCAGTATTGAATTTGAATGAAATCCACATCAAATGAGTTTCAAAATACCTATCTTGGGTTCATAGCACTCTCCTTTAGCAAGGAGAGACCTGACCCCTGTATCTGAAACTTCTTCCCGGATACCTCTTAACTTGGCTTCTTCCAGCAAGCAGCTGTACTGCACACCTTTACCTTGATCAAGTTCTTTAAGAATTTCAAGAATTACATATTCAGTATCTTCGTTTTGTTTAATCTGAACACCAGTATTTTCCTTAATGGAAACCAGGGATTCGCGAATACTTTGTTTAAACTCTGAAATATATTCCTGATTAGTACCATAGAATTCAATGGAATCCAGAATAGCTTCACTTGAGTCAAAATCTATTCCCTTTATTTTCAGAGAATCTGCCAAATCTTCGCCATGCATTTCACTTGACAAGAGTTCACTTAGAAGATCAAGCCTTTTTAACGTCAGATCTGCAGTATCTACTACCCACCTGTCCCTAGTAGCACTTTCTACATTGTTGATTTCCTCTGGCCTTATAGATATGAACACCAAACCTTTTTCTGGTTCATATATCCTCGCTTTGCCGACCACACCAACGTAAGAAGGTACTTCCACTGTAGACAGAAATATGGCAGCTTCGGGCTGATATTGACCTGCATAGACTATAAAAACACCAGTTGGATCAGAGATACGAGCCCTCCATAGATCACGTTCTTTTCCGGCCTCTGAACCCAAGTTCTCGACTTCTGTAATTACTCCTGCTACAAAGACCCTATTGATACGCACACCCGTGGTAGAGATCAGCAGATTGGGAGAATTTACATCAGACGAATCATCACTAGAAACACTTACAAGACTCAAAGTAGAATCATTGAATTCTTTTGCGAAAAGTCTCTGAGCCACTTCCCTTTCAGCCATTATATTAATCATCCTCTGGTAATTTTAACAATAAACATTCTAAACGGGAAAGAAGATCATCTTCCGGTAACCAGACAGACCTAGCAACAATAGTTGTGCCAAACTCGCTTTTTGATGAATTACCTCTTACATAGAGATAATTCCCTATCAGAGATCTTTTCATGCTTTCAAAAACAGCATCTTTTGACATGGAAGCTTTCATAATGTTCTCAGCTTCGTCCATAGATTTGCCAAAAACAGTCTCTGAGAGTTCCTTGTTCAACATGATATAGACAGCTCCCGTACCATCGTCAAGTATTGCCTTGATGCGCATATCTTTGACACCAGTAACCGTCCCATGTGCTCTGCAAATATTATTCTGTATAACACGATTACAAACTGGGCATCTCTCTATTATTCCTGAACCTGGGCGCACGGAAATGACATTCCCTGTTACTGCCACATCAAAAATACCATCTTTCTCAAGAACAGAAGCAATGGGGATCGATTTTGGTTCATCGCTTATAAGATCCAGTTTTGAAAAAAGACATTGGTCTTTAGGAAGCAGTCCCCATGAAGTTTCATTCGTGAAATTTAAAGAGGGAATCCCTCTGAAAAGCCTTACATGAGCCGCTTTGAAGCTAATAGCACTGCCAATATCTACACCATCCATGGGTAGCCAAGAGGTAAAAGGAAGTTTTCCAGTCTCATCAGCGATGACCCCTTCTAAAATTGTTGTGTCTTTTCCTTTGATGTTGATATCACGGTGATACATCTCAGTAACCATGCCCTGTGAGCTTACCAGCATATCTGAAGAATTAATTTCGATGATCTTCTTGGATCGAGTGAAAAGCTGTTCATTGTTCGGCACAGAGGGATCTTCAGGGAGCTTCTCCACAACAGAACGTTGCCCAAAATTAATTTCAGGACGATTGTTCCAATGTTTCATGTAGGCATTGTGTATCCTAATAATGTCCCCTTCCTTTAAAGAGAAATCATTCCAGGCAGTAAAAAAACAAACACCTGTTTCATCTGCGATCTTGCCTGAATATAGATTCACAGTCTCTCCTTTAAGGACAAAGCTTTTTTCCTCAACTGAAATAAGTCTGCCTTTCAAAGTGAAACTTTTTGGTGCCTGAGAAATTTCCTTAATTTTTATGTCTGGCCCCTCTTTTGAGCTGAATTTATTCAGAACAGTTCTTTTTGCTTCTTCAAGAGGTACACGGAACTTGATAAGTTTATTGAATTCGGTTTTGATATCATCGTGGTCTATACCATCAAGCGCCTTTGCCAGCTCTTCAATATGAGGCGCATATTTCTCATTCATCCATGACCTCCTTGAATCAAGAGTTTAGGTTCATGATGAACCTGATAGGCAATAAACATATCCTGAATATACTGATATCCTAGAAAGATTTATCATAGAAAAAAATCCATTTAAAAATAGGGGACTTATTTGATATTATTTTTCTATCCTGAGTCCTTAGGAGAAAACAGGGGATTAACAAAATGACTAAACTTGCAATAGTTTATCTTAGTACCCAAGGAAGCACTCAGATGATGGCTGAGGCTATAGCTGAAGGTGTAAGTCAGAAACATATAGAAGTAAGAGTGAATAACTTCTATGAATGGGATCCAAAAGATGCTGCTACTTACGATGGTATAGCTATAGGTTCCTCGACTTTTTATTACAAAATGCTTGAACCCATTGCAAAGTTCCTTGATGCACTAATAGCCGAGGGAGTAGAAGGAAAAGTAGGAGCTGCATTTGGATCGTATGGATGGAGTGGTGAAGCACCCGTAATGATAGCAGAAAAAATGCGTGAAGCTGGGATGAAAGTAGTGGATCCTGTACTGAGAATACAGTATGTTCCTGATGAAAAGGACTTGAAGGAATGTCAGCGTTTGGGGAAGGATATTGCTATGAAACTGAAAAAACTCGTAAAAGAGTGACGTCATTCTGTTATTTCTTTTTTATAAACATTATTCCACTAAATATAGATTATTATGGCAACGACATATTATTTATAACATATTTGCCTTATTATAACTTTGTTTAACACTTAAAGACAATTATCCATTATAAATCATCGAAGATAACTATTTATAATTCATTTTTGTAATCAAGTACTTAATATGAATCTAATCTGAAATTAGCATATTTAGGAGGATAAAAATTGACAATAATTCCACTTGCACCAATAGAAAGGCTGATAAGAAGCGCTGGTTCCCAGAGAGTAAGCGAATCGGCGGCAATGGCTCTTTCAGAGATACTTGAAGAATATGGTTTGGACATTTCCAGAGAAGCAATAAAGCTAGCTGAACATGCAGGAAGGAAAACAGTAAAATCAGAAGACATCGCCTTGGCAAAGGACATGCTTTCCAAGAAGATGTACAAATAATACAGTGAGTATTATTTCATATAAACAGGTTAGATAGACTTAGGCCTCCAAGGGTAACTACTGTTACTACTAAACCTGCAATAAGAACGCCTATGGTTATGGCTATAAGAGCATGCTTAAAGCCTATCCCAAAAACAAAGGCTGCAGCACAACCTGACCAGGCACCTGTTGCAGGTAAAGGAATGGCAACAAAAATGGCTAGGCCTAAGGTTCCATATTTTTCAAATGTATCCGAATGATTACGACGAGTGCGGATAAAAAGCCAGTTGAAAAACCTGTCCCATGACCTGAATTGTCTTAGATAGCTAGATACTGGATCCAAATATAACAGAAGAGGAATCACAGGTATCATATTGCCTATAACTGCAAGGATATATGCCTCAACTGGATTCATTTGATATTGCAGTATTGCAATAGGGATAGCACCTCTTAGTTCAGCCACAGGTAAACAACTTATAAGTATCGTAGCAAGCCAGTCAGGGAAGGTTCCAAAAATATTTGTGAGTATTTCTTGAAGAGTCATTCTAATCCCTTCCCCTTAAAGTAAAATGCGCAATCAAGGCTTCAAGCTGGATCCTTTCATTAGCTCCTTCAGCTATTCTAAAATCCACTTCTCCTATTACGTCGATGAGTTCAACCATTTTCTCCTGAGGAATGGAAAGATTGAACATAGCACGATATATTTGACCTACTACATCTTCTCCTGAAAGTCCCTGGTCGAGAAGAAGCATATCCAGATGTTTGCGTGCAGCCATGAAATTACCACTTAGAGCAGTGTTAATCAGATCTGTAATTTGTTCTGGGCGTGCTGTAGCAGTTATTTTATAGATGGTATCTTTGTGTACGGTCGTATCAACAAGAGAAGCTGCCTGTAATGCGTTGATAGCTTTACGCATATCCCCTTGTGCTACATATTTTATAGCTTCTATACCATCGTCTGCAACCTCAAGGCCTTCATTTCTTGCGACAAACAGCACACGTTCAGTCACTGCATCATCTGAAAGAGGACGGAATCTATAAACTGCACACCGTGACTGTATGGGCTCTATGATTTTTGAAGAATAGTTACAAGAAAGAATGAAACGACAATTATTAGTATAACGCTCCATAGTCCTTCTCAAAGCTGCCTGAGCATCCGAAGTCAATGCATCGGCCTCATCAAGGAAGATTATCTTAAAATCAGCACCGCCAATAGGGGAGGTTTTAGCAAAGTTCTTGATCTTAGTGCGTACAACGTCAATTCCCCTTTCATCAGATGCATTTAGCTCAGTGAAGTTCTCCCTCCATGATTCTAAAAAAAGCTCTTTTGCAATGGAAACAGCTGTAGCTGTTTTTCCTACACCAGGGGGTCCGGAAAAAAGCAAATGAGGAAGGTTGCGACTCCTTACATAGGATTTGAGTCTTTCTATTGTCTCTTTTTGACCGACAACATCATCAAGTCGCATAGGCCTATATTTTTCGATCCATATCTCTTCTTTAATGATTTACCCTCCCTTCCGGAAAATGAGTATTGCATAGATGGCGATAGGTATTTTTTAAACTTTCGAAGCAGATATGAAAGAACAGAAAAGTATGAAATTAAAAAATAGATGTTGTGAAACACAACATCTTTACTTCTCCTTGTACACTGAATCATAGGCATATTTGCCCACAAGAGGTACTTTGAACTTTCCACCCTCATATGCCATTACAGCAAAAGCCAGCAATAGGAAAAGAGAGAACATTCCTACAAGGTCTGCAAGCACCCAGCCAAAATAAGGGATCCACCCCATAAGGAATACGATCAAAGCCAGTGGCATGAATACTAACACAGACTGCATAGCATGGAACCGGACAAATTTATTTTGCCTCTCGATCAAGAGGAAAAGTATTCCTGTGAACCAAAACCCAACGTAGCATAATGCTGCAACCACGTTCTCGTTTAGCCCTATTGATGTCTTGTATGTCATGGTACACCCCTTATATTTATTGTATGCTGAGGACACTTCTCAACGCAGATGCCACAGGCAGTACACTTGCTTTGATCTATAATAGCAAGAAATTCAGTAACTGTTATTGCCTGCTCTGGACAGTTCTTCTCACATATCTTACAGGCAATACATCCAACGTTACATACAGCCTTAACATCCTTACCCTTATCATGAGAAAGGCAACTCACATGCACTTTTTCAGATTCCTTTGCAAAAACAAGGATATTGTTAGGACATGAAGAGATACAAATTCCACAGCTCGTACAGAGATGTTTGTTGACATGCGGAAGTCTGTCATCACCTATGGATATTGCTCCAAATGGACAGGCACGTACACATGTACCACGGCCCATACAACCGAAACTACACCCTTTTTCACCATCTGACAGCATCATGACAGCCTTACAATCATCTATACCCACATATTCAAACCTGTTGATGCAATTTACTCCACCATTACAGACCACAAAAGGATATTGTTTCTCAGACTCTGAAACCTCTTGGTCCATTATGCCGCCTATCTGCTTGGCAATCTCGAAACCGCCAACTGGACAACCGTTGATAGGAGCACCTTCATTCACTACACGCTGTGCAAAATCCGCACAACCTGCATAACCACATGCTCCGCAGTTAGCATTCGGCAGTACGCTCAGGATCTCATCTACAAGAGGGTTCGTTTCCACCTTAAACTTGCGGGAAGCAACTATAAGGAGGACTCCTACGGCAAGTCCGAGACCACCAAGGATAGCTACCGATTGTATTATTAGAGTAATAAGGTTCATACAGGTATCACCCAGAAGTAATTAACAAAGGCCATTGATAACATCAAAGCCAAAAGGAATGCCTGTGGAAGACCTCGTATAGCCTTTGGGATGCGGATAAGTGTGGAACGTTCTCTTATAGAAGACATCATTAACATCACGATTGTATATCCCAAAGCTGCAGAGAAAGCAAATAGAACACTCTGCACAAAGTTGTAATCTGACCTTACGTTCAGCAGCACAGCACCAAGCACAGCACAGTTGGTACTAATCAAAGGCAAGTATATACCTAAGGAACTATAAAGTGAAGGAATCTGTTTTCTGACTACGAATTCAACAAGCTGCACAAGGGCTGCGATCACAACTATAAAAGAAATAAGCCCAAGGAATTCCAACTTTAGAGGAACTAGTACATACGTATAGAGCGGGTAAGATACAGCTGCTGACAGAGTCATCACGAATACAACAGCACCTGACATGCCTCCGGCACTCTTTACATCCTTTGTTACGCCCACGAAGGAGCATAGACCAAGGAACTGAACAAGGAGGAAGTTATTCAGGAATAAACCATCCATAAAAATGGTGAAAAGTGCTTTTTCTACCATTTTATTCACCTCTCACACGCTTTTTCTCTTTCTGGTAATTGATTATAGCCATCAGCATAGCAATAGTAAGGAAAGCACCACCTGGAAGTATCATAGTAGTAACAGATGGGTTAATAGGAAGACTAACGATAGTCTGTCCGAATGTTACTATCTGCCCTGTGCCAAGTAACTCACGTATTCCGCCTATGAGCATGAGAACCAAGAGGAAACCTGTTGAGACACCAAGAGCATCTATTACAGAATAGAAAGCATTGTTTTTGCTTGCATAAGCCTCCGCCCTACCTATAATGATACAATTGACAACAATGAGTGGAATAAAGACACCCAATGCTTCATACATCGGCGGGAAAAATGCTGCCATAACCATATCAACAATTGACACGAATGTCGCTATGATGATAATAAAGACGGGAAGCCTTACTTGTGAAGGGGTTTGTTTTCTTACAAGCGATACAAAGAGATTGGAAAATATCAGCACAAAAGCAGTTCCTGCCGCCATCCCTATTCCATTTTCAACTGATGTTGTTACTGCAAGAGTGGGACAAAGGCCAAGTACCAGGCCAAATGTTGGGTTGTCCCTCGTTAAACCTCGAATGAATTCACTTATTGGGTCCATTATCTCACCTATGCCTCAGCACTTTTAATTGATTCTACTTTTGAATTAAGGGCATCTACTACAGCCTGAGAAGAAATAGTAGCACCTGTTAGAGAATCTATAGAGCCACCTGAACTTGAAAGGCTAAGTTTACTAAGCGGAAGGTTATAGAATTGATCCATGAAAGCAGACTCTGCGATCCTCGATCCCAACCCAGGAGTTTCTGCCTGTGACAGGACACTCATTCCCGTGATGGTGCTAAATGTAGAATCAACACCACCTATAACAACGATTGTGCCCTTAGCACCAGATTTTGAACTTAAGAATGTGTATCCGAGGAGATTTCCAGATGTATCTTTAGCACGGTAATAGAGTACCTCTTTTTCGCCTGTTTCAGCGTTCACTTGATCACCATATACAGGTTCAAAGGTTGCACCCGGCATTACTTCCAGTAGCTTCAGATTCATCGCTTCTTGTTCATTCTTTTGAAGCTGTTCCTGAGTTGGAACATACGTAATACCAAGAAGTGCAGCTGCTATTACAGAGATGAGTACGAGTTTACCAACTACGGAAACAAATTCTTTATCACTCATCAGATAACACCTCTATTTTTAGACCGGAAGGCATTTTTTTCGCAATTCTAGAACGCCATTTTCCAAACAATCCTTCTGTTCCAAAAGAAGCTGGAGCAGTATTGACCTCTATGAAAGATGCCACACAATTTGCAAGGAACAGACCGTAGATTGTAGCGTCTACATAATTTGCAAAGTAACCGTAGATAGATACCAACAAACCGCATACTATTCCATAGATCAAACGGCCTTTCTTAGAAACTGGTGATGAAGGAGTATCGGTGGCAATGAACAGTATACCGAAAAAGACCATTCCAATCATTGAATATCTCAGTTCACCGCTTAAAACAAAAAATCCTAATAACTGTGACATGTACATCAAAGGATTCAGTACACCTTTACTTGCCAATTCAACCATCGATAACAAAACGTTGAGAGCCTGCGGGAACACTACCATTGTTACGAAAAACGTCAGTGGTATTCTCCATTCTACATATTTTTTGTAGATAAGGTACACCCCACATATTAAAGCAATCGGAGATACTTCAACCAATAATCCAGCACCATGCTCAAGTAACAAATCAGATAACTGTCCGATGTGAGGAATCGATGCTGGGGCCATAAAACCACTCCATGCAGTTTTACAGAAAATCCAAGCAGCTAGCACCGGATTGAATACATATGAGCCTATTCCACCAAAAGCAAGTTTTGCAATTGCTATGGCAAAGAAAGAACTCACTACGGGTAACCATAGAGGAACTTCCGGGGGCATCAAAAGAGACAGCATAAGTCCTATAAGGACCGCATTACCATCCTTTACAGTCACCTTCTGCTTGAATAATTTCTGAGTACCAAATTCTGTTGTCACTGCTGCGAGCACACTTACAAGAATTATACTCAAAGCAGGTATGCCGAAGAAATATATGGATACAAGACTCACTGGCACAAGGGCCAGTACTTTGCTCCACATGATTGATTTGAACGTAATTTTTGACTTTCTGTGAGGGGGAGCAGATATAGTAAAGGTCATTTATTCACCTCCACAACAACCAACCTTCAGGTTGGAAGACTGTTTTGAAGGAACATCTTCATAGGCCTTTTCAATGGCATCCTTTGCGTATCGTATCAACTGTAGAATATGGATCTTAGAAGGACAGACCACTGTGCATTTTCCACATTCAATACAATTATCGATATGTGACTGATGACATTCATCAAAACGACCCTGATCAGACAAAGCTGCAAGCTTGTTTGGAAGTAGCTCCACAGGACATACATCCACACATGCTCCACAATGAGTACAGTCAATTGATTCATCAGTATCCACATCTTCCAACTTCTGGAAAGATATTCTTGTAGTAGTCTTTGTGACTGGGACCTCATCAGTATACTGAGCAACTCCGGTCCTCATTCCATTAGCAATCAGTTTTCCAGAAGTTATTAAATTGCCACCAAATGCCTCTATCACATCTTTAAAAGGTGTACCGATTCTGACGACTACATGAGATGGACAATTCGCAAAGCCTTCTAAGGAAACATAGGTTTCATAATAAGGTTTTCCTTCGTGTACGGCGTCATATAATGCTTTTGCGGATTTTACACCACATATAGCTACACCAACATCTGCAGGAGTGCGGCCTTGTGGAACTTTCCTACCTGTGACATTATAAGTGAAGAAATTGAGGATACGTTTTCCATATATCCTCTTCTGGGAAAGCACCAGGATGTTAGATTCACGATCCTTGAAGTAGTAACCAATCCTACGATTGCCTATAAGAGGTGCTACGATCAATGGTTTTCCTTGCAACTTAAATTCTTCAAAAGCTGCTATAGACTCATGATCATCACTCCGGATAACAATCGCACCTTTAGATGCTCCTGCTGCTTTCATTAGAAGCTGCAGTGCATCAAGCATTTGAGTACTGTATTCTAAAGGAGCTTTGAAGTTTCCACCTATCCATTCCGAAGAAGTGGCATTTATCAATACTGTGTCTATCTTCTTTCCCTCTGGCTTAAGAACAGTCTGTGTGGGAACACCATAGTGTTCTATTATACCTGAATTTTTTATTATCTCAATGAGATCTTTTTGGGAAGGATTCTTCTTTGGAGAAAAGGGCACTGTTTCCTCACTTTCGATGGTCTCAATTATGATGCTTAACACTTTATTGCCATCGGGATTTGGAGCCATCTCAATTGAATGGACCACACCACATACACTAGAATGGACAGAAGAAGAGTAGCTGTCCTTAGAGTCACCTATTTTCTGGCCTATGACAACAGAATCGCCCTTCTTAACCATAGGAATACAAGGAGTTCCTTTGTGCTGCGCAAGGGGAATAATCACTCTTTGAGGTAATTTTTCTAATCTTTTTATTTCCATCATGATCACTCCTTTAAAGTACTGGCTCCCTCTCTACCTCAACAGGCTTTTGGCCGGGTATGGTCACACTGATCTCTTTTGCAGAGAAGTTAGTGGGCGGCGTTGTTTCTGCTGGATCTTTATCGTAACCCAATAGAGTCCAGTTTGCATGCAAAGATCCTGAAGCAGACACGCCATGACAATCGTTGCACTTCAGAGGATCAGCCATTCCTACATCTTTGCTTACAATGTTATGGTTTACCTGATACAGAAGATCAACGTGCCTGAGAATGGCATTTGGATAATCAGGTATATTGTCAAGGTTCCCATCGTAAGAACGCATTTCAGAAGATGTGACCTTACCATCACCATTGGAATCGGCTGCTTTTACAACAGATGGTGATATCGGATTGCCCAATGAAGAACTGTTATCTGGATTGCTGAGCACATCCTGGTTTAATCCTTCATCCCACCATACACCGCTTATCAGGTTGAAAGCCTTTAGCTTTACACCTTCTTCATCCTTACTGGCCATTACCGGCAGTTTTTCGTTATAGATTCCTTTTGACCAGGCGAGAGTTGGAGTGAAATTCGCTTCATGATATGTTTCCTCAAGAACTCCATTTTCCCAGCTGAAACTGCTTATTGGAGTTTCACCTGTGAGATTTCCTCCTGGCAACATAGGGATATGGCATGTTTCACATTCGATGGTTTCAAGGTGAGCATCAACAATGCTTCCATGGGAGATGCCTGCATGGCAACCCTCTGAATCACAGCTTTTTACTTCCACATAGTCTTCGTGAGTGGAATCAAGAGGGATTCTGCGACCTATCTGGTGCTCTTCTGTTTCATGGCATTCAACACAATTTACATTGGAGTGAACATCATATTCAGAAGAATTCTCAGCCATCCATGTCACTGCACTGGTAGCAGCTTCATTTTGATGGCAAGTATTACCACATTGTTCTTTAGTAGGCGCACCATAGACATCGTCGTGAATTTCAGTAACAATGGGTAAAGGAGTGAGGACATTCAAAGCATAACTTGCAACATATAAGGGATTTTTCTGTGCCTCTTTGCTAGCCTGTTCGATTGCTGCATCTTTTGCGCTGGAGATATTTCCAGAAGAAATACTTTCAATGCGCGCCTGGTAAGAATATAAGCCTTTTTGTTCGTGGCAGACCATGCAATCCACATCTGCACCATATTCCTCAAGAATTCCCCCACCCGGGTGCAGTGGACCATAAGTTTTAAGCCATGTTTCTTTGTCCATGTTACTTAGCAAGACACCTTGGCCCATTAAAGAAGACCATTCAGCCATGTCCTGCTGCACATGGAAAGAATTATTGACTTCCTCTTTCGTACTTAAATGACAGCCCATACACACATTATCAGACCACTTCTGATCGGTCATATAATGTGACGAAAGGACCTCATTTCCGCTATATCCAATATAAGCATACGCGCCGGATATGAAAAGCATTAATAAAGCAATGATAATGAGAAATTTGGCTTTCATACTAATCACACTCACTTTTCTGATACATTCTCGGGCTTTTTGTTAACAACATCTTCAAGCTCTTTTATAACAACCATAACAGTGTTTCTCAGATTCTGTTCATTCGTGATCTTGAAGTCATTAGTGACGTATTTATCGATCTCGAATGTCTTGCGTACAACCCGTACATTAAAATCAAAAACCTTGTCAAGAAGTCCTTTTTTGGGAGTAACACCGACAAAATCAACATCTAAATGATTACCGAGTAGATTGAATTTGAGTTCAATCTTTTCGAGAGGAGAATCAGATTTTACATAAATGACATGTTGTTTCATATCAGCAAATTGCTTTTCAATTCCCCTCCATCCACATTCTTCTGTTATCTGATGGATCGCCACCACAAGATATTTGTCCTTGCTGGAATGCAAGCCCACAGACAAATCTCCACTGTAATTTATCATTATTACACTTCCTTTAATTAAAGATGGCCATCAAAGAACTTACATGATAATACATGACAATTGGGACCATTTGAATTAAGTTTAAGATTGTTTACGTCATTGCATAAACCATGGAGTATAAAATGGTTACCCTTATACTGATAACGATTTTATCAGCATCATTCGTGATAAATTGTATTGACAAAGATGTAGCGAACCCGGAAACCATACAACAAACATACAATGAAAGCCGGACTATAATGGATACTATAGTGACTATTCAAGTTGTTGACACAAACAGTACACATGCAATAGCGGCTATTGCTAACGCTTTTGAAAAAGTCGAATATGTTGACTCTAGCATGGACTACTACGATAACACAAGCGAATTGGGCAGACTTAACAAAGATTCGGAACTTTTGAATGCGAGCAATAACTTAACATATGTAATCAATAAGTCTATATATTATCAGCATATTACCGATGGCGCTTTTGACATTACAATCCTGCCTCTGCTTGATCTTTGGAAAAATAAATTCTCAGCTGGGGGAACACATCAACCACCTACTCAAGAGGAATTGAACGAAACACTCAGATTTGTAAACGCCAGCAATATAACAATCAGAGGAAATGATATATTTCTACAAAAAGGGATGCAAATAACTCTGGGTGGAATAGCGAAAGGATATGCTCTTGATGTAGCCGTCGAGTCACTTCGCAATGACGGGATTGACTCCGGTTTTGTTGATGCAGGAGGCAATGGGCTATATATTGGCCATAAACCCGATGGAACTTCCTGGAAAGTGGGGCTGCAAAATCCTAACATGACTGAACAGGTGATAACCGTTGTACAAATCAGTGATATGGCTATAGCTACCAGCGGAAATTATGAAAGATATTTCAGTGAGGAGGCAAAGGTCTCACACATTGCGGATCCCCGTACAGGATATCCGTCCCAGAACCTTATCAGTGCTACAGTTATTGCTCCGGTTGGAATAGATTCTGATGCGTTGTCAACCTCCGTATTTGTATTGGGAGAGAAAGATGGCCTTGAGATGATCGAGAAACTCGATGGTGTTGAATGTCTTTTAATAACAAATGATAAAAGGATAGTAAAGTCCAGCGGGTTCCATAAGTACGAAATTAATTGACCGATAATTAAAATCAATCTACACCTTAAGGCAATTTAACTTCATACAGGGTCTCGTAAATGGGACCCTGTGGAGTTAGAATGCTTTTTTTAATTTTGACTGTATCCACATGCATTAAACCTATATCAAAATCCCGGAGGGATCCTATTGCTGAGATAAGTTCTTTGCTATTGGAAGATGACAAATGTTTAACTCTGGCAATAGTCGCATGAGACGTGAACTTACGAGACTCTTTTTTAAAACCGATTTCAGACATTAATGATTCTACTTGCTTATGAAGACAAGAATAATCGCCATTATCTCCCACCCATACTATTCTGGGACTATTCATACCGGGAAAAACATTAACGCCGCAAACATGTGAATCAAAAGAAGAACAATTAAGTTTATCAAGTGTATTATTAATCTCAGAGAGTTGTGTCGCATCCACATCTCCTAAAAATTTGAGAGTGATATGTACCAGTTCCGGATTCACTAACCTTAATCCTTGAAAATAAAGCTTTGACTGGATCTCAGAGATCTTTGCACGAAATTCTGTAGGAAGATCAATCGCTATGAATGCCCTGATCACAAAAACACCTTTATAGAAGTGGTTTTTTGAACATAAAATACTGACGCTATAGGCATATAGAGGTACCTTTAATAGACATAAGGTGTTTATATAATAATGTGTATTGAGGGGACAAAATGGATCAAAAAGGAATAATCGCTGGACATCATTGTCGTGAATCGGAGGCCACAGAAAAGCGAGAAGAGTGCATGGGAAAAAATATAATTATCATTGAAACGGCGGTGAAACTTGCAGAGGAACTTGGATCTTCAGCTATAATAATATCTGGCGATATATGTTTTGATGAGATCAAAACAACCGTCCCCATCTACCATGCTTTTGGCGACCAGAAAGGACTCATAGACCACCTTATATTCTCAAATCTGGGAAAAGGAACAAGAACTTTCACAGATAGTGTGATTAATCAATCATACAACAAACTAGAGAATATAGAAAGTATGGCAGCTATTGGACACCTTCTAGGCAACATATCCGAAGGAACTGTGGTGGGGATTGTCGGCAACATAGATTCTTGTGCAGTAGTGGTCCACAACCTCAAAGAAAATGAAATGGTAAAAAAGATCCGGGAATGTGAAGAACGCATATCTCCAGAGGTTGTACGTGCTGTGATGAATATTTGCTTTGACGTTGCTACAAAAGGTCGTGAAGGTAAAAAGGTAGGTACCGCATTCATTGTAGGTGATGTGGAAGAAGTTATGCATAGATCCCATCCACTGATCATTAACCCATACCTCGGGCAAACCTCGGAAGATAGCAACATTCTTGAAGAACATAACTGGGAATCAGTAATGGAACTTGCACAACTGGATGGCGTATTCATAATTTCAGAGCAGGGGAAGATACATGCTGCAGGCAGATATCTGGATGTGGATGCTAGAGACATCAACATTGACAAAGGCCTTGGTGGAAGGCATGTATCCGCAGCAGCTATCACAAGAGACACTGTTGCAGTAGCTTTCATTGTATCAGAATCTGGTGGTGTTGTCAGGATATATAAAGATGGAAAAGATATAATCTGCATCGACAACCCGCAAAGATGCATCCCAGCATAATTATTTTTTAAAAAAAGAGAATGGACCGGTTAAATCCGGTCATATTTTACAATTTCTGTTTTAGATTGGTAGTTTCATTCCAACTGCATTCAAGACCAGTCCAGTTGCAAGGTAAAGTGCTGCAAGACCTGTGATTAAGGTTATTGCTCCTGCGATTCCCAGTGGCAGCATTCCGAAGAATACGGCTGCAAGACTGAAGAATGTGAGGTCAAGCACTACAAAAACTACTGTTAGCATCTTTAGACCAATCTTTAATGTACCAAGTGTGAGCAAAGTTGCTATGATGCCCCATACAAGTGTGAAAAATCCCATTGATGTGGCACTTGCTGCTGGCACAGTTGCATTAAAAAGTCCTGCTGGAGCTAGGTTTATGTATGAAAAACCGAACCACCAGAAACCAAATATGGTGAATGCTGTTGCACCAAAAGTGTCACCTTTCTTCCACAACTGTATACCTGCAATTACTTCTGCAAAGCCACCGAGCATAATTGCCATTGCAATTACCATAAGCGCATCTGGGAGCATTCCCATGTTTAAAAGTCCTGCAAATGTAGCTGCAAACCCAAGACCGTAGAACCCTACTGCTGCTGGGCTTCCTGCAGTTGTATCTTTAATTGTTACTTCTCCTTCCATAGTTTGTCACTTCCCAAATAATATATAATGATTAATACAATCATAGATTGTTTTTACTGTAAAGTTATAGTTATACCACCCTTAAAAGAAAACGGGCTACATAATGATAAATCCAAAGTTACACACACTGTAAGCTATCCAAACTTAGCCAAACACCTCCTACATAAGACACTTTCTAATAGCAGTATATATGTGTTTTGTTTCTTTCAAGCACGGTGGAAAATCAGAAAGGAAAGTGCAATAGATGTAACCGATATTGGGCTTTATACCGCATTTCGGGATAGAAGCAAGGCGTATTGACAAATAAACGACATCTTGTGTGCTTATATCATTAAAATAGATTAAAAATGGGCCAGTAACATAATTAAGAATTGTGTTTAAAATATATAATAGAAGCAGATGCTTCTTATCCCGATATTTTTAAATAGAATGGATTAGATTGTAGTTCCCTTTTAGGAGAAGATACCAAAGAGAAGTTACATTGCAGATTATATCCTGAATCTCAAGAGAGCTGCAATGCCACCAAGAGCTAGCAATTTCTGCCCAGGTTCAAAAACTGTACTGAACACTACTATATTTCCCTGAGAATGCTCCACTTCCTGCAAAAAAGTATCTATTTCCCCTTTTTCTCGCTCTTCTCTGAGCAACTCATCACAAATCAGAAGCACATCTATTGCACCATAATCCAGAGCCATTTTTACTTCAGACATACCATAGGCTACTTTGCCATCCACAGCTATCTCTGTTAAGAGATCTTCCATGAGCTTTGACTCGCGTGCTATCCTGGATTGCTCCATGATCCTGTCAACTGCACCTCTTCGTAACACTTCCTGGAAACCAGACATGCCAATAGATGCTGTATCTTCAAATACAATCTTTGATGCCATTTCAGGTTCTTTTTGCTGAGCATATTTTAGAAAATCCTCTTTTGTAAAACCAGGCCCAGCAAGCACAATTGACTCTGAACCGGAAATAGCATGTAGCAGTTGGTCGAGTACCTCCTGAAAAAAAACGTTCCTCAGATTACCTTCAGCTTTACCTGCAGATTGATTTATGTGAGAATAAATCTCGATACCATAATGCTTGACAAGACCAATGTCCGCATCTCCTTCTTCTATTGCAACAATAATAACAGATGGCCTCTTAGAAGCTATTTCAGCTTCATCAATTCTTTCAAGCTGATCACTCTTCCAAACTTTAACGATAGATAACTCAGTGCCTTCTTCTATATTGAAAGTATGATGAGAACCAACATCCATTCCGTGTTCTATAACACCGTGTACTCTGAGCCTGTTGGAAAATTTATGGAATTCTAAACTCTCCACGCGTACACCAAGCCTCACAATTTTCTTTTCTACTTTTTCAGGACGTAATTTATCGGTTGCAACATCAGCTTTTCTTTTAGTTACAGCAAAGACAAGATCTCCTGTTTCAATAATATATTTAAGGTGCCAGAGATCATCAAGAGTCTCAGCCAAGATAGAAATCTCACCGTCCCTATCCCTTAGATTCTTTTTCATTACTCTCATAATAACACCTATAGAATGGATCACATCTTTATGTCTGATTCACCAGGAGGTAACACCATAGCTATTTTATCTGGAGAAGCTGCCTGTTTTACAAATGATGCATCACCTATGATTTCAACATACATTCTGTATATTTTCTTTGCTATGTCGTTTTGGTTGAACTTGCCAGGCACCAATTCTATGATATGCTTTCCTCTCCCGCTTATCGCAGATAATGGACCACCTATCACCCTGATCTCTCCAACCATTTCAATACCAACTGCAACACCCACTGGTACATCCTTTAGATAGTTCCTCTCACCACGGATTATAAAAGATCCTTTTTTTACATATTCACCAGATTCTGGAGTTTTTGAAACCTGCGTTGGATTTACCCAGTAACAGTCTGCGCTGAACTGACCTGACTTCCAGATGCTGGAATAAGATACTACAAAACGTGCGGCTTCCTCAAGGGTCTGAGGCGGTACATCTTTACCGCCGGTTTTTATCACAGTTAGTGGAGCACCAGGAAACTGAGTGTGCAGTACGATATCTCGCTTTTCCATATACTTAGTAAATATTTCCTCGTTGGTATCAGCATCTCTTCCACCTATTACCAAGAAACCATCAGATGACGTAAACCATCTGAACTTATCGTACCAGTGTTTCTTAACGCGAACAGTACCTTTTTTAGCAACTGGCTTCTCTTTTTTCTGCATGGCCAATTTTGTCTGGTCGATAGACCTTATAGCTCCTTCCTGTTTCTTTGCCAGTTTTTTGGACTTTTCATAATATACCTGAGCATTCTGTGGGACTGTCTTAGAGACATCTATATTCGTTTTCATACCCATTAGATCAATTACTACTGTCGCTGTAGCCTGATCTATGCTCAATATGGACCTTGCAGCTGGAACGGAGTCCTTTGCAGTTTTCAGGATAGATTTAATCTGGTCCCACGAGTAACCTTTATCTCTTGCATTGGAAAGTACATTAAGAACATCTTCTACTGATTGATAATTTGCATAGATGGTTTCTGCGATAGATGTATGTTTTGCGGATTCCTTGCCGTACTTCTCCACCGCTTCTTCCTGCTGTTTTAACCTGCGCTCCAGAAGGTCAACTTTTTCCTTCTTTACTGCAACTACCTGCTCGGTGATAGATGCGGCTTCCCTTTTACCGAAATATTCATCCAGAGCCTTATTAAATGATGGAAAACGCTCCTTTGTTAGTCCACGGTAAACTTCCAGTTCAAAAGGCACAACATCTATTGACCGTGAAGCTTCTCCTTCACCTTTCTTGATAACACATGGATCCAATTTTCCGGTCTGCAAAGGAGAGAACATTTCCTTCATGGCCAGAAGAAGAAAATTTATTTCCTCTAAACCTACTTCTGCAACCGGCAGGTTTTTTTTGACCCCTGCCCTGGAGCATACTTCCTCTGAAAGGAGACCTCCCAGATTGAACCTAGTAGCAATGGTACGTACCACATCAGAGTCTGATGACCTGAAAACTGCAAGCATTTGTTCTTCATTTGCCTCAAGGGGACTTATCTGTGCCTCCGGATAAGTGTAAATTTCACCGCTTCTGACCCTACGGCCTTTGAAAGTTGCAGGGTTCATGGGAAGAATGATGCGTCTTTCATTATCAATGAGCACAATGTTGCCTCTGGCAAAAAGCTCAGCTACTAAGACTGTCTCCACACCGCCCCTGACAAAACCTATTTCGATTATCCTGTCAAAATCATACTGCTTGATGGAGGTTATCCTGCTGCTCATTACATGTTTACGCAGCAACATGGGAAATGACTGTGGTAGTTTGGGACTCGGAGAAGCATATTGACTCAGATGAGCACGTTTTCCGGCCTGTATTATGAAATCCACCCTACCTTTACCGAAAACGAAGAGGTTAAAACGTATCTCATCTTCCAATGGCTGATATATTTTCCCGACCTTGGAATCAATAAGCGAGAGATCACCTGAGCTAAGTTCTGCCACAAGAGCTGCAACATCTGCACTTGTCATTTCCTCTTTCATAAAGCGAGTATAAGGCAGGTGTTGACTATAAGGTTTATGACAAGAAAGTAATATTAATGATAATTAATTGAACTAAGAATGGAATGATAAACAAAACGATGCAACTGAGAAAATGAATGAAAAAACACGAAACTATCTTGTGAACAGGTTCCAGGGTTACTATACACAAGCTGACATACAACCTCCCTACGAATATGCATCACGTGAATGGGGATTTATTCATTTCAGCGATAGCTCCGAAACTTTTATGGTGCGTCACAAAGCCTTCGGTTCAGAAGGTGAGATACGGGATCAACTGATAGGAATGGCCCCTGCTCATGCATACTATTCTGTAGCCTACTACGAGTATCCCGCTGCACCGAAGATGAAAGAGAAGAACTGGCAAAAGGCAGACCTGATATTTGATATCGATTCCGATCATCTTCCCGGGAAGATCAATTCATATGCTGAAATGCTGGAAAAGGGAAAAAAAGAAACCTTTAAACTAATGGATTTCTTGCTTGATGACTTTGGATTTGATGAAAAGGATGTACATATCGTGTTCTCAGGAGGTAGGGGTTACCACTGCCATATAACCGATCCCTCTGTCCTGCATCTCGAAAGCCCGGAAAGACGTGAAATAGTTGATTATGTCAGTGCGAAAGGAATGGACCTAGAGAAAATACTTGACACAAAAGAAATAAGCGGAGATGCCGGACGAGAGAGTGCACAAATGCTGGTATTGCCTTCTGAGGAGGAAGGAGGATGGAGAGGGAGGATAAATAGATATTTTATTTCATTTCTACAAGAAATAACCGCCAGAGATGATGCCGAGAAACTTCTTACGGGGTTCAAAGGTGTGGGGAAGAAAACGGCCCAGCAAATCGTAGAAGTATTTAGGGATCAATCACAAGTGGAAGTACTGAAGAAAGGGAACATTGACGTTTTGTCCGGAGTGAACAAAAAAGTTATTAATGCACTGATAGAAGAGGGCATAAGGAAAATGTCAGCGGTTGTGGATGAGCCAGTTACATCCGACATCAAGCGGTTGATACGGCTTCCCGGATCTTTACATGGTGGTTCAGGGATGAAGGTAATGTCCTTAACAATCGATGAACTGGAAAAGTTTGACCCCTTGAGAGATGCAGTGGTTTTCGGAGAAAGGTCGGTAAGGTTAAAAGTTATCAAGCCCTTTGCAGTGCAGATGAAAGGAAAGGATATTGAGGTGGAACAGGGAGAGCAGGAGCTACCTGAGTATGCGGCTATACACCTTATGTGTAGAGGTGCGGCAGAATATGGATAGGACAATATTGAAAGATATCTTGCGCAGTGAGAGCAGTTCTTCCCTTAAATCCTTAGGTTCCGACTTCTACGAGAATGTAGCAAAATATATCCGGGAACTGGAAGATGAAATAAGATATATCAACAATCCAAGATCAGTGGAATCCAGAATGCTGGAAGACGAACTTCAGAGCGCTATCACTGATATCGAAGTAATATTCCTGCGCAGGATTAAGAAGATCACTACAAGGGCAACTTCCAATGCATTCTCCAAAAAGTCACCAAATCAGGACATGGACAAACTGTTGCCTGCTGAAAAAAGGATATATGATTCTGTATTATCTGCCATTAACTCCGCAAGAGGAGAATTGCTGGAACCGATACTTAATCCCGAAACAGTAACCTCCCCTCAAAAAAGCGTATACCTTGGAGAAGGTACTTTAAAAACCAGTGGCCTACAAGAACCTTGTAGAACAGAAACAGACAAACTGGATACCCAAGAAGGCCCCGATAGAATGGTTTCTGAAACAACACCGGAAATATCCAGGGAAAATAGTCCAGACGTAATAGGCAAAAGTAATATAAATGAAGAGTTCGTTGTTGTGCGAATACTGAAAGACTTACCTACCTTTAAGGCTTTAGATAATCGTAATTATGCGCTGAGTGCAGAGGATGTTGTTGTTTTGCCGACCCTTAATGCGCAAGGTCTTATAAAACGCAACGTTGCACACATCATCACGAAACTATGATTCAGATCAATAAAGGTGTAGATAATGAAGATCCCAAAAAGATTCAGAACACACTGCCCTTTCTGTAAAAAACACACTGAACATGTGGCAGAGAGGGTGAAGAAAGGAAAAGCTTCTTCACTGACACATATAGAGAGACAGAAGAAACGCCAGATAGGAATAGGAAACAGCGGAAAATTCTCCAAGGTTCCTGGTGGAGACAAACCCACAAAAAGGATATACCTTAGGTACCGCTGCTCAGAGTGTAACAAATCACACCAGAGACCTTGTTTCAGAGCAAAGAAATTCGAATTTGCGGAGTGAATATAAATGGCAAAACCAAAAAGCAGATTCTTGCGTGTCAAATGTAATGATTGTGAGAACGAACAGGTTATCTTTGGAAGCGCAAGCACCAAGGTAACATGCCTAGTCTGCGGCAGGACTCTTGCTGAGCCTACCGGCGGCAAATCAACTATAACAACACACATCCTGGAAGTCCTGGAATAAGTGTACTAAAAGTGATCAGATGGATATCAATGAGTGGCCAGATGTTGGCGATTTTGTAGTATGCACAGTAAAGGACGTAGTAGACTTCGGTGCGTACACTACACTTGAGGAATATGGTGGAAAAGAAGGATTCATCCATATTTCCGAAATCAAGGCCGGATGGGTAAAATATGTACGTGACTACGTGCGGGAAGGCCAGAAAATAGTATGTAAGGTCCTAAAAGTGGATACTGGTCGCAGACACATTGATTTGTCCCTCAAAGATGTCAATGAACACCAGAAGCGCGCCAAGATACAGGATTGGAAAAATGAGCAAAAAGCTGCCAAATGGATGCAGTTTGTAGCAGAGGAAACTAAAATAAAGGATGAAGAGCTTGACAAGTTAAGGATTAAACTCCATGAGAGTTTTGGGAGTCTTCATTCAGCTTTTGAAGAAGCTGCTATCAACGGAGAAAGCGCTTTTAATGACCTTAAACTAAAGAAGAATGTCGTTAAAAGTATTCTCAGGATTGCTCAAGAGAACATAAAATTACCATTTGTAGACATTGCAGGTTTTGTGGATCTGAACTGCTATCTGCCAGATGGGATTGAAGTTATAAAGAAAGCATTGATGGCTGCTGATGAGGTTCAGAAAGAGGGCGTAAAGGTCGAGATCACATACACTGGTGCTCCAAGGTATAGGATCAAAGTCATTGCACCCGACTATAAGACTGCTGAATTAGTATTGAAGAATTCATCTAATGCTGTAATAACTACAATACACAAACTGGGTGGCCAGGGAGTGTACCACCGTCATAACGAAACTGTAAAGGCGTGATATACTGGTGGGTTCCAGGATAAAGAAGTGCCTCCTTTGTGGGCAGTATGTTTTAAAAGAAGTGTGTACTCATTGCGGAGGAAAGGCGGGTAACCCTTTGCCCCCGCGTTTTTCACCGCTTGACCCCTATGGGAAATATCGCAGAATTGCAAGGAGTAGGGATATCAATGCGCGAGAACAGGGTAATTTATCTAGAAAAGAATGTTGAGATTAAAAACCCTATAATGATCGTAGGGCTTCCAGGCGTAGGTCACGTAGGAAAACTTGTTGCCGAACATCTTGTGGAAGAACTTGAATCTACAAAGATCATAGAAATATATTCCCCTCATTTTCCTCCTCAAGTCCTTGTAGATGAAAATAGTGAGATAAGAATGGTCAACAACGAGATATATGTTTGCAAAGCAGGCGAACATGACCTTCTTGTGTTGATAGGCGATCACCAGAGCAATACAACCAATGGTCACTATGAACTGTGTGGACTTTACTTGGACCTCGCAGAAGAAATGGGAACAAAAATGGTGTACACATTGGGTGGTTTCCCAACTGGCCAGCTAACTCATATTGATGAAGTACTGGGTGCAGTGAGTAAACTGGAACTTAAAAACAAGTTGGAAGAAATAGGAGTTAAGTTCAAACCTAACGAGCCTGGGGGAGGCATAGTTGGTGCTTCAGGTCTTATGCTTGGCCTGTGTAAACTTAGAAATATAGATGCTGCATGCTTAATGGGAATGACCTCCGGTTATGTCGTAGACCCAAAAAGTGCCCAATCTCTATTGAAAATAGTATGCAAGCTATTTGATCTGGAAATAGATGCAGGGCCCCTAGAAGAACGTGCAAAAGAGATGGAAAAGATAGTTGCAAGGTTGAAAGAATACGAACAACAGCAACAACAACCCCAGATGACACCAGAAATAGGAACTGGAGAAGAGGATCTAAGATACATAGGGTAACCTTATGAAAATCAATGCAGACCTGCATCTGCACTCCAAATATTCTATGGCATGTTCCGAGCGAATGGAACTGCCAACCATGGCCATCGAAGCTACAAAAAAAGGAATAGACCTAGTGGCCACAGGAGATTGTATTCATCCAAAATGGCTTGAGGAAATAAAAAGAGCAGCTATTGATGATGAAACAATAAGGGTTAATAATACTGATTTTATACTCACAACTGAGATAGAGGATAAGTTCAGGGTACACCACCTTCTTATCCTGCCTTCCATATCCAAAGCAGAAGAACTTGCTGAAGAAATGGAAAAGTATGGAGATATCAGGACTAATGGTAGACCCACTGTTCGAATAGGAGGTTGTGAAATTGCGAATATTGCGAAAGACATAGGTGCATTGATCGGACCCTGTCATGCTTTCACCCCTTGGACTTCCATGTATGCTGCACATGACTCCTTGCAAAGCTGCTATGGAGACATGACAGAATACATATCTTTTGTTGAACTTGGACTTAGCGCAGATAGCGACTATGCTGATCGTATTAGTGAACTGCACAGACTGACGTTCCTTACAAATTCAGATGCTCACTCCCCAATAGTTAATAAGCTTGCCCGAGAATTTACACAATTAGAAGTGCCAGAAGTTACTTTCGAAGGACTTGAAAAAGCGATATTAAGAAAAGAAGGCTATGGCCCTACACTTAATGTAGGTTTTTATCCTCAGGAAGGCAAGTACAATGAATCTGCCTGCATTAAATGTTTTACTCATTACACTATGCAAGAAGCAGTGGAACTGAAATGGAAATGCAGTAAATGCAGAGGCCAGATCAAAAAAGGTGTACGAGACAGAGTGGGCGAACTTGCAGATCTTGATAAACCAGATCATCCTGGCCATAGGCCACCCTATGTGCATCTAGCACCTCTTTCGGAAGTGATAATGATGGCCTTGGGACACGCCAGCATTAATACTAAAGGAGTACAGATGGCTTGGAACACACTGGTTGAAAGATTTGGCAGTGAAGTAAACGTACTCCTGGACGTTCCGGCTGAAAAAATGGATTTTGTGGATCGCAAAATAGTAAATGCTATCTTGGCTTTTAGGAAAGAGGATGTCCTCATCCACCCTGGCGGCGGAGGCCAGTACGGTTGGCTGGAATTACCTGTAAATAGAAAAGATGACAATACACCATCAAAGACCAAAAAAAAGAATATGGGTACGAAAGATAAACAGAAGTCTCTGTTCGAATTCTGAGCACGATATCTATATAAAAGATTAATACCTTCAAGTTCCAGCAGCAGTGCCGAGGTGGCAGAGCGGACCAATCCAACGGAATAAATGCCCAGGAGTCTATATGCGATCGGCTCGAGACCGGTTTCCCCTGACGGGGTGCTTGGGTTCGAATCCCAACCTCGGCGTGACCTTCACATTCATAAGCCCAGCATTTTCACACTGCTTATTTTCATAATATATGCGCAGGGAAAAGGATGTATTGGATATGGATTGTATGACTATAAGAGAAACATCACAGCTGCTGAAAAAAGGATAATAGAGGCAGCTTATTCATAAAACAACAAAGACACTATTTTTGCTTTTGCGAACGTATTGTATGCAGAAGGCTTGTCGGATGCAAGGATCCACAGATGACTGAATGAATCAAGACTCCTATAAAACAATCTGAAACCAAAAACAACACATATTGCCTACAATTGTCAGGTGTGTACCAAAATTCTACATACGGAATTGCTTCAAAAAAGCATGATAAAGAATTACTGGAAGCAAGTTGCATAAATTGATTTTTAACAGAGGGTTATTATTATATATTCTTACAAATATAATAATCCACGTGTATGAAAGTACTAAATATAACATGAGGCGTGTATTACAAGAAGGGTTCTCGGATTTTTGGTCTAAATGGTTTGTCAATTATTAATAAGTACGGTTAGTTTTTTATCGTGAAAGCCTATTTGAAATGTGTTTTTATGACATCAATAGCAACAACAACTCGTAGCTCCTATTTCGGCCTGATGGTGGCCTTTACGATATTTTCACTGTCAGGTGTATTCCTTAAATCAATTTATGGAATGCCAGTAGGATCTATAATCTACTACAGGCTCATTTTTGGGCTTATAACGCTATTGGTGTTCATGGCCCTCACAGGGAAACTAGAGGAACTTTTGGTAACCAGCAAGAGAAAATACATCTTTCTTATGGGATGTACGAACACACTCACGATCTATGCCTATTTCACTGCAATACAACATGTCGGCATATCCATAGCAGCCTTACTACTGTATACTGCCCCTATCTATGTGACAATCCTTACACCTATACTTTTGAAAGAGAACATCACTACCAGGGATATAATGGGTCTGTTGCTGTCAGCCATAGGAATAATCATAGCAATCCATCCTGCAGGTAATTTCTCTCTAAAGGCAGATGACCTTTATATGCTGGGCATAACACTCGGCCTACTATCAGGCATATCATACGCCTTAAGTACCATCAACTATAGATATCTAAGAGACACATATTCTTCTACTGCTCTTCTTTTCTGGCCAACTGTTGTAAGTCTGGTGCTATTATCACCTTATGCAAGTCTTGTAAGCCCTGAAACACTTGCCATGAACATAGGAGAACTTATACTATTTGGGATACTCATGACTACTTTTGGCTCACTTCTTTATTACAGAAGTGCACGGCATGTGAAAGCCCAGAATCTTAGTGTCATATCTCTTGTTGAACCAGTTGCGGGAATACTTTTTGGCTATCTTATCCTGCATGAGCAAATATTTTCATACACTCTTGAAGGATGTGCCTGTATATTGACCGGAGTTTTTCTCATAAGCACAAAGAGTAATCTTAGTATTGAGGAAAAAAGTATGCCAGCATACGTTCGTGAGTATTACCCTTCGGGCCATCAACAGTCGCTTTTACATACATTCTACAGAACATTATGTAAAGGTCCTTTAAAGAATCAAAAGAGGTGATAGCGGCCTTGGAACACCCTATAAGCATTTCAGAATACCTATCTACAGAAGAGTTACAGAAAATAAGAGAGTTTTCAAAGGACAAAGAAACTCCTTTTATCTTACTCAGTCGGAAGAAAATCGAACAAAGATACGATGAACTGAAGCATAATCTTCCTTTTGCCAAGATCTACTATGCAATGAAAGCGAACCCTGCTGAAGAAGTAGTGAGGCTGTTACACAAAAAAGGGTCTAATTTTGACGTGGCAACCATTTATGAGATGGAAAAACTTCTCAGCATGGGAGTAAGCCCTGACATAATGAGTTACGGCAATACCATAAAAAAAGCTAAAGACATAAAAAAAGCCTATGAATATGGAGTAAGGCTTTTTGTTACAGATTCACTTAGCGACCTTAAAAAATTAGCTGCCAATGCACCAGGATCAAAAGTCTTTTTCAGATTACTCACTGAGAGTAACGGAGCCGATTGGCCTCTTTCCAGAAAGTTTGGTGCACATACAGGTCAGATATATTCCCTTATCGTTGAAGCCAAAAAACTTGGCTTGATCCCATATGGACTTTCCTTCCACGTAGGTTCCCAGCAAAGAGACATTGGGGAATGGGACCATGCCATATCACAGTGTAAATATCTATTTGATGATGTTAAGCGTTATGAAGGAATAGAACTGAAAATGGTAAATCTGGGAGGAGGATTACCCGCAAAATATCTTAATCCAACCAATAGCATCGAAAAATACGCTCAGATCATCACAAAGTATTTGCATGAATATTTTGGAGAAGAATTACCGGAAATCCTGATAGAACCAGGTAGATACATAGCAGGAGATGCAGGCGTTATAATTACTGAAATTGTGCTCATCTCAAAGAAATCTGATTCAAGCCAATATGAATGGGTTTATCTGGATGTAGGTAAGTTCGGAGGGCTTATAGAAACCTTAGATGAAGCAATAAAGTATCCGATCTTCTCTGAAAAAGGAAATAATGGCAGTGGCGGAAAAGAAGTGATCCTTGCAGGCCCCACATGTGACAGCATGGATATACTATATGAACATTTCAAATACGAGTTGCCTAAAGATATAAAAGAAGGGGATAGGCTTTACATACTTACTACAGGAGCATACACATATACATACTGCTCAGTGGAGTTCAATGGGATACCCCCAATAAAGGTATATATTATTGATTGAGAAAGGCTGAAAAGGATATGAGCTAAAAAAATCATATCCTTTTGAACTTCACAGCAGTTCCATAAGCCAGCAATTCCGCGGCTCCTGACATGAGTTGTGATGTAGTGAAACGTATATTTACAATTGCATCAGCATCTAGTTTTTCTGCTTCTTCCACCATCCTTTGCATCGCTTCTTTTCTTGATTGGGACAATAGATCTGAATATCCTTTTAATTCTCCACCTACTATATTTTGGAGACCAGCAGCAATATCACTTCCTATATTCTTTGCACGTACCGTGTTGCCAAAAACTACTCCCAGAATATCCAGTTCCTTGCCATTAACATCATTAGTAGTAGTAATGATCATATTTTCACCTTTAGTATATAGGTGAAGCGTTCTATTTAAATTTGTTTCACTCATGCCTCAGTGCTTCTACAGGATCCATAGATGCTGCTTTGTTAGCAGGATATACGCCTGCAGTAAGACCTACAATGAAAGCTATCCCAAATCCCAAAAAAATTAAGTATACCGGGAAAATATGAGGAAGATTTAGAAAGCTTTCTACTAGATATGAACCTATAATACCCAGCAAAACCCCTAAAATACCTCCTAGCAAACCGACCATTGCGGACTCAACGATAAAAAGAGAAAGAATATCGTACTTATTGAAACCAAGAGATTTCATTATTCCTATCTCCCTAGTACGTTCAGTTACTGTAACCAACATAATGTTCATAATGCCTATGGAACCCACTAACAAAGATATTAGGGCAACCATCGTAATCAGGATAGTAAGAGAATTGGCAAGAGTATTGAGTCGATCGATAATATCTGCCTGATTAAAGATTCTATATGGTTTTGCGTCCGGATTATTCAAATCCCTTGTGGGAACGCCAAGATGAAGAGCCAACCTTCGATCAACTTCATTGGAAACATTCCGTACTGATTCTGCACTGGCTGTTCTTGCCGTAAATGCACCATAATCAGTTGTATTGAGCAGTTCATTCATGATAGCAATGGGAATATAGATAGTAACATCGCGATCTGGCCCTCCTCCGACAAAAGTTGCCTTGTTCTTTTGGAGAATACCTTTGACTATAAACTTCTGAGTTACATTCGTACCATCTCTTCTTTTGAAGTTGATTTCTAGAGGGTTTTTTATAGAGATGTTTTTGTCAAACTTAGTGTTGGCCACATCATTGCCCAGTACAGCCACATATTTATCTTTGTCAGTAAGAAAAGAACCGACCTCTAATTGCAGATTGGAAATGTCTTGTTCATCAGCAGTAACCCCCTGAATACTAATCTGCCTTTTTGATGAAAGATATGTAACCTCTTCAGTCTGTCCTTTGGCAGGGGACACGCCATCAATACCAGGAGTATTTTTGATGACGTTAAGTTCCTTGTCAAAGAAAATATTCACATCCTGGCTGTAGATAATAATAAAATTTGACCCCTGAGTTCCCAGTTCATCTGTAAAGAACTGATTGAAGCTAGCACCCAATGAAACATTTGCCACCACGGCTGCAACACCTATGATGATACCCAAAGCTGTGAGAGCTGAGCGTAGCTTAGCATTCCCAATGCTTCCCATTGCGAATTTAATAGACTCCTTTATGCTCAGCATTTTCCAACTCCAGTTCATTAATGCCTTAAAGCCTCTACGGGATCCATTTTGGCAGCCTTGTTAGCAGGATATAGACCAGCTACCAATCCCACAATGATTGATACTATAAATCCCATGAGGATCTGCATCATGGGAAAAACATTCGGAAGATTTAGAACACTATTCACAACATACGCACCAAGAATACCCATTATTATGCCCAGAACCCCACCTATGATGCTCACTACTGTGGATTCTATCAGAAAAATAAAGAGTATATCCCTTTTAGTATAACCAAGAGACTTCATCAGACCAATCTCCTTGGTCCTTTCTGTGACAGTAACAAGCATTATATTCATTATACCAATGGATCCGACTATCAAAGATATCAAAGCCACTGAAGTCAAAAGTGAAGTAAGAGCAGCAGATAATTGATCTGTTTGTTGCAAAATCTCCAGTTGATCAACCAATACATACGGCTTTGTATCAGGATTATTAAATTCTCTTGAAGGTACTCCCAAACTTCGGCCAAGATTCCTGTCGATGCCATCACGGGTAGCCTTCACAACATCAAGACTTGCCGCTTTTACAAAGAAACCGCCATAGTCCTTTTCTCCCAATATACTATTCATTGTACTTAGCGGGATAAATATGCGTACGTTAGGTTCTACACCTGTCTGCACGAAAGCAGTAGTCGGATTCTTTATTATCCCTTTGACTATGAATTTCTGGATAACGACGCCACCATCCTGTTTTCTGAAAGTGATCTCAATAGGATTGTTTATAGAAATATTTCTGTCGAACTTTGTATTAGCCACATCTGACCCCAGTACAGCTACATAATTATCCTGGTCACTAAGAAAAGTACCTGACTCCATATTCAGGTTTGCTACTTGCTCATAATCTTGTGTAACTCCCTGGATATCAATCTGCCTCGATGTGGAAACATAAGTAACCTTCGCCATCTGCTGTTTGATTGGAGATACACTAACTACACCAGGGGAATTTTTAATCACATGAAGCTGATTTTCAAAAAATACATTGACATTTTGACTGGTAACTACTATAAAATTAGAACCCACAGCTCCAACCTCATTGGTGAAAAATTGGTTGAAACTAGCTCCCAATGATACATTAGCTATCACAGCAGCAACACCAATTACAATGCCCATAGTAGTAAGAGCAGAACGCATTTTAGAACTACTTATACTTCCAAGTGAGAGTTCCACAGACCTTGAAAGACTAATCATCAATGTAGCTCCTTTATACCTTTTTTCTGCGCCTGTACATTATATAAGCTGCAGGTGCCAATATCAGCACCAGTAATAGAAGAACTATAGTACTGGTATTGCTTCCCTGTTTAATAGTAACCAGTGCAACGGGATGCGTTGCTACGATATCTTCATGGCTATTCATTCCATTTCTGAAATTAGCAGTGAGTGTCAGCTGCCTGGGAGAAGTCAAATTACCTGAAATATCTTCCGCATCTACCTCAATGGTGTACAATTCATCAGCTCCCATGGAACCAATGAAATACTCACTTGGAGAAAATTCTACACCATCGGCCATTAGTTTAACGCTTACAGCAGAAATGGGATTTGGACGGATATTAGCAACATCAAACTGAAGAGTGCCTTTTCCATTCTCAAGTTTAAGGGGTTTTGAAGGGATAATACGAACGGAAGATGAATCAACTCTAACAGGAATGCGCCAGTTGTTATTAAAGGAATAGGAATTACCTATTATGGAAAAGTCCAGGAAATAAGTGCCATCTGAAACATTGTCAGCTATTTCTATATTGTATGTAAGAGGAAGGGATTCTCCTGGACCTAGCACACCGTTACCGGTATAACTGTTTGTTGTTACTGTTATTCCATCAGTTCCTGTGAGAGTGGCAGATTGTACTCTTGCATTGGTATCAAATGTTTCCCCACCCACAGTAACAGAATAAGATGTAGCACTGTTCTTAAGGACAATTGCAATTGTTCCCTTGTCACCTGGCATGAATACCTGAGGATCCATAATGGGAATACCATCAAGTTCAATATTGCCTTTGCTATCAGAAGTAATAGAACCTACCTGGAGATCAAAAGTTTCTTTGAACCATGCACCGTCCTTTTTAGACTGGTAAAGGATATCAAAGGAAGCATTTCCCACTTTAGCATTGTTATCCACATACAACCTATACTCATGTACTGCAGCACTTTCAGGCCCAAGAATACCAATATTTACAAGAGCATTGCTCTTTGAATCAAGAGAAAGAGGGTATTCAGGCGCCAATTCAATAGAAAGATCATCTGTTTTTCCTGAGCCTGAATTCTCGACCTTTACCCAAACGTCTACATATTTACCAATATCTGCAGGCACTGGTTCATATTTAAGGATGCTCACTTTCAAATAGGACCCTTCATTAGCTGAAAAAGTGCCAGTTGATGATGTAAGAGAACTTATTGCTCCTGAAACTGTATTAATTGATAATATGAATACAGCCATTAGAAAGCAAATATTCTTCAACGACTTATTATTGGCCATTGTACCACCTAACTATTTTCAATTATACCGTCTTTTAGATGAACTACTCTATCAGCATAACCTGCAAGATTTGCATCATGTGTAATCATCACTATTGTTCTTCCCATACCGTTAAGATCTTTGAAAATCTTCATGATCTCCTCGCCGGTCTTAGAATCGAGATTACCAGTTGGTTCGTCGGCAAGTATAAGAGATGGATCATTGATAAGAGCCCTCGCTATAGCTACCCTTTGCTGCTGGCCTCCCGAAAGTTCCGTAGGCTTATTGTAACGACGATCAGCCAAACCAACGAGGCTTATGAGGTCTTCGGCTTTCTTTCTGGGATTTACACCCTCTTTGACATTAGCATAAGTTGGAAGTAACACGTTTTCTAAAGCAGACAACCTGGGTATCAGACTGAAGTTCTGAAAAACAAAACCTATTTCAAGACCCCTCAACTTAGCAAGCTCGGCATCAGATATCAGATTAATATCTTTGTTCATGATAAGCACTTGACCACATGTAGGCCTATCAAGACAACCGATCATATTCATCAAAGTACTTTTTCCTGAACCAGAAGGACCCATGATAGCTACAAACTCACCTCTAAGAACTTTGAGGTTTATGCTTTTAAGAATCTGCATTTCTGTTTCTGCCAACCAGTAGCTCTTGCAAAGAGCTCTTAACTCTATAATAGGAGAGAGATCATCTACCTTAAACTCTTTCACATCGAACCCACTTTTAACATCTTAACACACAATAAATAGAATTTATAAAACTTACATATACATTTCAAGTACAAAAATAAATTGACTCAAACCTATATATACTGTTGGCAAAAACATTTTTCATCGAAATCAGAGTAAGTCTTAAAAACGATGTTCTGCTTTTATATGAGTATTACTAGAGGTTTCAAATATGCTGGAAGTTCTTATGAATCCAGGTAAGTTCTTTGAGAAGAAACTCAAAGAAGAAATTGACTTAAAGCCACCTTACGCTATAATTAGTACACTGTCGCTTCTGACCGTCATAACTGCTTTTGTCATGATGGAAGAGCTGATGAACAGTTTATTCAACGGTATACCCATAAACGCTCAAAGAACTATAATAGCAATGGGTCTCATAACCGTAATGATAACTGTTGTTATAGAATGGGGAATTATAAGTGGTGCATTCTATACTGTTTCATTACTCTTTGAAGGGAAAGGAGATTTTAAAAGAGTTATTGAGTTTGTAGCATATGGGTTTATTCCATCTATATTAAGTTCAGCAATTGCCCTTGTATTCCTAATATACATGAGTCTATTTGTAGATATTTCCACAAGTGATCCACATGCCATAGAAACGGCTATACTCTCAAATCCTTATATAATACTAGCTAATATCACTAGCATTATTCTGAGCCTATGGAGTGCGAATATATGGGTATTTGCTATGATACATTCCCGAAATCTTACAGTTAAGAACGCTCTAATTACTGTCGGAATACCAATGGTAATGTACCTGATATATATGCTATATACACTGTATCAAGCACTACGCATATCATAACAAATAAATACTAAAGTCGAGAAAATAGGTCTACCTTACAAATTACATATTTGCTTAAATATGAGGTTAAATTATGCTGGAAGTCCTTACAAATCCTAGTGAATTCTTTGAGAATAAAATGAAACAAGAAGCTGATTTTAAGCCACCAGTGATGATTATAGGGATAATGGCCATAATATCAGCGATCAGTGCCTATATAGTGGCAAGCACGATAATAGGAAGCCTGCCAAGTGATGCTGCAAGTTTTGCACAGATAGGTATGATCATTGGTGCGATATTTGCTATTATAGTTGTATTCATAATGTGGGCGATATACAGTGGGATCTTTTACCTGCTCTCAATGGTATTTGGGGGACAAGGGAATTTCAAAAGAGTTCTTGAGTTTGTTGCATATGGATTCCTGCCTTCGATACTTGGTTCCTTGATAACCCTCATACTAACAAGCAAAGCCTACTCTTCACTAGATTTTTCCATAAGCGATCCAACACTTCTGCAAAAAGCTATACTTTCTAATCCTTACATAATGGCTTCCAGTGTCATAGGCATAATCCTAACATTATGGAGTGCAAACATATGGGTATTCGCGATGATACATTCCAGAAATCTTACAGTGAAAAATGCCCTCCTCACTGTAGGAATACCAATAGGACTCTATCTGATCTACACAGTATATAATTTGTATCAAGCATTAAGTTAATCAAATGAAAAAAACTGATATTCATGAGAACAATCATACTTTTATGTGTTCTACTGACTCTTTTCTTGCCATATGCAAGTGCTGATACTGAGATCCGACCTACAATCACAGTGAATTACTCGATTGAGCCTGGTGTATTAATGCCAGGGGATACAGGAACAGTAACCATAGAACTTAGAAACATGGCTTCAGGGGAAGTGTACGTCCAGGAGGACGATGAAACTTTCGATATGAATGCCTATATAGCAAGTGCTACTCTTGAGGGAAATAAAGCTATTAATATCCTGGATGGAATGCAGACAGATGTGGGATTACTGGGACCTGGGGATTATATAAGGCTCACTTTCAACATACAGGCGAATGAGAATGCTACCAATGGCATGCATTTTCTGGAGCTGGAAGTTGTAGGTGGCAGTGATATGTATAATCTTAACTACAGGATACCTGTAAAAGTTGATGACAGGGACTTGAAGATAATCGTATCCGATATGCCTCCCACGCTTATGAAAGAATATTCAACGATAAACGTGGAGGTAGTCAACCTGAGACCTAATGATATTACAGGTGTTATTGTCACTCCGAAAGGAAACGATATTGTATTCTTCCCTGCTAATGTCTTTGTAGGTACCATCAATGGAGGAAATAAGTCCACAGCGACATTTACCTTGAACACCATGACATCCACCAAAGGCAACAAAGAAATGCAATTCTCTACTACATATTTCAATGGGGATAACCTGCATACATCATCTGATACGAACTACAACATAGAAGTGGTGGACCAGTCCGCACTTATACTGTCGTCCCTAGAGATAGAAAGTACCAGAAATGTGTACAGCATTACAGGAGACATCAATAATTTCGGAACCACAGACGCAAAAAATGTCATGATATCTGTAATGGCAACTGATAATGTCACACCTGTGCAACCATATGAAAAGTACTTTGTAGGCACCTTGGAAAGTGATGATTTCAGCAGTTTCGAACTGTCTGCTTCCACACAGGGAAGCAATGTAGAAGCAATACCCTTGCTAATAGAGTTCAGAAATACCAACAATGCTTATGCATATATAAATGAGAACATTTCCATAGAGAAGGGAACAGTTCCAGTATCAAATGATAGTGGAGGGATGTCCTTTTTGGTGATTGGTCTTGTTGGAGTTATATGTATTGCAGTATTAGGCATTATAACATATTCCTGGAAAAAGCGTAAAAACTCAGAGTGAAAGGGTCAGCTATGCAAGATCCTATAGTCCAACTCACTAGTGTGAAGAAAATCTATAAGCTTGGAACAAGCCGGATACATGCTCTAAACGGTGTCGACCTTTCGATTGAGAAGGGAGATTTTGTAACAATAATGGGATCTTCAGGTTCTGGAAAATCCACTATGCTCAATCTTATTGGATGCCTTGATCAGCCCACAGAAGGAACGGTCAAGATAAATGGAACTGATCTTTCTTTGCTAAACGATGACCAACTAACAGAAATCCGCAGAAACAATATAGGATTCATATTTCAGCAGTTCAATCTGATACCCACTCTCACTGCTATAGAGAACGTAGAAATGCCTATGATATTTGCGAGGATACCTGAAAAAGAGAGAAGTCAAAGAGCAATGGAATTTTTAAGAAGAGCAAATCTTGGACCTGAATTTGCAGAACATAAACCCAGTGAACTTTCTGGAGGCCAGCAACAAAGAGTTGCCATTGCCCGGGCACTGGCAAATTCCCCACCTATTTTGTTAGCAGATGAGCCCACTGGTAACCTTGATACAAAAACCGGTAATAGTGTGATGGAACTCCTCAGAGAACTAAATTCTCAAGGAACCACGGTTATTGTAGTCACCCACGACCCAAAGATAGCATCGTATGCAAATACAAATATTGTCCTAAGGGACGGTGAGATCATTGAAGCTTCAGAGGAAGTATTTTAGAAGTAATATGTACGCTGAGCTTGCAAAAAGAAATCTTAAAAGGCACACTGCACGTACTGTCCTTGCAGCTGTGGGCATAATCATTGGAGTAATTGCAATCTCATCTATGGGCATACTGGGTAACAGCTTGAAAATGTCAGTATCAGATTCTCTAGGAGATGTCGGAAACGAACTCATAGTTTACCCTGGATTTGGTGACACTGCAATAACTGAAAAGCAAGTGGACAAGATGCAGAAAGTTGCAGGGATAGAGAACCTTATACCCGTTTACTCAAGCGGTTCAAAGACGGAATACAAGAATGAAGAGACCTATGCAACTGTATATGGCATAGGAAGTGAAGATCTGCCAAACCTTGTAGAGATAGAAAATGGGCGTATGTATAAGCGCGGTTCTTCAGATTGCATGATCGGATCACAACTTGCAAAAGACCTTGGGGTAAATATAGGAGGAAAAATAACTATAGAAGATACTAAGTTCAGGGTTATAGGGATCCTCAAGGAGCGTGGCATCGGTTTTGATGTCAGCGCTGATAGTGCTGTTTTTATGGATCCTCAGATGTTTACACGGATCTATGAGGACACAGATGAAGGTTATACTAATGTGATAATCCAAGTGAAGGATATAAACGAGATCGACATCGTCAAAACTAATCTTGAAGATAGGCTCAACAAGAAAGATGAAGAAGTGTTTGTACTTGCAACTAATAGTATCCTTGACAGTATTAATGAGATCTCCAGGTACATTTCACTGTTTCTTATGGGAATAAGCTCTATTTCCCTCCTTGTAGCAGGAGTAAGCATTCTTAACGTCATGCTCATGTCCACCATGGAGCGCACCCGTGAAATCGGAATAATGAAAGCAGTAGGAGCTTCAAGAAAAGATGTGCTCAAGATGTTCCTGCTGGAAGCACTGTTTCTGGGAACGGCTGCAAGCCTCATAGGAGGAATATTGAGTTTTGGAGGTGGATTTTTGATAACTGTGCTTATCATGAAGCAGGCATCATATTTGTTCGCGCCATCAAGCATCGCTTATATTATATTAGGAATTTGTTTTGGTATAATGACAGGAGTTGCAGGAGGAGTATATCCCGCCTGGAAAGCTGCTCAGATGAGACCACTGGATGCACTGAGGCATGAATGAAAAATGAAGATAGAGTTATGAATATAAGATTACAGTACGATTGTTCAAATGTTGATTGGAATTATGTATCTTCTATTTTGGAAAGTGTTGGCATTGCATATTTTGAAAGTAAGGTACATAAAATCGCATTTGAGAACAGCTGTGTTGTTGTACTTTTATACGAAGATGATAAACTTATCGGCTTTGGTCGCGCTATTTCAGACAATGCATACCAGGCAGCAATATATGATGTAGCTGTATCACAGCCATATCAAGGCAGAGGATTGGGCAAATTGATAGTCAACAGTATTCTAAAAAGCATTCCACAATGTAATTTCATATTATATGCCTCACCAGGAAAAGAAGGGTTCTATGAAACCCTTAACTTCAAAAAAATGAAAACTGGGATGGCACTATTCAGGGATGCAGATGGAATGCAAATAGAAGGTTTTACTAAATGATTTGTTTAAAATGACTATTAAGAGAATAAAATTATATTTTTTGAACAGAATCTACACAGTAATCAAATAGAAGATTATCTCTTATTTTTAGATAGCAAGCTCGTGATCTTTTCCGATATTCTTCGCCATCCTCCGAAGTTAAGGAATAGAAACACCATATGCTTTACCAGGAGTAATACCAAACCTTGCCATGCCTTCGAGGACAGATGGATTTGAGAGAGACTCCAGTTCCCTGATAATGCTTTCTAGTGATAAACCTGCTTTAATGAACATCAGAATTATTATTCCTCAGTTCTTGCATACATAGAGTTTGAAAGTGCCAGAGAGAATACATTTGCAAATGCGTCAATTAAATGCCTCTGCTCATTAGTCATATTCTTATGGGAAGCGAGAGCCATAACACCCAGAGTTCCCGTTTGGACCTTAAGAGGAATATGATACCATTGTGATGAAGATAGAGTATCTGTACCCATACCTGCCGTTTTACCTTGTTCAAAAACCCAATTGGAAACAGCCATTTCATGCTCGCCGAATTTTTCTTTGTTCTCATTGCTTGACGCTATGTATAATTTATTAGACTCGTCAGGCAGTAGGATCAAGACATCATAATTAAAAGAATCTGATATGTATTTCGTAGTTCTTCCCAATATAATGTTCAAGTCCTGTGAAGCTAATAGGCCCTTACTAAAATCATATAATGAAGAAATGAACGTTTCACGTTGTCTTATGTACTCAACCTGTTTTTTGACAGTATCAGCAAGTAAACTCGTGACTATTCCGACTACCAATAATACAATAAAAGTAGGAATGAAGCGAACATCGTCAACAGTGAATGTATAGAAAGGCGGAACAAAAAATAAATCAAAAGCTGCAACGGCAAGTATTGATGCCAGAATTCCTGGCCTCTTTCCTGCTACTAAACTTGTAAAAACGATGGGTATAATGAATATCATGGGTATGTTTGGCGCTTCAATAAAAGACTGAAGCAGTAAACATATTACAGTTGTAAAGCCGATGCTTGAAAAACTAATGGAATATGATCCCCACAAAGAATTCAGACCACTGGTACCTGTTTTCTTTATTTTTTTACGACCAGTATCAAATTCGTTTTTGTTCTCTATTACCAAAACCTGAGAAGCACTTTTCTTAATTACTTTGTTAATCACGGATCCTTCGAGAAATTCCTGTAAGCGGGACCTACGTGAATGTCCCAGCAAAATAAGCGTTATGTTCTTTGACTTCGCGAAGGATACAATCTCATTCGCTATGGAACCTTTTAATCGAATTACTTTCCCCTCAAGTTCTTCTGCAAGAGCTAGGTTATTTTCTAGTTGTTGCCTAACATCATCTGTCATCCTTATGTCGGCATAAGGTTCAACGTATACTGCAAACCATTCCACATTATACAAGTGAGAGAAACGATATGCTATGCGAATTAGCTTTCTTGAAGAAGGACTCGAGCTTACACATGCAATTATCCGATTGCTGGTATCCCACGGGCCCATTACTTTTTCTTTCCTTAGATAACTACCCATTTCAGAATCCACGTGCAATGTAGCATATCTAAGAGCTGTTTCCCTAAGTGCGATTAGATTCTTCTCGCTAAAAAAATTGCTCATTGCTTTTATGGCCTTTTCGGGAACGTAGACTTTTCCTTCTTTTAGACGCTCTATCAATTCATCAAAGGGCAAATCAACTACTTCGATTTTATCTGCCATCTCAATAATGCTGTCAGGGACAGTTTCTTTGACCTCAACTCCAGTGATTTGCTGGACAATGTCATTGAGACTTTCAATGTGCTGCACATTCAATGTGGAATAAACATTTATGCCGGCATTAAGCAACTCTTCGACATCCTGATAACGCTTTATATGTCGAGAACCGGGAATATTTGTATGGGCAAGCTCGTCCACGAGTACATAAGCAGGTTTCCGTTTTAAAACAGCATCTATATCGAACTCTTCAAGTACAATCCCCTTGTAATCGATTTTTACTCGTGGAATTACTTCCAGGTTCTCAAGAAGTTGCTCGGTCTCTATCCTGCCATGAGTCTCAACGATACCTACAACAATGTCTTTTTTCTTTTCTTCAAGAACATGAGCTTCGCTAAGCATTCTGTATGTTTTACCAACGCCTGCTACGTATCCCAAAAAGATTTTAAGGTAGCCCCGATTTGAATCTCTTTTTTCTTCCTCTTCTTTTAGTAAATTTAGGATCTCATCGGGGTCTGGTCTTTTGTAATCTTCTTTCATTTTCACCTCCTGATATTATCTAAAGCTATATTGAGTTTCAATACATTAACCATGGGCGTACCTGTTCCCAGCCTGGAGCTTTCAGCGTTGCTCTGGATAATAGTTTCAACTTCTGTTTCAGTAATTTCTCTGGCTTTGGCAATCCTTGGAATCTGCAATCTGGCAGAATCCACAAAAATATAGGCTTCCAGACCGCTACCAGAAGACAGCACCAAATCAGCCGGAATTGTAGAGTTAGAAGACAACGATTCTTCATATCTTATCAGTTGCACTCTCTCCTCAATTTGATCCACCAGTTTCTGGTTTGTGGGCCCCAGATTAGAACCGCCGGAAGTACCAGAATCATATCCAATGGCAGAAGGCCTCCCGTGGAAATAAATGGGACTTGTAAAGTTCTGCCCGATATGTTCGGAACCTATTACTGTTCCATTCTCAGTAATCAGATTTCCATTTGCTTGATAAGGAAATACTACCTGGGATATGCCTGTGATAACAACAGGATAGATTATGCCTAGTATAACGGAAAATACTATAAACATTAGTAAAGCATTTTTAATTTCCTTCATTTCCTCACCCTCCTGCTGCACCTGATAAAGTGATAAGTATGTCTATCAACTTGATTCCGGCAAAGGGAATAATTAAGCCACCCAGACCATAGATTAAAATGTTCATGCCCAACAACTGTGATACTGAAGAAGTTGAACGATATTTTACACCCTTAAGAGCTAAGGGTATGAGCAGTGGTATCACAATGGCATTGAAAATAACTGCAGATAGCACTGCACTTGAAGGGGTCGAAAGACCCATTATATTCAGTATGCTGAGTTGCGGATAAGCAACAGAGAATAGTGCAGGGATGATAGCGAAATACTTGGCTACATCATTAGCTATGCTGAAAGTGGTCAGAGCACCCCTGGTTATAAGGATCTCTTTCCCTATTTCAACTATATCCAGTAACTTGGAAGGAGAGGAATCAAGGTCCACCATGTTAGCGGCTTCTCTTGCTGCAGAAGTACCAGCGCTCATGGCAACTGCAACATCTGCCTGGGCAAGAGCCGGAGCATCATTGGTACCATCGCCTATCATAGCTACAAGATATTGGTTGTCTCCTGACTGATACTGCCGTATCATTGCTAATTTGGTTTCGGGTTTTGCCTCAGCCATAAAGTCATCAACACCTGCCTCTGCAGCAATGGATGCAGCAGTAAGCTGGTTATCGCCTGTGATCATAATGGATTTTATACCCATATTCCTAAGCTGCAATAATCTTTCATTGATACCTTTTTTCACTATATCCTTTAATCTTATGACCCCTAATATCCCGGTGTCATCAGCTACCACAAGAGGAGTATCTCCTTTTGTTGATATGTCTCTGATTGTATTTTGCATTTCATCAGGCACACTCCCACCGTTAGACAGAACAAAATCCTCTATAGCAGATGCAGAACCTTTTCGAATTCTTCTTGAACCAATATCTACTCCACTCATACGCGTTTCTGGAGTGAAGGGGACAAAGTGGGAGTTTTCCGGAGCATGAATATCTCTGCCACGTATGTCCAATTCCTTTTTTGCCAGTTTTACTATACTTCTTCCCTCAGGAGTTTCATCAGCAAGTGAAGACATTAGAGAAGCTTCAGTTAGGTCTTTCAGTCCAATGCCTGCTATAGGAATGAATTCAGTGGCCATCCTGTTTCCCAATGTGATAGTTCCTGTCTTATCCAGCAGCACCACACTTACATCTCCTGCCGCTTCCACTGCCCGGCCACTTAAAGCAATCACGTTGTGCTGAAGTAACCTGTCCATACCTGCAATACCAATAGCCGGTAAAAGCGCTCCGATAGTAGTAGGCATGAGGCATACAAGTAAAGCTATCAAAATGGGTATGGAAATCGATATGCCCATATAACCGGAAAATGCCCTCAAGGTAACCACTACAGCTAAAAACAATGCTGTCAAACCGATAAGCAAAAGTTCCAGTGCTTGTTCGTTAGGTGTTTTCTGCCGTTTTGCACTTTCAACCATGCTAATCATGTTATCAAGGAAAGTGTGACCAGGATCAACTGTAATTCTAACTTTAATAGTTCCTGAAAGTAGCTTAGTACCCCCGGTAACTCCGCATTTATCGCCACCAGATTCCCTTACTACGGGAGCCGACTCTCCCGTGATAGCAGATTCATCCACAAGAGCTGTCCCTTCAATGATATCACCATCGCTGGGTATTACTTCCCCCTCAGTAATCAAGACAATGTCATTCTTTTTCAGAGATAACGCTGAAACCTCTGTTATGCTTCCATTATCCAATATTTGCTTAGCCTTTGCCTCACTTCTAGTTTGTTTGAGGGATTCTGCACGGGCTTTTCCCTGGCTTTCAGCTATCGCTTCGGCAAAGTTTGCAAATAAAACCGTAAACCATAACCATATTGTAATCTGAAGGTCAAAAGATACGCTAGTACCTCCAAATATATCCTTAATGGTTAGCAAAGTTGCAATGATGGCACCTATTTCCACAATAAGCATTACAGGATTATTAAGGAGTGTTATAGGGTTCAATCTTGAAAATGAACCTTTAAAAGCTTCTAATAGAATCTTTTTCTGGAATATGCCTGATTTTCCTTCGTTCATATTTTCACCTCTTTAAGCAATATTCATCTCCCCAGCATCAGTAAATGCTCCAGCCCAGGCCCAAGTGCGAATATAGGGAAATAGGTAAGGGCTCCGATTATAATGATCACAGCGACCACCATTATTACAAACAGAGGACCTGTTGTTGGAAAGCTTGCTGAATTTACAGGCACTTTTCCTTTCTGGGCCAAGGAACCAGCAATAGCAATTGCAGGGATTATGGTAGCAAAACGACCTATTAATATTCCCAGTCCTGTTGTAAGGTTGTAAAAGACTGTATTGGCACTAAGTCCCGCGAAAGCTGAACCGTTGTTAGCAAGTGCAGAGAAGTAGGCATACAGTATTTCAGATAAACCGTGAGAACCTGGATTACTAATACCTGCTAAGCCTTCAGGTATGGATATAGCAATAGCTGAAAATATCAGAATCACTGCTGGAGGCAATATAAGTGGTATAAGGGCCAGTTTCATCTCATCGGGACCTAATTTTTTACCAAGGAATTCAGGAGTTCTGCCTATCATCAGACCAGCTATGAACATGGTCAAAATAACATAGAACAGCATTCCGGCTAATCCAACACCCAGCCCTCCGAATATCACTTCACCTGTACCCATGTTAAACAGGTATACTAATCCTGTAAGAGGCGTTGTGCTATCATGCATGGAATTGACACCGCCATTTGAAACTGCTGTTGTCGCTACACCCCATAGAACAGATTCAGCCACTCCAAACCTTATTTCTTTACCTTCCAGATTACCACCGGAAATACCCAGTTTTTCAATCAAAGGATTTGGTTGGCTCTCTGACCATAATGCTACCCCTAATCCCATTAGTAGCAAAATCATCATCACAAAGAATATTGCTAAACCCTGCTTGAAATTCCGTACCATGTACCCGAAAGCAAAAACAAGGGACATAGGTAACAATAATATGGCGAGCGTTTCGAAGAAGTTGGTGATACTGTTTGGATTCTCGAATGGATGTGCTGAGTTTGCATTGAAGAAACCCCCTCCGTTTGAGCCCAGCATTTTTATAGCCACCTGTGATGCCGCCGGACCAAGAGGTATGGTTTGAGTAGAACCTTCCAGAGTTTGGATGGTGGCATACGGATCAAAAGTTTGTACAATACCCTGTGAAACCAATAAGATCGAAAATATCACAGACAATGGCAAGAGGATGTAAAGGACCGAACGGGTCATATCTACCCAGAAATTGCCTAGATTCCTCGTATTTTTCTGGGTAAAGCCTCTGATGAAAACCAGTATAGTAGCAATACCAACGGCTGCAGAAACAAAGTTTTGCACTGCCAGGCCGAGCATCTGAGTAAGATAGCTCATAGTAGTTTCACCGGCATATGATTGCCAGTTAGTGTTAGTGACAAAAGATATTGCAGTATTAAGAGCAGTATCCCACCTTACACCAGACAATCCTTGAGGATTAAGTGGCAGGACACCTTGCAACAACTGAAGCAGAAAAAGGAACGCTATGGAAATGATATTGAACACAATAAGAGAATAAGCATATTTTTTCCAGTTCATTTCCTCTTTCTCATCAACTTGCATCAATCGATAGATGAATCGTTCGATTGGGCTCACCAATGGGGTCATAAAAGTTCTTTGACCCTCAAAAACTTTACACATGTACTTACCTATAGGAATTGACAATACAATGGTAAGTAAAAGGAATAGGAAAATAAACATAACTTCGTCTATTTGTAGTATAATACCACCTCAGAAAGTCAATTGATCGACAATTGTAACGTACCAAATCGAAATAGCCGATTCGAGGACAAAAAGATTGTAACTTGAAAACATAGATATCACCAATGCAATTTTTGCATTCGATAGAATTCACTTGTTGTTTACTTATAGAATCTTATTTATCCCATCATATTGGGATTTATTGATTATCTTAACCCTTTCTCCTACAGGAAGGAGGTTACTTGAGTATTGTTATATATACTTTTTCTACATTGCTGAGCTAAAAATAGAACTTTCAACAAAAAAAATGAAGAGAAAACTAATCAATTAATAAATACCTTAAGACTACACATAGTAGTATTGGTCTTGACCCGCTAGAAACTATTGTTTCATACTAAGATGGTTGTATTTTACTCAATCTTATCCAGAATACAGAACCTGAACCAGAGGGATTATCATAAACACCAACTTCACCATCATGGAGTTCTACTATTTTCTTTACGATAGCAAGACCTAGTCCACTTCCTTTTGTACCTTCACTGGAAAAACGTTTGAACCTTTTGAAGATAACATCCTTGTTCTCGTCGCTTATACCAATTCCAGAGTCAGTGAAAGTTACTTCCCATGAAGGACCGCAATCCAGTATATCTAAAACAATACAACTTCCCTGAGGACTGAACTTAATTGCATTAGAAACCAAATTGGAGAAAGCCTCCTCTATCACAGGATTAGCATAAACTGGGTAACTACCATTTGCATAGCATTCCAGGGTAATATTTCTTATTTCAAGTAAAGGCAAGAATTCCCTGAAAACTTTTCCAAGCAATTCCAATAGGTCTAGTTCCTCAAAACTTATCATCTCAGTACTTTCAAGCTTACCGAACATTGAAGCGGAATTGATTATGTTAATCAGCCTCTCATTTTGCTGATGAATCTTTTCAACAATTTCCTTTTTCTCCTCAAGATCTATTGTTTCAAGGAGATATTCGGAATAGCCCTTAATAATGTTAGCAGGATTTAGCAGGTCATGACATAGAATATCTATTAAAAGCAGCTTTAACTCATCACTATGTTTGAGATCAGCAGCATATTTTTGAAGTTTTTCCTGAGATAACCTGAAATCTGTAATATCCTCTCCGGCACTTATGCATCCTATTACACAACCTTGCTCGCCCAGAAGAGGCACATTGGTCCATGAAATTAGCTTCTTCTTACCAAACCGTGTGAGTATGGAGTTTTCAAGATTTTTTCTAAAATCCCCTTTAAGAAAATTTGAAAAGGCATTCTTTACTTTATCTTGCTCCTCTTCAGGAATAAAACTTGATAACCACTCTTTGCCTATTATCTCATCCTCATCATAACCAAGAAGTTCAGCCCCTTTTCGGTTAATTAGAGATACGCTTCCATCCACGTCAAGTACAAGGATCATAATCCCAACAACGTCGATGTAGTTGCGTAATCTTTCCTTTTCACGTCTCAAAAGTTCTTCCACACGCTTCCTTTTTGAGATCTCTTTCTGCAACTGCTCATTAATCGACCGGAGTTCTTCAGTGCGTTCAAGGATAAGATTTTCAAGATGATTATGATATATCTTTAATTCACCGCTTAAATCCATTTCATTAGTGATGGATAGGATTCCCACTCTGCCATTTGGATTTCTTTTGAGTACATCCATTATATCCAAGCCTACTACAGAAGTGTCACGTACTTCAGCAAACTTCAATGCAACCCCCCCTAAACGTGAATATAAATAATCTTGATGATGGATCGTGTGTAATATTATGCGAATTTATGGATTAAGTTTTGTAGCTACACACATAAGAAATAAACTCACGCTTAAGATATAAGACTTAAGGCACAAAAATAAACCACTTAAGACAATAAGAAAATAAAACAAATATTACTGTTAAAAAATATAAGAATGATATTAAATAAAACCAATATTTCTTTTTTCTACACCAAGAAATTTGCATTCTGAAATACGCCTTTCGGATAACAGATATATGAATGTCTTGAAAATAGCGTATATCCTAAAATAGCATGATAATATATGCGGAGAATGATAACCGCTTATATAGAACAAATATTTGTCATCTTTTGTAGAGTCGTCCACGAACCTTACTACTCCGTAGCAATCAAGGAACTCTATAACTGTACCCTGAACCATCCTAGGACCCAGGATAATTGCGTCAACTTCCATCCCATCGGCACCTTTTACACCCTCTATATATCCATAGTTAAATATGACAGGCAAAGGAGAAAAGAATACCTTTATGTAGTGATCACCTGACTTGTTATATTTGAAGAAACTGTACTTTGGAGTCTCGATCACAACTTTCATGAAATGTATTTCTCCAGATAGTTGAAATTGTTTATTCTCATTTGCCACAAAAGATGACTAACGATTCGAAAATGCAAGTTCCAGCCCTATTATTGAAAAGATACCAGCTTTTGCCCAGTTCACATATTTCCCTGCATTTGGTATTTGCAGGATCCTGGAACCAATTAGCCCTGCAAACATAGACACCAGGAAAAAGACTATCAATGCCTGAGCAAGGAATATGACTCCCAGAAATACCATTTGCAACGGAACATTGCCTGCATTTGTGCTTACGAACTGTGGAAGGAATGCAAGGAAAAAAAGTGATACCTTGGGGTTCAGAATGTTCATTACAATACCCCTTTTGTAAAGAACTGGCACATCAGCTTCTTTAATATCGAAGGATGAAAAGAGAGTTCCGCTTTCCTTTAGTGCCTTGAAAGCCAGATAAATCAGATAAATAGCACCTGCGTATTTTACTATTGTAAATGCAAGGGCCGATTTATACACAATAGCAGATATGCCCAATGCTGCAGCAGTTGTGTGGAACAGCAATCCTGTACACAACCCTGATGCAGTTACCATTCCAGCCTTCTTTCCCTGAGAAAGACTGATGGAAAGGACAAAAAGAATGTCAGGACCGGGGAGCAAAGTTAAAGCAACAGAAGCAGCAATGAAATATAGAAGTTGTGTTGGTTCAATCAATACTCCATCCCTCAAAGAAAGTAAAAAAACAAGTTAAGAAGAAATTAGAGTTGCAAGTATCTTGCAATATCTCCAAGGTCTTCTTCAATCCTAAGTAACTGATTATATTTTGCAGTACGCTCACTGCGTGCCGGAGCACCCGTCTTTATCAGATCGGCACCTATTGCTACGGAAATGTCTGAGATAGTTGTATCTTCGGTTTCAGCAGAGCGATGACTGACCACTACAGCATATCCGTTACGGTTTGCAAGAGTTGCAGCATCAAAAGCTTCGGAAATAGTACCTATCTGATTTACTTTTAAAAGCAAGGCATTTGCAGCACCCATCTCAATGCCTTTGGCAAGGCGGTTGGTATTAGTTACGAACAGATCATCGCCAACAATAAGGGTTTCCCATGCCTCAGAAGAGAGATTTGCGAAATCTTCGAATGCTTCCTCATGGAATGGATCCTCTATGTATATGATCGGATAGCTATCGATTAACTCTAGATAGAAATCGGTAAGCTCCCCAGCGTCCAATAACTTGGCATCAATAGAATATGCTTCGCCATCAAAGAATTCAGATGCTGCAGCGTCAATACCAACAGTAATATCTGACTCAGTATAGCCTGCTTCTTCTATTGCGCTCATCAAGGCATCTAGGGCATCTGTGGTCATGGATAATGGTGGAGCGTACCCTCCTTCATAACCAACATTCGTTGCTGAAGCACCATATTTGTCTTCAAGTATCTTGCGCAGAGAATGATAGGTTTCAGCTCCCATCCGAAGGGCTTCAGCATAAGTGTCAGAACCCTTAGGCTGGATCATGAATTCCTGAATAGCAAGATCGTTGCCTGCATGCTTACCGCCATTTATGACGTTCATTGTGGGAACAGGAAGAGTATGTGCGTTCGTACCTCCAAGGTACCTGTATAGTGGAATATTAAGAGAGTCTGCAGCTGCTTTTGCAACTGCCATGGAAACACCCAGAATAGCATTGGCACCCAAAGTCATCTTGTTATCAGTGCCGTCCATAGCTATCATAAGGTCATCTATTCCACGCTGGTGGCGGACATCCATTCCTACGAGGTCACCTTCAAGAGTGGTATTCACGTTGTCCACTGCATCAAGAACACCTTTTCCTCTGTAGCGGTCTGCCTCTTTATCCCTTAACTCAATAGCCTCGTGGGTACCGGTGGAAGCACCCGAGGGAACACTAGCACGCCCAAAGCCACAGCCAGTATATACATCCACTTCAACCGTCGGATTTCCCCGTGAATCAAGGATCTCTCTCGCATGCACTTTTTCTATCTTATACTTACGTTCATCAGCAATGTAAACCATCCTGTTCCACCTCTATGTTCTATCCCATAAAAGGTGATTAGCCTATATATTGTTAGCGTTTCTTTTTGATAGAAAAGATAGGCAGAGTAATTTTTGGATAAATTATATAAATATAAAGAATATATTATATATATATGCAAAAAGAAAATGCTGATATCCTGGATGAACAAAGCAAAGAGATTATCGAATTATTGCAAAACCTTGGAGTCAGCAGAACAGAAGCTATTTCTATCGCGTGCCTTTCCTGCGGGAAAGAGATCACTTCTCATGATATTGAACAAGCATCAGGAATGCGTCAACCTGAAGTAAGCGTTGCCATGAGGCCTTTACGTGAAAGAGGATGGATAGAAGAGCGAAATGAGAAAAAGAACTCTGATAAAGGCAGGCCTGTCAAGTACTATAAATTGATAGTTCCACTCCGAGACATAATAGAGACTTTTGAAGAAGAAATCCGGCAGAGAAATAAAGAAATGGAAGAAACCCTCAGGCATTTAAAGGATCTGAAAAAGCTATGAGGGCAAAACACATTTTATCAGCTGTTTTTTCCAAAAATGACCGGTGAATATCCCTTTTCACTGTCATTTGCTCTTTCTGCATTTATTCCCGATATTTCCAGAATGCACACTTCATTTACCATGAAAACCTTACCATGATTCCTCAAGCAGCCAGTTGTGACAATTTCATCCCTGCCTATGCTACAGTGCAGATGTATCTTGGGATTATCTCCTTCATAAAAAATATTGCCTATACCTATTATCTCATGAGGTGTGTCTATTTTGACCCACATAGGAATAGGAGGCACAGAAGACTCCCTGGGACCTGCCACGAGCTCGGCCTGTTCAATAGCACCGAGCAGGAAGAAAAAAGCAGACTTTATGTTCTCTTTCCTCGAAATAGTTTGTAATGCCTCTATCAAGTCTTCACCATGATCAACTCGCAGAAAGAAGACCCTGCCAATATTACCTGATGTATATTCCATGCCAAGCCTCAACTATTTCTATACTCAAATAATCTGCTGTCCACGGTATGACCGACCTATCCTCTTTGCCATTTGCTCATAAAGAATCAACATGGTGATTGCGTAGGTTCGATCTTTGTTGAGCTTTTTTAGAAGATAAGAGATTACCTGGACTTAACTCTTTTTGGCGTGATTCCTGCCCCCACAAATATCAATACCGCTACACTGAGAACTCCATACTGACATCTACCCATCTTGCAGCGTGGATTAGCGAACCCATGGAGATAACATCAACACCTGTTTTAGCATATTCTTCGAGGTTTCCTATGTTAATATTACCTGATACCTCTATGACCACATGTTCTTTTAAACCTGCTTTTTTGAGCGTCTGCACAGTTCTCAAGACTTCTCCCGGGCTCATGTTATCGAGCATGATAATGTCTACTTCCAGACCAGCCACCAACAAAGCTTCTTCCATGCTTTCCACCTCTACCTCTATCTTCTGAGTGAAACTCGCTCTTTTTTTTGCTTCCCTTATGGCTGCTTCAAAACCCATTAGCTTGATGTGGTTGTCCTTAAGCATGATGCAGTCCGAAAGGCTGAACCTGTGCGTGTCACCACCACCTGCCACTACAGCAATCTTTTCAAGGCTACGCATGCCTGGTATTGTCTTGCGAGTGCAAGCTACTCTTGTATCTGAGAAAGCCTTTACGATTTCCACACATTTACTGGTCATAGTAGCAATGCCACTTAGATGACCTAGAAAGTTCAGAGAGAGGCGCTCTGCCCTTAGCATAGAAACAGAACTGCCTTTAAGAGAAAAAATCGTTTCTTTAGCCATTATCTGGTCACCATCGCGGTGCGATGTTGTCGCTTGCAGGCCAAAGTATCTGAAAATGGACATTGCAACATCAATTCCTGCAATGGTGCATTCTTCCTTAGAGAAGATAACAGCTTCCACTTCTTTCTCTGGAACAAGAGTGCATGAAAGGTCATATGGACCAAGGTCTTCCCGAATGAAACGTTCCAATTCACTATTTAGCATCTTTTACCACCGGTATGTTTCAAGAGGTTTATATGTAGATTGTAATAACCTTTTCTAACTTTACAGCTTCACTTTGAATATTATCGAGGATTTGACCACGAATAAAGAGATGAATACATATGAGTTATTATAACGTAAGTGACTTAATTACTCAAGTATATTATTGTAGTTGTTAAGCTAGTAAAGTGCAATATTTTACTAATCAATCTTATGTGCATTACCTAAATATGAGTTACTATGCTTTTGGTAAGCTATAAACCCTTCAAAAATAATCGACTCTGTAGAAATCCTCTTTTTTTCGAGGAACCAATCAAATTGACATTTTTACTTAATGTGTCTTTATATATTGTTCCATGACAGCCATTTTACGCTAATGATGTTGATTTTAATAGGGTTTCTACAGAGCCGATATGTTAAAACCAATATCTGCGCCTAAGTTTGATACTTGATGTAAGGAGATCTCATCAAATCCCAATGCCTTTGAAGCTGCTTCATCAGCCCTTGCATTCTTTTCTCTTGGAATCCATTCAACCTTTGCTTCCTCATTCAGTGACCTGAGATTGTCCTTATTTACCTTCCATGAACCAGCTACCTGATTCACAACGAGTTTACTGTCACCTTGAACTAATATATCGGTCCAGCCCAATGCAAGTGCCTGCTTCAGACCTCCTATGAGGGCTGAATACTCAGCTTCGTTGTTTGTACCTATGCCATCAAGCTTGCAGGATATCTCCCTGAGAACGTGGTTGTCTTCTGGGAGTATGACACCTATGCCTCTTGTGCCGGGGTTTGGGACTGCACCACCGTCGAATTGGATGATTTTCATAGGATGTAGACCTCTTGCTATAAGTTGAGGGGGTTGACTATTTCGGAATGTGGACGAGGGTTTTAACAGATTTTAATTTTATGTAGAGTTCCAACTAATAAGATTTATAAGTTATTAGGCTACAAAGTTTAGCATAAGACGTGAAAGTGCATAATATAATTAATTGGTGGGACATGTTGTGGGTCTATTTGATTTCCTCAGGACAAAAAATGGTAAAGATACTCCATTTCAAAGTAATGCTGTTACCATGTATTTTGATGGTTTGACTTCTCAAGATAAAATCTTTAAATTGCTGTGGTTTGCAGATGGTAAATTCAAGAATTATAATCCTGAACAAGACCAAAAGATAGTTTTTAAAAACGAATTATTTACGGTAACATTTTCATTTACTACTGAACCGAGTCTTTTGTCAAGCAAATTACCTATTAAACCTACTTCTTTCTCGACAGCGGAAAATATTGGATATTATCCCTCATATGAGCAGCTCACACCTGAGCAAAGATGGATTTATCTGAATTGGCTGAAAGACATTCGACAACCAGTTGACATTGGATATGTATTTGTTTTCTATTATGGGCTTGAAAGACACCTGTTATATGGCAATTATAAAGATGCTGTTGATGTTATTCTCCTATTACGCAAGCATCACGAGAACAATTCATTTCAAAGTTATTCTTTGAATGCTCTGGTATTGGCTGCGATATTGCATAAAGACAAAGACACACTTGATAGAGCATTGGAAACATTGGATGATAATTATCCAAGCAATCTAGTTCTGATTGCTAAATACTTGATGAAGCAGGATATAAACCCCGAGGAAATCATTTCTATGGCTTCTTCAGTTGGATTCAAAAACAAAGGATACATTAAGAAATATCCGGAATTGTTTAAAGACGAGTTATCATCAAAGTTAGAAGCTGAGTTTGGTAAGAGATATTATCCTCTTTGTAGTTTGGATGCAAAATTCGAAAAGAAACAAGAATTGGTTTTTGCAAATATTTCTCTCCCCTCTGATACAAGAGCACCGACATTACCATCAATCGTAGATTGTCCAGTATTTAAAGAGTCTCTTATGAATCTGTTGTCATCGACACATGAAGATGTTAAGAAGAAACTTGCTCAAATGAGAAAGGATGGAGAGAAGCCACTTGCAGAGATACCTCCAAACATCAGTTCAGCAGATGATAATTTTGATTCAGTTTGTCCTTATTGTAATGAAAATCTAAGCAGTCCTCCAAAAAAGAAGAAAAAATGTCCCCATTGTGGTAGTTTCATATATGTTCGTTCTTCTCGACTTTTGTTTCCCCGTACCTGTCTTACAGAAGACGAATCGATTGCTACCGATGAAATTTACAATTTAAAGGAATACGGAATTGGGCCAGAAGATTTTTTTGCAAAGCATAAGCTCACAACCGAGAGACTGGGAAATAAAGGGTCATACACTACAACTTGCATAGACATATATGAAGACCTGTTATTAGAGAAGACAGAATTTCGTGAATTGGGCACTTTGTACTTTAAGCTTGCTTTGTTTAAATATAAAATAGGGAATGAATTCTTTCCTTATTTGCAACATTCCAATAAAATGCAATTACTCCAACTAAAGCAAGATGGATATGAAAAGGTAAAGATAGTTTCAATTAATTCATGTGAAGGATGTCAAAAGTTGAATGGAAGGATGCTAACAATCGATGAAGCACTAAGAGAAAAACCAATACCTTACCAAAATTGTAGTCATGAAATAGAGAAAGGGAAACCTGGATGGTGTTTCTGTCACTACCAACCTGTTTTTAAAGATGATTTACGATAGTTGATAGGTTCCACTTTTGTTCTAAATCTCTTGTACCTGTGTTTTTAATCACAATGAAAATCAGCTTATAAACCGTTTTTAAAAAATTGCTAGAAACAATGGGTTAATCAAAATCCTCTCATGCTATTTCAGTAGTTCTCTAATTTTCCCTCCATCTTGTTCCTGCTACTGTTGAATTACCTTAAACATTGCACTACTAGCTGAATTCTTAACTTTCTCCTAAGCCATTCTTCAACAAACAGAATAAACCTGGCAAATCTGAACTTGTCTTCATCAATGGTTATTGGACCTGGTTTTACAATTGTGAAATGTTTTTTCTGGAGACAGAGCCATGCATTTCTCAGCAGGAACGATATTAGTGTAAAGAAGTATCTGAAAGTTACATCTTTTGTTGATGTTCTTGGTTTAACGATATTTCTCATCCTATATGATGACTCGATAGCAAACCGTCTTCTGTAGACGTTACTAACCTTCCTTTGAGACCATTTAATTCCATAAACAACAAAAGCAAGGTTCTCACACCCATAATTGCCTCTTTTACCTTTCATATACTTCACATCAATTACAATATCCAGATGAACTTCTTTCTTTTGAGCATTCTTCATTACATATTCAGCAGATCTTGCTTTTCTCCCTTTAAGCAGTTGCTTGATTGTTTTTCCTCTTCTTACTACTGGTGTAATGTGAGGGATATCTTTGTTCTGTAAGAACTCAAACACATCAACTGAATAGAACTCTCTATCCAGACAAAGCACCTTGATGTTGAAATTCAGTTCCTCTATAAGATCTATGAAATAAGTAAGGTAATCGACCTTTGTTTTAGTTCTCTCAACAGGGAGAACTGCAAGAGTATACCTCTCGTTCCTGTTTATTATAGATAGGGAAACATATGAGTAAAAAGAGTTTGTTGACTTCTTAGCCTGACTACGTATCACATAGTCTTCATTGGATGAATCAACTTTTCCATAATATGGATCATTTGTAAAATCGATAGCAAATTCATACTTTTTCTCTGGTTTTAGACTACTGACAGAACCTTGAAGGAGGATCTTTTCATTTAACCATATAAGCTCTTCAATATCCAGTTTTTTGAGATGATATCTTAAAGATGTTTCACAGGGAATCTCTAGGTAGTGTTTTGATGCAGAATGAACTGAACTGTTATCCACTGCCATGCATATGGCAGTGTAAAATATATCTTTAGGGGTAAGTGAACCATTTATCTTGATGTCGATATTATCAATGAGTGGTTTAAGAACAGTATCAATACATTGCTTTGGCCTTAATTCAACCTTATTACAGGTCCTTGAATTGAATGGTAGAAATGACATATGGCGGCGTTCCCGCCGCATATAAAACTATCGGAAAGCATTATTCTGTGCCTTATTCAAAATTAGTGAAGTACTGTATTTGTCTTCCATGTACGTTAATTCTATCACATTACTTTTACCGGGCATACCCAATGCTTATTAATGCACAACTCGGTTTCAAATCATAATGGAACTTTCCTTTAATCAAGGTACAATTATCATTCGGGGAGATGCAAGAATCCCCAATTCTACATGGGATGAACGTTCAAAAAGCTTCAGGGCGATGGCTCTGTACTACAAGGATATCATTGATTATCTGAAAAATTCAGGTATCAGTTATACAGATAATGTCTTTGACCTCCTGCCATGTCCTGAACTTCAGAGCCAAATGACATTAAGGGGCTATCAAAAACAGTCTCTTGACGCATGGATTCTGAATAGCAAACGTGGGGTCATCGTATTACCAACAGGTAGTGGTAAAACAGTCATAGGGATTAACGCAATTTCCTTACTGAACATGCCAACAATAGTGATTGTTCCAACTCTTGACCTGCTTGACCAGTGGCGGTCCAAACTGAAGAAAGAGTTCAAAGTAGATGTGGGAGTACTTGGTGGTGGAAAGCAGGAAATAAAAGCCATAACCATAGCGACATATGATTCTGCCTATATCCATGCTGCAAGATTGGGGAATAAATTCGGATTAATAATCTTTGATGAAGTGCACCATCTTCCTGCCGAGAGCTACAAGCATATAGCCGAGATGTTTGCTGCACCTTTCAGGATGGGTTTAACGGCTACATATGAGAGAGAAGATGGACTTCACAGCGAACTTAACAGGCTAGTTGGTGGAAAGGTATTCGAGAAAAAGGTTAAAGAGCTTGCAGGAGAGCACTTATCTTCGTTCAGACTTCAAAAGATTAAGGTTGCACTGACTGAGGAAGAACAAATAGAATATGAGCACAATCAGGGAGTTTTTACGGATTACCTCAGAAAAAGTAACATAACAATCAGGACTCCATTGGATTTCCAGAAGATTGTAATGAGAAGTGGAAGAGACCCAAATGCAAGGCAGGCACTTCTTGCAAGGAATAAAGCAAGGGATATCGCCCTGAACAGCATCTCCAAGATGGAACAATTAAGAGAAATCCTGAAAAACCATACTGATGGCAGGTTATTCATTTTCACTGAACACAACAAGCTTGTTCATAAAATATCAAAGGAATTCCTTATACCAGCAATCACCTACAGAACCGCAGGTAAGGAAAGGACTGAAATCCTTGATAGGTTCAGGTCGGGAGTATATAGGGCAGTTGTTACCTCGAAGGTTCTGGATGAAGGCATAGATGTTCCTGAGGCAGATGTTGGAGTAATCCTTAGTGGAACTGGTAGTGAAAGAGCTTTTATTCAGCGTTTGGGAAGGATACTTAGAAAGAAGGAAGGTAAGGAAGCTATCCTGTATGAAATCGTATCCGCAGAGACAAGCGAAATCAACACAGCAAAACGAAGAAATAAAGCTCTGAGGTAGGAGAAATGCTTACCAGTGACCTGCTCGTTACAAAGAGTTACAAAGGGAAAATTGAGCCCATTTATGCAAAGCTTAACCAAGAGAATCTTGAGATTTCGGGCTCTCTTATCAACCTGTTCCAAGAGCATATAGGGAAAACATATGGGGAGCTCTATGAAGAAATTGAAGGCCTTGAAGAGATTGACTACCGTTTAATCAGGGGACTGACTCAGTTACTTGAGAGAAAATGCGTCATCGGAATGGATTCGGTCATAGAGCCAGCCACTGCTAGAAAAGTAGTATATGAGGAATGTAAGGGTGCTGTTTCCGACATTAAAGAAAGAAAAGAGGTCATAGACAGGGTTGCCAGAAAGTTATCTGTAGAACCTGTTGTACTGGAAAAGGCTCTATGGGCAGATATGGAAGAGAACCTGATAATTAAGGAATTCCAGACAACAAATCCTGAAAATCTGCTCAGGCAATATAATCTATCACTGACACAGACCCTCCTATTTAAAGCAACGGGCATGGAAATTCAAATTGAAGATAATTACCAAGAAGTCTTCTGGAAGGTTAAGAAGCTTGGATTGATGTATTCCATTAAGGATGATAGGATATACCTGGATGGTTCTGTGTCCTTGTTCAAGATGACCGAAAGATATGGCACTGCTCTGGCAAAACTGCTGCCAACTATCATGAAATGTAAGAAATGGAGTATAAAAGCAAGCATCATGAAAAAAACAATGCATGGGACAAGGATTTATAATTTCACTCTGGACAATACCACGCCGATTTTTAGTATTGAACCTGATTCCAATATGGAGGCCTTTGACAGTGCCATTGAAAAGGAGTTCTCTCTGCTTAATTTCAACGATTGGACCTCCAAGAGAGAACCAACAGTACTGAAAGCAGGTCAATATGCCTTTATTCCTGATTTTTCCTTAGAACGAAACGGTAAGAAGATATATGTTGAAATAATCGGCTTCTGGACGCCTGAATATCTCAAGAATAAAATCCAGAAGATTAACCTGCTGAAAGAAAAAGAAGATATGCTACTTCTTGTGGACAAAAAGCTTGCTTGCTCTGGTTCGGAATTCAATACTGATAACATTATTTTCTATGACAAGAAAGTACCGTATCTGGAGATACTTAAAATTCTGAGAAAATACGAAGAGAAACAGGTTACAGAGGACGTTGAGAGGCTTAAAAACATTGAAATCACCTTAAAGGGTAGTGTTATCAATCTTGATGAAATAGCCAGAATGCACAATGTAAGTCTCGATGCTTTGAAGACTGTTTTAAAACAGAATAACAATGATTATCTGCTGGTCGGGAACCAACTTATTGATAATAAAACTCTTAAAGTGATTCAGAGCGAACTGGATGGAGTGAAGAAGTACAATGCAGCTCTTGTTGTTATTGGAAACCATGGCATTAGAAGTCAGCAGATATTTAATATGCTCGGATATAAGGTAAAATGGAATGGACTTGACCCTGAGAATGTAGAAATAGTGAAAATATAAGGATTATAATCACTGGACATTGATAACTAAGTAGTAAAAGAGCATCATATGTTTTATTTCCCCGCCTTTTTCTTTTCAATTAGATTGGAAATAGGAGATGCAACCATTCTGCTGATGGAGTCATTGCAGCATATTATTCATGCTATAATGTTGTTTACATAGGACCAAAACTTAATGATTACACGATGGAAGCAAGGGTATAACTAATGTTTAGAGAAATGAGAAGAGGTAAGCAATTATTATCCATGGAAGGCATCGTTGGAGTCATGAAAAGATACACAAACGGTGTTCTGGCGTGCTTAGATGATGATGGTTATCCTTACGCAGTTCCACTTAGTTATATCTATTTCAATGGCATAATCTATTTTCATTCAGCAAAAGTTGGACACAAAATCGATGCTATTACGGAGAAACAAAAGGTGAACCCATTTCATTAATAGATGAAGATCAGATAGTAAGTTAAGAATATACAACGTATTTCCGTAGCGTTATTGCTTTTGTTAAAGCAAGAGTCGTTGAAGGTTAAGAATGACTCGAATCTTTCGGCAGCATTGGTTGAAAAGTATTAAGGAAATCAACTTGAAGAAGCAAAGAATAAGGAAATGAGCATGTTTTAAAATTCCTCTTCGGAATGTTTTTATAGAACTCAGTATTAAGATTGTCAGCTTGAAATGACAGATATTGAGGTGCGTCGTGGTTATCAAGTTCTTTCTGACAATACTTTACAGTTTGGGATAAAGATTAGCAATAACGGTCCCGATGCCATTTTAGATGTTGAAGTTATCCTCTTCCTACCAGAATCTCTTTTTAAGTTACAAGGCGACAGGATACAGAAGCTTGGCAATATCCTGCCTAACGTTTCCCGCACAGCGAAGTTCGTGATGAAGCCCATGAGCTGTGTTCATAAATAGCATATAGAAGCTGTTGTAAAATATGGAGACTCTAAGGGCGAAAAGCACATGTACCATATGCGCCCGAAAGAAATTGATTGTGTATGTCCGTTCTTACGTGCTAAAACACTTACAAAAGGAGAATTCTCAGAACTTGCAAACACTGGACACACTGTTGATAAAGGAATCAATTTCCAGGGAGTAAGCAAAGATCAATTGACTTCATTCCTTAAGCAAACCTGTGCTAGTCGATTTCATAATGTAGATGAGTATTCAATTGATGGTAATAATGTGTTTTATTTTTCAAGTGAATCAGTCGGTGAAAAGGCATATTATCTCCTCACAGTCCTCATAAAAGAGCAAAACGGTCTGACACAGATCGTCCTTAGAGCGGTTTCTGATAAAACGCATGGTATTGATGGTTTCCTTAATGAAATCGTCTCTGAACTCAAGCACTTTGTTAATACGCTAGGCTCGTCAAGAGAAATTGGCATCATCAAGCATGAGCAGGTAATCAACATCATTGATTCTGTTGTTCAAAGAACCATTTTTTCCATGAAAGATGGTTCTGCTTCGGCGAACGTCAAAGATAGTGTTGTGCAACGAAACAAAATAGAGGCATCTCCATCCTCAGTGAATAACACGGACAGTGTGGTTCAGCATATTTCTATTAAGGCAAATGATAAGAAGAAAAATGAAGAAAAGCCTGCTTCAACTCAAGTGAAGAGGACAAATGTACCCACAAAAGAGACAACGAACAGTCGTAAATTTATGTTCATTCCTGTAATGTTTATTGTCATACTTGCAGGCTACTGGATGTTCTCACCACTGCTGGGGGCCAATTCAACCGGTCAGAATATCATTGTTTCCCAGAATACTAAGGTTGTCGATTCTCCACTGGATGCCACTGAAACCAATAATGTATCTATTGATAACACTGCTTCTACCAATATGCAGTTCAATCCTCCACTGGATGCCACTGAAACAGATAATGTATCTATTGATAACAATACTGCTTCTACCAATACGCAGCTCAATCTAGAAACTTACACCAACTCTATTGGTATGGAGTTCGTGCTCATCCCTTCAGGGGAGTTTGAGATGGGTTATGGATCGTCTGTTCACGAGGTGACCATCGGGCAGGCGTATTACCTTGGCAAGTATGAAGTTACCCAAGCGCAGTGGGTTGCAATAATGGGCGATAATCCATCGAAATTCGAAGGTGATAGTAATCCTGTAGAAGAGGTTTCCTGGGATGATGTTCAGGAGTTCGTAAAGAAACTGAACGCAAAGGAAGGTACTGATAAGTATCGCTTACCGTCAGAAGCCGAGTGGGAGTATGCCTGCAAGGCAGGTACGACCACGAAATATTCCTTTGGAGACAATAAATCTAAACTTGGAGAATATGCCTGGTATAGTGGAAATTCAGGAGCTACTCGAAATTCAGGAACAACATATCCGGTGGGCCAGAAGAAGCCTAACCCATGGGGATTGTATGACATGCATGGCAATGTCTTTGAATGGTGTCAGGACACGTGTCATTATTCCTACAATGGTGCACCGACTGATGGAAGTGCTTGGGAAGATGGCAGTAGCTCCGACCGGGTCTTACGTGGCGGCAGCTGGTTCTATGACTCTTGGTACTGTCTGTCAGTGGGTTGCTACCGTGGCGACAAGAACTCCGGCGACTTCGACCTCGGCTTCCGTCTTCTCATGGAAGTGTAGCTACTCACTACTTTACCATTTTAAAACTTAATTAAAGATGATTTAAGAAAAAATCGAGACTTGAAACCGAATCGAAAAATCATTCTGATAAAATACTACAGAGAACGATTAATAAAACATATCAGGATGTATGTACATAAGAAACTGAAATTTAGTATTTGGTGATGTGTTGGACTCCCCTATACATATAACCAAGAAACGGAATTCTATCAGGGCTACATCAGGTTCAAGATGTAGGTCACCAATGAGAGTCCATACGAGATTATCAAATTAGCTCCTCTTTTCCTCCATTCTAATTTGATGAGCATTTTTTTTAGAAATATCTGTCTAAGTTAATATTCTCAATCTTATTTTGTAAATTTGTCAGTATCATAAACTGGTATGCCACAAATCTTACTATTGAATAGAGTTCCCTGCTATTCGTCTGTATTTTTCTCACATCAAAGGTTACCCTACCTTTGATGTGTCTATTTGATCTTTCAATAGGTTGTCTCGTCTTAATCTTCTCCTCAAACTTTTCATCTACTAATGCCTGATTTTTAAGATACATTCCCACATGTTTCCTCCTTCCGTTCTCGTATAGTAATTCCAGCTTCTTTGCTATTGGCATGTGTATTGAACCGCCTTTTTTCCACAGCTTGTTGATCCAGTGATTAATTCTTTCAATTGTTCCTTCCATGTTAATTACTGCATTACATTTGGGCGGGATAGTTGGTTTCACCTTCAAGTGATACCATATATCAGCATGATTTTCAAATGAATCATATCCAGAATCCAAGGCATAAGAATCAATGTTCATATTGTATTTCTTTAAGAAATCAATATGCTTATCCAGTTCTGGAGAATCATTGGCCAATCCATTTGTATATATCATGTATAATGGAAAAAACCCTATCAATGTGATGTGAGCTTTATCCATTTTACATCCATAGTGAGGATTATAATCACTATGTTTGTCATATCTGGAAGCTTCAAGAGGTGTAGAATCTGTTTTTAGATCTCTGGCTTTAGTGAGTCTGATGATTCTCTCAGCTATCATTCCCATAATATGTTGAAGTCCTTCTGTCCCTAACCTGTATTTTACAAAATAATGAAGTGTTGATCCTGTGGGCAAAGAAATATCACCATTCCCATCAACAAAATGAAGAAGCAAAGCTTCTTCATCTGAAAGAGATGAGATTTTTTTGTTAAACGAAAGATCTCTGAAACATTTGACAATAGTGAGTTTTATCATAGAAGAAATACGATATCTGAAATGCCAGTCTTTATTGGAATAATGGTTGAGCCGGTTTCAAAACTCCCACTATTCTTCTTTTTGACTTACCAGGCAAACAGTGAAAGCTCTATGTCTATGATTTCATTCAACAGAGTTTTGTTCAATAAACGCAAAATGTTTTTTGAAACCAGTTCATTATTTAGGATAGCGGTAGCTGTCCTAAAATCAAAGACAAAATGGAAGAAACAAAATAAAAACAGAGGGTTAGTCAGAATCCTCTATAAAATATATCGAATTTCTTTTGGCGAATTGATTTTGCAAATAACTTGAGAATTGGACTCGGCATAATTTCACAATGTATAAATATTAACTTTTATAATATGTACGCAGAATTACTGAAAAGGTCTTCGTCATATGGCTACTGAAAACGAATCAAAAAATGATATTAATTTCATCTTTGTACATGCTGCAGACCTTCACTTGGATAGTCCTTTCCATGGACTTTCAGGGATAAATCCCCAGTTAAGCGATATAATGACAAAGGCAACTTTTGCAGCCTACAATAATATCATTGATCTTTGCATTGAAAAAAGTGCTGACTTCCTTCTCATAGCTGGTGATATCTACGATAGTGCCGACAAAAGTCTTTATGCCCAATTGAAATTCCTCGAAGGTCTCAAAAGGCTCTATGATGCAGGTATTGCAACATACATAACACATGGAAATCATGACCCTCTCAATGGATGGTCAGCAAACCTGGAATGGCCCGAGAATGTAAAAGTGTTTGATGGCGACAATGTAGAAACCGTCTCAGTAAGCAAGAATGGCAGGATGATAGCAAACATCAGCGGGATGAGTTATCGGACAAAACATATTCAGGAAAATCTCGTAAAGCGTTTTCAGCAGAAAGATTCTGGCTCACCATATGCTATAGGCATGCTTCATTGTACAGTTGGCTCAGCCGAAGGGCATTATCCTTATGCGCCTTGCACTGTCAAGGATCTGAAAGAAACAAATTATGATTATTGGGCCCTTGGGCATATACATCAACCTCAGGTGATCGAAACAGAGCCTTTCATCGTCTACTCCGGAAATCCACAGGGTAGAGATCCAGGTGAACTGGGTGAGAGAGGATGCATGGTAGTGGAAGTAGATAATAAAGGTAATACAACTGTAGATTTCATTCCGGTTGATTCTGTTCGCTGGTGTGTTGATGAGTTATCCATTAACGGACTTGAAGCAGAGGCTGAACTCATAAAAATAATTGAAGAAAGGATGGAAAAGCTTTCTGAAATCTCGGGAGGCAGGTATGTTATCTGTAGGTTCGTTCTCCGGGGCCGAAGTTCATTGAAAAGAATCCTGATAAAAGACGGCTTCCTGAAAGATCTTGTGCAGCACCTCAGGGATAACTGTGATATGAGCCCTGGTTCTGTCTGGTTAGAACGGCTGGAGGACGAAACATCTTATCCTTTTGAGCGTGAAGGCCTTTTGGACAGGCGGGACTTCATCTCTGACCTCTTGAGCATAACCGATGAGATATGTTCTGGCGAGGATGGCCTTACAGAACTTGACGATCCGCTGCATGAACTTTTTGGGAAAGGAAAAATAAGACACATTCTAATGTCGCTTGATAATGAAGAGAGAGCCAAGGTCATAAGAACTGCAGAGGAGATGCTGCTGGACAAGCTTATCCAGGAGGCTGACCATGAGAATAACTGATTTGAACATCGACGGTTTCGGTAAGTTCTACTCTTTTTCCATCGATGACTTAGGTGAAGGGCTGACCATACTGCATGGTAAGAACGAGGCAGGAAAGTCCACTCTGCTCTCATTCATCAGGAGAATGTTCTTCGATTTTCCGAACAAAAGAAGTAACTATAATCCCTATCCGCCTTTTAACGGTGGTCTTCACGGTGGCAGGCTGTCAGTCCATACAATTGACGGGAACGGTTATACGATTGAAAGATATGCAGGCAAGGAGTTGAAACTGTATCTTCCGGATGGTACCGTTAAAAGGGAAGCGGAACTCAGGAAAATACTTGGCAGTGCAGACAAGGATGTCTTTGAGAACGTCTATGCCTTTGGCCTGGACGAGCTGCAGGACTTCAATAAACTGAACGGCAACTCCGTCAGTGGGAAACTATACAGTGCAGGAACAGGCATCGGTGCTGCTTCTATTCCGGAAATAAGCACTTTCTTTGACAATAAAAAATCAGCCTTATTCAAACCATCAGGAAAAAAGCCGCTAATTAATGCTCTTTTCGATCAGATAAAGGGACTAGAGCAACAGATAACGGAAATTGAAGACGGACAGCAGGCATATGATCTGCTCCATAGCGATATCAGAAAAAAGGAAAAAGAGATAGCTGACCTTAAGGAAGAAAAATCTGCCCTCCTGAAAAAATTGGAACATATTAGAGCCCTCTTGTCTGTATGGGACGACTGGGTGGACCTTCAGGCTCATAACAACAAACTCGAACAGCTTCCTGTGATTGCCATCTTCCCTGAAAACGGGCTTAACAGATACAGCAGCATTAATGATAAGATCCAGAGTCTCAAAGAGAGCATTGAGGATCTGAAAAGTGCTATTGAAAGGAACAGTAAGGAACAGAACAGTATTGAGATAGATAAATCTCTGCTGGCCCAGAGGGACACCATACTTGAACTTGGTAAAGGAATAGAGAAGTACAAGGCAGAAAAAGAAGAGCTTCCAAATCTGAAATCTTCATTAAAAGTGGAAAGTAAAAGACTTAAAACAAAATTTGATGAACTCGGGCAGGACTGGAACGAAGAGAAGCTGAATAATTTCGACAGGTCGATACCTGCAATTGATGCTGTACGCAAGCATCATGGCGATTTACAGGACACTGATGCTGAGGTCAAAGAGTTGTGTAGGGGAATCCAGTTTGTCAAAGAGTCAATTTCAAATAAAAGTAAGAACCCGGAAAACATTTCTGGGGTGCTACTGGAACAAAGGTCTTTAATCCTGAAAATGGCAGACAGGGTTGCAGGGTATAATGAAAATGTTGAGAGAGTAGGTTCTGACAGGATAAAACTGAATAATAAGAAGAAAGAGCTTACTCAAGTATTGCGGGACATCGGGAGCAATTGGGATGAAACCATGCTGGAGAACTTTGATCTGTCTGGCAGTGCAAAAGCCCGCATAAAAAAATTAGCGTCTACCTTAGAGGAAACGGAATCAAACATCCAGAGCCTTGAAACACAGCTTGGGTGGACGAAGAGTGAAATCGACAAGATAAATTACAGTATCACTGGAATCGATTATAAAATAAGTGCTATAGATGCACAGGTCCCCGAAAACAAAAACAGTGAGATGCTTGCTTTTCTGAAGAACCTTAGGACACAATCCTCCTCTCTTAAGGAAAAAGAGCTGGAGCTTAGGTCTTTGGAGAGGGATGAAAATTTTGCTTCCATGATAAGGCAAACACCTGTTACAGTTGACCAGCGGCTGCCCATGTGGCCTGCAGGTGCTTTTGGGGTTGTAGGTATTGCAGGCTTTGCAACCGGCTATGTCTACGATAACTTACAGGGAGGTATTATCGCATGTGTAGGACTGTTCATAATTGCAGTTATCTATGCAATATCTGTGAGGAAATCCAGTAAGAATGCTCAGAATCCTGTGCATAACATGGATTCAGCTCAGTCCGGCAATGCAAAAGAACAGATAAAGGAAGATATTCGGTCCATCAGGGAAAAGATGCTGAAAGATGCTACTTCCTGTGGTTTTGAAGGTATACCTGAGATCTCTGTGCTCGAAGACAGATATGACGAGCTTAAGGAATATGCACTTGGCCTTAAGTCAGTTTCAGAGCTCACCTCGCAGAGGAAGGAACTTGAAAAGGACATGGCGGCATCAAGTGAAAACTATGCCCAGCTTGAAACAGAGCTGGGTGAGGCGAAATCTGCTTATCAAAAAACAAAAAGTGAATGGAAGGACTGGCTTACTTCACGCAGCCTGGATGCCGATGTTGAGCCTGAGAACATTTACGATAAGCTTGGCCTTATAAGAGAAGCGAAGGACAAGCAGACTACTGTAGCAGAGCTTCATTCTCAGGTAGTTTCATGTGAAAAATCCATAGGCGAGTTTGAAGAGGATGCTAAGAAACTCCTTGAAATTTGCAACTATGATGTGTCAGATCGTTCTGTTGACCTGGCCATTATAAAGTTGCGAGATGAGGTTGATGTGGAATATGCCAAATCAGGAAAGGTTGAACAATTAAAAAAGGATCGTGAAGACCTTGAAGAGCAGTTAGAGGCACTTGAAACTGACCTCAAGGAGAAGGAAGCGGAGAGAGATAATGTTTTAGGAAAGTGGCATGAATGGCTTGCAAAGTACAATCTTTCTTCTGAGATGACAACTGAAAGTATAATTGACATATTTGCAACTATCAATAGTTGTTATGAACTCCAGGATAAAATAGAGGGCCTGACAGGAAAGATCGGCTCACACAGCCGTTCGATTGAGATATATGAGAACAGAATAAAGTCTGTCCTTGATGCTTGTGGAAGAAAGAGCGTCGGACTTGGTTTTGACACGGAACTCGAGATTCTCCATAGTGATCTGGAAAAAGCAGTCAGTAAAAAGAACCAACTCGACAACCTGGTTTTGGAGAAAGATAAACTTCTTTTCAGCCTTAAGGAAGCTGAAGATAAACTTTCTGGCTGTTCCAGCGACATGTCTGCTCTTCTTAAAGAAGGAAATGCGTATAACGAAGGAGATTTTGTTAAAAACGCAAAGATATGGGACGAGATTGTCCTGGCAAGAAAAGGATACGAGATAGCAGAGTCACATGTAAGGAAGCTTTCCGGAAACAACGACGATCATCTGAATATAATTGGCGAACTGAAAAGTTCGAAACCTGACATGCTGAAGACGCAGGAAACTGAAATTGCCGAAAGAATAAGTGAGATAGACAGTGCCCTTGAGTCCCTGAACAATGAAAAGGGAAGTGCCATAAACCAGATAAAGCAGCTTGAAGGGGACAGTGAAGGCTCAAAGCTGCGATTGGAACTTGAAACGCTCAAAGAAGAGATCAATGAGAAGTCAAGAGAGTGGGCAACATACTCAATTGCACAGCATATTCTATCAAAGGCGATGGACAAGTACGAGAAAGAAAGGCAGCCAGCTGTCATCACTGAGGCACAGAAGTTCTTCTCCAATATCACTGGTGGAAAGTATGAAAGGATATACTCTCCACTGGGTTCTTCGGACATCTTTGTTGAAGATAAAAGTGGAAAGCGTAAAAATATCATCGAGCTAAGTCGGGGAACTGCAGAACAGCTCTATCTATCATTAAGGTTTGGTTTCATTAAAGAGCTTGGTAAGCACTCTGAACCACTGCCCATTATATTTGATGATATCCTTGTCAACTTTGATCCTGTAAGGAGCAGAAATGCTATCAGTTCTATCCATGAACTTAGTCTATCAAATCAGGTGCTCTATTTCACCTGTCATCCAGAGACTGTAGAAATGTTCAAGGATGTTGTGCCGGATGTGGGCGTTATTGATCTCTTGGGGTGAAAGACATATCATTATCCTTTCTTTTTATGAATCTCCACAACATTGAGTGGATAAATTCGTAAGGGATTTTGAATAAAAGAGTGTTCTTAACATCTTGGCGGTCTGGACCACTAAGTCACATGATGCTGATTCCCGGCTTCGACAAATATTTAATATCAGTGAATTGTTCTTTAGTAGGGGATTTGTGATGTATTGGGGCGACAATTACCCATACGATATTAAAGAGAACTTAGGAAACTTAATGTCGGTTATATCACAGCAAGCCTACCGGAATCAGTTATCTTATATCCATCACCGTCTGTGATGTATCCCATGGATTTCAGTTCTCTTAGATGGTTATAGGCCATACCTTTAGAGATACCTACACTCATTGCTATAGACTCGACTGCAACTGTGCCATTCTGGACAAGTTCCAAAATCATCTTTTTTGTTGGAGAAATATTGAAACTGAGCACAGGGAAATCAATAATGAAATTATCTTCCTCAGTAACATACACTATCCGTGCTACCATGTCACTGCGTGCATAGGCACCAAATAGAGCACCAAAAGCCTGGGGTTTCCTGCCTCCAGAAACGTTTATCAGCACTTTTCTTCCTAACGCATGCTCTTTTTCTATCAGTGTTGCTATATCCTGTGCAACTCTGACAGGATCGTAAAGGGAAGTGATCGCCTTCTTGATCTCTATGATCTTGCCAAACGTAGCTTCCAGCAGCTGTTCAGCCTGCACCTTTTTTTCCGCAGCATTTTCTTCTGTCAATATAATGATCTTAGAGGGAGAGAGCCTTGTAACACAAATCAACACAGGTTCAAGGGTGTATAATGTGGTAATAAGAGTAGAATCTGTCATCAGATTAATAATATTATATATACTATATATTTGTATGGATAATCGGTACTATCAATCTAGTTTTAGTCTCTACTTTTAGATAATAATATCATAACGTATATATTCCCCACTTGATGTACATAGTAAGTATTTACGATTTGGTCAAGATCTGGATTAATCTAAAAATATTGTAAAATGATACAATGAAACATCCACTTTCAAATGCAGGTGATCGCAGAGGGATCATTTTCCTTTTGAAAGAGCCTGTTTCAATCCATTATAAAGAACTGATTTATCATAGAGTTGAATTAAAAAATGATAAACTGTAAGGAATTGTCAGGTGTTTTATCTACACAAAAGATCAAGCGCCGGTACAAATTCAAAGAGATAGATTTCCAAGGCAATCGAATGTATGTTTCAAAAAGGACTTATTTTATACGAAGCTATTTTGATTTCCACTACAAATTCCTAATTGACTGTTACAAAGTAAACGATACTGAGGGAGATCTGTTTAACGTTGCTTTATATGTAGTGCCAACACCGGAGTACTTGCCTGATGATGAAGTAAGTAGCTATAAGATACAGTTTCCGGAATTTGAAAACATAGCATATGAAGATAAAGACCTGATATATCTCCACTACATGCACCTTTCATTTTTTATTAGTTGCATCGAAGAGATTGCCGCTAATCAAATACCATCTGCATTAGCAATCATTGAGACATATTTGGTAAAATATAACCAGATATTTAAAGAAAAATTTGGTTAGAGTTTGCATGAAAGATGTTCCTTATAGAACAGTTGCCTTTATTCACAACTTCCATAAACTCTTACTCTCTCCACATTAGATAATGGAATGTTTGTGTTGATTTGCTTGAACGTTTAAGACTATACGTTATATTAATGATTTGTACCTAGTATGGTAAAGTATATATTAAACATGTTTTGTACATAGTAGATATGTACAGTTTAATTATAGGCAATTCAAACGGCCACAAGTGGTGGTGCGCAAAAGCAGTCTCCCTAGAACAAATGAATTCGATCCTACTGGGTCACTGTGCATAAACCTTTGCTAATCGTTAAATAACACATGACATGGGAACAACATCTGTTTCTGCTATTCAAAGAGTAGCGGACAAAATAACTAATTATTACAAGATTTATACATAGAATGGTGGTTAGAGCGTTCAATGAACTGGATAGTTATCTGATAAATAACCTGATAATATCTCTTTTTACTAAACGATGAGACCACAAATAGCTATGCTAAAACTTCTGAGGCGGAGTGATTTATAAAGGAGGATACAATGCCAAAACTCAATGCAGGTCAATCAAAAGCAGTATCTTATACTTCCGGTCCCCTGCTCATCCTTGCGGGTCCTGGTTCAGGGAAGACCCTAACAATCACAGAAAAAGTTATGCACCTTATTGATATTGGCATATCTCCAGAGAGGATACTTGCTCTTACTTTCTCAGAGAAGGCTGCTGAAGAGATGCAGGAGAGAGTAGAGAAGAACATCGACTATGTAAGTGGAATTACAGTTTCAACGTTCCATTCTTTTTGTAATAACATCATCAGAGAATTCTCTTTTGACCTGGGCATAAACTCCGGCGCTAAACTAATCTCAAAGGAGCACTCCAACATATGGGGTATCAAGCATATAGATACATTTGGATTTGAGAGCATCAATATCCCCGCATCCCCGTATGACCTTATAGACAGCCTGCTTGAAGGTGTTTCCCAGTTCCAGGATCACCTAGTTCTTCCTTCAGATATTCACTCTTACGTTGAAGCACAACTTTCCTCTGGGGCAGGATTAGCTGAAGATAAAATTGACACGTTGCTGAAAATGCAGGATCTCGCCAGGTTTTACGAGCATTATCGGAAGTACAAGCATAATAACAGCTTCCTTGATTATGATGACATGATCTCTATGTGCTGTCTACTTTTTGAGAGCAACAATGTTGTTCGGAACAAAGTTAAAAGCCGCTATGATTACATCCTTGTTGATGAGTTCCAAGATACGAATTATTCCCAGCTGTACCTTGTAAACCTCTTGGTAAACGGCAATAGTCTTACCTGTGTGGCAGACGATGATCAGTGTATTTACAGATTCCGTGGTGCTTATCTTTCTAACATAAGACAATTGGAGGAATTCTACAAGGATCTCGAAAAGATAGACCTCAGCATCAATTATCGTTCCACTTCTCAGATAGTAGAACTATCCAGGCAGCTTATCGGATTCAATCCAGAGAGGGAAGAAAAGAAAATAGTTTCTGCCAATGGTAACGGTTCAAAAGTGAAGATTGTGAAGGCACCTGACGATACAAGCGAAGCTGAGTGGGTAGCATCAGAGATCAATAGGCTGGTAAACAAAGAAGGCCTGCAACCTAAGGATATCTATATCCTTACAAGGAAACGTGCAGATGGTAAGAAGTTCAGTGATGCTCTGTGCAAATACCTCTTACCCGTGGAGTACGTGGGTGCATTGCAACTGAACCAGTTCCCAATAGTTCAGGAGGCTATTGCCTATATGCGGATTGTGGCAGATCCCTTTTCCAATGGTGTGGCCTTTGCCAAAGTATTTGGAAGAGAAGGTTTGAGTGAGCATAACCTGCAGAGGATCAATGTGCTGGCACGTAGATTGAGCAGGGAAGATGCAGTTCAGGGTGATGGTATCTATTCGGTTCTGCTTCACCATCTTGAAGAAACTGGCATTACTCAGGAACCACTGGTAAGGTCTTTTGTACAGAGACTAGAAGAACTTATTAGTTACAAGAAAAAATACCAGCCATCTGACACAGTCAAGCATCTGCTGATGGATGCAACAGACATCTATCGTTCCCAACTGCATGAGGATACGGCACAAGCCAGGAAAAATATCAGGATAATTAATTCACTTATCAGCATGGTGGAAGATCTAGAGCTTATTGACGGTGGTTCGGGGTTTGAGGCCGTTATTGAACATTTAGACCTTGTGTTCAACTTTGAGATAGAAGAAGGTGAGTCCACTGATGATAATACTGTGAAAGTGATGACCATCCATCAGTCCAAAGGAAAGGAAGCAAAAGTTGTCTTTGTGTGCGATATGGCCGCAAGACACCTTCCTCTGCAGCTTACCCGCAAAAAGTTCACGGTACCCATCGAACTTGCAAAAGGTGTACAGCGGGATGCAGATGAGAAAACATTGCATATTGAGGAAGAGAGAAGGCTTGCCTATGTGGCTATGACAAGGGCCAAGGAACATTTGTACCTTGTATTCCCAGAGAAGTATGAAGGTAATAAGCGCGGCGTAAAACCCAGTGAATTTCTGGAGCAGATATCTTATGAGAACAATCCTCTGGTGGAGGTCATTGAAGCTCCCTTGTGTGAGAAAAGATGTAATTTGGTGGAAAATTCCGCTCTCAAGAGGAAAAAGGATGAGTTCGAGAGACTTGTCAGGATCTACACCAATCAGGGTCAGCTGAAACAGGCTGTGGAGTCGCTGGTAGTGATCGCACAGATACAGGAGCTGGAAAGTAAGGGAAACCTGCAGGCTTTTGATGTTTCGGACTTTCTGCGTGTCAGTCCCATGCCCCCGAATGAACTGGAAGCGCTGATGGACGGCAGGCTGCCGCCACTTGTAGACAAGGAGATGCATTTTTCCGCGTCAGGTATCAAGATGTATGAGGATTGTCCACTGAAATTCAAGTACTCTTACGTGCTCAAGATACCAACGCCACAGAAGGCCTTTTTCCAGCTTGGAACAGATGTGCATGCAGTATTTGAAAAAATGTCAAGGCTCAAGATGCAGGGAGAAGTCCCTGACATCTCCAAGGCCAGGGAAGTGCTGGATGCCACATGGAATCCACATGTATTTGATTCTAGGACAAAAGAGCAGCAGGAATACTCAAAGATGCAGAAGATGCTGGACTTCTGGATGGACTTCGAACGGCACAATACTAACGAGACAGTGGAAGTGGAAGGAGAATTCGAGATAAAACTCGGTGGGGCCAGGTTCGGAGGATATATTGACCGTCTGGACAGGACACCCGAAGGAGATTATATTGTCATTGACTACAAAACCGGTACGACCGATTTGAGCAAGAACAAGCTGAAGAAAGACGTACAGATTGCACTGTACTGCATGGCTGTGAAGAAAAAGTATGGGAAACTACCTGTGCAGGCAGGCCACATGTATGTCAATCCTGAGCTTGCCGAGCTAAGATTGGTGGATGTAAGTGAAGAGGGTGTCGAAGCTGTGGTTAGCAGGGTCAGGGAGATAGTTGGTAGGATTCTGGAAGAGGATTTTGATGTGAAGGAGGAGCCGAACTGTCGGTTCTGTGATTATAAGGGGATATGCGAGTTACAAAACTGTAAGTAAATATAATATAGTTTTTTCCATATATTACAAAATACGATAAATATAATTATCAATTAGGTAATAGAAATAAAGTATGAATTGTAGTAAATTCTATGTGAGCTTTTAGTTTTTAATAGCCAAAAATTGATTTGATTTCTTCATATTCAATATTTGTCTTATCTACATCTGCAAATAATTTGTTTTTATTTATTCCTTTCAATTTATTGTTCTCAATTATGAGTGCATTTTTATGTTTTTCTAGTATATAGTTCGCAGTGTGTCTAGAAACTCCTAAATTCTGAAGGGCGATAGATAATCTATTTTGTGTACCATATTCTAAAAATTGTGACCAATTTGCTCCCGCATTCTCCTCTCCAAAAATCTCAACTAAACTCGCATAATAATGAGTAAAATACTTTTCAAATGAATATCTCAATGTTCCTTCAATGTCTTCAATTATGTTACTTATAAGTGTGTTAATGTGTTCTTTGTTATTTTTGTTAAATATTCCAGCATCTTCATGTGCAATGTATATATGTCTACCATTAGATTCATAATAGTCTATTGATTCCTTTATTATCTGGTTAAGAGAAGTTCCATTAATCCATTGGTTCATAAGCAAAGCAAAATAACTCAATGAACTTCTATTCTTTAGATTTTTCTCCTTTTTACTCCATTCATAATAATCATAAAATTGTAATAATACCTCTAAGCAATTATAATAGTCTACTTTTTTAGGTAATAAAACAGATGAAGTATCTTTTCTTTCAATAATTGAATTGTATACCTTATTTTGAATCTCAATATCAATTGATTGATTAGAATTTAATACACTCAGTGGAATTTTTAATTTTTCCGCTTTATTCTGTGCAATTGAAATTAGTTCAGATTTATTTTTCTCAATTAATTTCTGAATAACTGGACTTTGATATCCGCGATCTATTTTCAGCGTATCAATGCAAATAATATTTGCAATATACTCTAATATTTCTTTTTCTGTGAGAGTAGCATTTTTAATATCCTTATTTAAAAGTGTTTTTTCAATTTTCTTTAAATCTTTCTCAGTGTCTGTTTTTTTGTTTATAGTTGCTTTGAGTTTAATATTATCTTTTTGTTGTAAAACTGTTGTATTTTTCCAATTGCTTGCATCATCTTTAATACAATATATATTTCCAGATAATTCCTTTTTCAACCTCCCAGCTCTACCGGCAAGATTCCAAAAATCAATATCTGTAAACTGTGATCTACCATTTTTATTAACAAGTATAAATATATTTTTAGTAGGAAGATTTACACCTTCTAACAAAGTAGATGTGCAAAAAAGGTATTTTACATGCCCCTCTCTATATAGATTTTCTACCAGATTTCGGACTAATTGGGGAAGACTTCCAAAATGGTAGGCAACTCCTACTTCCAAAAATGAAGCTAAGTAGAAATCTTCATGAATGTAACTCTTAATCTGTTTTATTGCTTTCTTTGTTTCTTGAGAAATCAGAAACTCTTCTTTGTTTACAATATTCGTAAATTGGAATGACTTTTCGATGGTTGTTGTCTTTGAATTACAATAAACAATGTTGTAATCATTTTTACCCAAATATTTGATGAGATTGTTCGTCTCACGAAGATCAGAAAGTAATCCGGGATTGAAAATTTTAATATAGTCATCAATATAATGTGATACTGATAATTCTAACATATTTATAAAAAACAAATTTTGAGATACCGGCGCCTCTACTGTATGAAAATTTCTGGTAGGATTCTTATTAAAGACCTCTAGAAAAATTTCAGGATTAGATACATTTGGAGATGCAAAGTACAAATTTATATCCGTGAATGTCTGCAATGTTTTTTCAATAGCTTTATAGGCAGTTACACTCCTCAAATCATTATGTGATGCAATTTTATGTGCTTCATCAACAAAAATAAAACCTAATGAAGGATTATCCTTTTTAGATAAGTAACTTAATAGTCTTTCAGGTGTAAGAATAAAAATATAGTTAGAGTTGTCTTCTAATAAATCACTTACATTGGAATTTGTTACAATCTTGTATCCATATTCTTCAATATATTTTCCAAGCTCACTTTTTAAATCAAGAGTAAACTGGTTTATTAATGCTCTTGTTGGGACCATTATAACCAAATTTTCCCTAGGAGTATTTCGAAGTACTTCTCTTATAAATGATTTTATAATGAATGATTTTCCCATAGAAGTAGGACCAGAAAAACTGAATAATTTTGAATTTTTGAGTTTAGTGAATAATGCATATTGTATATCTGTAAATATTAGGCCTTCTGTATCTGGAACTGATTGTATAATCTCTTTAGCTGTTTTCTCTAAATTCCTATCAAAAGGCAATTGTGCTGGGTTTTTATCTTTTTTTTCTAGATATTCAATTGCTGGAAAATTTCCTAACTTCGCAAAAACAGCTTTCGAATAAGTTCGATAAGTTGGATCTTCTTTATAGGCATGGTTCAATATGCTAATAATTTGATAGGATTTGTTACGTGCTTTAGAATCAGAAGAATTTGAAAGAATATCAGCAAATCTGAGTAAGTGTACATACTCTTGTTCTGTGAGTTCTATATCTCTTGTTGGCAAATTGAATAACTCAGCTGATAACAAATTTGAAGCTTTAAAGAACAAATCTTTAAAATATTGGTCTTTAAGAACGTCTTCGGTTAATTTGTCTATTAGAATTGCATTCATGTTAAGTGGTTAATTTTTCAATTATGTTCTTTCTTATTTCTTTCAATTCTGTAAATGGAACTACATATAGATAAAAAGTATATCCCCACAATTTTTTTTTATCAATTTGTTTTTTTATACTTTCTACAGAACTAATAACTGATTTTTTAGTTGTATCTCTTAAATATCGACGAAATTCTGCATTACTAAGATTTTTTATTTTATCATCAATTTCAATATCAAAGCCCAAGAAAATCCCAAAAGACTTATCTATATTGTATTCATCTTCATTTGCAGATGGTATTATTATTTTTTTCAAAAATTCATATGTTGAAGACTCTACTGATTCTTTTACCAACTGACTATTTATCAAATTTGATTCAAATCTGACTTTATTCTTTTTATCATCTAAAAATTCAGCTATTGATCTAAATGCGTCATATATTCCACTTTTTAAGTCAGAATCTAGTTTTGATTCTCCAAAAACTAACTGGAAATCGGCATCATTTAACCTTAACAAATGGACCCCATCTGCCCCTTTTACATAATCATTATTAGAAGTCTTTATTTCAAGTTTTGTTAATATTTTTGGAGCATCAAGGTGGGACTCAAGAAAACAGTAGAGCAGTACTTCACCAAATTCTCCTTCATTACTTGTATAGTCTCTAAATTTATCACGAGCAGCAATAAATTTTTTACCACCTTGGCTATTTTTAAAGCTATCTAGTTCATGTCTTGAAAGGGAAAATGTGATGATGTTATCATATAATTCATTTATTAGTTCATCATAAGCAAACCGGTTGTTAGCTATCTTCAAAATAAAGAGATTTAACTTGTTTTGATTTTCTAAATCCAAATCAATTATATCATGATAAAAAAGATTTAAAAAATCTTGTCCAATCTCTTTTTTCGGTAACATCTCTTTTAAAGAGATGTATTTTTGTATATAAGAATTTCTAGATATAATTGTAAAAACACTATCAATATTCGTTAACTTTTAAATTCTATATTACATGCTTTTTCATAATGAAATTTGTAAAATAATTGCCTTTGAAGAAAGCCTTAAGCAAAATAATTTTGCAAACTAGGTGTTTGATCTTTCAAATCAGGATGAAAAATACAGCGCCTTATGCACCGCATCCATCGGATCAGCATAGAAGGACAACTGGAATTTGCTCAGCAGGTCTGAAGGCACAGTGCCCAATTTAGATGTGGATGAAGCAGGAATCAACACCCTCTTGGCTCCTGCATCAAGGGATACTTGCAAGAGCTCCGACAGGTTCTCTATATTCAGTATCGAACCTCCTATCGTCATAGTTCCGATAATGGCAGTTTGCTCCTGGACTGGCCTTTCCATGGCACCTGAACACAGGCTTATGAAGCCTGCAAGGGCCAAGCCATCGGATACACCGACTCCATACAAATCCTGTATATTCATGAAATAATCATTTTCCTTTGTGGATATTGATTGGCTTATGGATTTTGCATTTGCCTTGAAGTAGTTGATAGCAGTCCTTATGGATTCTCTGGCCTTTGAATTAGAGCTTAAACCGGAGGGCTCGTACTTGCCGGTACCTGAGACAACCTGCAGTTCTGTTTTATAGACCCCTATCTTCCCGGAATCGGTTGCCGATACAGCATAGACCTGGCCGGGTTTTGTGAGGCCTGGTGGAATTATCTTATTACCACCTATTTCTGGGACATTGACAAAGTGTTCTTCCATGTCATCGTTGTCAATATAGGAGAAGTTTACATCGAAGAATTCCATGCCACCTATTCTCTTCAGCTGCTCCTTGACCCTTCTTCTTCCAACAAGTGCATATTCGAGGATCTCACAGGCATCCTCTTTTGTTATGTTCTCATCGGGATAGATGAGCTTGGCAAGACCTGAGAACGTTTTCTTGACAGCGATAACATCTCGCTGGTTCAGGTTGTTACCGAGTTTGTAGTATTTGAACAGGACATCTGTGAATGACCGTTTTCTCATCTCTCTCAGGAACTCGGCCAGATAATCCACTATGAACCCATATCTGTCAGTGAAGTGCTCGGGTCTGAACTTGGGAACTTCCCAGCCTGGCAGATAGTAATGCATCCTGTCGAAAAATGCACTGTCGTTGTTCATCTCTTCAGGGAAAGGAACGAAGAGATGTGAGGTTTTGAGCATCGAGGAAACGCTCTGGTTGATGTTACCTACGAATACAATGGACGCATTGGCATTTATCTGGTCCTTTCCACGGGCAAAGGAACCTGATGCCATGTAATCCTTCATGATCTGGATGCCATCCTTGTCCTTGAACTTGATACCTGCAACCTCGTCAAAGGCTACAACATCCCACAGACCCACAAGCCCTACCTGGCGTGTACCCATGTTGTAGAAAAGATTAGCAACCGTTGTCTGGCCACCTGAGATGAGGATAGAATTAGGGGATATTTCTTTGAACACATGTGATTTGCCTGTGCTCCTTGGACCAAGCTCACAGAGATTGTAGTTGTTCTCTATCAAAGGAACGAGCCTTTCCAGTAAATGCCATTTTGCAGGAGTTTCCAGTTGAGTAGGCTCCATACCTATGGACCGCAGGAGCACATCTATCCATTCATCCTTGGTGAAGTTCTTCCGCTGATCGATAATCTCTGAGATGTTGATATTGGGGATCTGTATGGGTTTGAGGCTTGCAATAACAAAAGGTGAAGGAAGCATTTCAGCGCTGTATTCCATTTTAATGATACACCAGATGCCACCGCCCAGGAGTTTGTCGTACTTTGTGACATATTCCGGGTCTACTTGTACCTTGGAAAGGCCCAGGTGTGAAAAAACAGCTTCGTAGATATCTCTTTTTTCGTTCAGTTTTACTGAGACTTTATCGATAATGGTATAGTAGCCTGTTTCTCTTATCTTGGATTTGATCTTCTCTGCTTCATCAGGACGCACGTAGTTCTCTGAGAGAATGTTCTTGACTTTCCTGACACCTTGCTCTATAAGTTCTTCGTCATCGGTGGCGCAGTTTGCACCCAGCAGGTATTCCAGGACATAGACAGGGACATTGTGACCTACTTTTACCAGCTTTGTCAGGTCTTTCCTGACCACTCTGCCCTGGAAATATGTGTTCAGTTTCCTGTCAGTTGTTATGTCTGTGTCTGCTTCTGGCATGGGGGTCCACCGATGTTATTTTACGTTTATCAGAAGTCATCTGCTATCAAGAGGTCCACTTCAAAGGGTATGGGGTCGATGATGTCCTTATTGATCTCTGTGGGATCTTCGTCTAGCAGGCGTATGTAGTAGAACTTGTTCTCTACTTCGCCGGTTAAGGTGAGTGTGACTTTGTACTGTCTTTCTGCTGGCTCATCAGATGAGCTTTCAGCAATAACAAGCTTTTCATCGCTTACCTTGAATTCGTTCCCGTCCCTGTTCCAGAGAGCTACTTTGAACCTTCTGGGCTGTAGTTTATCCGTCACTTTTTCGGTCTGTAGGATGTTTATGGAAAATGGACTGCTTGTTATCTTCCGGCTTGCGTTGGTTACGGTCAGACCGACCTTGCCATACTTAATACCTTTTCTTTCAAGATCTGCAGTCTTGTTGTAGGAGTACTTGAGTACCGGGATGACTATCTCCTGGGGTGCAGCTCCACCATGTACGAAATTCTTACCACCGCCCTGCATCTTGAACCTGAGGTCTGCCTGGGGTACGTATGCGAACATTGTTTGCCCGGATTTAATCACGTAATCCATGTTGAACTTATGCACGTTCATGAGGTCAACATCCTGCTCGCTTAGAATGAAGCGTTTACTGGATGCAATGGTCTTTTGTTTGTCGAAACCGCCTGTCTCAACTTTATCGACGTTTTCCAGATCGTCTCTCTGATAGATGAAACCGTGGTCGGCTGTGACCAGGATATTGTTCAGTATCTGGAAATTGGTGAGCTTTTCGATGATCTTCTTGATATCGGAGATGGTATCCTCGGCTGCATCGAACACTTCATGCTCTGAGGCTGAATGATCGCCTCTGGCATCGATCTTGTCATGGTAGATATAGAAGAGCCGTGTGCCTTTGAATCGTTCACGGGCTTCGTTCTGTTTTAAATTCATCACTTCTTCATAGTCTATGGCAATTGAGTCCTTGGTTACTTTTTCCAGTATCTTCCCTCTATTCACTGTGCCTTCGGTGCTGATGCCATCTGCAAAGACTGATTGGTTGTTGTATTCCAGTTTTTCATGGGGAAGCAGGCTTGCCATGCCGAGTTTTGTATAGGATGGGAGGGAGCCGGTCATATATTTTAGTTCAACTGTGCCCCGCGTGTCCTTGTTCAGGACTTCCTGAAGCTCGGCAGCCACTTCATAGCGCATTGCATCGGAAATGATGATAGCAATCTTGTCCTTTTCATTACGGTTGATGATGTTCTTCACGTAGAGCTTATAGAACTCGTCCTGTCGGTCGATGAGCTCTATGTTCCATCTGCTGTCCATCTCACTTGTGATGAGCTGGCTCCAGCGTGTGAGCAGTTTGTCAAGGAGCCTGTTGTTGTACAGTTTTTCAACGAGTTCTTTTGTGGGTTTAAGGATCTCTTTTTCCTTGTCCTTGTCGTAGTGATAGTAGAATTTGCGATAATAATAGTCCATCAGGTAATAGCGTTCGGTGTAACTTCTGAAGAACTTAGTGAGGTTCTGCTCGCTGATGTTAGTGGCATCGAACTCCTTTGCGAACTGGTGCAGCTTCAATGCATATTCCAGGGCACTGTAGATGTTCTGGAACCTGAGATACCAGTGTTTTGTCTTGCGGTTGGTTATCCAGCCAAGATATGTATCGAAGTCTTCTTTGCCATTCTGGAGCGCTTCGGCTATTTTTCTGATTATGCTTTTGTCAAAGAGGTCAAGGGATTCTGCTTCGATGTATTTGGAGACTTCATGCTTCTGGATCTCGTTCACGAGGTACTTTTGCAGCTGGTTATCGTCTGCAAGCAGTTGTTCGCAGTACTCGTCAAATATCGTGGAATCTTTTGAATTGTCCATCCAGCTTCTGATGAAGATCTCACATTCGTTGCTCAGGGAATTGCTGTAGGCTTCGTACTTTTTCAGGCTGAGGTTTGTGTTCCTTGTTATGTGGGTTACGATGAAGCTCAGGAAGAGCTTCTTTAATGTGGGCTGGTCGGACTGGTATCCGAAGTACCTGTGCACCATATTCCAGAACTCATCGGCAAGCCCGAATTTGGAGATCTCTTCCCATGTCGTGTTGGTGCTCTCGTCCAGGGAATTGATCAGTACCTTGCGTACTATTTCCTTCAAGTCCGTAGTCGGGGAGCCGGAAAGCACTGCCAGGAAGCCATGTATGAACTCTTCTTCTTTCCAGTGCTTTTGATATAAGCGGTTAAACGGAGTGACCCTTTTCTTGCTTGCGAAGAACTGCTGATGCTTGCCCAGGAATCTGTCCAGGTCATAGCCTTCTATCTCGAACTCGCTCTTGATCTCCGATATCCGACTATTCTCAAACCGCGAGGAGTATAGCTGGATGTCCAGCAGCCAGTTGGATTCGGGATCCCTTTCCGCCTCATCTGAATAGATAAGATAGCTGGATGTCGTATCATCTGCTTCCAGCAGCTTCTTCGTGGCAAAGAAATTGTTGTGCAGAATGTGCAGCTTTATCCCCTTTTCAGCCAAAGCATCGTGTATGTATGCAAGACCTTCCTCATCTGCAGTTGGATCCTTATCATACCAGAAGACGATCTTCCTCTTCTCGAAGTCACTGAGGGTCTCGAACTTCTTAAGGATGCTCAGGGTGGTCTTTTCGGGGTTTAACATTGTAAGACGTCCAATATGAATTTTGAAATGTAAATCAATCTACTAAGTACAATTCCTTAAACTGGCTCTTTGCATAGTTATCTGTCATTCCAGAAATATAATCACAAATAGTTGACAGATAGATGTAGTTGTTTTCTAATAAACATTTCAAAAACAAATCTTCTTGAGACTCTAATTTATTTACATCTTGAGAATTTATAGATTTGAGTCTCTTTAATAAATCATCAGTGGAAGGTTTTCTATCTCTTTCTGACTTAAAAAATAATTTACCAGATTGTTCAGGTATGACTACGTTTTTATTTATATTTTCAATTTTAAGAGTTTCAATCAAAGTAGATATTTCACTTCTGTCACTGTCAAAGTTGATATCTTTTAGTTTTCTTGTTTCATCTGAACCAATCTTTAATTCGAGATCATATATGTGAGAGGTGCTTTTAATCCTTGATAACAATCTCTTAAAAACATAATCAGGCATCTGAAGAGGATTACGATAATATGCCTTGAAATGCTGCCTTGTAATATAGTGTGCCTTCCCATCAAACTTATTTACTTCCCACGAGTTGAGAATTCTTTGCTTAATCAACTTTTCAATCGAAATATTCATTTTCTGTCCGACATCGGAGAAATTGACAAACTCCTGATCAACTATTTCCCTGCCATAATCATATATTAGATTAGATATTTGTTGAAGGTTTTTTTGGGAATTGGTCAAAACGTCTAATATGAAATATTCGATTATATCCCTTACTAAAATTTCTTGCTTATAGAATTTAGTGGACTCTTCATGTGATTCCAAATTGACTTTCAAATCATTCAACAACGTAAGAGATTCCTCATATCTTTTATCTTTTTCAGGAGAAGTTTTTTCTGATGAAGTATATTCAGAGATGATATCATTAGAGATTTCAATTATTTTTGAATATACATAGTCAACATCTAATTTAAGTGAATAGTCTCTAAAACCATCATCTATATCATGTTGTCTTTGTGCAATTTCATCTGCAATCGCAACTATTTGACCTTCTATGGTTACTGAATGTCTTTTGTCTAAATACAATCGTGGAATAATTGCCTGGTCATTGACAAACCTTTTGATATCCCAACAATTTCCACAGTTCTTACAGACTATGCATCTCTTTATTTTAGTATGTTTTAAGACTCCTTCCAGTACTTGCCAGCTAAGATTCAATCCATTATAGTCTTCAAATTTGGTCTGTACAACATCTAAAACGCGTATACCATTGAAATTATGTTTGAATCCCCCATAATTAATGGGATATCTAATCATTCCTAAATCATCTTCACCTTTCATGACTCCATCTAAAACTCTTTCTCCCTGATGGCCAAAAGGTGTATGACCAATATCATGCCCTATAGCAATCGCTTCAACCAAATCCTCATTTACAAAAAGATATCGTGCAAGACTTCGGGAAATCTGACTAACTTCTAAAGTGTGTGTTAAACGAGTCCTAAAATGATCTCCTTTTTCATTTGAAAAGACCTGAGCTTTATGTTGCAGTCTTCTAAAAGCCCTGGAGTAGAGAATTCTATCCCTGTCTTTTGCAAATTCACTTCTTTTAATTTTATCTAATACTGAGCAATTTAAAGATACTGTAGTTTCAATATCCTCATTCAATCTGTCAGATGGCTGAAATTCTTGCTGCATTTTGTGATTCATATTTTATCCACCTGTCATATTGTTTACAGTATTTTATCTATAATGTCTTGATCAAAGCAATTTATTTGCATCAACGTCATAACCATATGCTTTCAATTCCCTCACCAATTCAAATTGCCATTTGTTGTCGTATGGCGTATAAAGAGTTCCTGCAATATCTGAAGGCAACTCAAAATTAGTGGATTGTTTGTACAGGGCTAAAACTCTCTCCCTTCCTAATTTGCCAATAAAGTAGCCTAATTCTAGGATTACATTTTGTCTAGCCCTGAACTTTGCAGCATTTGGGAAAGAATTTGCTGTACAACCTTTGTCATCAGGAGAGAGAAGAATTATAGCAAATGACGCATTGGATGAATGTTTTTCAAACTTTTCAATGATACTTTTCAGTCCTTCATTTGCCTTTTCATGCAGAATTATGGCTTCTAAACCAAGTTTTTCAATAATTCTAGCAACAGATTGTTTCATTTCTTCATCGTGACCATGCACAATGAATATTTTGCTACTTGATGACAGGGTATTATGACCCATTGATTCCAGATTTTTTTTCTTCTCTTTTTTATAGCCCGGTGGACCTAATACAAGTTTATCTGTTAGATCTTCTCCCTCCTTTGTTACATACCATTCATCAGAAATTGGAAGTCCAACTCTACTTCCTGCTCTTTTGGCTCTAATTTTTGTTAGTAACTGGGATGAAGGGACTTGAGTCCTATTTATTTGAATTCGTTCTATATCTGAAGGGTCAATATGTTTACCCTTAACCATTATAATATTACCCAACTCATATGGAATAATAAAGCGATTATTGAGTGTCTTTCTATCCAAATCAAGCTTCAATTCATCTGTGATTCGGTTAGACTTTAAGGTTATTCGGACATGATAGTAATACCCATCCTCTTCACTCATATCTTCTCCACCAACCCCTCGAACTTTGCATAATTCGCCACAACCCCATCGTCCAGATCTATCTCAATATACGCATCGGCTTTGCCCTTCAGCACTTCATCATAAGCCATGAGCTCCTCGATCATCTTCTTGAGCCTTACCTTCTCCTGGGCATCCTTGCCGATATCCGACTTAATCATCTCTTTCTTGGCATCCAGCTTGCCCTCAAGCTCCAGCAGGTAATCTGTCCTCATCTTGGCAAGCGTCTCCCTGTTGTACCTGTGCATGTAAACAAGCGCATTGAAAGCCCTGCCCTTGCCTGAAGTGAACAGCCAGTAGATGGGTCTTTTCTTATACATCTTCAGGTGGTCTTTGTAGAAAGACTTCAGGAAATATTCCCGTATCACAGACTCAGAGGACTTCTTACCATTACCGCCCAGAGCTTCGCCAATGAAATCCAGATTCTCTGAAAGTTTCTCCTTTCCGAAGGTCACATTGAGGAATTCCTTGAACCTGTCCACTATATCGTCCTCAAAGTATTCATCCTCAAGTATGGGTATGATGTTATCCGCATCCGGCATGAAGCTCGGCTCTGTAACTTGCTTCAGATAATCCCCTATTTTCTCACCCTGATTTGCAAGCACAAGCCCAGGCTTGTCCAGTGAATACCTCCCAAACATGCACCCCACAGCATAGGAGATGAACTCCTTTACCGTATCCGTAAGCAGTAAAGCTTCCAGTTCTTCAGCGCTCTTATCCCCATTATACCTGTAATGTGGGTTGCATGTCAGCGTAATCTCCGCCAGCGGTACATCTGGAGTAAGCTCATCCTGCAAGCCGTAGGCTTCTATGAAAATACGGTTGTTCTCTTCCTCCAGCCGCTGCATCTCCAGTGTCATTTCCTTCCAGTGAGCGCGGAGTTTGGTATAAGTTTCACGGAGGGTTGGTTGACGGTATTCAGGTTGTAGGAGAGGGAGAGTTGTAAAATCCCATGAGGTTTCGTAGGAATCCCAGTCGGATTTTGCTGAAGAAACGCAATTTTGAAATAAACTCTTAGTTTTTGTAGATTCAATTTCTATTATTGGCATTTTAGCCATTACACCAACTTCAAAATTGAGAGTTGGTGATAGAAAACTAAGAAAAACTAAAGATATCTTGGAATTTGCAAAACAAAGAACTGTTTTTAACAACTTTGAATCATCGTAAAAACAAGGCCCAGCATCCCCTGGAATTATTCCATCAGTAAACCATCTAAAACTGCATTTTCCAGAACTAACTTTGGGCCATGTAATTGCTTCTTTGAAATACAAATTTTCACTTGGAATTATAGCTTTCCCTGTTGCTTTTATTTCTTGTCCGTCATTTTTCCAATTAACAACGTCTTCAATGTTACCATACCATTTTCTATATGAACCACCAGAATTGAACAGAAACCATTTTATCCCACTAGTTTTTGCCGATTCTTTATCTAGGGAATCGCCAATATTATTAGCTTCAATTTCAAACCACTTTCTAATAAATCGTTCTGAATCACCTGTTTGCAGTCCTCTTCGAGTCTTTCCGATATCTTCAAATTTCTGTGTATTTAGAAAGATTTGTGCAACTCTCTCACTCACCCAATAAGCAATCGAGCTTCCTGGAATCTTCTTGAAATCAGTTGCAGAGGCGCGGTAGAAGTTGGGGATGGGGTTGGTTGATGAATTGTTATTAGTCATGTTTTGCTACCTCTTCAGTAAGGAGAGCCTTGCCTTTAGCCGTCAGGCGGTATTTTTGCAATCTGCTGCTTGGTTTTTCCGGAATTGTCATCTCAATTAATTCTGCATCCAGAGCAGGGTGGAGATAGTTATCCCTGAAGGTAGGTCGGTGCTTGATATTCAGAATGTCGCGAAGTTCACCAGAAGATCTTTCTCCATCCTTGAGTGACAGCAACAATTTTAGAATAGAATTGTCTGACTGGGTCGGTGACTGGGTCGGTGACTGGGTCGGTGACTGGGTCGGTGACTGGGTCGGTGACTGGGTCGGTGACTGGGTCGGTGACTGGGTCGGTGACTGGGTCGGTGACTGGGTCGGTGACTGGACCCCGGCTTCTTCTTTGGCTAAATAGCTTTCTGTGGGTATTTCAATGGACTTTGCCAGATAGACAATGAACCTCACCCTCATTCCAATTTCAATGATCTCCGGCTGGGGAAGTCCAAGCTCTTCAGCATCCTTCAGGATACGGCGGAAACCACTACCCCACTGTTCAATTAGATCAAGTTCCCTGAAAACTCGCGCAATAACACGATTTCTTATCCTTGAAACACCCTGCTTGACATCCTCGATGGTCATTCCAGGAAGAAGAATACCGGGATTCTCTATCTCTATCCTGTCATCAAAGAAGGATACCCGAATAGGTGCACCTCTTTGAGAATAATCTGCATGCACAATGGCATTGACAAGCGCCTCACGAAGAATAGTAAGAGGAATGCTCCATACATCCTTACGCCTAATCTCTGAGAAATCAGCACCTCTAAAAGCATGTTTCTTCAGGAAAAGCATCACGGATTCAACAGAGCCTGGAAGGTCTTCGTATATTTCGGTATGGTCGAAAATGTATGCCTTATCCTTTCCCTTGAAGCGTCCGCACTGTATCCATGCATCCGGGAAATGAAAGTCCCTTTTCTTTCCAAAGAGAAGCATAGCACCTATCGTCGGGACTAATCTGCCCTGCTCCTGGGTCAGAAGTTTCAGCGTAATTAGTTCCCCTCCGTTCAGTTCCCGAACTCCCTTAAAGCGCTTTTTAGCCGCGTCAAGATCAAGGTCACTCGCTGACAGGTCAGGCATCGGCATCTCATCGAATGAAACACCTGAAGCACTTCTCTGAAGCTCGGCAATAAGCTCCCGGTCAGCTTTCCGGTTAGTTGAACCAAGCCTTACATAAACACCATCAAGATGACCTTCACTCTTGACCCAATGAGGACGTGAACCACTTGGATAGACTTCAACACCTAACAGTGTCTTACCCTCCACCGTCATCAACTCAACATCCGGAACAAGCCTTGGAGCAATATGATCTGCAATTATACTGCAAAGACGCTCTTCTTCATCAAGCGGATTTTGAACACCTATGATCTCCTTTGTCTCATCCTCCACCCCTATCAATAAACGCCCTCCGGCGGTGTTGGCAAAAGCTACAAGCGTCTTGATAATGTTCTTTGGCGAAGAGATATCACGCTTGAACTCCAGCGTCTTCCCCTCTGGCATGGCGATGAGCTGGGAAATAGAGGGATTCATTAAGCCTCCGTTTGCTGGGTGCTGTTTCTCACCTGCATGATAGCCTCACGTAGCCATGTATCCTTTTCTGCTTCAGAGTTTCCATCCACGAGCCGGATATAAGCTCCCTTATACTCAGGATGCTGAGCATTTTCAATAACAAAAGCCGTAGTAGAGACAACCTCGCCGCCGATACTGTCAAAAGCTCGAGGTCCCAAATGTGCCATGGACAGAATGGTATGATCATCCAGAATCCCCGCTCGGAGTTTCTCATAGGAAGAAAGGAACATCCAGCTCTGCATAGTGATCATCGCCACCATACCTTTCTGCATCGCAAGGTCAAGGTTACGTTCAATGAACATAGCAAAGAAATCAGATTTACTGTCAGGATAATTGTCCTGAGCAAAGTCCTTGAGCCTTGCATTCATCCCCTTGCCACCCATATACGGTGGGTTGGCAACCACAACATGATACTTGGGAATAAGGTAATCTGCCTGCTTCAGAGCTTGCAGGACTTTCTGATTAGTTGAAAGCAGAGATAAGTCACTCGAAAGGTTCTTGTTTTCCAGTATTTTAAGGATATTAGATACATCAGAGGCTTTTGGACGTATGAGGGAGCCGAAGTTGTCGGCCTCGCAGAACTGGAGCAGTGTAGCCCTGCTATCATTCCTGAATAACTCATGTCCAACTGCATCAATGTAAACATTGAGCTCATCATCCTCAAAAGCGATGCTTTCCAGGATGCATATATTGGGCTGCACAGGCTTGCGGAAGAAGTTACGGTTCTTTCCCCTCGCCTTCATGGCCAGTGCAAAGGCTGCCAGATCCCCGGCACGCTTATCGATCTCGATGCCAAAGATATTATGGGTCAGGATCTTTTCAGGTATCTCGGAATGGTCGTAGCCCTCCTCCTCGTAAATGGCATACAGCAGATCAAAAGCATACACCAGCATGTGTCCCGAACCACAGGCGGGATCACACACCTTGATGTCTTCAGGGGAATTGATTCTCAGGAAATCAGTTTCAGCCTGCTCTGGTCTGATATAATAGTCCATCTGTTCAAACAGCCGTGAACTAGGACGGTTGAGCATCCATAAACGACCCAAGGAGTTCTCCACTAGATAACGGACGATCCAGTGAGGCGTGAACAACTGGGTAGCTGCAGGAATGTTCTCCTTGCTAATCTTGACATTCTTCTGCAGGTCCTTGAACACCTTGTCCTTCTTAGGAGCGATATAATCCTGGTATATCCAGCCGATTATCTCCACTTCTCTCCAGTCATCCTCCGGGATTATCCCGTTAATGTCCTTCACAATAGAATCAACATGAAGCAGTTTCTCAGGGAACAATAGCTCAGTATAGTCCTCTATCCTCTCGAACATGAAAGACATGGTGTTGTGCAGGTAATTGCACAACTTCAGAATGAGGTACTTGTACAGCTCTTCATCCTTATTCTCAGCCTTCAGGTCAAGAACATGATCAGCATCAAGGTCCAGGAAGTCAAGCTCAAGAGCGTGTGTGATGATCCCAGGCTCATTCCTGTCAGCATCGTCAGAAGTGAACACCTTCACAGGAAGGTAATCATTGACCTCCATGAACTTCAGGGCAACGAAACGGTTGAACCAGGTGTATGTGACTTCATCCATCACCTGTTGATATCCCTTATGTTTGATCTCCCTGACCAGTTTCTCCCTCTGGTCCTTGATCTTCTTATTATGGACCTTACCACCAATAACTATGGAATCCTCATGTTCTGAATCCACGGGTAGTATCTCTTTTTGGTGGATACCATAAAAAGCAGCCCTGCCGGTTACCTCCTGGTGCAGCTTTTCCCTCACAGTATCCGAAAACCTAATGATGCTTGCCTTATCCATGATCACAGCACCTTGAAATCGTCTGTCTCTAGCATTTTAAGTAAAGAGGCCTTCAACTCTTTGAGATAATTATCCAGTTCCTCTTCAGATCTGATAATATCTTTGGTTTTGAAAACTGACACATCTCTGATGACCCTTGTTGATCTTACAGGAGTGATCGACTCTTCACCCTTATCCTGCTCCTTCTCTCTGATGGTTTGGAGTTGTGTTTTTATTTTTTCATAGGCGTTCCCATGGAAAGATTTCAATGTTGTGGACTGTGCCTGCACGAACACACAGTCCCCGGCCTGTGTAATATTCTCCTTCAGCTGATTGAAAGGCTTTAGCACCGAATCCCTGAAAGCTTGATCCAATTCCGCATAAGATGCCATGTATTTTTGTAATTCGGTTGTAATCGACTCTATTTCCCTGAATGTATCTTCCTTGAGTTTTGCAAGAGCGGCAGAAAGGGCACTTTCAATGCTCGCTTCCAGTGGTGGCAGTGATTTTATTTCAGAGTAAGGTTCCTTTGATCCCAGGATAGCTTCAACATCACGCACTTTGGACTTTGTTTCATCGTCCATGAACTGTCTGTCACGGGTGTAATTGTCTATCTTCTTCAAAAGCCGCCTGAAGATCTCCACCTGCTGACCCCCGAAGAACGAGATGACAGGTTCAACATCATAACGCAACTTCACCAGCTCTTCCTTATCATCGGATATCTTCTGCAGGAACGCAGACGGGTCTGTGGTATTAAGTACCTGTTTGAGGAAACTTGCATAGGCTTTGACCTCATCCTTTCCCGGGAATCTCTTTTCCTCTTCGTACTTACCTGATATCTGCTCTATTTTGATGAATTCTTCATTGAGCAAAGAATGTGTGAACTCTAAGAGATCGTTCTCCTTCTCAGGTATATTGGTCTTATCAAATACCTCCCTCATGATCGATCTGACAGTTCTCATGACCTCGTCGGGCGGTTTTTCTCTTATCTCCACCACAAGCTTATCAGCGTAATCCTTTCTTGTAAGATACCTCACCACTTCTTCAGCAGTGGGTTTCTTAAGAACAAGATACGTCTTCTGATACCTTAGTTTGATCTCATCATTTGCGAACAGAGTGGCTACAAGACCCGATACAGTAAGCTCCTTCCATCCGTATGGTTTGCGCCTGAACTTATCCTTTATATCCTGCATTACAACGCTGTCATTTCTCTGCTGTTTTATGTTCAAATGATCGAGAACTTCCTTAAGAGCAAGCTTATTGGTATCCGATCTTCCAAATCCGAACTTTTCAAGGTCATCAGCCTGCAGCACCTTTAATATCTCACTGTCAGATTCGAAATCCCTCGTCACGTAACCTGCCTTTTTGTACACGTTCTCAAAGAGCAGGTCCAGGCCATCTTTTATTCTCTCCTTCGGATTCTTCTTCTCAATGCTTGTGACTTCCTTGCCATCCACAAAGACCCTGGCTTCTGAAATACCTCTTTCCATCGATTTCTTTGCAGCCGCACGCAGGTTTTCCTCATCGCTTCTTTTGTTGCTGAGGATCTCCTTGACCTCACCTATATTGGTATTCGAAGTGTTCTGCTTGAGGTATTTATCGATCTTTAGATAATTGCGTATCTGGTCTACAAATTCGGAATCCGCAGGGGTGATGAACAGAAGAGTGTCAGTAGAGTCTATATTGCTCAGATTGTCTCCGTACAGTGACTTTTGATTGCTGCCTCTTAGCACATCATCAGAAAGAGGTGTCAGGAACTTAATGGTCAGATCCGCACCGGCTACAGGTTTAGTTTTATCGTCAATGGCCTTGTTGAACTTGTAATCCTTATGCTTTGCCGGGCATATCTCATTAGACTCAAAGACATAGTCGAATATCTCATCAAGGATCTTGTGCTTCTCGATATCGATGTTCTTTATTTCCCTGTTGATCTCCTGCTCCTCATTGGTAAGGAAATAGTATCGATCTCCAGATTTGTGTATCAAGGTCTGGCTCTCAAGCCTCTGCAGTGATCCGGCAATTCTGTTCTTTAGATCACGTTTATCCCCATCCACGTGGGATACGGACAATACCACCAGGTTGTCAAGGCTTGGCTGCAGCTCCTTCACATGCCGTATCATGAAAAGTATCTTCAGCACATCACAGTCCCCATCTTCAAGGCAATCATTGTCCTTTGCCTGCTCGATGGTTCGGGTAATTATAGGATCAAGGAAACTCTCAATGGTGCTGTAGAACGTATAGAACGGCACCAGAATTCCCATATCATCTTCAGCATATTGCTCAGTAGCCTCCTTGAAAGCACTGAGCATGGACCGCTCACCTTTCGCCAGGTGCTTACCCGTAAAGCCGGTCTGCCTGATCTTATCAAATACTTTCTGCAGAATAAAGAACTGGTAAGGCACATAGGGATATACGTCCACAAAATCATCGTTTCCCTTGTACAGCTTCATTTCAGCCCCGCCGGGGGAGAAGGTCAACAGGTTCTTGAGAATGGTCTTCTTTTCTTCATGATACAAAGACAACGTTTCCTCATAGACCTGTTTCTTTGCAAGTATCCTCTTCTTGATGACCTCGTCCACATTGGCACTGGAAAGGCTCAGACGTGTATCAAAACGTCCCTGGATCTTAGAAAAGTCATAACCTTTTACTTTTTCCTTGGTCACAGCATCGATATCAGCCTGTGAAGTAACGACCACCCACGCTTTGCCTGTAAGTTTCGTACCCAGTTCTTCAACGATTGTCTGCAGGTTCAGCATCAGGTCACTGTTCTCACCAATATACTGCCCAATCTCATCGATAAGGAAGATGACTTGATGGTCCTTACCCTTGGAATCACAATATTTCTTAACCTTCTCAGCGAACTTCTCCACACTGAAATGATAAGTACTGCCATCGGACTGGAAAAGCCTTTCAAGTGATTCCTTGCTCTGGTACCCACAGTTCACAAGCGCTTCGATGATATGATCCTGCTCAAAAACATAAGTATCCCTTTTTTCCTCCCAGGATTCCCCATTGAGCTGCCTGAACTCATCCTTAAATTTATCATACAGGTCCTTGTTCACAAGGTCCTCTTCCATTTCGGCAATCCACAGTACATCCCCATAGAAACCCCTTTTCTCATTGAGCACTCGCATGAGGATGTTAACGATCAGCTCATCGCTTCTGTTCAACGTGTTCGCCTTTGAATCGATGTTGAAGAGAATTACATCTTTAGTTCCAAAAGTAACAGCTTTCTCAATGGTATTCAGTAACTGCGGGTCATCTATTTTCTCCCTGAAGAAATCCAGTGCACTCTTACCTTTAACGACCTGGTTTTCCAGCAGGTAGGACAACATCTTGATAAAATGCGATTTACCGGACCCGAAGAAACCTGAGACCCATACCCCGGTCTTATCGGTAGGCTCGGACATTGCATGAAGGTACCTGTCAAAAAAGGTGTCCAGATGTTTCAATGTCTCTTTGGTTACAACATATTCATCCAGTTCAGTATATATGCTGTCTTCATCATATTGATCTACTTTAATAACACCATTGATCTCTCGTCTGATGTCTTTTTGGAATAGATCATGTATCTTAATTGCAGCAGTCATATCGATCACATTTTATTGTTGAGGATATCTAAGGATCAGTTCCATCATTGATCAGCCTGAAGGCACGATAATAGTTCGCATCCTTGAACTTACCGAACAAACTAAGGTCAAAGCCACTATACTTTCCGGGATAGAATGCGATAAGAGGAATATTACCTGATACAGGCTGCAGATTGTTTAAAATGGAATGTGAACGCACTATCGGCCAGGCCTTACCGATACCTGTCAGGAAGATCATCTGGAAATTCCCATTCGTCTCCATTTTAGCTTGAATGGCATTTTTCAGTATCTCAGGCTTGAGCATGAGCTTCAATTTCTTGAGTAATTCATCAGAACCCTTTTTCTCTTCGAACTGATCGACCTGTTCTAATTTTATTTTACTCTCTATGAGCTCCAGGCAGATATCATACAAATCTATTATCAGGACATTAACGGATTTCTTCTCCAGAGACGAGTTGATCTTAAGGATAGTATCCCTTACCAGTAACTCTTTATCAGGAGAGTAATCGAATATCCAGAAAGGAACTTCATTACCAAGTCCCTTAGCTTTAAGAAAATCATCGCTCTGGATTTGTTCCTTCAATTGCTCTAATCTTTCTTCCAGCTTCATGGACAGCACATTATGCAACCTAAATTTATTTAAACTTGGTTATATCATTTTAATTGTGGGGTTGTTTACATTAGCTTGTACATTAATTTATCTTAGATGCCTTCGAATTGCTAAACACTCCTCAGTTTCCCTATCATCATTGCTCTAATGCTGGGTCAGGGAGTAAATATTTGTTTGTTTCTCTAAATTGATCCTTCAAGAACCTTTATTGATACGTCATTTATGAATTTAACAATCGATTTCATGTTGAATAGATAGTTGTTTACTAAAATACGATATAGCTCCTTACCTTGATTTGACAAATAAAGAGCAATTATTGTTTAGTTTATCGAGAAAGCACTTTATCAATATCTAATAAGTAGCATCTAATGTTGCTGAAGGTATAGTAACTGCTAAAACTAGCTAAATATAGACCTTATTTGAACCTTTTCCATCTGCTTTTTATTAAATTTATTACATCGTGATGGTCCCAACGTGACTCACACACCTATACATCCCTTGCCAGGTCGGCTTGCCAGAGGCAAGCCTTTGCATAGGCCACAGAGCATTCCAAAAAACCCTTCCGATATTTTTTCTTTGTAGGGTAAGTAAAAAAATCTGCATGCTTTAGCACTAAAATTAATCTATCCTTCTAAGTGGGAGTTGTTTGTTAAAACTCATAGGGATATTACATCAAAGTAATATGGTTTTGGAAATTGGGATTATAGTTAAACACTCATGGTTTGTAACTTATGGGTGCGAAAATCGCACTCAATAAAGAGTGATATACAGTACCATAAGTTTCAAACAAACGGTTAACAACTATAATAACAAACATGGCAAAAACTAAATTAACTTCACAGAGTCCATAAATATAATTGGTCTTTGTTCTTCAAAATGCAAGATACCCCAACTTTCCCCAAACGAATATCAACTGACCATTTATGATCTGCTGTCCTCTGACAGGAGTAATACAAATGATACGTATTATTGAATCTCTGTTTGTAGAATTTGATCATAAATGACTGCTCAGCATGGGAATAATATCAGCTTTGTTGATAAAATACATAAAAGACATGAAGAAGTACCTTAAAAAGCAAGATCGAAAAATGGACCTGTAACATTGACTGTACACCTCTACCTTTAACGACCGTCTGGACAGCGATAGAGAAGCATAGAGACAAGAAACCATGAAGTTGATAGGATTTGATGGGTTTAAGGCAGAAGTCTTCACCATACACATTCTAGAAAGTATTTTTGAATTTGCTAGGACTGCATATTGAATTGTCCTGATCGGAGAAGAGAGATTATAGTCACAAAGAAATAGTACTGGTAAATATTTGAACTTCTGTTTCCATAATATAGTAAGCAATTGCTCCGAATCATCTGTTTGTAGAAGTCTATCGACTTGTTTTATCTTTCTGAATAGAACAACAAGACTGCAGACATGGCGATGGAGAAAAATACCTAAAATTGCCCGGGTTGAAGCTTTGTACTGATGATCCTAAAAAATTGAGATTACTGCACAAGCAACATCAAAAGAACAAATCCTAACACATACATGGATTTAACTTCAGAACATCTTTTCCACGGCAGTTATGATAATTTCAATGGCAATGAGAACTATAATGATCCACTCAAGGAAATTGGAGTGCTGCGTACGGACCTCATCTGATAGCATTGAATAGTTATCCTGAATGACACCTATCTTATGGCTGACACTTTCGCTCCACTGACCGCTGCGCAGTACTTTAAGCATCATTGCATAGACACGGGCATAATAGATATCCTCTGTAACTTTAATGAGATTATTGATCTTTTCTATTACATCACAGATATCTGCATTTGTTTCCATGAGATTCGACATGATCATACGATACTGCTTCCTTCTGCGAAATGGAGGGAGTTTATCAGCAAATATTATATCGTCGTACATCTTTGTCATCTGACGGCTGAGCTCCTGATCATAGTGCCGCAGTTCCAGTACCTGTACGTTTGCAAATTCTATGAGGTCGTAAAGGTCGGTTGGAGTTTCTGGATCACACAGAAAAGCTGAGTCCCATGAAAGAATAGCCATATCGTTTTTAGTGTAACTTTGAGTGCTTTTCATTATCTCTTCCCGTATCTGGAGAGAGAAATCCTTTTTTTCACCAGCCAAAAGTGGAACAGGATCAATGGAACTATCCAGATGGTCCATTATGTATATGGTGTAGTCTTCGAAAAAATCGGGATCAAATGAAAAATTCCTTACATGCGGTTTGAGCATAGAGGTCAATTTGTCCAAATATTCTAGGAAATGATTTTCCAATCCTTTTTGTTCGGTAAAAAGGAAAGCAATCTCCTCAAGGGTACAATAATCTCCTTCCCTATCCTCATATACAAAACACAGACTGATAACACCTACGTCAAATATACGGGCAAATATTTTGAACTCAAATTCCCTGTCCTCGTTTTCCACTTTGCACTGGCCCATTCTGATCAAGAGGGGCTGCACATCCATGATGATTGACCTTGGCTTTACGCGCACAAAATTTGTTCTGGCAGTAAGAAAATTAGAGGCAAGTTCCCTTTGCAGCTGATCAAGATCGATTTCCCATCCAATATCATATATCCTGTAAAATCGAAGTGCTATCAAGGATTTTATCTCCTGTCGAAGACATAAAACTACTTAATAGTTCTACATTTTCATTTGTTACTTTCATCCTTTACAGATGCTTTATTGGAAAAAAACCTGTACAGATCATCCTGAGCACGCCTTATTTTGCTTGAACGGCTGCTCTTTACATATTTGTTGTCCAGCTCCTTATTAAGAATGCGCGCTTTGGAATTATCAGCAAATTGGATTTCCATGAACTGCTTAAGTTCTTCTTGTATTGATCTATCATAAATAGGAACTGCCACTTCTACTCGCCTGTCAAGGTTACGTACCATCCAGTCTGCAGAAGAAATGAAATATTTCTCATCTCCCCCGTTATAGAAAATGAATACCCTTGAGTGTTCAAGATACTTGTCCACTATACTCGTGATTTCTATGTTCTCGCTAAGCCCCTTCACTCCGGGAACTAGAGAACATATACCCCTGATTACCATTCTGATCTTTACACCTGCCTGGCTGGCCTGATAGAGTTTTTCTATCATTTTGCGGTCAACAAGGTTGTTCATCTTAAGATGTATATACGCCTGTTTTCCGGTCCTAGCATTACGGATCTCCGTATTGATCAGTCGATATATGTTGTTGCGCATGTAATGAGGAGCGACTATAAGATGGTCATAGCTGATATGCTTGTAAGCATGTTCGAAGAAATCGAAAAGATGTTTAACTTCCTTAGCGATGGTAGGATTGAACGTTAGCAATGAATGATCACTATAGATATGTGCAGTAGATTCATTGAAATTTCCAGTACCTATACATGCATAAGTAACTGGAATATCATTCTCCATTCTCGTTATCTCGCAAAGCTTTGCATGTACTTTAAGTCCTGGAACACCATCTATAATTGTAGCTCCGGCCTCTTCCAGCTTCTGTGTCCAGTAGATGTTAGCCATTTCATCAAAACGGGCCTGAAGTTCGATCACCACAGTCACAGATTTGCCATTCTTGACAGCATTGATAAGGGCATTTGCCACATTGGAATTCTTAGCTACCCGGTAGAATGTCATCTTAATGTCTGTTACATTGGGATCAATGGCCGCTTCTCTTAACAGGTCTATCATATGGTCAAATGAATGATATGGATAACAGAGCATAACATCCTTTTTGCGTATTACATCCAAGATGCTGCGATTCACTGGCAGATCTGGATGCCTTAGAGGATTATTTTTTACATATAACAGGGAACTGTTGCCTATATCAGGAAAGTTCATGAAATCACGTGCATTGTGGTATCTTCCGCCAGGAACTATGTTTTCAAAGTTCTTTAACTTCAGACCATCGATGATAACGTGCAGTAGGTCTTCCGGCATTTCTCTATCATATACAAATCTGACTGGATCTCCCTTTTCTCTTTGTTTTAGACCCTCCGAAATCTTCGTGGAGAAGCTTTTCATCACGTCATCATCGATGTCAAGTTCGGCATCCCTGGTAAGCTTAATAGTGTATGCATTTATGGAGTCATAATCAAATATAGAGAAAATGTTTGTTAGCCCCAAGCGTATAACATCATCCAGCATAATTATGTATTGGGTGCCTGCTTTTGATGGCAAAGGAAGGTAACGCGGTAGTAAATCTGCAGGTACTTCTATCAGAGCATAGTTGAAATCCTGAGGATCGTGATACTTGTACATTGCTACTGCCAGATATATCACCTGGTTCTTCAGATAAGGGAATTTTCTCAGTTCCCTGAACATGATAGGCACGAGCCTTGGACGCACCTTGGAAGTAAAGTATTCCCGAACAAAGTCCTGTTGTTCCGGATTAAGCTCTGTCTCATTGATTATGAAGATATTTTCCTTTTCAAGCTCTTTTTCAAGTCCTGCAAATATCTCATCAAACCTGTCTCTAAGCTGCAAGACTTTTTTATGGATCAATTTCATTGTTTTCTTGGGAGAATCACCAATTATTTCTTTCGATTTCACACCAGCATCTATCATCCTGTGAACAGTACCCACTCTCACACTGAAGAATTCGTCCAGGTTGGATGAGAATATGCCCAAGAACTTCAGACGCTCCAACAATGGCAACGAAGGATCTGCCGCCTCCTGCAATACTCTTTCATTAAACGAAAGCCAGCTTATTTCACGATTAATAAATTTTATTATTTTTTCTTTCATCTGGATCACAATATCCAATTGTGTTTGGTTTGAACCTTTCAATTGCAACTTTGTCCAAAACCAGGCTACAACCTTCTAATAGTGATTTTGAAAAGATGCTGTATCAAATATTGATCCAACGTATAATAGCTTTTTAGAAATATTATATATAGTCACATTTACTCATACATGGGCTATATACTCGCCAAACCAAGAGTAGTTTTCAATTCATATATATTGAAGAAACTACATCTGACAAGCGAATTCCGAAATTTGGGTCCATTATCTTAGACCATAATTTTGGAAAAGTCTCAAGCAACATGCCAATCTCATCTCTGCGATAAGCAAGGTAATTCTCTATCCCTATATCTATCACCATGGCAGTCTCTTTTTCTGACTTCTCATTTTCCACAATGCCCCATTTTCCGTACTTGAGATAGTTCTCTAGTAATTCCGTAGCTACTACTGCATCGTGGATATCTCCAAGGTTATCTTGCAATGCCTTAAGGTCTTTGATTAGGCTTATGGTATCTTCTCCCATAACCTCCTCGAAGAACTCCAGCGTGTACCTTAGGATTTTTAGATCTATGCGTAAAGAGTGCAACATTTCATAAGAGATTTCACCTGAGTCGAGTAAATCATCATATGTCCTCACCGTAGCAAGTTGATTATACAACAAAAGAGGCAATACATCTCTTACTTTGTTAGGAATGGGCCTACTATCTTTTCCCACATGGAAACCTTCCCATCCTCTCTTCTTTTCGAGAATTTTTGTAAACTTGAGCTTGAACTTATTGTATCTGTCACTATCAAGATGAAGAAGCATTATCCCCCTTGATTTATCTCTTTCTACCATAAGCGTTTCAATAAGTCCATCTAGTTCTGACTTTCTTTGTTCTGGAAGAGAGCCAATATAATGCTGTATCTTTTCCATGAATACATCCAGGTCTCTTACTGTGCCAAGGGATCTACGTGTGGTTTTTAAGTTCCTTAGATGTGGTTTCATTAATTCCATATCTAAATGACCATTGAATACCTGGAATACAGAACGCATGCGCATGGCTGCTACTCTCATATCATGCAATTCTTCTATATCCTTACCTATCATTGTACCCCTTTCGTGTTTAAGCATCCGTCCAAAATGGAACCTAAGAATCTTGCGAGCAGCTTCCTGCATGTAGTCATCCTGTCTTATATCAGTTTTTTTCATTGCCGAAACACTTTCTATTTCTTTACTTTTTACTTCCATATCAGTATCTATAACCGGTGGAATTGATTGTGTTTCTTCTGCTGCAGGGTTATGCTCATAATCAGAATCTTTAATAGTGAAAGCATCGGAAATTCTATCATTGGCAGTAGTTTTGGTTGTTGGGCCAACATCATCTGATTCTGGGTATGTTTCGTTCAGTACTTCTATCTTCATTTCTACCAACGATCCAACAAGATCAGCATTAATCTCTTCAGTTTGGTCCAAGAAAAGGTCTGCATTAGTTTGAGAGATGTCTTGATTGGATAAAGAGGCGTTCCACATATGGAATTCGCTCGGAGGATATAATATCTGAGAAAACATCATGCTACCCACAGCTGCAGTTAATTGGCCTTCCCCAAAGAATATATTGTTATCACTCTCACTGTTTTCTATCCGTGCCTTACAATTCATAGGAACATAAATGCTCTTCAATTGCTGCAACAAAACATTGCAAGCTAGCAGAAAGATACCTGCAGCATAAGCAAGTATTACATATGCTACTTTCGGATAAAACCAAGTATCGGGATAAAAAAGAATAAAACCAAGAATTCCTGAAGCAGATAGTATGAAGCCAAGCAACATAATAAATTTGGATTCCAGTTCCAAGGAAAACAGCATGTTCAGGCCTGCCAGAGCACCTAGGATTCCTATACCCGTAAATCCTAAGGATATGATGATTTGATTCGGTTCAGAAAATCGGTTGATGTTTTCAAATATTGCATATATAATTGCAACTGCTACACAGATCAAACTGAAAATGATATCAAAAGCCGAAAACCATTTTAAGCCCTTCCCCTCTTTGTCCATAAGTAATTCTCTGCTTTCAAATAAATAAATCTTTTCGCATGAATAAAATAGGGGGATCTTTATAGGAAGTACATGGCGAAGGTTTCTGCCTTTACCTCACAAACTATCTACTTCATGTTTCCTTTAACTCTATGCTTCTTTGTCCTGTTCCTGAAGGCCTTAATAGGTGCACAGTCTACGTTGAAAATAGATAATTTACATAGAACCTTAATTTCAATAACTTATTCTGCAGAGCTGGAATCTCAAACCCTGAAAAATGCCTTTAGCCTCGAAAATAAAGATACTTTCTTCTCCATGTTTACTTTATAGCCATTTGTCATAAAAGCCGAAGATTGACCTTCTGAGATTCTTTTTATCAATTCAATTGGATTCCCAAGAATTATGACATTATCCGAATAATCTCTATCTTGCAATGCGAGAATATTTGAGGTTGGCGTTTCTAAAGAGTCAGAACCAGTTGTTTTATCATTACTTAGTAAACGACTATGACGAACATTTTGTTTCTGTTCTTGAACTGTGACGGTATTCATTATATTCTACCATAAAAAGCCATGCGGGTATTATACATAAATTTGATGTATATACATTTTATAGATATATGTAGTTTAAATAATCTTCAGATGAAAGATTATTTTCACATAAAAATGTGTAATTTTCTTGACTGAAAAATGGCAAAATCGTTTTTAGATTATGAAATATAAACTCACCAAATGAATAATTATATCTTTAAAACTGAATATATATAGATAATTTTTATATCAATATATTTGCTTCTAATACCATAATCAATTTATGAAAAATAGAGGAAGCAAATATGTTTGGATATATTCATAAAAAACTCAATAAAGGGTTTGGCTTGCATAAGTGGTCTAAATCCCGCCACATCATGCTAACAAATATGTTATTCTTTTTTATCCAAAAAATTGTTATTTCAATAAGTATCTTTTTGAAAAACTCCATTCAATTCATCGTTAAACATAAATATTTCACATGTGCAAATAAAATAAGTTATTATATTCTTATGCTTTCAGTTTTGACCGTATGCTTTTCAATTACCGCATGTGGAATATCCTCTGCAGCGACCGTTTATGTCGGTACAAGCAGCACAAGCGGAACTGTAAACTACCAATGTGACGGAGCAAATGACCATGTTGAAATTAACAAAGCTCTCGCATATATAGACAGCCAGGGTGGTGGCACTGTATATTTGCGAGGTCCTAATACATACTGGATAGACAGCACTCTTAATGTCGGTGCTAATACAATACTTACGGGTGACTCTACTGCTGAAATAAAACTAGTTGCAAATGCCGGCTGGTCCACTGATATGCCTATGATAGCAAACATTGGAACTGATGGAGATATCACAATCAAAGGTTTTACTATAGATGGAAACAGTGCTAATCAGGGTACATCCCTGGGAGCTGGATATTACAATATGATGGCTTTTGACGGCGGTAATAACATCGAAGTGTCTGATATGCGTCTTGAATGGGGATGCGGTGATGGATTACAGGTAAGGAAAGCCAGTAACATTAAATTCACTAACAATGATGTGTATAAGCTAGGCCACGATGCCCTCTATGCTCTTGGATGCAGCAATGTCGAATTCGCTTACAATACTGTTTTCACACGAACAAATAGTGCATGCAGATATTCAGATGGTAATACAGGTTCTACTATCCATGACAATCTGATATATGCGTCCAATTCCGGTGATTCTACAGGGCCTGCAATTCAGATAGGAACGTCTTCTACATCCAACTGCGTGTTTGATGATATTGAAATCTACAACAATCGCATCCAGAGTATCAAAGGTGCAGGTATCTGGATGTCTGCAAACTATCAGGATAATGTAATCCATGCCAAGGATGTATACATCCACCATAATATCTTTACAAATGTTGGACAATACTCCACTAACACTGGTTTTAGTAACACTGCCATTGTTTTGGGTGATTTTGACAATACTATCATTGAGAACAACGTCTTTGATGATGGCGGACATGCTGCTGTAAAGTATTTCCTGAGGTCAGGAAGACGCCAGCAACAGACTCAATTCACAACTTATGTCAGGAACAACATAATAATGAACAGTGATGGCGTTTCATCTGTCACTGGGTCAGGTGTGGGAATATGGAATACCAATCCAACTTACTCTAAGTTTGTAGTCCAGAACAACGACATATACAACAACAAAAATGGTCAAACCTATGGTAGCGGCTTTACGATGAGCAACAACCTTAATGTTGATCCATCATGCGTTGATTCAACCAGTTCAAGCGCTGGATCTCGTGACTACCATCTTAAGAGCAAAGCAGGTCACTATTCAAGCGGAAAGTGGGTTGCAGATTCAGCATCCAGTACGTTAATAGACGCAGGATATTCTAAATCATCCTACAGCAGTGAACCTTCCCCCAATGGAGGAGTGGTCAATATCGGCAGATATGGTAACACTGCACAGGCATCCAAGAGTGGTTCAGCTGTTTCAAATACGGTAGATGCTGAACCAGTTGCCAATGCAGGCTCCGACAAGACTGCAACAGTAGGTTCATCTGTTATCTTTGATGGTAGCTCCTCCACAGACGATAAGGGCATTTCCTCTTATTCATGGGACTTTGATGTTTCAAATGGTATCACCTCTGAAGCTGCCGGCAAAACAGCCACAAAGACATTTACAACTGCAGGAACGTATATTGTGACACTTACTGTCACCGATACAAGCGGGCAGAAATCGTTAGATACTTTGAAAGTAGTTGTGAGCTCTATGGCAGTAGCTTCAACAGGTTCTGTTACTCTTATGCCGACATATGACAATAGGTTACGTGAACTGTCTCCAACTACTGTTTATTCCGGTTCTAATTATATAGATATTGGAAAAAGTACAGGCATTAGCAGAGGTTTAATTTCTTTTGACCTGAGTTCATTCAAGACAACAGATACAATATCAAAGGCAATGCTTTCACTCTATTGGTATTATCCGGCAGGTAATACCCGTACATCCGATAGTATAGCTGAAATTTACAGGCCAGCTGCATGGGATCCAAATTATGTGAACTGGAATTATCGTGCTTCTGGCACTGCTTGGAACACTGCCGGAGGAAACTGGTACGATAAGAACGGCATTACCCAGGGAAGTACACCATATGCAACTCTTACGTTCCCTGCCAGCACAGTACCTGATAACAAATACTATGACTTTGATGTGACACAGCTTGTGCAGGAATATATAAGTGGCAAATACAAGAACACTGGTTTCTTCATCAAGGAAAAGACAGAAAGCGGAAATTATATTGCATTCTATAGTAACGAATGGTCTAACAATGGCCAGAAGCCGAAATTAATTATTACAACTTCAGCTGTTACAAATCAAGTGGATAATGTACCTGTAGCTAATGCGGGTTCAGATAAGGCAGCTACTATAGATTCTGTGGTTAGCTTTGACGGCAGTGCTTCCACTGATGATAAAGGAATAGCCCTTTATTCATGGGATTTTGATGCGTCAAATGGTATAACGTCTGAAGCAACAGGACAAACAGCTACTAAAACATATACCAATGCAGGCGAATATACCGTAACTCTCATAGTTACAGACACCAGCGGACAGAGATCCACAGACACATTAAAAGTGTCTATTACCGATTCGGCAACTTCTGGAGATAATCCACCTATTGCAAATGCAGGTTCCGATAAGACGGTTTCTGTGGGATCCACAGTTAGCTTCTCCGGTAGCCTGTCTACGGATGATGTCGGTATCGTTTCATACAAATGGGATTTTGATGCGTCAAATGGTGTAAGCACTGAAGCAACGGGTATGAAAGCTACTAAGAAATATACAAAAGCAGGCACATATACCGTAACCTTGATTGTCATTGATTCAAAAGGACAGAAGGATCTAGATACTTTGACGGTGAGCGTAAAATAATTCGCTCACTTCATTTTTACCCATATTGGTAAGTTTTGCTACATACTCTAAATATTCTATTTTTTTAGGGTCCTTTCAAAATAGAAATCATTTCTAGGATTAGGAGAACTTATTTTCTCTATCTTAGTATCAATCCGTACTCCCCAATCAAATGTACCTCACAAAATAAAGTTATATTTCATTTTAGTCTCAATTATTGTCTTATTTCTCTTTTAGTGTTATATTTTTGTCCTCTATTAATTTGGACTTGGATATTTAAAAAAACAGTAACAATAGCCTGTATGTCAATGGCTACCCATTAAAGGATTGTTAATGCACTATTTTTGGATTAGGGTTCAATAAATCCTTATTTACATAATTAATCAAATATCAAGATGTATTTTTTATGGAGGACCTTTTATTGACTACTTACGGCTAAAAATAGCCTCAGTACATCCTCCATTTGAATGTTAGTTCAAAAGGACCCTAATTTTTTGTAATGGGCAATAAGCAACGATCGATAGACAATAGCATTTAGGGAGCATTCTCAAAGAGAAACAGTAAAAAAAGAACAATGCAGATAGTTTTACTTATTCTTATTGAGTTCTGAACTTATGTTAATGGACATTTCCGCTATATCGGCACTATATTCAGAAATTCTCATAAGGCTTTCTCTAATGACATCCATTTGCATAGGGGAGCAGTGAGGCGCTTCCTGCTCATGGTTTATTACAGTATAACCCTCAAACCTTCTTGCAGAATTGACTACTTTATTGGAGTAATTAATGTTATTTTCGTCAAGTGCCCTGAAAGAGTCTGAGAAAACCTTCTGTACAAAAGCACCCATTGCAAAAATATCATCTTTTTCAGGAACTATAGCATCCATAATAATGATCTGTTGTGCTATTCTCTCCACATGATCCCCTATACGTTCGATGATCTTTGTGACAAGCCTGTAACTGAGGCATTGGCGGGGCCTTTCTATGCCTATCTTCTCTGCAACTTTTGGATCTTCCACTGCAACTTTCAGTTGCCTTACAGTAAGAAGATAAAATCTGTCAACTTCATTATCACGATTGATAATATCCTCTGCAAGTTCCAGATCATGCGTCTTAAGGGAAACCATAGCATCCTCAAGCATGGAATTAATTAACCTTGACATGTTCTGGAGAGCCTTTTTCAAAGGCAATTCCTGGTAATTCATCAGGCTTTGCAATAATATTTCGTTCCTTGATTCTTCAATGACCTCAATGCCAATCAGACGCTTGCGGGTCACATCTTTGAAGAACTTGCGATCCTGAGCATGGAAGCCTTTATTTGAAACAAGCCTGATGAGGTCATAACCGGCCAGATAATGCGATACAAGTATCCTGAAATTGTCCTCTGGCATGTCTTCAGATGAAATCTCCATGGTAGATTCCAGCTTCTTGTTTTCAGTGCTCATATTAGCAGACAGGATAAGAGTATAATCACTGCGCGGTATAAGTGTCAAAGAATCACCGTGGCTAAGATTGCACTCTCTTATCCATTTAATAGGCAAAGAGACAATATAGGTAGAGCCGCCTGTTAGCTGTATCTTCCTCTGTTCGTAGTCTATGTCAATACACTCCATGTATAGTGGATATGTTTATAAGTTAAGCAGAATCTCCAATTATGCAATATGAAGCATAAATCATAAACTTACTTTATGACTATAGCTCCTGAAACATCGCTCAGTCTGGAAACCATGCCAGTATCGTCAATCAGTTTTAGGTCAATGGTAAGATTAGATGTGTTATTGGGGTTAGATCTAACGATAATTCCAGATAGCTCAGAGGAATCGTTCGTACTGTTTACGGACCATTTGTAAGCAACTATATATCCATCAGTATCAAAAGAGCCTGATGCGTCAAGGATCAAATATGGTTGAAGCGTTCCATTCCTGTATTCTGTATAGTAGTTGACCTTTGCCATGGGTACTGGAGGAGTAAAGAATTTCTCGAAGGTATTGATATACGATGTCATTACCTTGATCTTTACCGGCTGGTTATTCTTTATAGATACTGGTTTCATGAATGGTTCCATTGATAAGTTATACTTGAGCGTGTAATTAGTATTGTTACCCAGGTTTCCTCCTGCAAGAGAACCGAACAAAGTGATAGTCCCTTCAGTAAGATCTAGATCAAAATCGCTTAGTGTCGCATTTATTGTATTATTGAATAACTGTGTTTTAACAATGGATTCCGGAAAAGCAGAAAGAGAATATATTTCACGAATGTTATTATTAAGCGGTATAGTATAGTTCTGGCTTGTATTATTCCATCCGGATGTGCTTATCTTTTCGCTTGACAGAATTGTGATATTAGAGAAATTGAGGCAGATACCAACTGTTTTCTGTGCAGGGATCTTAATCATCCTATTATAATTGTACACTACAGGATAGCTTCCCTCTTTTTCTATCACATTTGAGTTATTATATACCATGAAATTAGTTGCATAGGCATCGTTAAAACTAATGCCTTTGATCAATGAGTCTTCAGTGTTGAGATTAAGCAAAGTGAGTTTAGCGCTCCCCCACTGAGAAGTATTTTCGTTTATCGCGGGCTGTATAGATACTATCTTTATATCCTCATTTGCAACTGTAATACGATATTCTTCTCGTTCCATGGCATCTTTCTGCATTGTAGAAACCATTACTGCTATGCCTGAAGCTACAGTAATGGTGATCAAAATCAACATTAGCGTACCGAATACGACTGTAACTGCGTTATCATCTTTGATACCAAGAAATCTCATCATACCAGCCATCTTTGATTTAGAAGAACCGGACAGATATATACCTTCCCTGCATATCATATATAGGAGTATGTAAATGATATAGATTAAATGATCCTATATAAACTAAAGATAACATTTTTAAGTAACATGCTTCGCCAGTAAGTAACCAATGCTTGCAAATCTTGGATTGGGCAATATACCCGGAAATACGGTACTTCTGGTAGAAGAAGACATGGGCAATATCAAGAGCGTTTTTGTGCAGATGGCAACACAGGAACTGCTTGGAGACATGAAAAAAATCATATATCTCTCTACTGCATCTTTAAATGACGAAATAAAAGGAAATGTATCTCTTATTACAGAAAGCAGCATAACAAATAATTTTATTTCAGTGGAATATTTTAATGATCTAAACTCATTGCTATGTTTATGCCAAAAAGCTGAAGCTAGGTGCAATCCAGATTCTGAGATAATACCAGAACCTGTACTTAGAGAGATCCTGAATGCTGATATATGCATTATCGACACTTTTTCTTATCTTTTCATGGATGAAGATATATGCATCATCAAAAGTGCACTGAGTTCTTTTGCTGCGATGAGCAGGAAAAATAATACAACTTTTTTGCTGCTCTCAGATATGGGAATCCTACCTGACCGTTCAGAGAAGATTATAAGAGCTATTGTAGATGTGATTATCCAGTTCAGAACAGAATACATGGGAAATAAAATAAATAGATATATAAACATCCCAAAAATGCCTGGTAGTCCCCCACTTAACAGGATGATACCTTTCAATGTTACAGGAAAAGGTATTACTATCGATACAAGAGAAAGAGTAGGGTAAACGGCCTTTTACAGGGGTTCCATTTCCCTTATACTCTTTTCCAACATGGCATGAAATATCTAGCAGTCCTTTGAGAAATGCAATAATTTCATGTATTCTTACCGGTTTTCGGAATCTTTATTACTGTTTCAGATAAGGCCTTTTCAAAACTTCCGTTCTATTTTTTATGTGCTCATGAACCACCTGAACCACCTACAACTTCGATCGTAGCTATAGCTGAACTTTTACCTTTTGTTGCTGTTACTGTATAATTACCGGGTGTTTCTCCTGGGGTAGGGGTAACTGATACTGTTCCATTTTCTCCTGACATAACACCTGAGATTATACCAGAGGGAGAGATTGTCATCTCCACATAAACTCCAGGAGTTTGCTTGCCAGAAAAATCAGTAACATTGAATACTAGGGGGTCCTGTATAGGAAGACCACCAAGAGCCTGTTGTCCATCGCCTGATACAAGTTTAATAGTGTACATTCCACCGCCAGCAGATAATATCAGAGTAACACAAGCAACATAACTTAAAGCTATAAGTACAGCTGAATGCTTCATACCATGCTTTATCTCTCCCTCTGTGATCATACCTACTATCAGACCCCCAAAAAGAGCATTAAGAATTATCATGTGGAAGAAACCACGTTCGAAGTTGATCTCGGAAAGACCATTGCCACCACCAAGCATTTCCAGTCCCACGCCCTGAATGAGAGGAAGTAGGGATGTTGAGAGAATGTATGCAAGAGCTACAATTATGCCTTGAGCCAGGTAAAAAATCACTATATACTGTTTGAGATTTGCTTCTTTGTCCTTTTCTATGGCTATTACCGTACGCATGTCTTCGGATGTCCTGAACAGCAGGTCCGCCACATTACCTCCGGTATATGCTGCCTGTACTACGATGTTGATATATTTTGACACTAGCTTACTGTTGATAGATCTTGCCATCCTGTGCATAGCATCCTCAAAAGAACTGCCCAGCAGCATGGCTGATGCTGCTTCCTGCACATTGGGAGCAATGGCACCCAGGTCCGTGGTCCTTGAAAGGGTAACCACACCCTTGACCGGATCTATACCACCGCGCATAAGCTCCGAAAGCTTGTAAAGGAACTCGCTGAATGCGACTTCTCTTCTATTCAGCAATTTTTTCTGAATATAAGAATCTAGGGAATAAGGAATTATGGCTATAAGCACTGCATATATCATTATATGGTCAAGATCATCCTTTGCTTCATCCTTCACATCCTCAGCAGCCACCGGCTCTTCAATTGGCGTCACATTTCCATTTTTAGCAGCTTCCTCAGTAGCCATGTCCTCTAAGAGCTGTTGATAGGCATCTTTCTTAGAATCCGCTTCTGTAGATTGACTTGTATCCTTTGTGGTCAATGTGTGACCTGTCAGCACTCCTGCAAGTACGATGCATATTGCCAAGAATACAGGAATTCCCAAGGTGATATACTCACGTTTTACATTGTACCTGACAGTAAGTACCTGAGCATACCTCTTAGTTATCAGCCGATATTTCTCAATATTAAGAGCCTTGAAACCTTTAAGATCAGGAGATGTCATATTGTGCTCCCCGAGTATTTCATTCCAACCAACACCAAAAAGAATATATTAATGAAAGGAAGCAGGAAATATACGAACATGTTGAAAAGCTGACGTGGAGTCGCTATGCCAAGTTCAATACCCAAGGCGCTGCCTACTACTATGAGCAGCACTACCATTACCACGCTCATGACCACTCCACTGAGATAGCCTTCACCATAAACTGCCAAAGAATCGACGAACTCTTTCTGGGTCCTCCAGCGCATTTCCATAAGTTCCTTGGTCTTCATTTCCAGGTATGTGCGTAAACCACCTCCCGCCTGCATGGAATTGGCAAGATCTATACATATCGCTCTGAACACCTCTGAGGAGGTATTACGTGTCAGGTGGTTCAGGGCAGAGACACCGTCCTCTCCCAGCACATCCACCCTGTACATGACCTTAGCAAACTCTGTGGAGATATCGCCGTAGTCTTCAATGGCAACTGTACGTATTACATCCATGGGAGAAGAACCTGCACTTGCAAGAATGGACATGTAACCTAAGGCAAAGGGCAGTTCTTGCTGGATATGCAGGTTCTTGCCCGATATCTGGTTATAGAGGATAAATGGGAAACCACTTACAGTAAGGCCGAAAGTGAGGAAGGTGAGCACGCTTATGTACACAAGAGGAGAGGCAGAATTCCAGAAAAGCAGCACTGAAATCACAAAAACCGCAAAGGAGGCGACAATGGCTGTCACAAGGGCAAGGGATATGAACATGCCGGGGGTCATCACCATGTCTGCCTGGTAAAGAGACTTTGCTATCTCCGGCTGAGGCTTGCGATCGACATACTTACCGAAACCATAGCAGAACATCTTGTATTGTTCCACATACTTATTGGAAGCGTTGTGCTGTAACTTACTCAGCACACCAGGGCCTGTTGCCTTTGGACTCATGCCTGAACTTCCTCCATTTGTGCATCCTTGTTTTTGGAGTATCTTCTGATGGCCCTTGCTACGTCCCTATAATCTGTTATGCCATCCCGCGCAAGTCCTGCCAGGAATTCCGCTCTCTGGTACATCTCTCTGGTAAGACTGTCAGAGTCGATACCAAATTCTTCGCTTATGTCTGCGAACATGGAACTGCTGCCGCTGAACTCATAGGTGTCGCTAACGGGGTCCCACTTGAATATAGGATTGGTGATAAGATCACCCCTTTCTGGATCAAGTTCCACTATTTCCACAATACGCAGAGCTCTTCTGAGGAAATGCTCTCCGACTTTGATCATGGCGTTGAAAATAACGAGATCAAGACTTGCAAAGAGGTTACGGGGCACGTTCATAGGTTCGGATTCTACTCTGGATACCAGTTCATGGATGGAACCGGCGTGAATGGTGCCCATACAGGGGTGACCTACTGAAATGGCCTGGAAAAGCGTTCCAGCTTCTGCACCTCTTACCTCACCCACTACTATATATTCAGGACGCTGCCTTAAAGCAGCTTTTAGAAGGTCGTAAAGGTCGATGTTACCCTCGCCACTACCGCCGAACCCCGTCCTTGTAATGGACTGGGTCCAGTTGGGATGCATGAGGTTCATTTCTGCGGTATCTTCAATTGAGACGATCTTATATTCATGTGGAATGAAAACACCCAGGGCGTTGAGGGTGGTCGTTTTACCTGATGCGGTTCCTCCTGCTGCCAGGATGGAGCGCTTGTATTCCACCATGAGCCAGAAGTATGCCAGTACTGTGGCATCGAAGGTATTGTATTTTATGAGGTCGATGCATGAAACAGGATTTGACCTGAAACGTCTGATGGTGAAAGTGGAACCTTTTTTTGTCACTTCCTTGCCCAGAGTAAGGTTAGCACGGCTACCATCTGTGAGTGTTGCATCTCTGATAGGTTGAAGTACTGAAATATGCCTCCCAGCTGCCTGTGCTATCCTCATGACGAAGTTGTTAAGCTCTATTTCCTCAAATACAACGTCTGTTACCACTGACCCATACACCCTGTGGTTAACGTAGATGGAAGAATAGGGACCGTTGCAGGTAACATCCTCTATGTAAGGGTCGTTCATGAGGATGTCTATCTTACCAAAACCCATGTACTTTTTAAAAAGGTAGTAGAAAAACTTCTCTTTCTGTGGATCGGTAAGCTTCATCTTGTATATTTCCAGGATAAGATCAAAACGGTCCCTGAGAGCTGCTGCACGGTCTTCCTCGGCTACGAGCAGGATCTCGGAGTGTGCCATCTTATCAAAGGCATTCTCCACGATCATGAGGTTCTGCTGCTCACCACTGCTCATTGGAGGTTCCACACATGTATAGCGTAGTTCCTCGCCCATGTACTCGACATGCACGTACTGGAAAGGAGCTTTGACAAGGTACGTGATGTTCACTTTGCGCTGAGGTACTCCAGGTATAGGTACGCGGACATCTCCCACTTCAAAGGGCAGCTCCTCTACATAATCGATGACCGGAGAGATAGCCTGTTTGATCTTTTCTATGGTCTCATTAAGTTTGGATGGCTTTGCATCCTTCTTCTTTGCTTTTTGGGGTCTTTCTTTTTTCTTTTTCTTTGACTTTGTTTTTTTTCCGGGCTTGTCAGGTACGATTATGCTTTCTGCTAATCCATCTTCGATAACTTCAGCGATCTCCGGGGGTGTTTTGTCCTTTTTATCAATTTTATCCCTGTTTTTCCGTCTTTCTTGCCTCTCTTCTCTTTTCTTTTTCCTTTCTTCTTCTCTTGCGGCTTTTTTTTCAGCATCTTCTTTTTTCTTCTTCCCGCTTATCTTCCCCATGAACCCTTTTTTCTGCTCTGGACCCTCTATTGACTGTGGTACTTCATCCAGTGTAAAGTAGGACTTATCCAGTACAATAGATTCATCGCTGTCTTGAGAAGATAAAGCCTCTTCCGACTTTATTTCTTCCTCTTCAGGAATCGGGCGATGTGTTCTGGCAAATTCTTCGATCTCGGCGAGGTACTCCTCCATCTCAGAATCTTTCTCAAGGTCAAGTGCATCTTTTTCCTTTAATTTCACACGTACTTCAGCCAATTCTGCGCCTCCAGACGATGAAACGAGCTATTGAATTTATGCAGATTACTATCAAGATAAGAACAAAAGCAGCAGCAAATCCCTTTGATGGAGCAATCATTGTAGGGAATTCAAAAGAACGATATATGCACATCGGAAGGGTGCCTACTAAATCCTGTAGAGGATATATCTTAAGCCCGAATATATAATCTGGATTTGAACCAATTTTTACTTCAGGCATGAACTGAGAATAACCTGCTGTTAATACCACTACTGCAGATTCTTCGGCTGCTCTGCCAACTCCAATAATAATTCCAGTAAGTATTCCCGAAATCGCACTGGGCAGAGTTATCCTGAACACTGTATCCATTTTGGTAGCACCCATGGCATAGCTCGCTTCTTCAAGCTCTATTGGTACACCATCTATAGCATTCTCTGTTGCTCTTTCAATTACAGGCAAGATAAGAATTGTCAGTGCGATCGTTCCGGAAATAAGAGAAAAACCTCCTGTCACACTATGCATCAGAAAAACCAGGATGTACAACCCGAAAATTCCAAGTACAATAGAAGGAGTGCCTGAAAGCACATCAATGAGGAAACTGAAGGCTTCGACGATTCTTCCTCCACTGGAGTATCTTTTGATATAAACTGCTGTTCCTATTGCAAGAGGAGCTGCAAGCATAGTGGAACCTAGGGAAAGGACCAAAGAACCAACTATTGCATTAGCAATGCCTGCTCCCAGTTCCATATGTTCGGATTCTGAGGTTAGAATGTACTCCCACGTCAGGCTTGGGATGGCTTGGATTGTGATATTACCAAGAATATATATCAGAGTTAATGCTGTCGTTGCAGCTGCCATGTAAGAAATTGCTTTGAAAATGGCACTTTCCACTTTTGCCCATTTTATCTTCTTCAAGAGTTTTTACCCCCGATTTTCCTTGCGATTCCTACAAAGATAATCTCCAGCAGGAACAAAACTGCTGCAATGCCGAATAATGCACTTCTGGCTCTGTCATCGATGAGGTGGTACGTAATATCATTGAGGATCTTTGAGGTCATGGCATAGCCTGTATCAAGTAACGATCTTGGTGGTTTCATAATGTTTCCCAGAAGCATTACAATAGCCATTGTTTCGCCCATTGCCCGCATCATACCCAATACTGCGCCCAGAATCATACCCTTGGAAGCTGTGCGCAGGACTACCTTTTTTATGGTCTGCCAGTGATTTGCTCCCAGCGCAAAGGATGCTTCTCTGTGGCTGAAAGGAACAGAACGGATGGAATCCTCTGCAATAGCTGTCACTGTTGGCAGAATCATAATTGCAAGAACTACGGATGCCAACAATACTCCTTCTCCAGTGGGACTATAGCTCACAAAAAGAGGGATGAAACCGAAGTGAGAACTAAGAAACGGGTTCACTGCCTGGACAAATATTTTTTTCAATACGAAAAGCCCAAAAATGCCATAGACTACAGAAGGAATCCCTACAAGCAGTTCTATCATTGGACGTAAGATGGCTACAACAGGTTTTGGTGCATATTCTGCCAGAAAGATAGCTGTGAAAAAACTTATGGGTAAAGCTATCAGAAGAGTTGTGAATGTCACGGCGAATGTGCCTGCAATAAATGTCCGGATGCCGTAGATATTTCTGGAATAATCCCATACGTCACCATATAAGAAATATAGACCCTGGCTTTGGAATACTGGATAAGCCATATAAAAGATGAAACCAACAAAGAATACAGTTATTACTGCTGTGAATATTGCACATGCACTAAAGGAAATATCCGATAGTTTTGATATGAGTTGTTTTTGCATCATGGTAAAAAGAATAAAAAGGAACGGTATTGTTATACCGCGCCTGTATTCATTTATGAAAGTTCGCTTATACCGAAGTATCCTGCCTTGTGGAAGTAGTCAAGGGATCCGGGGGACATTGCGAACTGTACAAAGTTGTCCACTGTTGAGCTTGGCTGCCCGTTGGTCAGGTAGTTGAGTGGGCGGCAGAGTTCGACTGGGTAGGTAGTAGAGGTAGTGGCAGTTGTTTCAGTGCCTGCGAGTCTTGCCTTTACACCAGCTTTTACATTTGCATCATTTACTGGGACTGGTGCGTAAGTTCCAGTTCCTGTTGCATCTGTATCTACCGGTATCATTGTTGCACCAGCATCCTTTGCATATCCATAGTCCACAAATCCAATTGCTGGACCAGTAGATCCCATGATAGCCTTCAGGACTCCATCATTTCCAATTGCATTTGCTAGTACAGTGTTTGTATCAGCTATTTGGGAGTCCACGTTTGAACCCAGTCCTAAGAATCCAGCGAAAGTCTCTTCTGTACCTGAAGCTTCAGTTCTCTGATATACTAATGTCCCTGCTGCGGGATTAATACCGCCAATTGTCACAGTACTGGTATTACCATCATACAGAGCTTTCAATTCTGCTTTTGTTACATATGCTGGTACTGCAGCAAAGCCGTGTTCAATAACGACTACAGCAGATCCACCAATTGTATGTTGATCAAGTTCAGGGTACTTTGCTTTATCGTCGTTCGTCAGGTACTTTGATGCTGCACCAATGTCTACAACACCTGTACCTGCAGATGCAATACCTGCGCCTGAGCCGCCTCCCTGTACAGTGATCTTAATACCTGGGTATTTAGCCATGTATGCCTTTGCTAGAAGTTCGGAAACTGGCTGTACGGTTGTAGAACCTGCTACAAGGATCTCAGTGGAAGCTGATTGCGCTGTGTTACCTGTATTTGCGTTGTCTGCAACATTGCTTGAGAATGTTCCCATGATCATACCAACAGCTGCTGCACCGGCGATTGCAACCACGATAAGGACGAGGGTTGCAACGATGGGTGAAACACCAGCTTCATCGTTGAATAACTTCTTTATCATTTCTCTTATCATATAATTCACCTGAACGATACTGAATCTCTCCTCTTGTTGTATCGTTCAAACTCTAAAGAGATAATAAATTATATCAATTTTGCACAACGGATGTATATATTTAAGATATATCTATAGATTACATATGTGGTATATAGGGCAGTGCATAGTGTAAAAACAAAAAATGAGCTGTGTGCAATATTATATTTTTGATGTGGATACAATAGAGAGATAAAAACAGCATGCTATACAAAAATAATGAATGATACAAAATTCAGAGGATATCCTTACTTTGCTGAAATCCTGCACCTTTTTAGATTCAACATTAAGTACTAACAACGGTAAGAAATATTTATTAAAAAGTGATGTAAGAAAGGGAGCAAAGCCCTAACCACAATACAGAGACAAATAAAGATGGCATATACCTAACTGCCAATTCGTGACTGCAGTGCTGCCAGCGGCTTTGTTCCACGTACCTGTTTTACTCTTTCCCAAGATGTACGATGTTTGAAAGCGAACTTGTTGTGAAGTTCACATATTATAAGACGTAAATAAATTATATTAATTTTTCACATGGAAAGTATATATCTGAAATATAAATATAGGCCAGTATAGAGACAACATACGAAGCTATCATATCTTGGATATTGCTTGTCTGAAAAGACCATGCTGCAAATCCCATTGAAAAACATATAAAAAGACTCCTTAGAAAGAAGTCCGGTTTATTACCAGAGTGGCGGGTTAACTCTGACCAGAGCCTTTTTCCGATACAAGAACATATCCTAGATGCAAATGGAAGTGGAGCTTTTGAAAAAGGGGTTTTTTATGTTCCAACTATTCAGGATATGCTTCTATATCAAAGGCTCTTCTTAATCCAGACTTCTTTCATTCAGTGGAGCTTGTCCCAGAGGTTTTGTGTTGTTGTTGTCCTAGCGTAGTTATGCTTTCTTTTATTTTTCAGCGATTACAAATCCTTCCTTGAGATTGTACCGCTTAATCTGTACATGAGGGAGATGCTATATCAATTTTTCACAAATAGTGTATATATGTAAAATAAAATATATAGTGAACTAAACTAGTATAACAAATATAGAGGACTATGAAGGTAAATATTAACTGCCAGCTACCTGCAAATTCACTAAAAACAATATCTATTTCATGACCCGCTTTGAAACTCAATTGAGTGCTGGCTGTAAGACATTTGCTTCGATTGAAGGGGCACTTGCATACCTTTTAAGGGTCACATGAAATGTACTCCCTTTGCCAGGTTCGGATTCCAGCCATATGTTTCCTCCGTGGCCTAGAACGATATCTCTCGCAATGGAAAGCCCAAGTCCATTACCACCATATTTACGTGTGGAACTGCTGTCTATCTGATAGAATCTCTCAAATATGCGCCCCATATACTTCTTATCGATACCTATTCCTGTATCACGGACATATATTTCCACAAAATCCCCATACGAATTAGTACCAACTTCTATGCTCCCATTTTTTATGTTGAACTTGATGGCATTGTCTAATATTTTTAATATTGCATATTTCAGTTTTTCTGGATCAGCATGTACCATATGATCTTTTTCTGTGTTTCTGATCACCTTGATACCAGCAAATGTGATCTTAGACTTCAGGGTGTCGAGAGAAGCGTATATTATGCCATTGATGCTGATACTGGTAAGGCTGATCCTGTCAGTACCATTCAAAGTGGAAGAGACTTCCAGGAGATCCTGTATCATCCAGTTCTGCCTGTCTGCAGCTTCTATGGATTTTACAAGAAAGGTATTCCTTTTTTCCTTGTCATCCTCCGTTATTGCAACTTCCATAAAACCCCGCATGATATTGAGAGGTGTCCTGAGCTCATGAGAAATATTTGAGATGATATTGTTTTTCAGGGACTCAAACTCCTTCTGCTCACTGATATCCTTGGCTATCAGCACATATTTCAGATCACCTTGATAATCTATGCTTTGAATGCTCAAAAAAAGAGGAGTTATAGAACCATCCTTGGTAATAATGTTAGCTTCAACAAGTTGATCTACCTTTTTTGCGGCAGATGAAGCGTTAAGATGCTTTTTGAAGGCAGGAATATAATTTAAGATATCATCTCCAAGCACTTCATATTTCATAAAGCCTGAAATGGAACAGAAAGCCTCATTACAAAATTCAATCCTACTTTTTGAATTCAAGGCCAGTATTCCATCACGGCTCCCAGAGATTATTGTATTTAGATAGTTCCTGGTTTCCAGTATCTCCTGTGAATACTGCTCTTTGTCTGTAATCAGTGACCTAATACGGTCAGCCATTTCATTGAAAGAACGAGAAAGATTACCAATCTCGTCTTCCGAGCTAACAACTACCTTCTGCTCCAAATTTCCTTTTCCAAACTCCACTACACCTCGATCTAAAGCAGCAATTGGGGAAAAAAGCCTGGTAGCTGAATAATATGAACCAGATATGCCAACAATGAGGAACAATAACATAAAAAATACCAAGAAAACGTTTGATTGAAATATAGATGCACTCACACGTGCGTGAGACATGCCCACATGGACTTCCCCACTTCGCCCACCCAGGATAGGATATGAAACATCTGTCACAAGACCATATTCCGTATCCAGAAGAAGTGTACTGGCTTCAGAGGATGGCATATTTATGTATTGAAGCTGAGAGGGAAAACCATTCTGGAACGTATCTACTACTACATTTCGATTTTCATCTAATATGAACACATAGAGTACATCCTTTTCCGTGGCATGGACATTTTCCACCAACCATTGGAGATTCACGTAGTTGTCAGTGAGCATAGGATTTATGCTGCTTTCAGAAATCTGCACAGCAAGAGTGACCCCATTTCGTTCAAGTTCATCATGAAGTATCTTGCTCTGTACAAAATTGAGGTATATGCCCACAAATAAACCCAGAATCAGAGTAATGATGACAAAATGGAATATTAACTTTGTACGAATGCTCTTATTCCCTGCCAGCTTAGATATGGCAGTGGACATATTTGTGATAGTGCAATTATTCATATTCAAGCGTCTCATAGGTAGCATTGTCCATAGGGATGAACATGTCAATTCCCATACTTTCAAGTATTTGTTTTCCTTCCTTAGTTCTGTGCATTGAGATGACACTGTTCTTTATTAGCTGCACCTCTTCCAAAGAAATATGTGGATTATATGCCAAGACAGGAACTTTTTTAGCAGGAGAAATGTCAATAATTGTGAGATTAAAGATCTGCTGCGGGTAATTTCGTTTCATATACTCCCAGAAGAAATTGTCTACTTCAGCACCATCTATGTTTTTCTTTGATAGCATCTCGATAAGACGGTCCTGGCTTTCACTGTACGAGTAACTTGAAAAAAAGGTAGAGGGTGTTTTATTCATCTCAGCAAGCAGCACCTCAATGTAATCAGGTTCTACTTTCTCCTTTGTGAACCTAAAATCATTGAAAATGAAATTTTTACCCTGAAGATCAGTAATTGACTCAATACCATTACCGGAGTGAACTATCACATAAGATTGATAATAGGCATTTCCTTGAATTATGGGAATTGCCATGATATCTATAGCAAACTGTTGTGCACCATCATAATAAGCATCTTCCCGGACAAAAGCAATATCAAGATAACCACTTCCCAGCAAATAGCTGATCTCACGGGGATTATCCCGCTGCACAAGTTCAACTTTCCTTCCTGTGGCCTGGGAGACGTAATTTCGAAGTCCTTCATAATATTCCATTGTTGCCTTAGGGGAAGCAACTGAAAAAACTCCCATACGTAAAGGCTGCGTCGTCTCATTGGATAGCATTATATTGCCCGTAGATTCAAGTGAGACTTTTACTGCATTTTCTTTCTCTAAAAGCAGACAACCACATGACAAGATTGATATCGTCATAATCATAAGAGTGAAAAAAATAAGCAAACTTGTCTTATGCCTGTCTTTCATTGCTCTTTCACCTAAAATGCACGAAGATATCCCGGTTTTAGCATGATTGTAATCCACTGCATTATTATTAGGATTGAATATATATTTTGCTATTTAACTAGTTAAATAATACATATTTATAGGTATACTTTTCAAAAATAGGAAAAGCCACAAGTTTCAATAGTTTATGGCTCAAAATAAAGAAAATATACTCTACACCTAAAAAAGTCTGCATATACCTATCAATAGAACTTTAATGCTATAAAAAAAAGAAAAAAGGCTCTGTAGAAAACCTCGATTTTCAAGGAACAAATCGAACTAAGATTTTCCCCAAATATTTCTCTAGGTGTCATTAGAAAATGATTATTATGGGCGATTGATATTGATTTTAATAGGTATTCTACAGAGCCAGAAAAAAATCACTTAGATAAAAAATCACTGCAGATGCACCTTGTTTCACTTGCCGATGATGCCGCCCATCATGAAGCAGTAGATCTCCATCTCCTCGGGAGTAAAAGACCTCTCACTTCGGCCTTTGGTAATATCATGAAAGCCAAATGCAGACCCATCATTGTATTCATTATTGCGTAGTTGCTTTTTCATTTTTTTATTCCTCATCTTTCGTCAGAGGATTATAGGCAACTTTTTCTTATATATTTAATGAAACTGAACTATATATACATGCATAAAGTATATAGCAATTTTACAATTCTCTGGACATCAATAGTACTACCAGTAACAGTTATAGCATCTGGAACTCTTCACATGATATCTATCCTGACACTTGAAGGAAGAGAATGTATTACCATAAAATATGGAGAATATCGTTCACTTGACATGAATAGAGTAAGAGGACAAGCATACCTAATTTACCATAATAATACCTTTTATCTCTGGTAGTTGTTGATGTTCCTGAATCAGACACAATTGACCCCGAAGGTGCCATAGGAATCGATATGGAGATTATCAATATTGCCACGACCTCAGATGGCGAAGTATTCTCTGGAAAGAAATGTACAGAAACAAGAAGACATTACTCCGCTTTAAAAACAAAACTACAAAGCGTGGGAACACACTCTGCTAAAATTCCAGTGTCAAAAATGTGGACATTCTGAGAATGCTGATATTAAAGCTTCAAAGAACATATCATTTAGGGAGCATCTGTTAACTGTCCCATTGTCCTCTGTCCTGTTAAGGAACTTAGAAGGACAAGCCACCCTATTCATAGATGGTGGTTGACATTAAAATAGTACTTAGATCTGGCATTCCTAGCTTGTTTATTTCCTTTTTGTTCAGCATTCTTATTATTCTTATTTCTATTATCCTTTTTTAAGATATCCGATCTTACCTTTTCTATGGCAAGATCCACAGCAAGTCCTCTGAGCATCCACCTCAGAGCTTCTGCCTGATAATGCTTATTCTTCCTGCTGACGCCAGGAAATTCCCGTAAAACCATATTTGTAGCATGTACACCTGCTATTTGCTGCAGCTCATGAAACTGCGTTTCAGAAAAAACATCTTCTGACGCAGGATGCAGTTTCCTGAACATCAAAGAGGTTGGCGTTTTGCAGGAATTAAGTTCTGAAATCTTTGCTTTGAGTTTTTTGGATATCTTTACACTGCCAACGTCAGCAATACATGTTCTGCTATTTGGATAAACGAGGCTTATCTTATTCTTGGTTTTAGATAACTTGTCTGCTTTATGGTTTTGTGCTCTTGGAATCCATTGAAAATATATATCCAGCTCATGTTCTTTTATAAGAGCCCTTATCTCCCTATAGACCCCTTTTATCTCATCATCCATTACAGCATAAATGCCACGCATCTGGTATATCACAGTCTGGCTGTCCCCAAGGACTTTAAGGGGACCTTGCCCATCAGCCCGGACATATTCAAGCATACCTTTCTTAAGAGCAAGATATTCTGCAAAAAGAGCATTGTTATAATCGCTTTTCTCATGGCGGTCGTTTCCGAGTATTGAAAATGAGCTGTCATGTAGTGTAACTACCCATCCCATCCCCATACAACCACCCGGATTAGGGTTGCATGAGCCATCAAAGGTCATTGTATCCATGTTTATCGTACAGGTGCGATTTTTTCTTCAGCCGTACTCAGGATAAGTATCCTTCGAATTATTTATATAATTCATAGGTATATAAGGGCGATTAACACATATTATTTAGAGCTATATATAAATATATAGCATCGGCTAAGCCGATAGCATTTCACCTCTGCATTAAAACAACAACTATCAAAAAAACTCCTACAGCTACAATAGCAATCACTGCATATAGATAATTTTCTACAGCATTAACTGCAACAGATTCAATGGCGGAAATAGCAGGTCCAATGATGTTGTTTACACCTGTAAAGGCACTTTTTAATCCCAATTCCACAGAATCAAAAACTTTACTTATCTTTTCCAGGACACTTCCGAAAAATGAAGGTTCAGGAGTGGATTCCTCTACAGACATTATCTGAAAGGGTTCATCTTCAGAGGGATTTGAATTGTTTTCAGGGGAATATAAGGTTTCATCAGTTGTTTCGGCTTCTGCTTGTACTTCAGATGACTGTGCTGCGACCCATTCCCCTGTTACGATATCATAATTCTGCTCCACCCGAGTACCGGCTACAAAGAAGGCAGAGCGTATTGTTCCCTTGTAACCCTCGAGAGATTTGAACTCACACTCTGCATATGGAAGATCGGGAGCCTCATCAGGCTCGATATGATAACTAAGATCGAGGGATTCTCCCGGAGATAGCAGTACACCCTGAACGCCAATGGAATGGGAACCATCCGAAAAAATAGTTGAGGTGAGGTCCCAGTCGCTCAAGGTCCTATTACTATCAGGGAGACTTTTCTCAAAGCTTCCCTCGACATAGTTTGCCACATAGGGCACATAATCTTTAATGTCTATCCAGGCAGCCCGGTCACCGTCGTCCTTCACTGTGAGCACCACATCATATCCAGAACCGTTCTGCACAAGAGACTTATCTAAGGTCAAATAAGCACCATGTACATTGATAGTCTTACTTTCAGATTCCCATGTAAAGTTCTTACCAAAGAAATTAACCTTTGCAACAGTTGTATTAATAATGAAACTACCCTGACGAATGGGCACGAGCTTTTTTGAGCTGTAGTATGGATCCTTTTTTGATATCACCTGAGGATTACCACTCTCAAATATAGTGTCCACCAGAAACTCATTGGGGATTTCAGGAAACGTAACATCCAGACCGCTTACAGTATAGAAACCCTGGTTGTACACATCTACTCTAAAAGTCGTGGTCTCCCACGCATCATGCACGGTCACGTCCTCAATATACCATGGCGTCATATTGAGCTCTTCTTTAGACACAAAAGAAACTACCTTTAGCACGGGATCCGTACATGTAAAGTTCAAAGAGGCATTACCTTCGCAAGCCTCGTTCTTAATGTCATTGCCCGATACAATCGCACTTATTGTATAATTGATAGCATAAGGTGATGTGACACCATCCCACTCCGGGAAAATGACAGTGAAATTATAACATTGTGATTCACCCTTGTCCATCCATTCAAGACGCTTTTTAAGGACACCATCACGTAATTCAAAATCTTTGTAGGACTTCAGATCAACTTCACCAACATCAATAGTAAGAAGCAGATTCTCTGCCCAGGCATCTCCGATATTCTCCACGTCCACATTGATCAATCTTTCCTCTTCCGGCGCATACTGTGTTTCGGAAACAGAAACAACTCCATAAGTCTGAGACTCAGTAGAAAGAGTAACTTTTAACTCCGGCAGTCCACGTTCGTATACTGTTACACTTGCAGATGGGGTTTTGGAGCCATCTTCAGTCACATCCGTAAGTTCAACCTTAAAATCATAATCCCAGATAAGATAACTATCAGACTCAATGTCCGCAAAAAGAAACTCTCTTATGATCTCTCCTTCTTTTTCGATAGAGATACTCGCAGCCTTCAAGCCAACATCAAAATCATCGGCTCTTAAAGTATAGGTTACACCATTGATGTCAACTCTTTGTGCTTTTCCCCATTGCAATGTCAGACTCTCCTTGCTCACCCACTGAGTATCTGTTTCCAGACTACTGTTAGGAGAAACATATGATGCCATTGACAAAGGCATCATGGATAAGAATATAGCGACCAACAACAGGAGAAAAATAGCTCTGACACAAAGCCTAGCGTTTTTCATAGTATTATTGCTCCTGCAAATTCATTTATGGTAGTTCATGCGATTTTACTATCTTGTTTTTTTATGGGTTTCCATCTTTATCGGTAAGCTTCTAAGCCGGTGATAAAGCAAGTGCATGAAAAGAATGTAAGCAAGTATGGCAACATATACAATAGGGATGATGAAATTGAAATAACCGTTCGGTGAAAACCAGCATGTAGAGTAGAATGTAAACAAAGACAGCACACACGCCAGCAAAAGGCTGATCATTTTATTCATGATTGAACGTTGTTATACCACCATAAAACCTTTGCACAAATGAAATAAATAGCTGAATAGATAACTATATAGCAGGGGATAGAATAGAGGACAAATGGCATCAACTTCCCTTTCGAACTACCTCGTATGCAAAAAGAGTGATTGTCATAATAACCGATATGAGAGAGAGCGTAAGTACTGCACTGGAGTAAGACTCTTGAAGCACATACCAAGAAAGACCCCCCATAACATGAGTAATGCTCATGAGCAGAATAACAGCAACCCCTATTGGGTAGACCTCAGTGTTATTAAGCAGGCCAAGAACCGCATAGGCAGCAAAGTAGTAGAATGAAGCAGTGAATAGCATATACGGAACCACAACATTATGTTCCAGAGCATACACAAGTAAAGGACTAAACTCGTACTTCAATATGTTCTGACAACTACCTGCGAAGTGGAAAGTAAGAGAATAATCTATTAAAAGAGAAATGCAAAGGAAGAAAGGAATGATTTTATAATTGTGATAGATCGATTGTATATTCAGTGATTTTCTTGGCATATTCCCTTATCCTTTTAATGCTGTCAATGACTATCTTGATTTCCGGCTCCACATTATCTCGGAGTGCTAAAAGGTCTCTTGAACTGGACATTTCATTATCCAATACAGAATGAGCTTTTTCCTTCTCAACATGCCTGAAGATATCAATAATATCAGTGAAATTTTTCTGTGAATCCTGAACAAGTTGACATATCATTAATTTTTGGTCATTGCTCAAGGATAATTCCGTGCAGATAGCTGCGATCTTGGTTACGTGGTCTGCAATCCTTTCCACATCCTCAGCTGCCAGACGATAGTAAAAAGACTCGATAAGACCTAATTTATCGTTTTTTGAGGGCTGGTGTAAGTGAAGCCGGCTAACATATTGCTTAGAAATTAGAAGATACATCCTATCCACGTCATCATCTCTGGCAACTACGTCGGCGAATAATTCATCATTCTGTTCCTGCATGGCAGTCACAAGTTCATCCATCATAAGGTATACGATCGAAGACATGCGTTTAAGGGCACGTGCTATGGTGAGTTCTTCCTTTTCAAGAAAATCATTGATCACCACCCTGTCGCCAGTATCTTCGACTACTTCAAATCCAATCAGGCCTTTACACAGGTGTTTAATTTCCTTTTTCATATCCTTACTGAAGTTTTTTCCAATGATCTCTACGGAAGTATACTCATCAAGAATGTAAATGCCAACGATCTCACGTTTCAGTCTCTTGACATTTCCATCAAAATTGAGTTTAAGGTTGCGCTCTATATGTTTCCAGCCAGGTGGAACGATCATCAAAGAGCCGTCGTCTAGATATGACATAGACACCGTTTCTCCGCCCTCCAACTTTGCTTTTTTTGCCCATTTTTTTGGCAAAGTAACTATATAAGTTGACTTGCCTGTAATCTGAACCTTTCTGGTTTCCATAAGATTTCTCCTGCAACCATATAATAACTGCTGGAAACATATCTGATGTAGCGTATATTTCTTCTCACAATAGTTCCATGTGCAACATATACTTCATATATGACTATATAGGAAGCTGAAGGGACTTTCCCATGAATAAGGACATGAACTTAATTGCCCCTTCCATTTCAAGATACAGACCTTTAAGGAAGAGAAATTAAAAAAGAAGTATCAATATAGCTTTAACAAGAAAGAGGATCTACATGGATATGCATATATATAGATTATATATGACTCTGCCATCTACAAAGAATATTTGTACAAACTATATATCATGCAATGTGTATCCTACTTCATCAATAATAGAAATCCATCAAATAGAGGGATATAATGAAATCATTAAAGAACATGAGAAAAAATGAGTTTGAATACAATGGTTCTCTTGTATTTCCAAACGATGATGATGCAGACTATAAACCTATGCTTCAGGGAATAATAAACACTCGCTGCAATTATGATGGAGCTAAGATCGAAGGAAGTATGGAAGTTGATTAAAAACTCAGCATTAGATATAGATGTTTTTCAGTATAAATGATCTACGATGCTGAAATCACACCAGATTGAACTGGTTTATTATATATTTTGTACTTATTCAGTATTCAATTAAAAACAGATTTTAATTGTAATGTAATGTCACTGCTGCTAAACCTGCGGAGAAATAACAATGTTTCCGTATTCAATCAGAAAAATATGGATCTGTACTTTTTTACTTTTATTGATTACACTACTTTCAGGCTGTATAGAGAATGAATTAGATATTCCTGTCACTTATAACAACTCCATAGGCATACAATTTGTACTAATTCCTGCTGGAGAATTCAACATGGGCTCAAATTCAACACCCTTGGTTGGATTTGACGATCCGCTGCACAAAGTGACAATATCAAAGCCATTCTATATGGCCAAATACGAAGTCACACAGGAGGAGTGGACTACGCTGATGGGAACAAATCCTTCTTATTTTGAAGGAAGCAATTTGCCTTTGGAACAGGTAACATGGAAAGATGCACAGGCCTTTCTATTAGCGCTTAACCAAAAGGAAAAAGTGAATAAATACAGACTGCCAACGGAAGCAGAATGGGAGTATGCCTGCAGAGCTGGAACTACATCTGAGTTTTCATTCAGTAATGATACTTCTGTTTTAGACAGTTATGGATGGTCTGATGACTATGGTTGGTGTGCCATCAATTCCAATGATACTACTCATCCGGTCGGACAGAAAAAACCCAACGCATGGGGACTATATGATATGCACGGAAATGTATGGGAATGGACGCAAGACTTATGGCACAGCGGCTATGAAGGTGCACCAGAGGATGGAAGCGCCTGGGAAGAAGGAAACACCACTCAGAGAGTTGGAAAAGGCGGTAGCTGGATCGATGGACCAAACATCTGCCAGAGTTCTTTCCGTGGAGAACTTGATGCTGATACAGGAGTTAATGTGTTGGGTTTCCGTGTCGTAATGGATGTATAATCATCCATTATGTCAAAAAATGTAAAAGTCCGTAGCAGTACTTCTATTGGAAATAAGATAGTACCATTCCTTTTCAGTTTCTTTTCTGCAATCATCGCTACAAACACAGATCTAATAACCATTCCTCTCTTTACCCATAAGTGTTGGTATTTTCCTTATAACTAAAAAGGAATTTATAGGTTTTTTTTGATAGCACCCCAACATTCTTTACATAACAGGCAGAGCATAAATATTAAAAAATAAATTCACATAGAGTTCGAAACTAATATATGGACTTTAAAATAGTGAAACAAATGCTTCTTAGTTATCTGATAATTCCATTTTTTCATAGAGTGTTCGATAATTATCTTTGGGAATTTATCTGGAAGTTCCATCGAACATGCTGAAGCTTAGCAAAAAAGTTATAGGGAGATAACTACATATTGAACATGTCAGGAATAGGGGGGTTAAGAAGCATGAAACCTAACATAGACGCTACTCAATTTGGAAGTATGGTTGTAGAAGGCGTAACTTTTGAGAAAGATATTGTTATAAGACTAGATGGTGACGTAAGGAAGCGTAAGAAGAAACTATCCAAGAAGGTCTATGGCACATCACACAAAATATCCTTGGCAGAAGCAAAAAACGTTTATGATAAAGGGGCTGAAAAGCTCATAATAGGTTCCGGACAGCAGGGTGTGGTGAAACTTTCCAAAAAGGCAGATGAATATTTTAAGAAAAAGGATTGCGATGTTGAACTCCTGCCAACTCCTGAAGCCATAGTTAAATGGAACGAAGCTGAAGGGAAGGTAATTGGGCTCTTTCATTTGACATGCTGAGTGAGTATAGAAATCGAATTTTTTACTTAAAACTTATTCCTTTTTTTAGTTGATGTTTCCCTCTTTTTTTGGGTAGTAATTTGGTAATGTGAGCAGGGATTAAAAGGAGATAATATGCTAGAGAATATTGATCTTTCCTTATCGATGAGTAAAGAGGAGTACAAGGCAAGAATAGACGATTTGTACATCCGTATAGAAGAACTTCAGCGTAAGGCATGGAAGATGCAGATACCCATAATCATTGTGTTCGAAGGGTGGCACGCTTCCGGTATGACCGAGATCATTAACCGCTACATACTTAGCCTCAATCCGGTGGGTTTCAAATACCACGTTACAGTGAAACCAACCTACGAAGAGGTCAAGAAGCCCTTGCTGTGGCGATTCTGGCAAAATATGCCTGCATACGGAAGCATTGCCATTTTTGAGAGAAGCTGGTACAGCCGGGCAGTCATAGAACATTTCAATAGAAAAGGGGAAAACAGTGAATTTGAACATTGTATAAGAGAGATCAATATCTTTGAACGTCAGCTCGCTGATGATGGATATCTTATCTTGAAATTTTTCATGCATATCAGCAAACAAGAGCAAGAGAAAAGGTACCGTGAATACAAGAAAAAGGATATTCCACTTTCTGTAGTGGATGAAGAACTTGATTACCTTAATGAATATGATAATTATCTGTCTGTAGTAGACAAAGTCATTGGATATACTCAACGGGAATATGCTCCGTGGACTGTCATAGAAGCTGAGGAGTTTAATTATGCTACAATAAAAATACTTTCCACATCAATCCGCATGATCGAAGAGCATATCGAGAGAACCAGAAAAGAGACACATCATCAACCCCTTTTGAATTTAAACGATAGTGCTTATGCATCTGCACCCCGGCTATCAGAGACAGATCTTTCCTTAAGTATGGAAGAGGATGATTATGAAAAAGAGAAAGATCATTACCAGAAAAAATTGAGCAAACTGCAGTACGAACTGTTCAGGCAAAAAATACCCATGGCAGTTGTTTTTGAAGGCTGGGATGCTTCCGGTAAAGGCGGGAATATCAGAAGGATAGCCTGGGAATTAGATCCCAGGATCTATATGGTTGAGCCAGTGGGAGTTCCCAATGACTTTGAGAAGAATCACCATTATCTGTGGCGCTTCTACATGAACATACCCGAAGCCGGCCATATAGCCATCTTTGACAGGAGCTGGTATGGACGGGTGCTGGTGGAGAGAGTGGAATCCTATTCAACGGAAGAACAATGGAAAAGAGCATACCAAGAGATAAATGAGTTCGAAAGGTCACTGACAGATTTCGGGATGATCATTGTCAAGTTCTGGCTGCAGATAGATCAGGAAGAGCAACTTAGAAGATTCGAAGAAAGAGAGAACACCCCATATAAGCAATGGAAGATAACTCCTGATGACTGGAGGAACAGGGAAAAATGGAAACAATATCGTGAAGCTGCAGATGAGATGCTGTTAAGGACGCATACACCCCATGCTCCATGGACCGTGGTTGAAGCCAACGATAAAAGATATGCAAGGGTAAAGACTCTCAAGACCCTTGTGGAAACCATAGAAAAGAGATTGTAGGAAAATAACCCGGATTTTAACCTTCTGCCTGGAACGAGATCTCATTACTATACAGGATTCTCCACAGGTCGCTTTTTTCATCTGCTCGGTCAGCATCAATACGTGAGCTTTGTCCCTGCACTAAAATTGTGACCTTTTTATCTTCTATAGTGATCCTCTCAAGACGTGACCCCATCCGACTGTAGTCCAAACCATCTGCAATACGTATAAGGGCTGCTAGTTTGAGAGTATCCTGCTGCATTCCTACAGGCAGCTTCCCGAAGGACTTGCTCTGCAGTTTATCTAGTTTATCTTTTGTCACCTTCTTCTTGTGCAGAAAAGTTGTCCACACCGCAACCGGCCAGAATTCTGGAGGTAATTCTTTTGGGGGGAAATGCATCAGGATATCCCTGCCAGCCTTGTGGTGGTCTTCCAAATCAGTGTATACTCCGACATCGTGTACAAGGGAAGCTATCCAGATCACTCGGCGATATTCATCTCCTAGACCATGTACCTCTTTCAGTTCATCGAAAAGCTTCAGGGCATTCTCTGTGACCTTTCTGGCGTGTGCACGTTCAACATGGTACTTTTCAAATAGTGTCTGAAAAGAGAGGGGGATAAGAAGAATAGTAGTACCTTCTTCCAATAAAGGATCTGGCTCTTCTGCTTCTTCTATCAGTTGTAGGCCTCTCTCGAACTTGGAGAGTGAATCAGTAATTAGGCCATATTCCTTTCCAAGCACACTCATCAGCTTTTCCAGATCCTCCTTATTTCCATCAACCAACAGCTCCGCTTCTATTTCCAGATAACTCAGCCTTTTTCCCCAGCCGTTTATTACTACATCGTCCAGGCTCAGTTCTGCCACATGCCTCTCTTCATCAATTATCTCTCTCATGTTCCTTATGTGAGATACATTGAACAATGGTACAAGTTCGCTCTTGGACACAATACTCTTAAGGAAGACTTTCATATCTTCATTATCCCATTTTTCAAATGGCATATCCTGTTCAAGTACGCATTCCATCTCTTCCCTTTGCCTTATGCCTTTCTTCCCGGTGCCACCCAGAGATTTTATTGTATAGGTTATACACTGTCCTTTCTGCCTGCGCCGCAGGTAGTATCCCTCGGACATTATCGCCATATCCACAGTATCCAGATAAGTGTCCTCCAGATGGGCTTGGACAGAAGCACCAAGTGTAAAAGGTTTGATGCTACTGACAGACATCAACAAGCTGAATATTTCCTTTGCAGGAACTGAAAATTTAGCTTCGATTTCCATTAAGTATTCCTTTACATGTTTTCTTTTTTCCAGCGGCTCACATATGCCAGCAGATCAAGCGGTCTTTCGGACCTTGCTTTTACTTCTCCAGCGTAGATCATACCAGAATTTCCATCTAGGGTGATCACATCACCTTCGAATAGTTCTTTTTCCCCTATCCTGCACTTTCCATGTGCTAGATCGATCTGCAGTGAGGTACAGTTGACAATGCATATCTTTCCCAACTGCCTGGAAACCACTGCAGCATGAGAGGTCCTCCCTCCTCTGGCAGTAAGATAACCCTTTGCCAGATTCACAGCCGCAATATCCTCTGAGGATGGAATCTCTCTTACAAGCACTATATTTTCACCCACGGTGCTCGCTCTGACAGCAGCAGGAGAAAAAACGATCTTCCCCGATACAATACCTGAAGAAGCAGCGTCTCCTTTTCCGACGGGTTCAACACGTGCATCTAGCTCCTGGATGAAGATGTTGTCAACATCTATGCCATCTATCATCTGTAAAGCTTCTCCTGGCCCCACCTTTCCCTCAATGTACATATCAACAGCTATCCGCAGGGCTGCAAGAGGTGTCCTTTTGCCGTTCCTGCTCTGCAGGATGTACAGTTTTCCCTCCTGAACAGTGAATTCCAGATCCTGCATATCTCTGTAGTGTTCTTCAAGAAGCTGTGCGTGCTTCAACAGCTCAGCATATACCTGTGGAAGAGCGTTGCGCATATCTATGTGGGCAGTGCCAGCGCTATAACCTGAAACTACATCCTCTCCTTGTACTCCGAACTTGAACTCGATGAGCGATTTTTTTACCCCGGACCACGGATTACGAGTGAACATCACGCCGGAACCTGAGCGCATGCCCATATTTCCAAAGACCATGGCCTGTACTGTAACGGCTGTACCGAGTATATCGGATATACTTTTCATCTTCCTGAATTCAACAGCTTTTGGCCTCATCCAGGAATCAAGCACTGCACGTACCGCAAGTTCCAGCTGGTCATAAACGTCCGAAGGGAACTCCCTGTGACTGACACTCGAAAAGACCCGTTCGTATTCCGTTGTGAGGTTACCAAGAGTAACAAAATCAAGTTCCATCTCTTCTGTGATGCCTTCTGCTGCCATAGCTGACCTAAGCAAAGAGGAATAGTATCCAGGATCATGACCATAAACAGTTTTTCCGAAACCCTCTATTAAGCGCCTGTAAGAGTCCCATGCAAAACGAGGGTTACCTGTGAGATGTACAAGGCCATTTACAGTATTTCTGTTCAGGCCAACGTTCAGCACAGTTTCCATGGCTCCAGGCATTGAAACCGGTGAACCTGAGCGTACTGATACAAGCAAGGGCTTTCTATCACTGCCAAAGCCAAGACTTGTAAGCTTTTCCAGAAAAGCAATACCATCCTTAAGGAGTCCTGGCACATCAGAAGGCAGTTTTCTCCCATTTTGGAAATATTTATCACAAATAGCAACGCTTAGTGAAAAACCCGGAGGTACAGGAACACCTATGGAAGCGATCTCAGCAAGAACAGAAGCCTTATTACCAAAAACTTCCACCGGGGCTTCCGTCCTTAGTCCATGCCCGAACTTTATCATTCTTTCGCTGGCAGGAGCCATCACATCATCTCCTCATGTTAATGTTCTCAAATATGTCCTCCCTGAGCGTCAAAGCAGCCTTCATCAGGGAATTTGTAGATTTTTCTATATTGTATGCCAATTCCAGAGATACAAGATTCTCCCGGTGGTCAGCACTTTCGGCAAGTATGGTCCTTCTGATGTTCCTCAGGGCTACGTCACATTCTTCTTCAATATTGAATATCCTTGTGACCGACGTTAAGAAGTACTGCATCTCTTCCTGGTTGAAACTGCTCCTGACAAACTGGGAAGAGTACAAAGATTTAAGGAACTCCTGGCATCCTTCCAGAGCCAGTTCAGCCATGTGTGAGATCTCCATGATTATCTTTTTCGATTTTACATTGGCTGGAACAAGTGTCAATAGATAGGAGGCTTCCTCAAGGTAATCCAGAACATCATCAGCCATAACTATAAAGTCTACAAAGAATGCAACTGTCTCTGTCCTGCGAGAGAGTGAACGTACTTTATTTACGATATCGTCTGCATTGCTCTCCCATAGCTTATTCCTTTGAGAATTACGTTCAGCAAGGCTGGTGTCACCGCCATACAATAACTGTGTTAGAGTGTCTCTTACTGTAATTGCCACTTCCACTGTGAAAGATACATGCTGCGAGCAAAGTTCAAAAAGCTCCTGCTGCACGGTACGGAAGTATCTCAACATTTCTGCCTTGATTTCATCCTGCAGCAACATGTGTGCCTGATTCTCTAGCAGGCCTGTAGTAGCACTTATCATTGCACTCTGGAAGAACTCTATGGTCCTTTCTCTGCCTATCACCTGGGAAAGTGGCTCTCCGTAGCGTATAGGTATTCTTGAGGCCATTTCAAGAGAATCGAAAACAAGCTTTTCACCTCCAAGCACAAGGAAACCCCTGTGTCCCACATCATTGTCAGCAGCCCATTTTAGAACGCTTATAGCATCCCGATTCCTCATGAAATTCCTGAGCATTTTCCTTGCCCGGTTCCAGTCTATTAGGAAAACTATCCTTGAACCCAGATGACTGAGGAATGAAACCATATCGATGGTGTTCGAAGCCTTGTAGATTCCCACCGAAAGATGATACACTCCCTCTTCAAGTGTGTCTTTACCTGATCTTGAGACGGTATCCGCCCATTTAACACCAAAACCTTCGAACAGGCTATGGAAGAAAAGCAATCTGGGCATGTGAATATCAGTGTAGGTTACAGAAACCTCCGTATCATGTACATCTATAACTAACACGTGGGCATCAGTTTCACCAATATCGTTCTGTATCACTAGCTTCCCATCAGTCCGCGTAGCTGTGGTTCCCAAACCCGGATGGCCGAACTTGAGAGGAGCAGTGCGGTTCACACCTGACATAAAAGCTTTCACTAGTTCCCTGTCATCTTTTCCCAACATGTAGGCATTTGCACCGTCTATAATTTCCACGGCCACTGCCTGTTGAAGCTGGTTAAGTGCATGGTGCATATCCATTACAAGCAGATGTAAACTGTCACCCTTTTCCGTGTCCCCGGAAGTTATCCGCTGGATCAGCTCTCCTGTAACCAGATCTGCGCCCCTGAAAGTGACATCAGCCCTCAACTTTTCCAGCCTGGAGGATAACTCACCAGCATCCACTCTGGAAGACACTACAAGTGGCCTGATCATTTCATCCATGCACAAGAGAATGGAGTTAATTATCTTCCCCGAATCAGGTATAAGATAACTATCATCCTCAACTTTCATAGCGGAGCTTACCACCACATCCAGAGACGTGTCATTTTCTCCGGCGGTTATCCTTTCCATTCTGAGAATAGAATGCTCTTTCTCTGGATACAGAGCTTTTTCACGAGCTGTCTGGAGCAATGTGAAATAGTATTTTATTTTGTTGTTGGCGACCAAGGCCGAATTGAGAAGACCTGGTACCAGGAGTTCTTTTTCACCCAGTTCTTCAACTATGGATAACTTTTCCAATAGCATACCCCCTTTAGATCCAGCTATTGTTCTAATAATTGTTATTCTATGTAGCAGAAATGCTTTTGGCAATGTTCCAAGATGTGGGTGCGCTGCTTCAGATTGAAGTACTCATTAGCTTCTGCTGAAATATCAGCACGAATCTCGAGTCCTGTATAATTGTCGCAAGCACATCCTTCACATTACTCTTTTCACTCTTGCCCTTTTTGAGATTGTCTAATTAGAACTTGATCTTAAAAACCTATTCGTTTTTTCATTAACTCCATACCTTTTTTTTTAGGGGGGGGGCGGTAGCTATAAATACCATAAATTTGGCCCCCCTCATGACTAAAAAATCTAGAGAGTATAAAGGAGTCCTCTTCGAGGAGTCCATAGAAAATTATCTGAACAGAGAAAGCGCCTCAATTTGCCAATTCCTGCACTTTCTCTGCATAGAAGATATTTCAAAGTACGTCGAGCGTACTTTGTATACCAACAAAAGTTGGCATTTTAAGTATAACGTTTCATCGATGATAAAACTCTTCATTGTAATGTGTTTCAGGAAATTATCTTATGAAAAGACTGTTTCTTCTTTGACAGAAGAAGAGGCTATTCTACTCTCTTTTTATGATGAGAACGGATTCATAAAACTTCCTTCGGGAAAGACATTACACCACTTTGTGAAATATAGATTGGGTGAAGATGGGCTTAAAGAAATAATGATGTTAGTAGGTGAGAAGATCCTCAGCCTTACCCAAATAAAAGAAGCTAAGATCGATTCAACCCCGCTTGAAGCTTCAAGATACGATAAACATGCTGATTACAATCCACATTATCAATGTAAAATGGATAAAGCACATATTACAATGGTTGGAACATACCCAATATTTATGACCCATACTAATGGTAATGCATCAGATTCCCCTGAACTTATCAAACACATTGAAGCATTGAAAGAAATGAATGTTGATATTGATTTTTATTCTGCTGACGGGGGTTATGACTCTTTCCTGAATCATGCAGATATCTGGTACCATTTGAATGCAAGGCCAATTATTTCGTATTCTTCAAATGCTGTGATAAACAAAGAAGGTGAAATCGAAAGAATTGATCACTGGGTTAATAAGATGTGGAAAAAGGGTGGAGATATACATGCAAAGATTGAAGACAAGCTAAAATTCCTCTATAAAAACGGTAGATATGAACAGATAGGGATGTATCTTCGAAATAAAAATATCCGGGATAACTTGTTCATGATTTTTTTCAAGAAAAGAGGAGAATGTGAACCAGAACACAGGCATATCAAACACACAGTTAAATTCGATATCAGAGAAGTAAGAGTGGAGAGTAGAGAACTCTACTCTCTACTGAGCTTTGTGGCATATCAGTTTTTGAGGCTTACAGAACTACAAAATTGTATGCAAGGAAAAAATTCAGTTGGGAGATTCTTTTGAGAAAATATAGTCTAATTAGAATAGGGAGTATTGGAAGCTAATTAGATGGTCTCTTTTTAGAGTCGGTGCATAACCGCAATCACCTTTAGAAAACAGCTAAGCGTCCTCTTGATCTTAGATCTCTCAGAACCCATCGTTTCGGCCTGTGACCTCTAGAGGTTTGAAAAGTAAAGATGACTGTACCTGGTAAGCATCATACTTGTTAGACCTCCAACCATGCTTGACCTTATTAAGAGCTTCACTGAATTTCTGAACATCCATTTTAACGCTTGAGTGACTAAACCCATTGTATTATACACATTTCTTAATACCAGCCTTCACTTGTTAAAATCAATTTATTAGCACATAACCTTGATAGATATGTCAAGGTTTAGATTTATTGTTAAATGAACATTTTCAAACAGCCAGTAACAGATGAACTTACGATGGTTGCTTCTTTATGGACTGCTTGATAACCATTCGGGCTGGCTATCTGGAATTAGGCTTTTCTCCCAGAGATTGAAAATGTTATTAGCATTATCCATACAGATGGCAAGATATCCCCACCCCTGAACTACCATTTTTGAGGTAAGGGCTTTTCCGCCTAAAGACTCTATTTTTTCTATGTATTCTTCTATCGAATACACTCCGATATATGATGATATATCTTTACTGCCACTTATATTTCCTATGTCTTCATCTGGACCTTCGACATGGCCCATAACCTTTTCTACCTTCCTGCCAAAAAGTTTCAAATAGAAATCGTTTGCCTTTTCTAGATTCTCTGCAGGAATGTCTATATGGACTAGTATTGACATTTAACCACTCCGTACTATGTAAGTTAGTATAAATCGGTTTTAGGTTGACAGTAGATAAGTTTTATGCAAATACAATATATGTATCTATATATCGTATATAGGGCGTAGGGATCTAAATGTTGAAAACATAGTATTCTAGAGAATCTCAAATTAGGGTTGTGATTTAAAAAAATATTCCTTTTTTCGTTGATACTGCTATTAAGTACATCAAATTAGAATCGAAATCTAAGGAGCTAATTTGATAGCCTCATTATAAAATAAAACAGTAAAAGTTAAAGAGGTTTAGGTTATAGGTAATAAACAAATGGTTATTGGTATCATAACCTTCATGATTGCAACTTTGTACATTTAAACAAAGCTTAAAGTTGATTTTAGAATAGTATGAGTAAAATATGTAAAAGTGGCACGAGGGTTTGAATTATGATTGAAAATCATAGATGAATTATTAATAGGAGATTAAAGCGAATATGAAGCCTGCAAAAAATCCTGGTAGGTTCCTTCACATCCCCATTTTCCAGGGAGTATTACCCTCCAGCCCTAAACAAATACCTACGGAAATCACTGCAGGGATCGCATTTGCAGCATTTGCCATTCCCGAAGTTATGGGGTATACCAGGATTGCAGGCATGCCTTTAGTTACCGGAATTTACACAATCCTGTTTCCAATGCTTGCTTTTGCTATTTTTGGTTCATCCCGCCATCTTGTAGTCGGAGCTGATTCTGCAACTGCGGCGATAATAGCGAGCGGACTGATAACAATAGCAGTGCCGGAATCTCCTCAATACGTTGCATATGCCGGGATGATCGCTCTGATTGCAGCAATCTTTATTCTTATTGCAGGCCTGTTGCAACTCGGTTTTCTGGCTGATTTTCTTTCTCACACTGTTCTGATAGGATTTCTGTCCGGTGTAGGTATCCGTATCTCGATCTCACAGCTTGGTGGGATATTAGGGATATCTGCAGGGTTAGATGGAACGTTAATGCATCCCTTATCTTTACTCTCATCTTTAGTAAGAACACTGGCTCTTACAAACCTTCCCACGCTTATAGTCTCATTATCTGTAATCGGGGTTATAGTTCTTAGCGAAAGGATTGGAAATAAAATCCCCGGTGCACTAATAGCAATCGTCGGGGCAATTACTGCAAGCTGGATGTTCGATCTTTCTTCCTACGGGATCATTATTCTTAATACGGTACCCGGTGGTTTGCCTCATCTCTCTTTGCCTCAAGTCCCGCTTTCTGATATCCCAAAGCTTGTTAACATTTCAGCGGCCTGTTTTATAATCATCCTCGCCCAGAGCGCTGCAACGTCCCGGGCTTATGCTATGAAGTTTTCCGACACTTTCAGTGAAAACTCAGATCTCATCGGATTGAGCCTTGCCAATGCAGCAGCAGGGATATCAGGTACTTTCGTGGTCAATGGCAGTCCGACAAAAACTGAAATGGTCAGAAGTGCCGGGGGGCGTACCCAGCTTACACAGCTCACAACGGTCTTCGTTGTTGTGATAGTTTTGATGTTCTTTACCGGGCCATTCGCCTATTTGCCCACTGCCGTACTTTCATCAGTGGTGTTCCTTATTGGTCTGCGACTTATAGATACCAAAGGGATGGCCGCTCTTTACAGACAGCGCCCTGTAGAATTTAATGTCGCCCTGATAACAGCTATGACAGTTGTAGTTATAGGTGTTGAACAGGGAATTGTGATATCTATAGTACTCTCGGTTATTGCTCACCTGCGCCACAGTTACCGACCACTTAACCTGCTGCTTGTTCCAAAACAGGGAGGGGCCATGAGGACAGTTCCACTCGAAAAAGGACAGCAAGCTGTTGAGGGCCTGTTGATCTACCGTTTTGGCTCAAACCTCTACTTTGCTAACGAAAGCCGATTCATGGAAGAAATAATTGCACTTGCCAAAGAATATGGGGGGCTTAAATGGTTTTGCATTTCTGCAACGAACATCGAAGATATCGATTTCACCTCTATAGAGGCGCTTAAAAATGTATTCACCCAGTTGCAACAAATGAATATCACTCTTGTATTAAGTGAAGTGGTGCAGCCTGTTATGAATGAGCTTGATAGGGACGGCATAACTGCAATGATTGGCAAGGATCATATCTTCGAGTCAGTTCAGGATGTCATAGAAGCTTACAGGAACTCGCGAGAGAGTTCACCATAAAACAAGACCATGTGAGGTTTTAGCAGATTCTACTTATGACAATACGGCCATAAGGCAGTATTTAAGATACAGAGCTATCAAAAGCAGTTTACTGATCAATACTAGGAATAGTAAAAGAAGAAAAAAAGGAAGATCTACTAGATTTGATCTAGATTCTTATTCAAAAAGGGGAAATATCGAACGATTCTTTGCATAGTTGAAGATGGGATTCCGAAAATTGGCAAGTAGATATGAAAGGTTTAATGTGGTTTTCAAAGGACTATTAGATATCGCATGTTTCATTCTATGCTAGAAAAAGGTGTGAGCGAAGTTTTGAAATGAGTTATTCTGTAAACTCCATGCATAGCTGTAAGAATAAAGGCAAATTTACAATTGAACAATTGGTAGTTTTACAATTACCACCAATCAATCCTTTTTTTGTTAAAGCAGATTAAAGTCAAAGTTAACCGAAATTGAGGGATAACCACCCTTTTATTTCATCTCTGACCCGTCGAAAAATCGCAAGTTGTTCTTCTACTGATCCTGTAACGCCAGCAGGGTCTTCAAAACTCCTATGAATCACTTCTCTCGCTCTAGGCTGTTCAGTTGTTTTAAACTGCCCTTGCGGGAGTTCAAGTGGTGCACTGCAAAAAGGACAGTTCTGCCTGTTTCTATCACAGACTGTTATTGCGATGTCAAATAATGTGTTGTGAAATTCCTGCGATACTTTAGAGCGCTGCCCGGAAATATCTATTCCAATTTCCTTCATGACCTGAATAGCGCGAGGGTCTACAACAGTGGCTTCTACGCCTGCACTGTAGGCTTCGTATCTGTCGCCATACATAGACCTCATAAGGCCTTCAGCCATCTGGGATCTGGCTGAGTTGTGAAAACACAAAAAGATAATTTTTTTCTTATTCTGTGGCTGCATACTTTTACCAATCCATTATCATTAATTGATTATCCTACCACACTATCAAGATGCTATAATCAAAGGATTTTTAGTCGCTTGTTTCTTCAACGAACTGTTCCACTTTTTCTTTTATTGAATCCCTCAGTGCTCTTGCTTGCTCAATCTTTTCATCTTCTGTACCAATGAAAGATTCCGGGTTAGGATATGACCAATTCAATTGAAAGAATGGTTTGGGGAAAAGTGGGCATTCTTCCTCCTGCGCTCTATCACAAACAGTTATAACATAGTTGAACAATCGCCCTTCTTTGAAAAGATCCCATGCTGACTGCGTCTTCTTTCCACTGAGATCAAAACCATCCTCTTCCATGACCTTTTCAATCAAAGGATGAAGAACGGTAGGTCGATATCCAGCACTTTCAACTTCAAACCTATCTCCACCAATTCTCTTCAAGTACTCTTCAGCAATTTGACTTCTACCGCTGTTGTGTATGCATATAAAAAGAACTTTTATCTTCTTATCACTCGACACCATGTTGACATTTTCTCTTTACACTGAAGATAAATCTTACTTATAGAGATTATATAATCTATTGTAGACTATATTTCTGCAAATAAACTAAAGAGGATTTCGATAAACCTAAATTTTTAACTGATTATTTATAAATGGTATAAAAGACATTTTTAAGTATGGGGTTTTTCGAAATCCTCTGTGAGACAAAAACCTTTAGAAGAGTATTTCACGCATATTTCATGTCAGCATCTATAGAGCTTCACTTATTTTCTTAGATATGCAACTTCTCCCACGGTTAAACCTATGAGATATCTGGTTGCGTTCTTCAGAATCTGCAATTAGTACTTATAGAATATATGTGGGTCTAATATTTATATTTGTATTGTAATAGTAAAACACCTATCCTTTGTGGTGGAAAAAAATGTCAAATTTACAAATTATATTCGCTATAGCGTTTCTTTTAGACCTATTCATCGGGTATAAGATCTATATTTTTATGAAAAAATGTGTTTACAAGATATTTTATTCCGATCAGCAACAATAGCGTACTTTGTTATTAATATTTATGATTGATATGCTTGCATATTACTGCAAGCATAAATCACTTACTCTTTTGGTGTATTCTTCACCCAATACACAACTAATGCAGTTTGGTACAAAATTATCAATGCAATTTTGGCAAGTTGGCAGCCACCTCATGCACAAAAAACATTCTCTGTTCTTAATCTGCCCAATAATTTCTTTTCCACAATATGAACAAAATTGTTCCATTATTTCTTCTCCTATGGTTTTTTACTTATTGTAGTCGATATAAGTCTATTTTACGACTTTTTGGATCAGATAAATATGATAAATCCTGATTTTAATCAATTGTTTTCAGATGGGGATTATTCCATTTCTACTTCTAAACCACCTATGAGTCCAGTAGTTAATTTGTATAGCAATGCCATGAGAATACCCACTTTAGTACAATAGTGAAAAGTATCAGGTAGGTATAAAAAGATATTCTAAATGTTTTTGTTATATCTCGGTTTACTATAGAGTAGAAATAGAACTATATACGAAAGAAGAGACAACTTCTTTATCTACTTATCAGTATTAATTCAAGCGATTTTTTGGATGATTGCATGTATTTTCTCCTTGTAAGATTCGTTATTTAGATTCTAGATTTAGTCTGTTCCTCTCGGCAATATGCACCTAGCTAGTACAGCCATTGGGCCCTCAAGTACATCTTTGTTCTTCAGCATATTTTTGGCAGATATTATCAATTCCACCACGGATTTTGTTGTGTTAAGAATGAGAGGAAGAGAAATTTTTTACATACGTAATTAAAAGCAATATGTAGCAAAAATTGAAGAGCTAGGACCACTACAGCATGGATTGAAACATAAAAACCCTATAGATTAACTCTAAATAATATAAATTGATAAACAAGAATTTACTACAAGATGACTGGAGATGTAACATATAATTATGTGGGGCAGATATATATGATCTGTAGATTTCAAAATAAATGCGCTGAATATACCAGATTTGCCATCGGCAATTGCAATGAACTCGATATCTTAGAATGTGATGATAAAAAGATATACGAAAAAATAGAAAATAAGTATCTGGCTTTAAGGTAAAAACTCGAGGACATATTTCTTTTTCTTTGGCTGATAGTGTCCCTACTTTGCTGTAAAATGCGATATGTTATTGTGAAAATGTAATCGACAGAGACAAAATGGTGCAATAAACAACATAAAAAGTTCCTAGCACAAAATGCTCTGTGGGTGAGGTATCAGAAGTAGAAGTTCTCTGATAATCTTCAACAAACAGACTTACAGATGGATAATACATCAATACTATTGTCCAAATGATGTAAGTACTCGAAAAAAGCTCCACCCTCACTGCGAAGCAGTAGGGTGGGATATTTCACTAGTCTTTTTTAATGGATTCACCTGATTCCGTTTTTTATTGCAATAAGGACAAATGATACTTTCTTCAAGTGCCAGATCATCATTGATGATATTTGAGAAAGCAACCTCAATAGTTCCCTTACATTCCGGACATTCTACCAACATGTTACCACAATCATTTATCTCAAACTCAATTTAAGTTTAATTCTTTTTGTATCTATAACTTTCCTTTACATTTGAACATGTAGCCATCCACCAATTTTAAATCATGCAATATAGATTTAGAAAAACGATGGTATTTGAAAATCACCTGATATACCATCTATAACCATCGGCCAAAATGAAAGGCTTATTGAAATCCTCATAATAAGAATGGAATTGGTTGAGAATTACAGGATCAAAATCAAGATAATTGATTCAGTTCCTATTAAATAGTAAAAAACAAATCGAATTCAAAAAATATAAAAAATAGAATAATAACTCACTGTTTTATACATATTTATTTCATTAGAATGTAGCGAATGACACCTACAACCAAACCGATTCCTCCCAGTGTAATCGCCACTGTTGGAATATTGGATTCCCCGTTCTGAACCGCCACAATGGTGTCGTTTTTTGAATATATCAATCCTGAATCACTCACTATCCTTTCTTCCTGATAAGTCTCATTTTTCACCAAATCTATTATGCGAGCTTCACCATAGCCACCTGAGCGGTGAATCTCGTCATCAGCTTCTTCTATTGGAGGCTCAACAACATCCGGTTGTTCTGAGATGTCTGGATTTTTATCAACAGGCAAAGTAATATCAACATGCTCATCTTCATCAGTAGAGTTATCCACAATATCTGCAGGAGATACTGAGCAGGCATAGACACTTAAGCTAAAGGCAATCATCGTGAGCAACACAAAAAGAAGTCTCATTTTATCACCCGCAGATCATTAATTCTCCCGATTAAGTGCATCATTCAATCTAGAGCGAATATCTTCGCGCAATTCATCCAACATGTAAAGTATGTCATCAGCAGTATCTAGCAGATATTCTTTGTTTTTCCAGCCAATAGCACCTAATAATGCGACCGCTACTAAACCGAACAATATCCAACCTATTACACCGGATTTACTTTTTGTTTCAGGTTGTACCGCTTCTGTTACACCTTCAACTTCTTCCGGAGAAGGTTTACTTTCGGTATCTTCTGACCATACTGCTGCTTGTGATGTTTCTGCAGTGTTCTCAGCAGATGATGCGAGTGTCTTTTGAGAAGTAATAGCGAACGGTGAGAAACCGGGTGTATGTGACTCAAATACAGCATAGCTCTCGGTGTTGTTTATCAAAGTAGTAGCTAAAATTTGCCATGTACCATTAAATCTTTGCAACTTGACATCTGACGGATTCACACCATTTTTCTGCATCCATGACGTGTTTACCTTGAACTTAATTCGTACATCTTTAATATTATCCCCATTGGAAAAACCGGAATTTCCCAAAAAGATATTGACATATTTATATACCAAGCCCTCAGGGTTATTGTTTACTACCTTTGATCTATTATTCAGCACTTCTATAGTAGAGGCTATTTTTCCGGAATTTTTTAGTGAATATAAACTAATTGACTGGACATCGTTACCTGACTTTGTGAACTCATAGGTGACATTGGCATTTTTTCGAAGATATGTAGTAGCAACATCTTTCAATGCAAGATTTTCATAATCCTCATTGCTACCACCGGATCCGCCACCGCCACTACTACTCTTTTTGGAACTGCTGCTACTACTGCTTCCACCACTGCCTGAAGAAGATGTGGTCAGACTGATTTTTGCAGGTATGCCGAACAATCCTTCGCTATTGTACGGTACTAGAACGTAGTTATAGGTTGTTTCTTCAGTCAGATTACTATCTACATAAAATGTTGATCCGCTGATGTTTCCAAGAGAGACGTTATCCCTGCTGATTTGCACTCCAGAAGTATCATTTGAAGTTTCCCAGACCAATGTAATTGAACTTTTTCCGATGTCACTTCCCGACAGATTATAGACCTGGGGGAGTTTCAACGCAACGGCCGAATCATTGACTAATACCGAATTAGTGTTTCCTGACATATCTATCGTCTGGATGCCGATAGTGTAAGTAACTCCTTCTGATAGACCAGTTGCATTGTAGGAACTGGTATAATTATCTGAAGTACATGTTAAGGGAACACCATCCAGATAGATGATCGCATATCCATAATCATTATCAATCGGGTTTGTCCACGTCCATTGTATCCAGCTTGTGCCTGCGCTTGTCTCTGTAAGGTTTGTTACAGAACCAGGAGGAGTTACATCGATAGAAATAGCAGCGGTTGCAGAATCGTTTACCCATGTAGGATTGATATTCCCTGAACTGTCAACAGTCTGAATACTGATCGTTTGAAGAGTACCCTCAGATAAACCTGTCACATTGTAGAAAGAATCCGATGTATCTATTATATATACACCATTCAAATAAATCCTCACATGACTAAAATCTGAATCATTAGGATTAACCCAAGTCCAGTGTATCCAACTTGGACCTGTACTGATTTCGTAAAGGTTTGTAACAACTGCAGGAGGTGTTTGATCTATAATATTTATCTCAGAAATATTGAATGCAGCTTCAGCAGATTCAAGATCTGTTACCGCCTGATCCACTTCTTCCTGAGTGACTCCTGTATCAGTATAAATTGATTCTGCAGTTGCAATAGCTGAATTAAATGCATCAATAGCAGATTGTGGATATTGGCCATTTTCTGTACCGGCAACTGCACTTGCTACTTTTTCCTTTGCTGCATTGATGACAGTGGTCAATTCACTTTTATCAATTGTTAAAGCTACTACTGTGACAGTAATTGTATCAGAATCAGTAAGACCCTTTGATTCTGCTGTGAACGTTATGTCATAGGTTCCAGCAGCACCAATATTGGGAGTCCAACTGAAAGCGCCGGTATTTGTGAAACTAGCTTCACTTGGCAAATTGACGGCAGAATACACAACATTATCACCATCGGGATCTGTGGCTGATATAGCGAAGCTTAGTAATGAATTCTCATCAATTACCTTACTACCAATCGCATTAAGAACAGGTGACCGATCTACATCACCCACAGTTATTGTTATTGTTTCGAGATCAGTGATGGTGCCATCTGTTACCCTGAAAGTTACACTATAGTCACCAGAAGATGTATAAGAAGGAGTCCAAGTAAATACGCCAGAATCGGCATTGAAACTTGCCCCAGATGGTAAACCAATAACAGAATATGCTAATTCATTACCATCGGAATCTTTGCCTGAAACCACAAAAGTAAGCAATTCATTTTCATTAACAGCCTTGTTGCCTATTGAACTAAGTACAGGTACTCTGTTAATGTTATTTACTCTAATTTCTATTGTCTCAGAGTCAGTTAGACCACCTGCTGTTGCAATAAACTTGACATAGTAAGTACCTGCTGCAGAGTATCCCGGGGTCCACACAAATGCGCCAGAGTTTTTATTAAAGCTTGCTCCTGGAGGCAAACCGACAGCAGAATATGTTATACTGTCTCCGTCATTATCAGTTGCAAAGACATTGAAACTTAGCACTGTATTCTCATCAATTGACTTGTCTCCAATTAGATCGAGTATCGGAGCAGTATCATCTTTTTGGACTGCAACCTCATTATCACCCAGAACATCAATCTGACCAGTACTACCATCATTTGAAGAAACATAATCTACATTTCCAGTGATTGCATAGGTTCCCACTGCTGTGCTCGCCGGAACCTTGACGCTATAAACAATTGAATACGGAGTACCAGCAATGATGTTCGATGTTGTGCCTGAAAAGGTCCATTTAACATTGGTTGAAGAATAAGAGAATTTGCCGGAATAGATTTCATTAACTATCCATCCACTTGGTATCGTTTCTTTTATCCCAAGTGAAGACACGTCTTGATTTGCTGTTATGTTAAGAGTGACTATAAAAGTACCACCTGGAATTACAGTACCTTCAGATATCGACCTTGAAACTGTTACTTCGTTTGCTGCTAAAACCGGATTTGAAGATATTACCAGAATAGTTAAGAGTATAATTCCTATAAGTCCTATAGTTCTATTCAGTGAATCAGCATTATAATTGATCATTGAATCCACCACCATTTTTCAGTCTGCTCATAAAATTGTAATATCTACCACGAGAATCTGCCCATCGCCTCGATATTTATATCCAAGACCTATCTTCTCCTGAAATTCTCTGATACTTCAGAGCATATACATGCAACTGAAAAAAGTGAAGTAAGTATGATAGGAACAACATAGATAGGGAAATTGAAACAGATGACCGTGATAACCAGCATATAATAATTACACATGCCAGTAGCAGAGTGATAGTCTCATTCATGACTTAACCTAGTCATATCAACTTAAAGCATTTTCACAAAGGAAATAAGGAGCTATACAGACTCTATATAGGTGGGTGTAGATCACATGGAACTCTATTCCAAGATTATGGTAATTTAAAATAAGGATAAAATTATTTGGTAAGGGAGCAAAAATGAGATAATATAATTGAATTAGATGAATACACCCTATATAGACGGCAAAAAGTGTTGCTGATTTTGATTGGTGTTGATAGAGTTGGGAAAAAGTTCATCGACTGCTCTTTTGGCAGCAGAGGAACGAAGTGCGTTTCATCCCCACTTGTGCGGGGAATTCTCATTCATCCCCGGCTGAAATATAACCATCCAGCGTCAGCAACAAAACATTCTCCTCTCTGGCAATCTCATGCATCCTTTTCGTGAAACCAAATCTGCTGATAAGTGCAAAATGCTCTTTTCTCTCCAGGAACCATTTTACATGAGCAGCTTTCTCCTTGAGGCTGAAGTAAACATCAGCATCTGTTTTCTGCTTCTGCCATTTGCATTCGCAGAAAAGTATGTTCTTTGAATCCTGATCCAGAGCAACTATGTCTATCTCATAGTCATTTTTCCCTTTTGGCATATTAGGGATCTTACCCCACTGCCTGCCTATGGATTTGAACCTGAATGGAAGCTTATTCTGTAAGTTGAGATACACGAGCATTTCTTTCCCCACCTGCTCAAAAGTCTCTCCCAGGTAACGGTCATAGCTCCTATCAAGGTCTTCTATAACAGATGATGCATCACCTGCCTCTATGGAATCCCTGTGAACCAGTACATACCGGAACCAGAAGCGTAAGAAAGGATCATCTATTGAATAAATAGTTTTACGGGTAGACAACTTCTCTGCCACTGGATGTTCTTTCCTCACAAATCCAAGCTTCATGAGTGTATCAAGATAATAAGATAGGTCCTTAGTTTCCAAAAATGCTCCTGCAGCAATTTCTCCTGCCCTTGTTGCACCTTTGGAAATGGAATAGAGGATATTCATGTAGGTAGCAGGTTCTCTTAGTTCCTCACGAAGAAGAAAATCACCTTCAGCATAGAGTACGGCTTCTTTGGAGAATATTGCATGCACCACATTCTCGTAAAAGCTTTTATCTGGGTTAAAGAACCTGAGATAAAAAGGAATACCTCCAGTTGCTCCATATATCCGCATAAGCTCATCGGCTTCAAAGCCCGGGAAAAAACCCTTCATATGCTGTAAAAGCAGGGGCATGACTTGCATCTGTCCCGTTCTCCTACCATACAACGGGCTGGAATGAGCAAGTGTTGTTTTTTCCATCATGGAAATAGAAGAACCACAGAGAATTAGGTGGAAAGTTCCATCTTTTAGAATTTCATCAACTATAAGCTGGAACACCGATGGTATAGATTCATCTACCTGTGCCAGATAAGAAAACTCATCGATAACTATGACAAGCTTTTCATCGTTTTTCCACTGCTTTCGGATATATTCGAACATCTCATCAAAAGTATCAACAGCAGGCTCAACATTATCGAACAGACTTGAAGCTCTTTTCCTGAACCTGAGAGCATTGGACTGCGTACCCCTCATATCCGCCAGGAAATAGATATGTGGCTTGTCCTGTACGAAATGCTGGATCAGTTCTGTTTTTCCAACCCGCCGGCGACCATAGATTACCGTGAAAGAGAAATGTCCAGAACTGTATTCCTTGTTTAAATATTCAAGCTCTTGAATTCGATTAATGAAATTACTGAACATATTAATTATGATTTAGTTTAGTATTATTTATAGGTTCTGGAAATGCAAGGATTTGGTTTTTGTATAATAGAAGTTCTTTTCAATGCTTTTGTAGTCTTTTTACTTGCTTCTCTATGAAACTGCAGAAACTCTTGTCATATCTGAAGAATTGCTCAACTATAACCCTTTTGAAGCTCTTGAACTTTTGTTTGTGGATATTAGTTACTTTTTTGAAATTCGACCATGAAAAATGCAATTTATATTAGAATAGCAGAAAAATGGATAAATACAGGACTTTGAAACTTGTTTCTTGCTAAAAACTCCTGATTTTCCCTCTTACCATTGCTCTAGTGCCAGGTGGGAGGGCAAATGGTTATTGTTTCCTCGAAATTGGCTCTTCAACAACTCTAATTCATATGTGCATTACGAATTTAAGAAACGATTTCATGTTGAATTGATAGTTGTTTACCAAAATATGATATGGCTCCTTACCTTGATTTGGCAAATAAAGAGCAATTATTGTTTAGTTTATCGAAAAAGCACTCTATTAGTACCTAATAAGTAACATCTAATGCTGCTGAAGGTATAATAACTGCTAAAACTCGCTAAATATAGACCTTATTTGAACCTTTTCCATCTGCGTTTTATTAAATTTATTACATCGTGATGGTCCCAACGTGACTCAAACTCCTATCCATCCCTTGTCGGGTCGTCCTTGCATAGGACACTAAGCAGGGAACAAAATATTAGTAGCCTCAATGGACCAGAGTATCGTAAAATTAGAGTATCAGCTGAAAACATCAAGATTTCAGATAAGAAGCTTAACTGCTCACAGTAATTGATTCATTACAGTCCATTAAATATTGGGAATATATTTAGTCGTTATTAATGGATTTTACCGATACATAGGCACATTGATAGTGGTTATCAAATCCCAATAGACAATGATCAATACTAGTTAAGGGTATAGCAAATAGTAAAACTAGCTAAATATAGGCCTTATTTGAACCTTTTCCATCTGCGTTTTATTAAATTTATTACATCGTGATGGTCCCAACGTGACTCACACACCTATACATCCCTTGTCGGGTCGTCCTTGCCTGTAGGCAAGTCCTTGCATAGGACACTAAGCAGGGAAAAAAACCCTTCCGATATTTTTTCGTTGTGGTGTAAGTAAAAAATCTGCATGTTTTAGCACTAAAATTAATCTATCCTTCTAAGTGGGAGTTGTTTGTTAAAACTCATAGGGATATTACATCAAAGTAATATGGTTTTGGAAATTGGGATTAATAACAAACATGGCAAAAACTAAATTAGCTGCACAGAGTCCATAAATATAATTGGTCTTTGTTCTTCAAAATGCAAGATACCCAAACTTTCCCCAAACGAATATCAACTGACCATTTATGATCTGCTGTCCTCTGATAGGGGTAATACAACTGATACGTATTAATGAATCTCTGTTTGTAGAATTTGATCATAAGTGACTGCTCAGCACGGGAATAATATCAGCTTTGTTGATCAAAATATAAGAGGTATGAAGAAGTACCTTAAAAAGCAAGATCGAAAAATGGACCTGTAACATTGGCTGTACACCTCTACCTTTAACGACCGTCTGGACAGCAGTAGAGAAGCATAGAGACAACAAAATATGAAGTTGATAATGTTGTGGGTTTAAGGCAGAAGTCTTCACCAAAGACTTCCTACGAAATATTTTGAAGATTGCCTGAGCTGCATATCGAATTATCTTACTAGGAGATGAATGTTTTTAGTAACAAGACAATAACATTAATGCAAACTAACGTTTGTTATTCAAATTCCCATCTGGTTTTATGTTTTCATTTGATCAGCTTTTTGTTGCACAATATTCTCGCACGATAGTTCACTTGTTTGCAGAAAACATATCGAGGAATATTTTAAAAACCCTTTTTCAACTTTTGTTTCCATAATAGAGTAAGCAATTGAGTTGAAACATTAGTTTGTATAAGTCTTTTGTAGATCAAATTGTTTCTATAGTAATAGGGGTCAGCAAACCGAAAATGAAATGAATACAAGTCTTTATAATTTTTTTATCCTCTGAATTGAACAACAAAAATGCACATATGGCTATAGGAGAAGAGAACTAAAATTGCGGAACTTGAAGCTTTGTATCGATAATCGTAGAAATTAAGAATACTTCATAAACAACATTAAAAGAGCGTTATGTGTAAAAAAGAGAGGAGAAGCATGTAATGCTACTTCCCCGAATGTACACATTCTCATAATTGGGACTTCAATTTCTCCTCAATCAGCTTCATGAGTTTTTCATTACCTACTGCCTTTGCACTTTCATACAATGAAGAAGCAGCGACCAGAGTTTTCATACCCTCGAATTCCATTCCCATCTGTCGTATGCTCTCACTTGTCATTTCATTATCTAGTTTGTATTTCTTCATTAGCTCAAACAGTTCTTTATTATCCGCTTTTAGTCCCTCGATCTCTTCCCTGTTCCTTGCATCTGCCTCTTCCAACAGTTCCTTGTTAGTGAAAATGAAATCTGCCTCACATTTAAGGTATGCTTCTATGAGCTTGTCAATATCAGGCAGGTGATAGAAATCCCTGGACCCGCCCAGGCTGTGACCCATCATTGTTTCTGCATAATCCGTCTGTACATCCCTACGAGTCAGGACATTACTGAAATACTTACGCAACAAATGTCCTCTCACATCGTTCCAATCAAAAGAATCTCCTGTTGGTGGGTGTAATTTCCGGTACATAGCCAGTAAAGAAGTCGTTGACAGCTTCCTGTAAGCATCACTATCCCTGGCACCTGGAACAGGCTCTCCTATCTTCTTCTTCACAAACAAATAGTTATTATCAGAGGTCACCTTGCGCTTATGATAGCTTAGCATGGAGTTATGTGTTTTATGGACTGGGGGAGTGTTTCTGTAATTCAGGTACTCGTCAATGGTCTCAGTAGCTTCCTTGGATAAGAACGTGATGAACTTGACAGGAGAAGTGTTCCTGGTCTTTTGTCTGCGCAAATCCTTCAGAACAGTTATACCGGAAGGATGCCTGCCGCTCTTGAACTGATCTACCCGCAAATTGACCAGATCAGCATTTGATAAACCTGAACTTACCTGAGCGAGTATCAACGCTTTTTCAAGAACATCTGCCTTCTCAAGCATCTCAGTGATCGTTTGTTTATTAACTGCCACACCAGTATGGGTCTTTACCTTTGAGTCAGTGTCCTCATAGATGATCTTGCGTGTGGCCCTTGGTACTGTGAAACCGAAATGCTCATAGAAACCGACCATATCGGAAAAGTATGTGTGTACCGTGCCCGGGGAAAGAGGTTTACCTGTTTTCTTACCAATACGGTTTAGCAAGTATTTTTTATACTTGGAAAGTCTTCTGACATACATGTACTCTACGGGCGAGGCATCGCTCTTCCTATCGTTTCTGGCCTCATTCAACAGCTCATCGGCTGTTGCGTGGGACTCATTGGCTTCAAGGAACATCCGCAAGGATATGCGATGTCTTTCTCTGGACTCAGGAACGAACAGTTCGTTCCAACTTTCGAATTTATCATCCAAGGTGGTGTCTCCTAACATAATAAAGTTATACTAGGTTATTACAATCTATGTATAAAGTTAGTATTGGGATGCATTAGAACCATACTGAAATAAACTGCACTTTGCGGGTTAAATATCTATCCTGAAGGAATCAATAATGCTGAAGATAGGAATAGTCGGATGCGGAACAATAGGTACTAGCATCTGTAAAGCGATCGATGATGGCTTGATAGAAACAGAACTTTATGCCATATATGATAGGAACGCTGAAAACGTTGGAAGACTTAAGGCCTCCCTGATCAATCTTCGGCCTCAGGTGATGGAAATTGAAGAAATGGTCAAACATATAGATCTGCTCGTGGAATGCGCTTCCCAGGAAGCAGTCTATGAAGTGGTACCTGCTGCCCTGCACGCAGGATGCGATGTTATGATTATGAGCGTGGGAGCTTTTGCAGATGAAAGGCTTTTCAAAACCGTGTACGAGATTGCAAAAGAAATGAACTGTAAGATATATTTGCCATCTGGTGCAATCGCAGGACTTGATGGACTTAAATCAGCGGCTTCAGACAAAATATATTCGGTAACATTAACAACACAGAAACCTCCTGCCGGATTGGCAGGTGCTCCCTTTGTCATACAGAACAACATCAAGCTGGACGAGATAAAAAGCAAGACTGTTATCTTTGAAGGCAAGGCGAGCGAAGCTGTTAAAGGATTTCCAGCAAATGTGAATGTAGCTGCCACCCTAAGCTTGGCAGGGATAGGTCTTGAAAAAACTAAAGTGAAGATCATAGCCAATCCCGCATTGAGCCGAAATATACACGAGATCACGGTGGAAGGTACCTTTGGCAAATTAACTTCAAAGGTTGAGAACGTACCGTCGCCAAGTAATCCAAAGAGCAGTTATTTAGCACCACTTTCTGCTATTGCAACATTGAAAAAGATCATAGATCCACTGCAAGTAGGCACCTAAAAAAGAAATAGCAGTTGATTGATAGCGCGTTTTAAAAACGTACTATGTGTTTATAGATTACTTTAACAAGATATAAATCAAAATAATACCTCAATGCAGTGATCGTATGCAGGATACAAGAGAACTGATTGAAAAGATAGCTGAACTCAAAAAGAAGCGAAATGCTGTGATCCTTGCTCACAACTATGTACGTGGGGAGATCCTGGATATTGCTGATTTTATAGGGGACTCACTTGAGCTCAGCCAGAAAGCCGTACAGCTTGATGCAGATGTAATAGTCTTCTGTGGAGTGCATTTCATGGCAGAGAGCGCTGCTGTGCTTAGTCCCCATAAAACTGTACTTATTCCTGAAATAGATGCAAGGTGCCCCATGGCTGATATGGTAAGAGTGGATTCCCTGCGCAGCCTCAAACAACAACATCCTAATGCTGCTGTGGTATGCTATGTTAACACAACGGCTGAGATAAAAGCAGAATGCGATATCTGCTGCACTTCCGCTAATGCTATTGAAGTTGTGAAGTCCCTGGAAGAGAAAAAAGTGATCTTTGTACCTGATAAGAACCTAGCAGACTATGTGGCAAGGAACACAGATAAACAGATAATCCCCTGGACAGGATATTGCCCCACTCATAACCAGATACTTCCAATAGACATAAAGAAAGCTAAAAGTATGCATCCAATGGCAGAGGTACTTGCACATCCGGAATGTAGGCGCGAGGTGCTTGATATGGCCAACAATATATTTAGTACCACTGGCATGGTCAATTATATTAGAACTTCTGACTGCACGGAATTTATAATAGCTACCGAGAGTGGCCTTATACATAGACTTCAGAAAGATAATCTATCTAAAGATTTTTATCTCGTGTCACCTTATACAATTTGTCCTGACATGAAGATGATCGATCTTAAGGCAGTAGCAGATTCACTGGAACAGATGAAGTATGTGATCACTGTGCCGGAGGATATAAGAATTAGGGCAAAGCAGGCACTGGATAGAATGCTTGCCATCAAGAGAAAACGATAACAGGCTTTACATGCGTGCATATTTGCAGTTGATCAGATATGGGAACTGCCTCATGGCAGCCTTTTCCGCAGCAATAGGAGTGTTTATAGCATATAATATAATTAGTGGCACTGCCGGACAAATACCTTTTCCACTGTTTGAGATCATATATGTAGCCTTAGTGGTGTTCCTGGTAACAGGCGCAGGTAATGCTATAAACGATTATTATGACATTGAGATAGACCGGATAAATAAACCCGAAAGACCAATCCCCTCCGGCAGGATCAGCAAATCTCAAGCTCTCTCTTTTTCGATCTTATTTTTTGCTCTTGGAACTCTTATCGCATTCTTCATCAACACAATATGCGGGGCCATTGCATTATTCAATTCCCTGCTGCTTATATATTATGCTGCAACACTGAAGCGCACTGTGCTTATAGGTAACCTTAGCATAGGATATCTTACTGGTTCTACTTTCCTATTCGGTGGAGCGGTATTTTACACCAATGGTGGCATTAAAGCAGTATCAATTCTGTTCCTGCTAGCAACCCTTGCCACCATTGCCCGAGAAATTGTCAAGGACATTGAGGATATAGAAGGAGATAAAAAAGATGGTGCCTCTACTCTGGCCATCAGCATTGGACCTGATAAAGCGTCTTATCTGGCCTCTGCAATTGGACTTATTGCTGTGCTTGCAAGCCCACTGCCTTATCTACAATCCCTGTTAACTATGCGCTATCTAGCAGTTGTTTTGGTAGCAGACATACTTTTTTTTGTAGCAGTTGTTGCTATATTGAAAGAAAAGAAACCTGCAAAATCCTCAAAACTATTCAAAATGGCAATGTTTGCTGCCTTAATAGCGTTCCTAGTTGGAGCATGAATGTCCTATATTGATAGGTTATGACAATAACTACAGATCTTCCTGGACAATGCCTTTCACCTTGTGATCGATCTCACCTAGATGTGCCAGATATTCCTTTAATATCATTGGAAACGTATGCGCAGGAACGAAGCGAACTGCCAGCTCTTCAGCCCATTTCTGTATGCCGAAGTCACTTGCCACTACCGCTGCATCCAGCTCCTTGGCAAGTATGAGCACATCGATATCTGGAGCACTGTCAAGAATACCATACCTCAGAGCTGAACGGTACTTATTCCTGAACTTTCCAATTATTGGTCCAATGACACCTTTTTCTATTTCGAACTCAATTTGTTGCGCATTCTCTGCCTTTGTGGACATGAAAAGGCATTTAGTGGAACCTTCCCAAATAGCATCCTCGGCAACTACCATGCCTTTGTTGATGCGCTCCCGCATATAGGACACATATTCATGGAAGATACGGGAATTAATCATTACATTATATCTATCAGGAGCTTTTTTCACAAGCCATGTGTCGATCTTGGCTAAAACATCTGCCTCACATGCATTGTTCTTGGCGAATTCGTGTAGCTCATTGTACACAGATGGAAAGGGAACATAGCAACTGATGCCAAGCTTGAGCCTTGCACTTGCTATCAGTTCCAGTATACTCTTCATACCTTCACACAGACTATCTACTCCCATTACCTCCCTCGCCTGCAAGTCAGTAAGAGCAGTGGTGTCCAGAATAAAACGTTGTCTTAACATAAAACTCCCTGAGCATTTAAGTGGAACTTGCTATTATATTAAAGGGTGTACTGGGATTAAAGGATTTGTGGTAATAGAAAACGAACTGGTTTCAAAATCATTTCATAGCCACTATTTATTCATACATTTTTTTACGAACAGAGAAATAGTATAGCAATGCTCCTACAATGTGAAAAAAGAGTATGACCAAGAACCATACCAATTTTCCATGCGTACTATATATGTAAAACTCTTCTGCTGGCATTTTCAAACAATCGATTAACATCCAGAACCAGAATGTAAAAATTACGATAATAAGAATTGTATACAAAATAAAGCCAATTCCCATAGGGATGATGCTTTCAGGCCCTAAATGAAAAGAAATCATTGAGAACATTTTACTAGTGATAAATTAGTAGACTTCTTATATTTACATTTGTTATTTGGAATAAAATCTGAAATGTGAGGACACAATAGGTAATAGTCATACTATTTTATTCCCGATCCTTGCAACAAATTTTTCCTCCAAGGAATGCTTTATCGCTTCCTCTAAGTGATCGATACCACATCGGTCTATCACATCAATTATCCTTTCTCCTTCAAGGGCATTTTCCCGGTAATAAGCAACTGCCCTTTCAAGAACTTCAAACATAACAGGTTCACTTACTGTTTTGAGAATCCTAATTCCCATACGTGGTTTTCTGCCAACCTTTCCACCCACATAGATAGTAAAACCCTCCTCTGCAATCTGCATAGCATCCTTTTTACAGACCTTGATACACTCTCCGCACATTATGCATTTATCAGCATCAATGATCAGAACACCAGCAGTAATCTCTATAGCACCCACTTTGCAGGCTTTTTTACAAAGGCCACATGTAACACAGTTATTCCCATTAAACTTTGGCTGCACGGTCCCCATGATGCCAAAATCGTTCTCTTGTGCCTTCAGGCATGATGCAGGACAGCCTGTTACCGCTATTTTGAATTTGTAAGGAACTGGCTGCCCGAAGTATTTTTCATCTATTTTTTCACATATATCCTGACAGTCTATAATACCATTTTTGCATACTCTGTTTCCCTGGCACGCAACAACAGCCCGTATCTTTTTCCCGGATGCCCCTGGACCAATGCTCGCATCATCCATAAAAGAAATGATAGATTCTGTATTATCATTATGCACAAAAGGAACTTCAATACCCTGTCTTGAGGTCACATGGACATAGCCCATACCATATTTGTCCGCTGCGTCAGCGATAGCTCTGAGGTTTTCAGATGTAAGGTTTCCTCCTGCAACGTGCAGACGGAGTGAAAAATAACCATCCTGCTTCTGAGAAAGAAATCCTTTGTCTTTCAGATAGTCATTATCTGTTGATTTTTTTGCCATTGAAATGTCCTCATCTTGTTGTCAACAAGGATCGATATAGTACAAAATTATAGAAATTGTTTTCTATACGATAACCCCGAAATCACAAAAAGGAGAAGGATGTTAGCTAACCTTTCCCCCTACAACTACGAACCCATTCACCCTATTGCCTGTTCTTGTCGTAAACTCATCATTGTGGAAGGACTCGATCTCAAACCCATTTTCAACCAGCAAGAACACAAGTTCCTTTTCTGTAAAATGATGAGCAATATACGCAGCTTCCCTAGTCTCTTGGTCATAAGCAATGATGGAACCATCCTCTTTTGTTATGGGCAAATCATTGATGTAGCGCTCACGATACTCTTTTGAATGCCATGTTTGCCCGAAATCCGCAAGATATAGATAGCCCTTGGGTTTCAGTACCCTGTACGCTTCCCTGATGAGTTCGCAGCGGCACTCTTTTGTGGAAATGGTGGTAAGAAAGGCCTGCATAATAGCAACATCAAAAGTTTCATTGGCAAAAGGTAGAGTTGTGGTATCAGCCTGCAGGAAAAAAGAATTTACTTGATGCACCTTGGCCTTTGAAGATAAACTTGCCTGTTTCAAAGCTTCTGGGTTAACATCCACACCCATAACATCAAAACCAGCAGATACAAGCTGATCACATACATCACCGCATCCACAGCCAATGTCTAACACCCCATCACCAGGATGAGTGTAGTCATAGAATACTGAGTGCAGCTTTACTGTAGAAGGAATTGATTTTGCTGTTGTGTGCTGCCAGTAATTAGGGATTTGCATAAACAACAATAATGAACATGGGGTAAAAGAGGTGTCGCCGGACAATAAAACAAGGATATGAAAGAACCCACATTTTTAATATAGGATGTATGCTTTTGTAACCCTTATATACTATATATCGAATGATATTGCAGTTCATATTCAGAGGAACTTACGATGATCACAAAAGAAGAGGTCGAACATGTGGGTTGGCTGGCCCGCATAGAGATCCATGAAAGCGAAGCACAGGCTTATGCAGAAAAACTGAACTCTGTACTGGATTACTTCAGCCAGCTGGATGAGGTGGATACTGAGAACGTGCCTCCCACATATCACGTAGCAGATATAGTTAACGTGTTCAGAGAAGATGTGGTCAAACCATCCATGTCACAGGAAGAAGTGCTCTCCAACACTGAAAAGAAACAAGAAGGCAACTTTTTATCCCCAAGGATCATGTGAGGTACGAACATGGCAGGATGGGCAAGTATATCACAGGTAAAGGAAAAAATAGCGCAGAAATCCGTAGAGGAAGTCACAACATCCTACCTCGAGAAGATAAAGAAGAGCAAGATCAACGCTTACACCGCAGTATGGGAAGGAGCTGAAGAGAGAGCTAGGGAAATAGATAAGAAAGGCCACAAAGGACCGCTTGCAGGTATCCCTATCGCTATCAAGGACAATATTTCCACCAAAGGAATATCCACTACATGCTCCTCAAAGATATTGCAGGGATATGTGCCACCCTATGACGCACATATAATAGAGAGGCTAAAGGATGCAGGAGTTATTATCCTGGGCAAGACCAACATGGACGAGTTCGCCATGGGCACCTCCACCGAATCAAGCTGTTATGGACCTACACTCAACCCCTGGGACAAGGAATGTGTGCCAGGAGGGTCATCCGGCGGTAGTGCTGCTGTTGTGGCTGCTGGTGAAGCACCCATATCCGTAGGTTCTGATACAGGAGGTTCTGTGAGATGTCCAGCCGCCTTCTGTGGAGTAGTAGGACTTAAACCCACATATGGAACAATATCAAGGTATGGCCTCATCTCCTACGCTAATTCTCTTGAGCAGATAGGACCTCTGGCAACATGTGTCTCCGATATCGCTGCTCTTATGGACGTCATAGGAGGACATGATGCAAGGGACAGTACTTCCGTAAAGACCGAGACCGTGTACAAGGATGCACTTGTGGACGAGGTTTCAGGTATGAAGATAGGTGTTCCTGCCGAATACTTCGGAGCAGGTATTGATCCAGCAGTGGAGAACTCTGTATGGGATGCAATTCAGCTCTTCGAGGAGCTAGGTGCATCCTGGGAACAGGTGTCCCTCCCCCACACACCTTATGCTCTTGCTGCTTACTATATCATTGCCATGAGTGAGGCATCCTCCAACCTCGCCAGGTTCGATGGTACACGATACGGTTACAGGAATGAAGGAGAGAACTGGCACGTTATGGCTTCCCGCACACGTGCAGAAGGTTTCGGTGCTGAGGTCAAACGCAGGATACTGCTGGGAACTTACGCCCTCTCGACAGGATACCACGATAAATATTATTTAAAAGCTCTGAAGGTAAGAACACTTGTAAAGCAGGACTTTGATCTGGCTTTCAAAGAGTTCGACTGCCTGATGACACCTACAATGCCCACACCTGCCTTTAGGCTTGGAGAAAAGGTAGAAGATCCGCTTTCATTATACCTGGCAGATGTGAACACTGTGCCTATCAACCTTGCAGGAGTGCCTTCCATATCCCTACCATGCGGATTTGCAGATGGTCTGCCCATTGGACTGCAAATAATTGGTAAACACTTCGATGAGGCTACTATACTGAAAGCTGCTTACAGCTTTGAGCAGAACACTGAACATCACACCAGAAGACCTGCGGAGGTGGTATGATGGTTTATGAGAACCCTGACGGAGTAAGGATAGGACTTGAGGTCCATGTCCAGCTGAACAAGCTCAACACTAAATTATTCTGCGGTTGTTCCACGAACTACCATGACTCCGAACCCAACACGCACGTATGTCCCGTATGCCTGGGACTTCCCGGTTCACTACCGGTTATCAACGAAAGAGCAGTTGAGTTTGCTATCAAGATAGGGCTTGCACTCAACTGTAACATTGTGGAGCAGACCCAGTTCCACAGGAAGAACTACTACTACCCCGACCTCCCCAAAGGTTTCCAGACCACCCAGTATGATTATCCAATCGCGAGCCAGGGAAGAATAGTCATCGAGGGAGAGGACGGCGAACGCGTCATAAGGATAACGCGTGCCCATATGGAAGAGGACCCTGGAAGGCTCCAACACATGGGAAGCATCGACAAGTCCAAGGGCACCCTTATCAACTACAACCGCTCTGGAATGACACTTATTGAGATAGTCAGCGAGCCGGATATGAGAAGCCCAAAGGAAGCAAGGCGCTATCTGGACAAACTAAGGAGTATTCTTGACTACCTTGACGTTTTCAACGGAGACCTTGAGGGAGCTATGAGAGTCGACGCTAACGTCTCTGTCTTTTACGGAGACCGCGTAGAGGTCAAGAATATATCTTCCTTCAAGGGAGCAGAGAGAGCCCTGCTCTACGAGATAATGAGACAGAAGAACCAAGTGAGACGTGGTGGCAAGATTACCATGGAAACCAGGCACTTCGATGAAGCCAGAGGAGTTACGCTTTCCATGCGTATGAAGGAGGAAGAACATGACTACCGCTACTTCCCAGAACCCGACCTTGTGCCCATAAGAGTAGCGGACAGGGTTCCGAAAGTGTTAAAGACACTGCCTGAGCTTCCTGATGCGAAAAAGGAACGTTTCATGAAACAATACGGCATCATCGACATGCATGCCCGGGCACTGACTACCGAGATCAAGGTAGCCAATTTCTACGAACAAGTAGCCCTGCAGGTAGACCCTGGAACAACTGCAGTATGGGTAGCTGATATCCTAAAAGGTGAACTTAACTACCGTGATATAAGTGTAGATGCATTCAAGGTAGAAGATATTGTAGAGATCATAAAACTCGTAACCGAGAATCAGATCACAGAGAGAAGCGGCGTTGAGATCATTAGGACAATTCTGGACAATGGAGGTACTCCTGCAACTATTGTAAAGGAGAAAGGACTTATCAAGGTAGAGGATGACATAATCACAAAGGCAGTTACTGAGGCGCTCGCTGAAAACCCGGAGGCTCTACAGGACTATCTTGGAGGAAAGGAGAAGTCATTGAACTTCCTTGTGGGCCAGGTCATGAAAAAAACCGCTGGCAGATCCGATGCAAAGACCACAAGAGAAATAATACTTGAAAGGATTGGAAAGCTGCCTCCTAAGTGAGCAGCCTATCCAAAACAATTATATGTCTTAAACTTCATGTAACCAGCCTATTATTAGGATTATTTATTCCATATCATCAAGGTGAATTAACATGGCAAGATTCCCAGAAGCAGAAAATAGGATACTTAACAAAAAGATATGTATGAAATGTAATGCCCGCAACGCTTCACGTTCAGAAAGATGCAGAAAATGCGGAAGCAAGGCACTACGTCCCAAGTCCAAGGAAGCAAAGGGTGGCTGATCCGGTCCATGCAAGTGGAAAAGTACCTGAGCGATATAGCAGAGCGTGAAGGTGCAGTTCACTTGACACTGATCGACCCTGCATCCCAGTCCCCAAAAGAGGCGGCAACGATGGCCTTTGCTGCGGCACAGGGTGGTACGGATGCGATTATGATAGGAGGGTCAACCGGAGCCGGAGGCGAGCCCCTTGACCAAACTATATTAAAGATCAAAGAAGTTACTGATTTACCAGTAATTTTATTTCCAGGCAGTGCCGCCGGCGTGAGTGCACATGCGGATGCCATATTTTTTATGAGCTTGCTCAACTCAAGAGATATTAATTATATAACTGGAAACCAGGTTATGGGTGCTCCGCTGGTATATAAGAGCGGTATTGAAGCTATCTCCATGGCGTATATTATTATTGAGCCCGGGGGCACAGTGGGATGGGTCGGCGATGCAAAACTCATTCCAAAGAATAAGCCCGAAATAGCAGTTGCCTATTCTCTTGCAGGTAAATACCTAGGTATGCACTATACATACCTCGAAGCCGGATCAGGTGCAGATGGCCCCGCAACCCCTCAAATGATAGCTGCTGTCAAGCATGTGCTGGGAAACAACATGCTCATAGTAGGGGGAGGTATAAGGAATGCAGAAACAGCACGCAAATGCGTAGATGCCGGTGCTGATATGATCGTTACAGGCACAGTCGTGGAAGAAACATCCGATGTTACCGGTAAAATCCGAGAACTCATATCTTCCATCAAAAAGTAGATACATTGCAAAAATATTTTCCTTTTTTAGGGCTCTTGGAACCACTTACGGAGAGGATATCTCATGCTGAAGGTAGAAGGTATCGTAAAAGACTATTATGTACTGGAAGAACAGAAAAGAGTGCTTGAAGGCATCAGTTTTACTGTGAACGATGGAGAGATCCTTGGCATAACTGGAAAAAGCGGAAGCGGAAAGAGCACACTCCTAAGAATACTTCGTGGTATAGAGAGCTATGAGGAAGGGATAATAGAACTTGAAGGAAAACAGTTCTTCTCTGACTCTGATAAAGATGAAATGAAATACCTGATACACAACACCGCTATCCATCTTCAGCGAAATTTTGGGCTATGGAACGGACCAGCCATAGAGAATATAATCCGCAGGATCAATTCCAGACGAGAAGGACATGAAGGACTCCCTGAGAGTGACTCTCCGTTTTACGAGGAGATTTACGAGGAGTCAATGGAATATCTTAAGCTTGTAGGCCTTGACCACAAAGCTTTGCATGCAACAAGTGCTCTTAGTGGTGGAGAGAAGCAAAGGTTAATCCTCGCGCGTCAGCTAGCCGCGAAACCAAAATTACTATTGCTGGATGAACCTGTGACAATGACAGGACCGGGTACAAAGCAGGAAGTTCTTGACGCTATAAAGGATCTAAAGAAAACACTCAATATTCCCATTATTGTCGTGTCCCACTTACCTGAACTGCACATGTATATAGCTGATCGGCTCATATACCTTGAAGACGGCAAGATAATAGAAGACGGAAAGACCGAAACAGTACTAAAACATTTCCTCAAGGATATGCAGCCACAGGTAGAGATTAATCCTGTAGGGAAAAAGGAAACTGTTATCAAAGTAAGAGATATCAACAAGCGCCTAGCTCTAATAAGAGTAGGCGAGGTCCTGAACTTCAAAGACCTATCACTTGACATATATAAAGGGGAAATAGTATCACTTATTGGACAATCGGGAGCAGGCAAAACCACTCTTCTTAAGATGATAGAGGGACTTACGGCACCCACTTCTGGAGAAATAGTATACCTGCATAATGGCGAATGGCTGGACATAACACATTTTAATTCTAAAAGGATAGAGCTGAAAAAAAAAATAAGCATGATGCACCAGGAGTTCACTCTTTCTCCACATTCCACAGTGGGCCAGCAGATAGGATTCAGGATCCGCATTAAAGGTCCTGGATCCTTGGAATATGCCCGGGAAAAAGCAAAAGAGTTGAAAGTGTCTGAAGAGATACTAGATATGCTATACACATTGCCTGATATGACAGAGGAAGAGAAGGATAAGATCATGCATGATAGGCAGATAACACCTGAGATCTATGCCAAGCTTTTCCCAAAGGTCACTATGGAAGATGTGAAGAGACATGCAACAAAGATATTTGAAGCTCTTGACCTGTCACTCAATGTCCTTTACAAAACACCATATCAGATTAGTGGTGGCGAACATGTACGAGCCTACATAGCTCTTGCACTTACTACAGATCCGGAAATACTCTTGCTTGACGAACCGTTCGGCGACCTGGACCCGGTAACACTAAGAGATGTTACAAATTCCCTCAAAAGAATTAACCGGGAATTTGGCACCACAATTATCATTGTGAGCCATCACATGGATTTTGTGAAAGAAGTATCTCACAGAGCAGTTCTTATTGATAATGCAAAAGTGGTGAAAGATGGCGATCCGGTAGAAGTGGCGAACCAGCTTATAGAAATGAGCCATGCCAGATACCTGGAAAGAACGATGGACTCACTTATGAATGAGCAGTGACGTTCACCGCAAGACTGCGACACAACTTCTCTTTTTCTATTTCCGTGGACAATAGCGGTATTCATGTGCTTATGGCACAAAGATATTTATTTCAGCAAATTACAACTCTTACTGAGGTGAAGTAGTATGAAAGATACTTTGAAAAAAGTGGGACTTTTTGGAATTGGCCTGTGGGCCCTTACTGAAGATAAGATCAACGAGATCTCAAAGGAGCTTATAGAAAGCGGGGAGATGAACAAGGAAGATGGGAAAAAGTTCGTCAAAGAGGTCATAGAAGAGCAGAAGAAACAGAAAGAGGATATTGAAAAGAAGATCAATGCAAAGGTTCAGGAAACTTTCAAGCGGGCCGATGTGGTGAAGAAGGAAGATCTTAAGATCCTGAAAGAACAGATGCAACAGATTCAGGACAAACTTGATGAGCTGATTGGCGAGAAAAAAGAGGATAAGAAAGAAGAAGAGATGAAAAAGGAAGAGGAGCAATAACTCTTCCATAATATCGGCATCTCATAGGGAATAGTTGGGGGAAATTGTGAGCAACATTCGAACACAGAGCTTCTTTCTCAATCTACTAAAAATTATAAACCGCCTCAGACATCGTAACCTGGATATTAGTACAAACAATGTCACAGTGAATTGGAAACACATCCCACCGCAGCCCCGGGTTGGCGATACACTTACTATCACAGGGAACACGACACCTGAATCTAGTGTTAAGGTCAAGGTATCTTTTGAAGCGATAGTACCTGTAATAGATGGAAAGTATGAGTACAATATGGACAAGGTAGAGATACCTGATGGGCCAAATAGTTTTACCATAAAGGCCCGTAAGGTCAAAAATCTCAGTTTCACAGTGAGAATGTTCATTAATTTCACGAGGACATTTGAAGCTAATAGCGATGAAGCTGGCTTTTCAGAACAGAATGTGCCTTCAGGAAACTATGATATTTTGATCCATGGCCTGGCAAAAGAAGGTGAAAAGGAGATCATTATTTACCTGGAAGCTGTGGAGGTTATTCACGCAGATATTGACGGGGAGTTCACATATAATTACAATACTGCTGCTTTGCCTGCTGGAGAATTCATGGTGCTTGTAGGAGATTCAAGTAGAACTATAGAACTTTCCCCGGCAATCTAAAAGATTATTTATGAGAAAAAGAGAAAATCACGTCAGCCTTTGAGGCTGACCAGTCTTAGTTAATATTCTTACAGCTTAACTCCACGTTCTGTCATGTGCTTGATAAACTCAGTTGCTTCCATGACCGGCACACTGTCGATGGTACAGACATCAGACCATGGGAGATTGAATGCTGCATATGCCTCTGAACTTTCAGCCTCGTATAGAATGAAATATCTTCCACCTGTGAGGTCAACCCACTGGTTGATCACATGTACACCTGCTGGAGGCCTCAGTTCCTTGAAGTGCTTCAGTATATCTGCCCTGTGTTCAGGTGCCCACATACTTACGTCCATAAATAACATTTCTTATAACACCCCTTTATGTTCCAGTAGAATTGAGCTTTTGACCCAATACTCCCAATTAAGAATTGACTCGCATACAATATGAAGCTTTCTACAATCAGAATAAAATAACTGAGTTGTACGCAGGCACCTATTGTAAAAAGAAACATATAAGAGCACGTGTTCTAAGAATATGTTAAGATTATACACTTAATGATTTTAAAACATAATAGAACGTGATACATAGTCTTTTTAGAGATGATAGATATATTCCATTCATCCCCAACTTAACCAGTAAAACAAAACAGATAGGAGTTACATATGACAGACCCCAATGTCGAAAGGAAACTTATCGAAATCATGCGGATAATCAGCAAGAATGACAAACCGCTGGGAGCCCGACTTATCGCAGATGAGCTACAGAACAGAGGATACGCCATTGGGGAAAGGGCAGTGCGTTACCATTTGCGCATATTGGATGAGAGAGGATTCACCAAGAAGCATGGATATATTGGGCGCACGATCACAGAACTTGGGCAGAAAGAGCTCAATGATGCACTTATAGGTGACAGGCTGGATTTTGTTATCACGAGAATAGAAGAACTTGTGTATAAAACAACGTATAACATAAGGGAAAAGAGTGGCAATGTCATCGTAAACGTGTCCATAATTGATAAAAGCGATTACGAGAGATCTATGGAGATATTGAAGTATGCCATCGACGCTGGCGTATCCATAAGTCCCAGGATCAGAATAGTGGATGAAGATTCAGAAGAAGATGATATTTTCGTTCCCGATGGTAAATTTGCAATAGCCAATGTATGTAGTATCACTTATGATGGTATTCTTCTGAAAAATGGGATACCATCTACTCCATTGTATGGCGGCCTTATGCAGATGGAAGCTCGCAAACCTGTAAGTTTTGTAGATCTTATTGGTTATAGCGGAACATCAATCGACCCTATAAAAATATTCATTAATAGACATTCCACTTCAGTTCTTGATTACATCGAAAATGGCACTGGAAAATTGCTCGCCAATTTGCGCCAGATACCTGGTTCTGCAAGGGAAAAGGCACGTGAAGTAATGGAACTTGCAAAAGAGTCCGATATTGGCGGATATTTAGACATTGGCGAAACTGGAGCAGATGTTTTCGGTGTACCCATGGAAAGAGGAAAAGCAGGTATCCCAGTAACCGTGGGGAGCAATGTTATCACAGCTATTGCAGAAGCAGGTATTCCTGTGAAAGCGTACCCTGTTTCTACTACCATGGACTATAATATAATGAAAAGGCTGGAATGAATAGTTCAGCTTTTTCGGGTCTTCTTTACAATATTCATCATAGAAAAATAGCCTCTTCCAAATTCTATGGAAAGAAGCTGATATGCCTTTTTATCAGTAAGCCCTGAACTTTTTATAGCATTGTAGCGCTCAACCACTTTATTTGCTTCTTCTTCCGTCCAGCGTTTTCTCTGGTTATTATGTGGGTTTCCTTCGTTGGAGCGCAGGTCTTTAAGCATATAACCTATTTCGATATTATTCATTTGTTTTAGCTGGTAATCATAGATATCGCTATTAATTTCAAATCCTGTAGAGTACCTATTTAGAGACTTAGCTATCTTTGCTGTAGAAAAGCTGCCTAAGAAAAAATCGCAGACCATATCGCCTTCATCAGATGAGTAGAGGATCATCTTTTTTAATAATTCCGCAGGAAGAGTGTTCTTATTCCTCATTCTGCCTTTCTTGAAATCTCTGTTGATGAGCCAAACATCTTCAAGATCCATGTAAAGTAAAGAGCTGTTGTCTTCAGATTTCTCAGAAGTTCCAAATCTGCAGAAGGTATTAAATTTTACTCCTTTTGAACTTGATTTTTTGCAGTAGAGGATGTGGTAGTGAGAGGTTACGAACTTATGCCTGGTACTCACACCGAAATTATACTTCCAGATGATATGATTAATAAGCTCAAAATCGTTTTTTTCAAGAGCAAACAATATATCCAGAAGATTGCTCCACCCTGAAACCACATACATAGAACCAGTGTCTTTTAGTACCCTGTGAGCCTCATGAATCCACTTAAGAGAAAAATCCCGATACTCTTCCTGATCCACCTCAACATACCCTTCGAAAACATGCTCTTCTTTTCTATGATAATGCTTGTGGAGGCTGTCACCATTTATGGCAAAAGGGGGATCTGTAATGATAAGATCGATACTTCTGTCAGGAAGATGTTCACGTGCACCGGTTATACAGTCCTGATTATAGTAAATATCCCTCATCCGGTCTGGGAATATGCCTCAACAGTATATAAGAACTTGCGATTGCTGACAAGAGGAATGGATAGACAGTAAATTGATTTTTGGAGCTAAATAATAAAACCTAGTGAATAATTAGTGCAATGATACGATAAATGCAGCACATGTAGAAAAAGCTTAAATGCGTAGATATATATATTAATGAGAAGGAAGGCACTTTTAGCCTAAGAGACTAGAAATAATATAAACAGAGGGAAGTCTACAACTGGCTGCCGCCTTCTTATTGATGAGAGGATGTAATATGGTAACAGTGAATAAAAAGAACAGCCTAAGAATTTCAGGTCATTTCCTGTTGCTCTTAGGAATTATATTTATGGCGCTGATACTTCCAGTATCAGCAGCGACCGTTGAAGAGAATGCAGTAGCTATAGACAATTTACAGACCGCACTTACAGCTATGTGGCTGATACTTTGTGGCGGAATAGTATTTCTGATGCATGCCGGATTTTCACTTGTAGAGATCGGACTTACTCGTGTCAAGAACACTGCAAACATACTCATGAAGAACTTCATGACAGTCTGTATAGGTATCGTAGTCTACTGGGTAATAGGCTGGGCACTGATGTACGGTGCAGATTATGCAGGTATAATAGGAACGAATCAGTTTTTCTTGGCAGGAGCAAACAATGCAGTATGGAACAGTTGGTGGTTCCAGATGGTTTTCGCAGCCACGGGAGCTACTATAGTATCAGGTGCCATGGCAGAAAGAACAAGCTTCAAGGCATATCTGGTGTACACCGTACTGCTGGTGGGACTCATTTACCCTGTGTTTGGTCACTGGGTATGGAGCGGTGTTGGAATCCTTACAACAGGACCAATAGTTGATGCAATTGGTGCGGGATTCCATGACTTCGCAGGATCTGCAGTAGTGCATATGATAGGCGGTTTCTCTGCACTTATAGGTGTAATGCTGGTGGGTCCAAGAATAGGCAAGTTCAAGAATGGAAAGCCAGTAGTAATTGCAGGCCACAGCCTTCCATTAGCATTCTTAGGTACACTGATACTGGCTTTCGGATGGGTAGGATTCAACGGAGGCAGTACTCTTAACGCTAATGACCCTTACATGAGTCTTGTTATCGTCAACACATTCCTGGCTGCAGGAATAGGTGCAATAACAGTCATGATGATCACATGGATGAAGACAGGAAAGCCAGATCCATCCCTTACAGCTAATGGCCTTTTGGCAGGTCTTGTAGCCATCACTGCACCATGTGGTTCAGTTACCAATGGAGCAGCAGTGATTATAGGTATCATTGCAGGCATAGTAGTATACGTAGGAGTTATGTTCAATGAAAATAAACTCAAACTGGATGACCCAGTAGGTGCCATAGCTGTACACGGTTACTGTGGAGCATGGGGCATATTATCAGTGGGTATATTCGCTGTAGGACAGGGCAATGGCATACTGGCAGATGCAACATACACTGCAGGAAGTGCAGGTCTACTATACGGCGGATATCAGCAGTTCATCATTCAGGTAATAGGCCTTGTAGTAGCTATAATATGGGCCTGTGGAACTTCGTTTGTAATATTCAAGATACTGGATGCAATAATGGGACTGAGAGTATCTGAAGAGGATGAAATAGCAGGCCTCGATATGAGAGAGCACGGAATGGCTGCATACCCAGAATTCGTGCTTGCAAAGGAGTGAGATAGATGAGAAAGATCGAAGCAATCATAAGGCCTACAAAGGTCCAGGAAGTAAAAGATGCACTGGATGAGGCTGGATTTGAGAGTATGACACTTACCGAGGTAAAGGGACGTGGAAAGCAGAAGGGTGTAATGCAGCAGTGGAGAGGCCAGAAGTACTGTGTGGACCTTATACCAAAAGTAAAGATGGAAATGGTTGTACCTGCTGATAAGACTGATGAAGTCGTTGCTATAATAATGAAGCACGCTCAGACTGGTTCCATTGGTGATGGAAAAATATTCATCTACCCAGTTGAAAAGATAATTAGAATCAGAACAGCCGAAACTAACGAGGATGCACTTTAAGTGCACCCTTTTTTTCAACCATCGTGGGCCCTGAGGATTAAAACACCACTGATCATTGAGAGATCATAATTCCATATCCTTAAGCCTTCTATAGTTTGTCCCACAGGACCTTCGTTCTATACTCTAATATATACTGTTGAAAGCTTGAATCCTTATTTTACTCTTTATTTAAGTTCCATTTTTGCACGTTCTTGTCTTTGCTTCTTTTCCTCTAGCTGATCCAGTTTACTATGCCCAGGACCTAAATGGGAAAAATAGCACATTAAATTAGTCCTTTTTTAACTATAAGGGCAAGAGGGAGAAACAATAGACAAGCAATAGAAAAATTTAAATATTAGTAGGTCTACAAGTGCCTACCGACTTCCGACTTATAAGAGGTGTACATTTATGGAAACCATATGTAAAGAAAATAGTGTAAGAATTTCAGGTCATTTCCTGTTACTCTTAGGAATTATACTTATTATGCTGATACTTCCAGTATCAGCAGCGACCGTTGAAGAGAATACAGTAGCTATAGACAATTTACAGACCGCACTTACAGCTATGTGGCTGATACTTTGTGGTGGAATAGTATTTCTGATGCATGCAGGATTTTCGCTTGTAGAGATCGGACTTACTCGTGTCAAGAATACTGCAAACATACTCATGAAGAACTTCATGACAGTCTGTATAGGTATCGTAGTCTACTGGGTAATAGGCTGGGCACTGATGTACGGTGCAGATTATGCAGGTATAATAGGAACGGATCAGTTTTTCTTGGCAGGAGCAAACAATGCAGTATGGAACAGTTGGTGGTTCCAGATGGTATTCGCAGCCACGGGAGCTACTATAGTATCAGGTGCCATGGCAGAGAGAACAAGCTTCAAGGCATATCTGGTGTACACCGTACTGCTGGTGGGACTCATTTACCCTGTGTTTGGTCACTGGGTATGGAGCGGTGTTGGAATCCTTACAACAGGACCAATAGTTGATGCAATTGGTGCGGGATTCCATGACTTCGCAGGATCTGCAGTAGTGCATATGATAGGCGGTTTCTCTGCACTTATAGGTGTAATGCTGGTGGGTCCAAGAATAGGCAAGTTCAAGAATGGAAAGCCAGTAGTAATTGCAGGCCACAGCCTTCCATTAGCATTCTTAGGTACACTGATACTGGCTTTCGGATGGGTAGGATTCAACGGAGGCAGTACTCTTAACGCTAATGACCCTTACATGAGTCTTGTTATCGTCAACACATTCCTGGCTGCAGGAATAGGTGCAATAACAGTCATGATGATCACATGGATGAAGACAGGAAAGCCAGATCCATCCCTTACAGCTAATGGCCTTTTGGCAGGTCTTGTAGCCATCACTGCACCATGTGGTTCAGTTACCAATGGAGCAGCAGTGATTATAGGTATCATTGCAGGCATAGTAGTATACGTAGGAGTTATGTTCAATGAAAATAAACTCAAACTGGATGACCCAGTAGGTGCCATAGCTGTACACGGTTACTGTGGAGCATGGGGCATATTATCAGTGGGTATATTCGCTGTAGGACAGGGCAATGGCATACTGGCAGATGCAACATACACTGCAGGAAGTGCAGGTCTACTATACGGCGGATATCAGCAGTTCATCATTCAGGTAATAGGCCTTGTAGTAGCTATAATATGGGCCTGTGGAACTTCGTTTGTAATATTCAAGATACTGGATGCAATAATGGGACTGAGAGTATCTGAAGAGGATGAAATAGCAGGCCTCGATATGAGAGAGCACGGAATGGCTGCATACCCAGAATTCGTGCTTGCAAAGGAGTGAGATAGATGAGAAAGATCGAAGCAATCATAAGGCCTACAAAGGTCCAGGAAGTAAAAGATGCACTGGATGAGGCTGGATTCGAGAGTATGACACTTACCGAGGTAAAGGGACGAGGAAAGCAGAAGGGTGTGCTCCAACAGTGGAGAGGCCAGAAATACTGTGTAGACTTACTCCCCAAGGTGAAGATGGAACTGGTCTTGCCAGCTGAAAAGACAGATGAAGCAGTAGCAATAATCATGAAGCATGCTCAGACTGGCTCCATTGGCGATGGAAAGATATTCATCTACCCCATTGAAAAGATCATCAGAATCAGAACAGCCGAAACTAACGAGGATGCACTTTAAGTGCATTCTTATTTTTTAAATATCATCAGCTTAGAGGATTTAACACTACTGATCATTGAGAGATCATAATTCCATATCACTAACCGTTCCATGTTTTGTCCTGCGGGACTACTCTACTAACCAATATGCACTTTACTTTCAATTTTCATTAATGGAAGCAAAATAAAGGGCTCTGTAGAATACCTATTAAAATCAATATCTATAGTCAGAAAGAGGTGTTTTCTAACGATACCTAAAGAAACATTTTAGAAAAATCTCAATTATGTTTCTTGCTTGAATATCGAGGATGTCTACAGAGCCAAATAAAGAGTGAGCCTGTATCAAAACTATAAATACTATTTCTCTGAATGTTATTGTGGGGATATGAATGGAATTCAGAGAACTCTCTGATGATCAATGGAAGTTTATAAAGCCACACTTGCCACCACAACCAATTACCGGAAGAAAGAGAGCTGATGACCGTAAGGTCATCAATGGTATTCTCTTTGTTCTGATAACAGGTTGCAGATGGGGAGATATGCCAGCTATTTATGGTTCCCAGGCAACTGCCTGGAGAAGGCTGAAAAGGTGGTCAGAGGAAGGTATATGGAACGAGATAATGGAATCCCTTCGGGATTCCGCTTACCAGAAAGGTAAGTTCTCATTGGATACAGTGTGTATCGATAGCAGTTTCATCGAAACTAAAAAAGGGGAGATGACTCCTCGTACAACGGTCACAAGAAAAGAAAAGGCATAAAGATCCATGCATGTGTAAGTTGTGAAGGTTTTCCACTTACAATCCAAATATCTTCTGGAAAAGAGCACGATAGACAGCACTTCATTGAAGTTATGGAGGATATTAAGGTTAAGACCGATGGAAGACCAAGGACAAGACCTCTTGAAGTTCTGGCAGACGCTGCGTACGACGATACAGAAATCAGGCAGTACTTAAGGTCCAGAGCTATCAAAAGCAACATACCGATCAATACAAGGAACAGTAAAAGAAAGAAAAGAGGAAGACCTACTCGATTTGATGAAGAAACATATTATTACAGAGGAACTATAGAACGATTCTTTGCATGGTTGAAGATGGGATTTAGAAAATTAGCAAGTAGATATGAACGTCTTAATGTGGTTTTCAAAGGATTGTTAGATATTGCATGTTTCCTGTTGTGTTGGAAAAAGGTGTGAGTGAAGTTTTGAAATAGGCTCAGTTATTATTAACATGCAGATGTTTACTTATTCTAGGTCTAGAAATCAACTGCTGTAAGCAGGAGTGAATATTATATTTCTTTTCTATATAAAAAGTTCATTTTTGCATATTGAGTTGGTTTCAAAACTCATTTTATATCATTAATAGGGTCCTTTTGAACTAATATTGTAATGGAAGATGTACAGAGGCTATTTTTAGCCGTAAGTAGTCAATAAAAGGCCCTCTATAAAAAGTACATCTTAATATTTGATTAATTCTGTAATTAAGGATTCATTGAACTCTAATCAAAGAAGAATACATTAATAATGCTTTAATAGCCATCCATTGACATATAGGCTATTGTTACTGTTTTTTTAAATCTCCAAATCAAAATTAATAGAGGACAAATATAGCACTACAAGATAAATAAGACGATAATTGAGAGTAAAATGAAAAATAACTATGTTTTGTGATGTACATTTGATGGGGGGAATATGGATTGATACTAAGATAGAAAAAATAAGTTCTCCTAATCTTAGAAATGATTTCTATTTTGAAAGGACCCTAATCATTTAATTAACGCCCACTAATGGAATCATCACCATAAATATTTGATTTTTCCCTGTTAAAGTTAAAAGAAAAATGGTAGAAGTTTTGAAACATGTTCATTATTTATCATTGATACTCCTCCCCTAACTAATCCAGTTTATTGCATCCATATCAGAGTAGGAAAAAATTACACATTGAATAATGCACATTTTCTTAAAGAATTAGAGGAAAGAAGAATAGGTAGTAATAGAAGAATTTAAATAGGATAAAGTCTACAGGGGATTACCGACTTCCTATTGGAGAAAGGTGTACGTTTATGCAAATGGTGTGTAAAGAGAACGGCCGAAGATTTTCGGGAAGATCCTTATCGATCTTATCAATTATACTTATAATGTTAATGGTATCGATACCAGCAGTAACAGCCGATCCTACGGGAGCAGATACAGATTATTCAAGCTATGTAGCATCAAGCACAGGAGGCGCGCCTTCTTTAGCCGACGTTGCCAGTGCTACAGGACATAATAGTGTAGCCATCAATATAATGTGGACATTGATTGCAGGTTTTCTGGTTATGTTCATGCAAGCAGGATTTGCAATGGTAGAAACTGGTTTTGTCCGCGTAAAGAACGTTGCTCATACGATGGCTATGAACTTCTTGGTGTACCCACTGGGTATGTTGGGTTTCTTCCTAACAGGATTTGCGCTCATGTTCGGAGGAGTTGGCCCATTAGCAACTTTGGGAGGCTATGCAGGACTTAGCCATGAATTTACTATAAACATCCTAGGTCATCCGTTTGGTCTTTTTGGTATGAGCGGATTTGCGCTTATCGGAGTATACGATGTAGGAGTATTCGCACTATTCTTATTCCAAATGGTATTCATGGATACCACCGCTACAATTCCAACCGGTGCATTGGCAGAACGCTGGAAGTTCTTAGCATTCTGTATAATGGGATTCATGATTGGTGCCGTTATATACCCATTGTATGGCAACTGGGTATGGGGCGGAGGCTGGCTGGCACAGCTTGGTGTTAATTTCGGTCTTGGACACGGACATGTGGATTTTGCGGGCTCATCAGTTGTACATATGACAGGAGGAGTTATTGGTCTTGTGGGTGCCTTGCTGATCGGTCCACGCATAGGCAAGTACGGCAAGGATGGTTCAGTTAACGCCATACCCGGCCATAGCATTCCAATGGCTATAATTGGTACATTTATACTTGCTTTCGGCTGGTTCGGATTCAATGCAGGTTCAACAATGGCAGGAGGGGACCTGAGAATATCAATAGTAGCTGTAAACACAATGCTAGCTTCCGCAACAGGAGCTATTATGGCAGTAGCATGGATGTGGGGAGTACGGACAAAAAAACCAGATCCAGGTATGGCATGTAATGGTATGCTGGCAGGACTTGTTGCGATCACTGCACCTTGCGCATTCGTGAACCAGATCAGTGCTTGTATAATTGGACTTGTCTCAGGCATCCTTGTAGTAGAAGCAGTATTCTTTGTTGAAAGAAAACTAAAGGTAGACGACCCAGTGGGCGCTGTAGCCGTACACGGAGTAAACGGTGCATGGGGCTGTCTTGCATTGGGCCTCTTTGCAGATGGTAGCTATGGTGCCGGCTGGAATGGAGTCTCAGGAACAGTAACAGGTCTATTCTACGGAGATGCTTCGCAGTTCATAGCACAGATTATAGGTGTTGGTACTAACATAATAGTAATTGGTATCCTAGCATTTATCACATATAAGTTGATCAACCTAATCACACCAATGCGTGTAACCCCTGAAGTAGAAATTGCAGGACTTGATGTACCAGAAGTTGGTTGCCCTGGCTATGTCGGAAGTATTCCAGAAAATGAGGGAACAGCATGAGAAAGATCGAAGCAGTCATAAGGCCTACAAAGGTCCAGGAAGTAAAAGATGCACTGGATGAGGCTGGATTCGAGAGCATGACACTTACCGAGGTAAAGGGACGTGGAAAGCAGAAGGGTGTGCTCCAACAGTGGAGAGGTCAGAAGTATTGTGTAGACCTACTCCCCAAGGTGAAAATGGAACTGGTCGTACCTGCTGATAAAGCAGATGCAGTAGTTGATGTCATTATGAAGCACGCTCAAACAGGCTCTATTGGTGATGGAAAAATATTCATCTACCCAATAGAAAAGATAATTAGAATCAGAACAGCAGAAACAAACGAGGATGCACTTTAAGTGCACCCTTTTTTTCAACCATCGTGGGCCCTGAGGATTAAAACACCACTGATCATTGATAGATCGTAATTCCATATCCCTAAGCCTTCCATAGTTTGTCCTACGGGCCCCTTCCCTTATTTTTAGTAGCAAATTACTAATATGAAAAACGTGTTCAATCGTTCTTAGATATAATAAAGCTGTTAGAAAATACAAGGGTACATATAGTTTTATTATCCCAAATATTATGAAAAATAATGTTTTGAACAACTCTTTATATGAAATACCAAGATTTTCATCTTTTTTATGATTACTATAAATCAACATGGGTGGAATAAGAATGCAAAATGGTGAAGAACATGGTAGTAAATTAAAGGCTCTAAAAACTTTAATTATCGGAAAACCTCGTAATCCTTTTGATTCTGACATATTTCATAAGGTTTCCTTGATAGCTCTTTTTGCATGGGTTGGTTTGGGTTCTGACGCAATGTCTTCTGCCTCATATGGTCCAGAAGAAGCATATTTGGCATTGGGAAGTCATGTTTATCTTGCCATATTTGTAGCACTGAGCATCGTCCTGACGATCTTTGTGATAAGCACAAGCTACTCCCAAATAATAGAACTATTCCCCACCGGTGGTGGTGGATATTTAGTTGCAAGTAAGTTGTTATCCCCCTCCCTCGGTATGATATCCGGTTGTGCGCTCCTTATAGACTATGTGCTCACGATTGCTATTTCAATAGCAAGCGGAGTAGATGCCATGATGAGCTTCCTGCCAATGAGCTTGCATATATTCAAATTAGGATTTGCTTTTTTTGTAATTGTGGGAATTATTTTGTTAAATTTAAGAGGAGTTAAAGAATCAGTTATATTTTTATTACCTATATTTGCATTGTTCATAATCGCTCATGTGATACTTATATTATATGGCCTTGCCACTCATATAACAATCGTGCCAACAGTAGTAAGTGCTACAACTACTGACGTCAAAAGTGTACTGTCAGGAGCAGGTCTTTCTGGTTTGCTCTTTCTTATTCTGCATTCATACAGCATGGGTGCAGGTACATATACTGGAATTGAAGCTGTAAGTAATGCTGTACCAGTGATGAGAGATCCTAAAGTGAAAACAGCAAAGAGAACCATGCGCCTCATGGCAATTTCACTTGCATTCATGGCAGCAGGACTGATGGTTACATACATTCTATATGGTGTATCTCCTGTGCAGGGAAAAACCCTCAATGCCGTCCTATTTCAAAATATTACGAGTTCCTGGGGACCCCTAGGTCACTATTTTGTAGTAGCCACACTTATATCGGAAGCAGGGCTGTTGTTTGTAGCAGCTCAGACCGGATTTTTAGACGGGCCAAGGGTCCTTGCAAATATGGCATTGGACAGATGGGTACCTACCAGATTTGCAACCCTGAGTGATAGGCTTGTGACTCAAAATGGTGTTCTAATAATGGGAATTTCGGCTTTGGTCATGGTTTTCCTTACCCAAGGTTCGGTCAAGCTCCTTATCGTACTTTACAGTATAGCAGTTTTCATAACATTCATTCTATCTCAGGCAGGAATGGTACGCCATTGGTGGAAGGTAAAAAAGGAAATCAAAGAATGGAAGAGAAAATTTATCATTAATGGAATAGGCCTGATTCTGACAGTTTTGATATTGTTGTCTGTAATAACCGTTAAGTTCAACGAAGGCGCATGGGTGACACTCCTGATTATTACAGCCTTTGTAGGAGTGGTAGTCCTAATAAGGCGTCATTATGACTCTGCATCAGTTTTAATCAAAGAACTGAATGCCAAGTTCATTATTTCTCCACACTGCATGAACATCATCAAAAATGATACACCTGATAAGGCCGATATGCAAGAAAAGACTGCGGTACTGCTTGTAAACGGTTATAACGGTTTGGGAATTCAAGCTTTGTCCAGCATATTCAAGCTGTTTGACTGCACCTATAAAAACTATGTGTTTATACAAATTGGTGTAATAGATGCTGGTGTGTTCAAAGGAGTGGAAGAGATCCAAAAACTCCAAGCTGAAGTAAGTGAGGGTGTCGACAAGTATGTGAAGTTGATCACATCCTATGGATATCATGCAGACAGTTTTACTTCAGTGGGCACTGATGTTGTTGAAGAGATCACAAAACTAGCGCCAGCCATTTTGGAGAAATACCCCAATGCTGTATTTTTTGGCGGACAGATCGTCTTCCCGGATGATTCAATGATCACTAGATGGCTACACAACTACACTGTATTCGCATCACAGAGAAGACTGTACAAGGATGGAATTCCGTTTGTAGTTTTACCAATAAAAGTATGAAGCGAGTTTTGATACAAATTCTCTTCATACTTTTATGAATATAACAGAAGAAAGAATGGTTACACATTCATTGAGCCTGTATCAAAACTATAAATACTATTTCTCTGAATGTTATTGTGGGGATATGAATGGAATTCAGAGAACTCTCTGATGATCAATGGAAGTTTATAAAGCCACACTTGCCACCACAACCAATTACCGGAAGAAAGAGAGCTGATGACCGTAAGGTCATCAATGGTATTCTCTTTGTTCTGATAACAGGTTGCAGATGGGGAGATATGCCAGCTATTTATGGTTCCCAGGCAACTGCCTGGAGAAGGCTGAAAAGGTGGTCAGAGGAAGGTATATGGAACGAGATAATGGAATCCCTTCGGGATTCCGCTTACCAGAAAGGTAAGTTCTCATTGGATACAGTGTGTATCGATAGCAGTTTCATCGAAACTAAAAAAGGGGAGATGACTCCTCGTACAACGGTCACAAGAAAAGAAAAGGCATAAAGATCCATGCATGTGTAAGTTGTGAAGGTTTTCCACTTACAATCCAAATATCTTCTGGAAAAGAGCACGATAGACAGCACTTCATTGAAGTTATGGAGGATATTAAGGTTAAGACCGATGGAAGACCAAGGACAAGACCTCTTGAAGTTCTGGCAGACGCTGCGTACGACGATACAGAAATCAGGCAGTACTTAAGGTCCAGAGCTATCAAAAGCAACATACCGATCAATACAAGGAACAGTAAAAGAAAGAAAAGAGGAAGACCTACTCGATTTAATGAAGAAACATATTATTACAGAGGAACTATAGAACGATTCTTTGCATGGTTGAAGATGGGATTTAGAAAATTAGCAAGTAGATATGAACGTCTTAATGTGGTTTTCAAAGGATTGTTAGATATTGCATGTTTCCTGTTGTGTTGGAAAAAGGTGTGAGTGAAGTTTTGAAATAGGCTCATTATTAAAAATCAGTTGCTTAAATAGCACTTTTTTAGTAATTATTTAGTTTTAAACATTCGATGCTAAAACATAATATAACATAATCATAATGACTTTTCAGATATAATTAATAATTATGTGTGCCATATAATATATATTCAAGTCATATAAAGAAAGTACATGACTGAATTATGTTGCTCAAAATGATTTTTTGATGATGGGAACAGTGTATTGATAGGTTGACCTGATTATTATGCTCGACAAAAAAGATATTAGTGGAATTGTTAAATCTACTGGACTTGTTTTTGGTGATATTGGTACCAGCCCTATCTATACCCTTACAGTTATCTTTATCATTACAGCTTCTACACCTTCTAATATAATGGGAGTTTTATCTTTAATTGTATGGACACTTGTAACACTTGTATCCATAGAATACGCCTGGCTTGCCATGAACCTTGGGAAAAAAGGAGAGGGCGGGACGATCGTACTTAAGGAATTGCTTGTCCCCATGTTAAAATCAGGTAGAAAAATAACATTTATTACGATATTGGCTTATATTGGTATTTCGTTCCTCGTTGGAGATGGCATAATAACACCTGCCATCAGCATACTCAGTGCCGTGGAGGGAATACGTATCATTCCCGGACTTCAATTTATAAGGCAAGAAACCCTTATGCTGATTGCTGCAATCATCGCAATATGCCTATTTTCATTCCAGAAAAAAGGAACTGAAAAAATTGCATGGGTCTTTGGACCTCTGATGGTCGTATGGTTTTTATGTCTTGCTTTTTCTGGCATCGCATCTATAATATACACACCATCTGTGCTTAAGGCTATAAATCCATATTATGCTATCGATTTTCTGTTACATAACGGGTGGTCAGGATTCTTTGTATTATCTGAAGTGATTCTGTGTGCAACAGGAGGAGAAGCATTATATGCTGATATGGGCCATCTTGGAAGAGAACCGATCCTGAAAGCCTGGAGACTGATCTTTATTGCATTAGTTTTATCGTATCTTGGTCAAGGAGCATTCCTTATAAGAAACCCTGATTCCAGGAATATACTATACGAGATGATATTTCAACAAGCACATTTCTTGTATTTGCCTTTCCTCATGCTTAGCATTGTAGCTACGGTTATTGCGTCCCAGGCAATGATTAGTGGCATGTTCTCAGTAGCGTACCAGGCAGTAACTACCAGAATAGCACCACTTTTAAAAATTGGGTATACTTCCAATATGATTAAATCACAGATCTACATCAGCGTTGTGAACTGGTTGCTTCTTATTGCTGTACTGTTTGCCATATTAGAGTTCAGGGAATCCAGCAGGCTTGCTGCTGCATACGGTTTAACTGTAACAGGTACGATGGTGATCACTGGTATAATGATGACTAGTATCTATTATTTAAAGAAAGATTTTACTAAAGCCGTAATTTCTATGTGTGTAACATATATTGCAATGATATTCCTGATTTCCAACACTTATAAGTTATCACATGGAGGCTACTGGTCCCTGTCCATTGCACTTTTGTTTTTCAGTCTGATCATGATATATACAAAAGGACAACAAAAACTTTACCAGTCATTAGCAGCAATGAACAAAAAGGATTTTCTTGAAAAATATAACCAAACATATAATTCCACAAATAAAATAGGTGGAACAGCCCTCTTCTTTGCCAGAGAAGTAGACTCTATTCCCCAGTATATCACACATACAATGTTCGACAATGGGATTATATATATGGAGAATATTCTCGTCACGATAGTCATACTTGACATTCCTTTTGGAGTAACAAGTTCATTCAAAGAAGAACTTGCGAAAGGATTGAAGGTATTTGAAATTACGATGGGGTATATGGAAGTTGTAGATGTTGCAGAAGTATTAAATGCTGCAGAAATAACTGAAAAAACCATCTTCTATGGAGTGGAAGACATCGTAACTGATAATCCAGCCTGGAAGATATTCTCTGTCATTAAAAGAATATCTCCTTCTTTTGTGCAATTCCATAAACTGTCCCCAGATAAAATTCATGGTGTTGTCACAAGAGTTGAGATGTAAAGCCTTTTGTGCTGAATATCTAAGCTATTCTGAAATAGATAAGCAATGGAATACAGGCACTACAAAACTAAAAATACTTATATTGAATGTGAACATAGGCTTTTCCAAAATCATTCTAATACTGCGTGAGTTTTCAATGCAGTTTTCAGACATGTGATAAGGATCAACAGTTCAGATCGATCAAGCCCATGAGCAACAATCAAAGCCCTGAACAGGAAGCCAGAGATAGGATAGATGGAAAGCTGGAGGCTTCCGGCTGGGTAGTCCAGCAGAAAAATAAGATTAACTGGAGTGCAGCTGACGGCATTGCAGTAAAAGAGTATATGACGGATGTCGGACCTGCGGACTATGTGCTTTTTGTTGATAAAAGTCCTGTGAGGATAATCGAGGCAAAGAAGGAAAAAGAAGGCCACAGACTAACAGTTGTGGAGGAACAGTCGGGCGAGTACGCCACGAGCAAGCTGAAATACCTGAACAATGACCCTCTGCCTTTTGTGTACGAGAGCACAGGAGAACTGACGAGGTTCACTGACCACCGCGACCCTAAACCAAGGTCAAGACCTGTTTTTTCATTTCATCGCCCGCAGACATTCAGGGAATGGCTCAGGAAAGAGAAGTCATTGAGAACTGGCTTACTGGATATTCCGGGGCTTCAGACCGGGGGGTTGCATGATTGTCAGATACGGGCAATCAATAATCTTGAACGCTCATTTAAGGATAATCACCCGCGGGCATTGATCCAGATGGCTACGGGTTCTGGAAAAACGTACACTGCTGTTACTTTCATTTACAGGCTCCTTAAATATGCGGATGCTAAAAGGGTATTGTTCCTTGTGGATACCAGAAATCTGGGCAAACAGGCAGAATCGGAGTTCTTGAAATATACTCCCAACGATGATAACCGCAAGTTCACAGAACTGTACAATGTGCAGCGGCTACGTTCCAGCTATATCGCTTCGGATAGCCAGGTGTGTATCTCCACCATCCAGCGGTTGTATTCTATCCTGAAAGACGAGGAGCTGGACGAGGAAACTGAGGAGATGAATCCTGCTGAGAGCGGATGGCAGCCCAGGGAACCGCTGCCTGTGGTGTATAATGAGAAGGTCCCTATCGAGCATTTCGATTTCATCGTGATCGATGAGTGTCACCGCTCCATATACAACCTGTGGAAGCAGGTGCTGGATTATTTTGATGCTTTCCTTATTGGTCTCACTGCTACACCGGATAAGCGCACCTTCGGATTCTTCAATGAAAACGTGGTGAGCGAGTACAGCTATGAGGATGCTGTGGCTGATGGTGTGAACGTGGGTTATGATGTGTACACTATCGAGACCGAGATCACTAAAAAAGGTGTGGAGATCAAGGCTAAGGAATTAGTGGATAAAAGGGAGAAGCTGAGCCGAAGGAAAAGATGGGAGCAGCTGGATGAGGATTTTGCCTATACCGGCAAACAACTGGACAGGGATGTAGTGAATCCTAGCCAAATACGCAATGTGATACGTGCGTTTAGGGATAAGCTTCCAGAGATATTCCCTGAAAGGCAGGAGATACCGAAAACTTTGATCTTTGCTAAGACAGACAGCCATGCGGATGATATTATCCAGATAGTACGTGAGGAGTTCGGCGAAGGCAATGCATTCTGCAAGAAGGTGACCTACAAGGCCGAAGAAGACCCTGACTCTGTGCTGTCTGCGCTTCGCAATGACTACAATCCGAGGATAGCGGTAACTGTGGACATGATCGCCACAGGTACGGATGTAAAGCCACTGGAGTGCCTGCTGTTCATGAGAGATGTAAAAAGCCGCAATTACTTCGAGCAGATGAAGGGACGTGGCACGCGGGTCATTGGATATGATGACCTGAGGAAGGTGACGCCTTCGGTGGTTTCTGCGAAGACACATTTTGTTATAGTGGATGCAGTGGGTGTTACTAAGTCCATGAAGACGGATAGCCGCCCTCTGGAGCGTAAGAAAAGTATGTCTCTTAAGGGTCTTTTGGATGCTGTGACATTTGGTGCTCAGGATGAGGACCTGTATGTTTCACTGGCTAACCGGCTGGCGCGGCTGGATAAGATGATAACTCCCGATGAGAAGGGTACTTTTTCTGAAAAGGCAAATGGGAAGACCATCAACCAGACCATAAGGGACTTGCTGAATGCGTATAATCCCGACATTATTGAGTCGAAGGCTTTTGAGATCAAGCAGCTTCAACCGGATATACCTGAGGAGAAGGCGAGCAAGCAGGCGCAGCAAGAATTGATAGATGTTGCAAGATCTACATTCACCGGGGAGCTTAACGAGTACATAGAGAATGTACGCAGGGTGCATGAGCAAATCATTGATATGGTAAACATTGACAGGGTAACGCGGGCTGAATGGGATAAGGATGCTGTGGTGAGAGCGGATGAGCTTGTGCGGGACTTCAAAGTGTATCTGGAAACCCACAAGGATGAGATAACTGCCCTTCGGATATTCTACAACCAGCCTTACCAGCGCAGGGATGTTATTTTTGCCATGATAAAAGAAGTGCTGGAGAAGCTGAAACTGGAAAAGCCGCAGTTTGCGCCTTTGCGGATGTGGCAGGCTTACGAGCAGCTGGAGAAGGTGAACGGGAACTCTCCGAAGAAAGAGCTTACAGCTTTGGTTTCCCTGATCCGCAGGGTGACTGAGATCGACCCGGTGCTTACTGCATATGATCTGACGGTGAACCACAACTTCCGGGACTGGATATTCAAGAAGTAGGCCGGAACTGTGAAATTCAATGAAGAGCAGATGGACTGGCTGCGCATGATAAAGGATTACGTGACCGGCAGCTTCCATCTGGAAATAGACGACCTGGATTACCAACCTTTCGACATCATGGGAGGCCGGGGCAGGATGTACCAGCTCTTTGGCGATGAGATGAATGGCATAATCAGCGAACTGAACGAGGCACTGGCGGCTTAAAAATGGATATTCAAATCAAAGATATCATAGAGGCTGGCGAAGGATACCACACGGAGTTCAAGGAATCCCTTGACAAGTCCTTTGTGGAGGAGGTTTGCGCTTTTGCCAATTCCGGTGGGGGTAAAGTGATTCTTGGTGTTGCTGACAACGGAACTATAAAAGGTACACATACCGATAATAGTTTCAGGTCAAGAGTGCAGGATTCCCTCAGGCAGTTGCAGCCGCACCTTGATATTGAGATAAGGGTGCAGGATAATCTTATTGTCGTGGATGTGCCGGAGGGCAGAGACAAGCCTTATGCCTGTTCCAGAGGCTTCTTTATCCGCAACGGGGCAAATTCCCAGAAGCTTACCCGCAATGAGATCATTGATTTCTTCCAGAAGGAAGGGCGCATTCGTTTTGAGGAACTGAGGAATGAAAAAGCGGTTTTTGATAATGATTTCGATGAGAGGGCATTTGAGAATTTCCTGAACATGGCAGGTATCAGCCAGTCTATTGATAGGATGTCATTGCTTAGAAATCTGGATTGTATCAATGATGAGGGAAAACTGACAAATGCAGGCGTGCTGTTCTTTGCGAAGGATATTGATTTTCTGATGAATCATGCCATTGTTGTATGCGTGCTGTATAAGGGTATGGAGAAGGTGCATATCCTTGATAAGAAGGATTTTAAGGAGAACATTGTCGAGAACATCGATAATGCTATCCTTTTCGTGAAAAGGCACACCAATGTACAGTACAGGATAGAGGGAGTGCAGCGGGAAGAAATCCCGGATATTCCTGATGTGGCACTCAGGGAAGCTATTATAAATGCTGTCTGCCACCGTGATTATTTTGACAGGAGCTCCAATGTGCTTATCGAGGTCTTTGACGACAGGGTGCAGATATCCAACCCCGGCGGACTTCCAAGCGGTCTTAAACCTTCCGAGTTCGGGCGCAAGAGTGTCACGCGTAACCCTCTGATCGCTTCTTTGCTGCATCGCATAAACTACATTGAAAAAGTGGGTACAGGCATAAGCCGAATTAAACAGGCAGTGGACGAGAACAAAAAATCGTCAGTGGAATTTGAGTTCAATTCCGGCTTTTCTGTTATTTTCCGAAAACTTGACAGAACCTCCGAGGCAGAGTTGAGTGAAAGTTCGGAGAAAACTAAGGAGAAAAGTTCGGAGAAAATCCTAGAGCTGATCAAAAATAATCCTACTATTACCCGTGAAGAACTAAGTCAGATCACAGGTCTATCGATACGGGGAGTGGAATGGAATCTTACTAAATTGAAGACGGAAGGAAAGATTAAACGCATAGGATCGAGGAAAAGTGGACATTGGGAAGTAATGGACCAATCCTAAAATCGAAGCATTGATATTTGATTTTAAGATCACTGTGGTATAAACTGTGGTATAAACTGTGGTATAAACTGTGGTATAAACTGTGGTATAAACTGTGGAGAAAATCCTTGAGGCAATTAAGATCGATCCTACCATTACATACGAAGAGCAGAGTAAGGTAACAGGAGTCTCCACACGCGGAGTGGAGTGGAATTTCACGAAATTGAAAGCGCAAGGAAAGATAAAACGCATCGTTCCTGATAAAGGCGGACATTGGGAAGTAATAGATTAATCTGACAGTTAATATTGAGGCATTAGATGCTTAAAATGAATAACTCGATATCTTTAACTAAAACTGGAATAGAGAATTTACCAAGATTACCAGAAGGATGGCAATGGGTACGGCTTGGAGAAGCTCACATTTTAAAGTCCGATAAACACAATGGCTCAGGAGAATCCTTATTTTACATTGGTTTAGAACATATTGAGAAAGATAGAGGAACATTAACTCAAGATGTTAAAATCGATACAATCACTACTGTAAAAAATAGTTTTAAAAAAGGTGATCTGCTCTACGGAAAACTTAGACCTTATTTGAATAAAGTGTATTTAGCTAATGAAGATGGAGTTTGTTCTACAGACATTCTTGTTTTTAAATCGGCTAGTATTTCCAATCTTTACTATTCTAAATATTTCTTTTTGTCACGTAAGTTTGTAAGTGATATGACACATAACTCCAGTGGCGTAAATTTGCCAAGAGTTTCAACAAAATATCTGCAAGAATATCCATTCCCTCTCCTACCCCTCCCCGAACAGCGTGCCATCGTCTCCAAGATCGAGCAGCTTTTCAGCGACCTCGATAACGGCATTGCCAATCTCAGGCTGGCACAGGAGCAGCTTAAAGTATACAGGCAGGCGGTGCTGAAAAAAGCGTTCGAGGGAGAACTAACGAGAAAATGGCGGGAGCAGCAGACCGATCTGCCAGATGCGCGGGGTTTGCTGGAGCAGATCCGCATGGAGAGGGAAGAAGCTGCAAAGGCTTCCGGCAAGAAAGTAAAGCCTGTTAAACCTCTCACCGAAGATGAAATTGCGGAATTGCCGGGGCTGCCGGAGGGGTGGGGATGGGTGAAAACGGCAGAAGTAATTGATCCAATAAATAATGGTTATACGCCAAAGGCTAATTTTCTTTTTTCAGGATCAGGGGAAATTCCCTTCATCAAAGTTTACAATTTGAATTTTGACGGATCATTTAACTTTCAAAAAGATCCGACATTTATTCCTGAAGCAATCCATAAAAAAGAACTTGCGAGATGGTTACATACCCAGAAGATGTACTTATAAATATAGTCGGTCCGCCCTTAGGTAAGGTTTCAATCGTCACGAAACAATTTCCAGAATGGAATATCAATCAGGCAATAGTGCTATTCAGACCAAATAGATGGGTAATATCAAAGATAATTTCTTATTATCTTCAAAACCCCAAAACAATTCATTGGTTGGAAAATACATCTAAAGCTACTGCGGGACAATATAACGTCAAAGTTTCAACTTGTAGAGAAATACCGTTCCCTCTTTGTTCTGTAGAAGAACAACACGCCATCGTTGAGGAGATAGAAACGCGCCTTTCTGTATGTGATAAAATGGCGCAGGATATTGATGAGGCTCTGGAAAAGGCGGAGGCGCTTCGGCAGAGTATTTTGAAAAGGCTTTTGAGGGGAAGCTACTCAATGAAAGGGAGCTGGCAGAGGTGCGGATGGCGGAGGACTGGGAGCCTGCGGATGTGTTGTTGGAAAGGGTGAAGGCGGAGAGAACGGGAAGAAGTGACTGATAGATTTTCATTCATAACAAAAATGAAACCACAGAGAACACAGAGGTCACAGAGAGTAGTAGAAAGGGATATGGATCATAGTTCACAGGAGAATTGCATTCTCCGTGTTCTCTGTGAACTCTGTGGTGAAAAGATATGGTGCAATGAAAAGCACAAGTATGAAAATACAACCACAAAAAACACTATATGAAATTATACTTTACACGGCTTATAATATGGAAGGAGTGAGTTAGTGTTATGAAAGTCCTTGTCGTCATGGGAAGTCCGAGAAAAGGCAACACCTATCGGGCTGTCAAAAAGATAGAAGAGGTCATGCAGTCAAAGGGTGATGTTGAATTTGAGTACCTGATGCTCAAAGATGCGAACCTTTCAAATTGCAGTGGTTGTTTTGTATGTTTCATGAAAGGAGAGGACCACTGCCCGATCAAAGACGATGCACACCTCATTGAGCAGAAAATGCACGATGCTGACGGAGTTATATTTGCAACACCCGTCTATGGCATGAGTGTTTCAGCGCTCATGAAAACTTTCATAGACCGCTTCTCGTACATATTTCATCGCCCCCGCTTTTTTCATAAAAAGGCTCTGCTGCTCTCAACTACCGGAGCTATAGGTCTGAAGGATATACTCGATTATCTGCAACTGGTAGCAAGCATATGGGGTTTTGAAGTATCTCACAGGGTTGGCATCGTAACACCCCCGCTGGCAATATCCAGGAAGAAAGAGCTTGCAAACGAGCAGAAATTGAACAAAGCAGCAGCTATATTTTACGATGCCCTCCAGAAAAAAGATCGCCGTTCACCAGGGTTTAGAGATGTTATTGTGTTCCATGCCCAGAAAGCAAGTTTTGGAGAACTTATTCAGGACTCACCCACAGATCATGCTTACTGGAAAGAGCAAGGCTGGTTAAGACCACAAGCAAAATACTACGTAGATGTGCCTGTCAATCCGGTGTATAATGCCATCGGATGGACTGCTGAGCAGGTCCTGAGAAGAAAAATAAGAAAAGATATGGCTGAAGCACAAAGATAAAGTAAAGTTTTCAGCCAGCAGCTTCCATATAAGGTAAAGAACAAAAGACACAAGGAAGATCATGATATCTGAGCAACTGAAAAGCATCATCCGGGATGGTGAAGGGCTGACCCCGCAAGCGGCAGAGAATACTGAAAGAGATAAAATAGCTTCGCTATTTGAGTATTGAATCGAGCCAAGAATCAGGGTGGAAATACAAGAATTTATGGGATTGAAAGACAGGGAATACTTCAGATTGGAGATCCTGAATCCACTCATTCAGGAAGGGAAACTTCATCTTACAATACCTGAAAAACCAACAAGTCCCAACCAAAAATACTATTCAAGACCTATGAACCAAAAACTATGACCGAAAACACATCATCTATAGTTTCCAAAGTATGGAGCTTCTGCCATGTGCTGCGTGACGGAAGCGTAAGCTATGGCGATTATCTTGAACAGCTGACCTTCCTCATATTCCTCAAAATGGCCGAGGAATACAGAAAACCGCCATACAGCCGGGACATAGGCATCCCGGAAAAATACACATGGGATGTGTTAAAGCAAAAGCACGGTGCAGAACTTGACACTCATTACAAGGAACTGCTGGAAGAGCTGGGCAAAAAACCAGGTATGCTCGGGCAGATCTTCCTCAAGGCGCAGAACAAGATCAGCGACCCTGCCATGCTATACAAGGTCATTGACATGATTGACAAGGAAAGCTGGGTCATGATGGGAGTGGATACCAAGGGCGAGATATACGAAGGGCTCCTGCAGAAGAACGCAGAGGACACGAAAAGTGGAGCCGGCCAGTACTTCACGCCCAGAGCACTTATCAAAGTAATGGTGGAGTGTCTGCGCCCACAGCCCATGAAAACCATTGGTGATCCCTGCTGCGGTACAGGCGGTTTCTTCTTAGCAGTCTATGACTTCCTCACATTGCATTCCAACCTCGACCACGAACAGAGCCGCTTCCTTAAGACAAAAACCTTCGGAGGCAATGAAATAGTAGCTGGGACCCGCAGGCTGGCACTTATGAACCTCTTTTTGCACAACATAGGAGAGATAGACGGAGAGCCCATGATCTCCAACTCCGATGCGTTGATAGCAGATCCTGGAACAAGGTACGATTATGTGCTCACCAACCCACCATTCGGGAAGAAAAGCAGCATGACCTTCACCAATGACGAAGGCGAACAGGAGAAAGAAGATCTCACGTATAACCGCCAGGACTTCTGGGTCACTACCAGCAACAAACAGCTCAATTTCGTGCAGCATATCCGCACCATCCTCAAAGCCGGAGGACAGGCAGCAGTAGTCTTGCCCGACAATGTGCTCTTTGAAGGCAGAGCAGGTGAAACGGTTCGTAAAAAGCTTCTGGAGACCACCGACCTGCATACCATTCTACGCCTACCTACAGGAATTTTCTACGCTCATGGGGTAAAGGCCAATGTGTTGTTCTTCGAGGCAAAACCAGCATCTAAAGAACCCTGGACTAAAGAAGTATGGATATACGACTACCGCACCAACGTACACCATACCCTAAAATAGAACCCCCTCAAATCCCCAGACCTTGAAGACTTCATCCGTTGCTATAAGCCTGAGAACCGTTTCCAGCGCAAGGAAACATGGAGCGAGGAAAATCCCGAGGGTCGGTTCCGTAAATTCACCTACGAGGAAATAGCAGCAAGGGACAAGACCAACCTAGACATTTTCTGGCTCAAGGACAAAAGCCTTGCAGACCTGGACAATCTGCCTGATCCAGATATCCTTGCTAATGAGATCATCGAGAATATAGAAGCTTCACTTGAAAACTTCAGGGAAGTACTGGAAATTGTAAACGGGAACAACAATTCCAAATGAAAATAAATCTAAAAACGTTACAAAAATAATGGTTATTGAGCAAATAAAAGCGAGTAATTCAGTATAATTGAACAACTCGCTTTATAATATCGGATTAAGTCTATTTATATGCTTAATTTGTCTACGACTTCACCTTTCTCCAATGCATCAAGTATGTCATCAATATCGTCTTCAGTTACTTCGCCATACCATACCTGCTGAGGATAAATCATTACTATCGGTCCTTTCTCGCAAAGGCCTACGCATCCTGTAGAAGTAACCATTACTTCATTTTCCAAATCTCTGTCCATTAGCGCTTCGGTAAACATCGCTACCAGATTATGTGAGTCTTTATTCTTGCATGAGCCCTGCACCTTTCCGTTTAGTCTTGTGCTTGCGCAAATAAATATATGATTTTTTGGTTTTTGCACGATAAGCCTCCTTAAATTTGTGTTTCAAGCTATGCCTTTAAGGGAATACCACGGAAGGCAATTACTTATGTAATAGCATTTATAGTTTTGTATAAGAGACCTTTATTAAATAGAGACCATCTAATTAGCTTCCAATACTCCCTATTCTAATTAGACTATATTTTCTCAAAAGAATCTCCCAACTGAATTTTTTCCTTGCATACAATTTTGTAGTTCTGTAAGCCTCAAAAACTGATATGCCACAAAGCTCAGTAGAGAGTAGAGTTCTCTACTCTCCACTCTTACTTCTCTGATATCGAATTTAACTGTGTGTTTGATATGCCTGTGTTCTGGTTCACATTCTCCTCTTTTCTTGAAAAAAATCATGAACAAGTTATCCCGGATATTTTTATTTCGAAGATACATCCCTATCTGTTCATATCTACCGTTTTTATAGAGGAATTTTAGCTTGTCTTCAATCTTTGCATGTATATCTCCACCCTTTTTCCACATCTTATTAACCCAGTGATCAATTCTTTCGATTTCACCTTCTTTGTTTATCACAGCATTTGAAGAATACGAAATAATTGGCCTTGCATTCAAATGGTACCAGATATCTGCATGATTCAGGAAAGAGTCATAACCCCCGTCAGCAGAATAAAAATCAATATCAACATTCATTTCTTTCAATGCTTCAATGTGTTTGATAAGTTCAGGGGAATCTGATGCATTACCATTAGTATGGGTCATAAATATTGGGTATGTTCCAACCATTGTAATATGTGCTTTATCCATTTTACATTGATAATGTGGATTGTAATCAGCATGTTTATCGTATCTTGAAGCTTCAAGCGGGGTTGAATCGATCTTAGCTTCTTTTATTTGGGTAAGGCTGAGGATCTTCTCACCTACTAACATCATTATTTCTTTAAGCCCATCTTCACCCAATCTATATTTCACAAAGTGGTGTAATGTCTTTCCCGAAGGAAGTTTTATGAATCCGTTCTCATCATAAAAAGAGAGTAGAATAGCCTCTTCTTCTGTCAAAGAAGAAACAGTCTTTTCATAAGATAATTTCCTGAAACACATTACAATGAAGAGTTTTATCATCGATGAAACGTTATACTTAAAATGCCAACTTTTGTTGGTATACAAAGTACTCTCGACGTACTTTGAAATATCTTCTATGCAGAGAAAGTGCAGGAATTGGCAAATTGAGGCGCTTTCTCTGTTCAGATAATTTTCTATGGACTCCTCGAAGAGGACTCCTTTATACTCTCTAGATTTTTTAGTCATGAGGGGGGCCAAATTTATGGTATTTATAGCTACCGCCCCCCCCTAAAAAAAAAGGTATGGAGTTAATGAAAAAACGAATAGGTTTTTAAGATCAAGTTCTAATTAGACAATCTCCATCTAATAGAATAAGAAGAATAGAGTGATTTAAATAGCAGAACATCATACATATGATTCCGATGAAACATGTTGAAAGAGACATGTTCTCTACCTCGAAAACGGGACACACGAATATAGAGCATTTCGAAAACCCCGAGAGCCATCATTTGGATACACCCACGTAAATAATAAGGGGATGAAATCGGTGGTTTATCGAAATACTCTAAAAACGGGAAATAAATAGTGAAATGTGGCGTTTTCCACTCCCCACTGCATTCTACCAATTGCTTATTGAGAAGTCAAGTATCAAAATAATTCAAATCCTTAGGGTAACTGGAGTGGCCTTGTATTGGAATGGTAAAAGAGAATCTCGTCCCTTTGCTAGGTTCACTCTTGACCCATATATTACCCCCATGCATCACGATGAACTGTTTTATAAGAGCCAAACCCAACCCAGTACCGCCATATCTGCGGGTTGTAGAACTATCCACCTGGAAAAACGGATCGAATATCTTGCCAATATGTTCCTCTGATATGCCAATTCCAGTATCAGTAACCGAGACCTCCACACCATTTTCATTCTGAATGGCACTGACGACCACAGTCCCCCCATTTGGCGTGAATTTTACAGAATTATCCACTAGATTAGAAACAATCTCTTTGAACTTGACAATATCAGCATTGATTTCATTTATCCGGGAATCAACGTCAACTATTAGTTCAATAGACTTTCTATTCGCTAGTGTTTGCATCATTACACACGTATCTTGGATAGCATTGCAAAGATTAAATTTCGTATAGTTGAGATTCATTTGACCATAATCGATACTAGAAATATCCAGTATCCTATTGATAATATTCAGGAGTAAATGGCCACTCTCATTTATAATACGAATATATTTTCTTTGCTTCTCAGTTATTTCATCCATTTCCCCATCAAGAAGCAGGTCAGAAAAACCAATAATTGAATTAAGAGGAGTCCTCAATTCATGGCTCGTATTAGCCAAAAATTCGTTTTTGGTACGATTAGCCTCATCAGAAATCATTTTAGCCCTAAGAAGAGCCATTTCTAACTGTTTACGTTCAGTAATATCCCTGAAAAAGACCAGTGCACCATTAAGGCCATCATAATTGAGAGGCATAACTGATAGCTCGACTGTAAAAGATGTGCCATCAAGCCTGAGATAAACCTCCTCAATAGCGGGTACATTTTGTTGCTCATTATTAACAAGATGCATCCTTTCACGGACTATATCGCGATAATCTGGATGAATGCGCTCCAGAATCGATTTTCCTAATAATTGTTCCTGAGACTCAGCTCCAAATAGACGTAATGCTGCAGGATTAACATAAGTAAAACAACCTTCTGTCTGTACGAAAATGGCCTCCGGTGCAGTTACAACCAGTTTTCTGAAACGTGCCTCACTTTCCATAAGAGCCTTTTGAGCCACTCTTTCCTCAGTCTGATCGCGAAACACTAATACAACTCCAGTGATATCGCCTTTCTGATTTATGATAGGCGAGCCACTGTCAGCAATGGGAATTTCTCTATTGTCCTTTGAGATCAGCAGTGTATGATTTGCCAGACCTACAATTTGTCCTTCCCTCAATACTTTGCGAACAGGTATCTCAACCTGCTGCCTCGTATCTTCATTGATAACTCTGAAGATTACTTCAAGCGGTTTTCCCATGGCTTCCTTTTCTAACCAGCCGGTCAGCTTTTCAGCAACATGATTCATTTGCCGTAAACATCCGTTAGTATCAGTAGTGATCACACCGTCACCAATGCTATACAATGTTGTCCTGAAGAGTTCTTCACTCTCCATTAGAGCCTTTTCTGCAAGCTTGCGTTTCGTGATATTCTTAGCAAAAGAAACAGAGAATAGTTTTCCTTCGTACTCCATATAGTTTATAGTAACATCTACAGGAAATTCAGTACCATCCTTTCTGCGATGAATGGTTTCGACAGTTTCTGACTTCATTTGACGCATTTTTAGCCTGTGTCCAAGCCATTTATCAAAAGTGAATGTAGGATCAATATCCAACACATTCATTTGACATAGTTCCTCACGTGAATATCCCAGTGAGTCACATGCATAATCATTAACACTTACTATATTTCCATCTTCATCAATGCGAAATATACCAATAGTCGCGTGATCAATAACGAAGTGATTCAAACGAAGCTCCTGATCAAACTTATTGCGCTCTGTAATGTCATTAATAATAGAGTAAAGTAGTATTCTTCCTTCCATAATAATAGGACCACTGAAAACCTCTACATCCCTTATAGAACCGTCAGCTAAACGATGCTTAAAGAAAAAATGATTAATCTGATGTTTAATGGCGCAGTTTAGCTCCTTTTTTACATCAGGAATTGACAATGCATTGATCTCCATGATATTCTTACGCCTGAATTCTTCAAGAGACCAGCCATAAAAAGATAATGCGGCAGGATTTGCATCTAGAATAGCACCTGTTTCAGGTTCTACGATTAGCATAACAGAGTGTTTATTTTCAAACAGACTACGATAACGTGATTCGCTCTCCCTCAGTGCTTCTTCTGCTTTCTTTTGCTCAGTGATATCTGTAATAAAGCCCTCAATAGCTATTATTTTTCCTTCATCGTCATAAACACCCTTCCCCTGTTCCCACACCCATTTCAGCTCTCCACTGGCAGTAATAATAGTGTACTCATCTTGGAATGATTCTTTCCTGGAAAGTGCGCTTTGCCACTTTTGCCATACTCTGTCCTTGTATTCCACAGTGATAAGGTCATTAAAAGCTAGATCCTTGCTGTTAATGAGAGATTCCGGTTCATAACCTGTTAATTTATAACACCCTTCTGAAACAAATCGCATAGTCCAGTCGCGATCATTATCACATGTATATGCCATACCTGGCAGGTTAGAGAGAAGCATAGCATAACTTCTCTCACTTTCAACCAAGGCCTTTTCAACACCTGAATTGCATCTTTTTGAAAGCTTGTGATTATGGCAGGATAATTCAATAGTTGAGCACAGTTGCTCATCGGAAAAAGGTGATACCAAGCACCCATACAGACAGAGCTTGTCCAATGATTCCAATATAGTAGTATCAATAAAAGAAGTAACTAAGATTACAGGAAGAAGGCGAGATATTTCATTGAGATATTTATTATGCCTAATACCTCCAACTGACATTTCAGGAATAACCAATAAAACAACATCATACTGTTTTATTTCAATAGATTTGATCGCATTAATTTCAGAAAAGAGGCTACAAAAAGGAAGATAACCATCATATTCAAGCCGACTAAGCAGATCAGATGGCATTATAACTGAATTGTGCAAAATTAATACTTTTTTCACTGGTTATCCCCACCCTTGTTTCAAAATAGTTTTTAGCTGAACATATATAAAAATGTATTTTACTGCCATCTTTGTATAACTCGTGCAGAATAGAAAATAAGAAGAAAAGAGTTGAAAAGATCATTACATTCACTGGAAAATATAGAGATAGAAACAAAATATGAAATTGTACTTCCCATCAATATGCGGCAACTGCAGGAGAATGTACCTATTTAGGTCAAAATCTCTAAATAGCCCTGATCTTGCAATTAACTCACGTTTTCTAAACAACCAACACATAATAACATGATATTATAATAAGATATTTTGTGTTGCTTTCGCACTAATATAAAAACATACTTATTAAGTACATATAAAGAGTGACCTCTGAGATAAGGAATAAACGGTTCCTAGATTATGAAATATAAACTTTGCCTAAGGTAATAATTCTCTTTCAATTATAAGAGAAAAAAACAGAGAAAAAGCCGGTATCTTTTTTATTTTATTTTAATACTAGATACTAAAACTGATACTTTTTAGTTGAAATAAGCGGATGTAATAATACAGTTATGAGATAGTTTTAAATATGTTAACCTAGTACATAGGATTCCGATGTACTATAAAACATAAAAAACATGACAAAATATAGTACACAAATACTAAAAACCAAGGTGAAATCAATGCGTCAGGTAGCAATTTATGGAAAGGGAGGAATCGGGAAGTCAACAACTACCCAGAACCTCACAGCAGCACTTGCAACAATGGGAAAGAAGATACTGTTAGTTGGATGTGACCCTAAGGCCGACTCAACAAGAATGCTTCTTGGAGGTCTTAACCAGAAGACAGTACTTGATACATTAAGGTCAGAAGGCGACGAATCCATCGAACTCGACAAGCTTCTCCAGCCAGGATTCGGAGGCATAAAGTGCGTCGAATCAGGCGGACCTGAACCAGGTGTCGGTTGTGCGGGAAGAGGAATTATCACATCAATAAACCTGCTAGAAAACCTTGGCGCATATGAAGAAGACCTCGATTACGTTTTCTATGACGTCCTTGGTGATGTAGTATGTGGTGGTTTTGCAATGCCAATCCGTGAAGGAAAGGCAAAGGAGATCTATATAGTTGCCAGTGGTGAACTCATGGCAATCTACGCAGCAAACAACATCTGCAAGGGTATCCAGAAGTATGCAAAGGGCGGTGCACGCCTTGGAGGAATCATCTGCAACAGCAGAAAGGTAGATGGAGAGCGGGAACTGCTCGAAGCATTTGCACAGAGGCTTGGAAGCAAGCTCATCCACTTCGTACCAAGAGACAACATTGTCCAGCGTGCTGAGATCAACAGAAAGGTAGTCATCGACTTCGATCCAGACTGTGGCCAAGCACAGGAATATCTTACACTTGCCAGCAACATCGAGAACAATGACCTGTTCGTGGTTCCAAAGCCAATGGAAATGGAGGACTTGGAAGCAATGATGGTAGAATTCGGAATTGTCGAACTCTGAGGTGAAAACAAATGCAAATGATCCGTGCAATAGTCAGGCCAAACAAGGTAACTGATATCGTTGAGGCTCTTGAGAAGGAAGGTTTTGTTTCCCTTACCAAGACAGATGTCTTCGGAAGAGGTAAGCAAAAAGGTATTCACACAGCTGAAGTACAGTTCGACGAGCTTCCAAAGACAATGCTCATGCTGGTAGTCGAGGACGAGAACAAGTCAAAGGTCATAGAAATAATAAAGAGTTCAGCTCACACAGGCAAGTACGGAGACGGAAAGATCTTCGTGAACCCTGTTGAGAGTGCATACACCATACGTACTGGTGAATGCGGACTTTAAGCAGAAGGGGATCCAAATGAAGGAAATTACGGCAATAATTCGCATGAACAAGGTGCAAAAGACTCTTGATGCACTTTCTGAGTGCGGATACCCCTCCTTCACCGTAGAAAAGGTGATGGGCAGAGGAAAGCAAAAGGGACTATGCTATGAGTTCGAACCACCCCTTCCAGTACAGGAAGGAGTTTCATCAAAGAACTGCATACCTTTTGTTCCAAAGCGCCTGTTCACAATCATCGTGGACGACAAGGCAGCAGAGAAGATAGTCCAGCGCATAATCAGCATAAATCAGACAGGACATGCAGGGGACGGAAAGATCTTCATAACAGACATACCTGAAGCAGTCAGGATAAGGACTGGGGAAGAAGGAGAGATCACTGTAGGGAGGAACGAGGAATGAGTTCTGAAATAGAATCCTCACAGAGAATCATCGATGAGATGATGAAGATCTATCCTGATAAGGTCGCAAAGGACAGGAGACAGCACTTAACTATCAAGGATTCCTGTTCCGAAAATCACATAGAGGCCAATGCCAAGACAATACCGGGTATAATGACCAACCGTGGTTGTGCCTATGCCGGTGGTAAGGGTGTGGTCATGGGACCTATCAAGGATATGGTTCACATCACACACGGACCAATTGGCTGTGGATATTACACCTGGGGAACCAGGAGAAACATGGGCAAGGCAGAAAATGGCGGTGACAACTTCCTGCAATACTGTTTCTCAACAGATATGGGTGAAACTGATATCGTATTCGGCGGTGAGAAGAAGCTCAAGGCAGCCATTGATGACGTAGTGAGGATATTCAAGCCAGGAGCAATATCCATCTGTGCAACATGTCCTGTAGGACTTATCGGTGATGACATCGAAGCAGTTGCTGCAGAAGCAGAAAAGGAACATGGTGTAAAGATAATGTCCCTTCGCTGTGAAGGTTACAGAGGTGTAAGTCAGTCAGCAGGCCACCACATTGCAAGTAATGTACTCATGCAGCATGTTGTCGGTACTGAAGAACTGGAAAACCCAACGCCATTCGACATCAACATCTTTGGTGAATACAACATTGGTGGTGACCTCTGGGAGATCAAGCCACTCTTTGAAAGAATAGGATATCGTATCGTTTCAAGTTTCACGGGAGACGGTTCATACCATAGTCTCGCAAAGGCACACAAGGCAAAGCTCAGTATCCTCCTCTGTCACAGGTCAGTTAACTACACTAACCGTATGATGGAAGAAAAGTACGGAGTACCATGGTTAAAGGTCAACTATGTAGGAGTTGAAGGCACAAAGAAGTCACTCAGGAAGATGGCTCAGTTCTTCGATGACGCAGAGCTTACCAGAAAGACCGAAGAAATAATCGAAGAGGAAATGACAAAGATCCAGCCAGAACTTGAGAAGTACAGGAACAAGCTCAAGGGCAAGACAGCATTCATCTACTCCGGTGGATCCAGGTCACACCACTACCAGAATCTCTTTGAAGATCTTGGCATGAAGGTTGTTGTAGCAGGATACCAGTTTGCTCACCGTGATGACTATGAAGGAAGACAGATCCTTGACGGTCTGAAGGAAAAGGCATCCAGCGGAATGCTTGAAGACCTCCACTACGAATTGGAAGACGGATTTGAACCTGCAATCAGTGAAGAACGCATGAAGGAGCTAAAGGAAAAGCTTGGCCTGATGTCCTATGATGGAATGATGCCGGAAATGAAGGATGGTACGATTGCAGTGGATGACCTCAACCACTACGAGACTGAATTCCTAATCAAGGAACTCAAGCCAGACCTGTTCTGTTCAGGTATCAAGGACAAGTACATGGCACAGAAGATGGGAGTTCCATCCAGGCAGATCCACTCCTACGACTACAGCGGACGTTACACCGGTTTCTCAGGTGTACTTAACTTTGCAAGGGATGTCGATATGGCAGTGAACAACCCAAGCTGGAAGCTCTTAAAGACCCCATGGAAGGCAGAGTAAGGGAGGAAGAAAAATGTTAGATTATACACCAAAGGAAGAAGTTAAGAGAGATGCACTGGTGATCAATCCTGCCAAGATATGCCAGCCTATTGGCGCAGTATATGCTGCAATGGGCATACACAACTGTATGCCCCACAGCCATGGGTCACAGGGATGCCTATCATACCTGAGAATGTGTCTTACAAGGCACTACAGGGAACAAACTGTAGGAACTACCAGTAGTTTCTCTGAAGGAACCGCCGTTTTCGGTGGTGCATCCAATCTCAAGAAGGCACTCGCCAACATCGATGCAGTATACACACCAGAAGTTATTGCAATTCACACAACATGCCTCTCAGAGACAATTGGTGATGATGTAAAACAGATCATTGAAACTGTACAGATGGAAGAGCTCATTGACCCTTCGATCAAGCTCTGTGCTGCATCAACCCCTAGTTATGTGGGTTCCCATGTAACAGGCTATGACAACATGGTAAAGTCATTCGTTACAACCTTTGCCACAAAGACAAAGCCAAATGGTAAGCTTAACCTGATCCCAGGTTTTGTGGACCCTGGAGACATACGCGAGATGAAGAGAATACTCTCCATCATGAACATCCCAACTATTGTATTCCCTGACCAGACAGATGTTTTCGATGCCGGACTTACCGGAGAGGGAGGACTCTATGCAAAGGGCGGTACACCAATAGGAGATGTTGAGGACAGCGCAAACTCAAAGGGAACTATTGCACTCTGCAGTATGGCAGGAGGTGCAGCAGCAACTGTATTCAAGAACAAGTTCAAGATGCCTGTGCAGATAGGACCCGCACCCATCGGCGTACGCTACACTGACAGGTTCATTATGAAGGCAGCTGAACTTGCAAACGTGCCAATTCCACCCGAACTGGAACATGAAAGGGCAAGAGTCGTTGACATGATGACAGATGCTCATGCACACTACTATGGAAAGAAGGTAGCCATATTTGGTGACCCCGACATACTCGAGGGTCTGACAAGCCTTGTGCTTGAAATGGGAATGGAACCAACTGTGGTCCTATCAGGTTCAGTGAGCAAGGATTTCGAAAATAGAGTTTCAGAAATGGTACACCCGCTGTACCCCAACTCACAGATCCTGACCGGAGCAGACCTGTTCACACTCCACCAGCTCATAAAGAATGAGCCCGTAGACATGCTAATCGGTAACACCTATGGAAAGTACATTGCTCTTGCCGAGGATATACCCCTAATCAGGGTCGGGTTCCCAATCATGGATAGGGCAAACCTCCACCACTTCCCTGTCATGGGATATGCAGGTGCAGCTCGAATGGTCGAGTGGATTGGAAACACTTTCCTGGACATAAAGGACAAGACGGTTCCTGAAGAAGAACTTGAGGTCGTACAGTAAGTAGAACACAGGAGTGAGGGTATGCCAGAAATCACAAATGTTGTAAACACTCTGGAAGAGAGGCGACCATACATTGCTTTGAAGCAGAAGGTCAAGGGCGAGACTATTCTTGCCTGCGACAACACATCCATAGCAGGAGCCATGAGCCAGAGAGCATGCGTATATTCAGGTGCAAGAGTGGCTCTGAACCCGGTAACTGATGCGATTCACCTTGTCCATGGTCCCATAGGCTGTGCAAGCTATACATGGGACATAAGAGGTAGCAAGTCCAGCGGCAAGGAAACTTACCGTACCAGCTTCTCTACAGACATGAAGGAGATAGACGTAGTATTTGGCGGTGAGAAGAAACTTGCCAAGGCCATTGATGAGCTTGTGGGATTATACAAGCCACCTGTGGTTTTCGTATATTCTACCTGCATTGTCGGAATAATAGGTGATGATCTGGAAGCAGTATGCAAGGCTGCCAGTGAAAGGAATGGTATACCCGTAATACCTGTTAAGTCAGAAGGATTCAAGGGAACAAAGTCTGATGGATACAAGGCTGCATGTGAAGCATTGAAGGTACTAATTGGTACAAAGGAAGGAGACATAAAGTCTCCTTACCGTATCAACCTGATAGGAGAATTTAACGTTGCTGGAGATGTATGGCTGGTGAAGCCTCTCTTTGAGGAAATGGGCATACAGGTAGTTACATCCCTTACAGGAGATTCTACAGTGCAAAGCATATCCCAGTGCCACATAGCCCAGTTAAACCTGGTGCAGTGTACTGGATCGATGACAACTTTAGCCAAGTGGATGAAGGAAGAGTATGGTATTCCCTTCAAGAAGATTAGTTACTTTGGAATAGAAGATCTAAGCATTGCCTTAAGAGAAACAGCTGCGTTCTTTGGTTCTGAAGAAATGAAGCAAAAGGCAGAGGAGATCATAGCCAGGGAAACAGCCAAGATCATGCCTGAGATCCAACGTATTCGTTCACGCCTTGAAGGAAAGAGAGCAGCCATCTACATGGGAGGAGCTGCAAAGGCTTTGACACTCATCAAGGGATTCAGGGAACTTGGGATGGAAGTAGTTATCATTGGCACCCAGACCGGGAAGAAGGATGATTACCAACAAATAAGTTATGAAGTGAAGGATGGAACAGTCATTGTGGACGATGCTAACCCCCTTGAACTTGCAGAACTTCTGGTAAAGCAGAATGCTGATCTGATGGTTGCAGGAGTTAAGGAAAGATTCCTTGCTTATAAGGTAGGTGTGGCATTCTGTGACTTCAACCACGACAGAGTAGTGGAGTTCGAAGGTTTTGAAGGATTCCTCAACTTTGCAAGAGAAATGGATTCATCCATCAACAGTCCTGTATGGAAGGCTACTAAGAGCAATATTAGCGATAGTATAAACGCTAACAATATAAGCAGTAAGGCCAGCAAGTCTGAGAACATTCCTGTAACACGCATTGAGAACATGCATGAAGATGCAGCTATCACCAGAGGGATGGAAGCATGACTGAAAGAAATTATACAACCGTTAACCCCTGTGTGATGTGCCAGCCCATGGGGAGTGTAATGGCCTTTAAGGGCATTGAAAATTCCATGGTGCTTATGCACGGTTCTCAGGGATGCAGCACATATATGAGGCTGCATCTGGCCCATCATTTCCGGGAACCTGTAGACATAGCTTCCACATCTCTTAGCGAAAGAGGAGCAGTATATGGAGGAAGCGAGAACCTGAAGAAGGGACTTAAGAACGTGATGTCAAGATATCATCCGAAGGTCATAGGTGTAACTACAACATGCCTTGCAGAAACCATAGGAGATGATGTGGAAAGGATACTACAGGAATTCAGGGAAGAGGAAAAGGATGCAGAAGATGTGCATATAATTTCCGTATCTACTCCCAGCTATGAAGAAAGCCACGCAACTGGGTATATCAAGGCAGTAGAGGCCATAGTAAGATATTTCACCGAATCTGGAGTGAGCAAGGACATATTCAACAACAAGCTCAATGTAGTGTTAGGAGAGAACATTGCGCCTGAAGATATAAGAGAAATTAAGAGAATACTTTCAAGGAATGTTGGTCCAAGATCTTTTATTTTCACACCAGATACATCGGAGACCTTCGATGCTCCAATGACAGGAAAGGCTGAAAAGATATTCCCTGGAGGCACACCACTATCTGAGATCGCAGATATGAAGAACTGTGCTGCAAGCATTGGTCTGGGAATAACTAGTGATAACAGGGCAATAGACTATCTTGAAGGTAAGTACAATGTACCTGCAAAGAGAGTTCCAATGCCCATAGGACTGGAATATTCCGACAGGTTCCTGGCTACTCTTTCTGAGATCACAGGTACCGAAGTTCCGGAAATGTATAAGAAGGAAAGGGGAAGGCTCATTGATGCTATGGTGGATGTACACAAGTACCTGTATGGTACACGTGTAGCTATATACGGGGATCCCGAAATGGTGCTTGGCCTGCTATCACTGTCACTTGAAAATGGAATGTACCCAGTGCTTGTTTCACCTTCCTGCAAGACACCTGCTTTTAAGGAACATGCTAAGGAAAGGATCGATAGGATGAATCTGGATTGTAATGTTAAGATACTTGAAGGACTGGACTTTGATGCATTCAACGATGCGGTGAAGGAAACTAATCCTGAAATGCTAATAGGGAACTCTAATGGAAAATACATTTCCCAACAAATGAGAATTCCCCTAATGAGAGTCGGATTCCCTATTCATGACAGAGTGGGTGCCCAGCGGATACTCATGATGGGATATCGTGGAACAATGAGTATGATAGATAGAATCACCAATACCATACTCGAAGCAAAGGATATAGAACTTGAAGAGAAGTGGTTGCAGAACAAGGAAAATAATATTCCTGGAAGCTGCTGCGATTGTACGCCTGCGCATGCGCACTTACATTGAAAAAAGAGAAAGTGGCTAAACAAAGGTCCCTCAAAGAGACACAGTATAGCCACTACTTTATAGCCATGTGATGACTGGCTCGTTCCTCGGAGGTGCTGCTGGAATGCTGCCTGCATACCCGAAGATGATTGGAGCTACTACTTTGAAGTCTGCAGGTATCTTAAGCTTATTCAGCATTTCAGGATTATCTTGGACAAGACATGCAGTGCCTATCCAGCAGCTTCCAAGACCCATTGAATGAGCTGCAAGCATCATATTCTGTGCACACATGGAACAATCAAAATCTACTGTAGGAACATTTTTATATCCAAGCACTATGATTAATACAGGAGCATTGTAAAAGATATCAAATTCTTCTGTTTTCAGCATTTTCTTAAATTGCATAGCTGCATCAATATTTATTCCCTCAAGCTGTTTCAGCAACCGGGGCTTGCAATGATTGGACATTTGTTTCATGATAGCTTTGTCCTTAATCACCACAAACCTCCAAGGCTGCATTCCAAGACCTGTAGGTGCATGGATACCTGCATCGATGATACTTTCTACGACATCATTACTTACAGGTTTGTTAGCATAGTCCCTGACACTGCGCCTCATCTTAATAGTTGAGATCACCGGATCTTCTTCCATCATACATTACCCTCCGTTTGCATCTGTTCAAACTCTGAACGTGAGATTTGTATCAAGCTGTAAGGATCATCTACATTCTTATGAACGTACAAACCACACCAGCAACGTTTCATTGCATCAAAATGAGCCCTGTGGAAAGGAATACATGGGCATACAATCTTCATATCAAGCTCTCTTTCCCCAGTCAAACCCTGGCAGGGACAAAAGGGGTGGCCATGCTCTTTTTCAATAATAACTTCCTGTTCTAGGAGAAAATCCACAATCTCCTCATCAGGACTGAACTTGTACCCTAGAGGATCGACCACCCTCTGGAACATCTCCTTGAGTCTTTGCTTTCTTTTATCCGCATCCATAGATGATCCTCGTCATGATTCAAGTAATTTCATAAATTTTGGAGGATTATAGCCCACTACAACATCATCACCAATCATAACAAATGGAAAAGCTATGCCTTCTCCATGAGCAGAACAGACTTCCCTTATCTTTTCCTGTTCTTCCTTACTAGCTTTATCATAATCAATGAATTCAAAAGGAATGTTCTTCTCCGCAAAGAAACTCTTTGTTTTCTTGCACCACGGACAGGTACTCAGAGTATACATCATGATCTTCTTCATTGGGTTTCACCTTTCATTTTCAAATAGATATTACCATCCGACACTTTCAGTTCATAGACGGGGACCTTGAGTTCCTTTGCATCCAGAAACTCCCCATTGCGTATATCAAATCTCCAGTCATGGCATGGGCACTTGATAATATAACCTTCTAGTTCACCTTTGGATAACGGGCATTCCATATGCACACATTTATTGGAGATAGCAAATAATTCATTACTTTTTTTTATCAGTGCTACTTTCTGACCATCTATCACCAGAGCTTTCTTTTCACCATCTTTCAGCTCAGCCTCTTTAAACGCATATATCCATTTATCTTCAGACATTAGAAGCTCCTCATGAATTTAGAGTAGCACAGAGATCTTTCCTTCAGCTACTTCTATATCGTAGGTATCCACTTTAGGATCCGGGACATCGATATATTCACCTGTATCCACATTCTCTCCGGTCCTGATGTCAAACCCCCAGTTGTGACAGCCACATTTCAGAACATACCCATTCAGAATTCCACTTTTGAGAGGACACCCCAGGTGAGGACATGAATTATCAATTGCATAAACTTTGCCTTCTTTCCTGATAAAAAGGATCTGTTTACCTGCAACTTTTACCAACTTGATCTTTTCCTCTTCCAGATCATCTTCCATAGCAAAGACCCATGAAGACATAACTTGACTCCTTAAGTAGATCAAATATAAACAAACACTTTACTGTCTTCTATCTTGCTCCCATATACCTTTAAGGCAATATCCCTGGAACCAAGATACTCTCCATTCTTGATGTCATACCTCCAGCCATGACATGAACACCTCAGGACGTAATCCTCAAGAGTACCAGCTGAAAGTGGACAACCCATATGCTTGCACCTATTAGACAGAGCATATAATTGGCCTTCTTTCTTGATGAGAAGGACATGCTTATCATTAATTTCCACAAGCTTCAGAGTATTTTCTTTAAGTTCATTTGCGTTAAGAGCAAAGACCCACGATGGCTCAACCATTTTCTTTACCCCCATATAAGCACAGGGTTACAAAATTATAAATAACTGTCGTGAATTACCACAGAAGGATACGATTACGGCAAAAAACTGCAGAGAATTGATCTTTATAAGAATATCTGATTCCTTTCAGGATACTTTACTGTAATAAAATTACTTTCAATATAACAAAGTATTTGTCATAAGATGTGGATTAAATTACTGATCAAATAGATGCTCACATATATAAATAAAGTTAATATATAATTATGTGATCTAGATGCTTCGAAAGATAAATTTACTAATAATATTATTTATTTTGCTTTCATCTTTTGCTATGCCAACTAATGCAGCAGAAGAAAAGAATGATAAAATCCCGGTCCTGATCAACTTCAAAGGAAGAATTGATCCAACTATTTTAGAGGCAAATGTGCAATCATTGGAAGCTCAAGGAGGAGAAATCAAATATGAATATACGATTGTCAATGCAGTAGCCGCTGAGCTTCCTCAAAAAGCAATTGATGCCCTGTCAAAGAACCCAAATATTGATTTCATTGAACCTGATTATGAAATTCAGCTAATGGAAGCTGATGACCTGGCCCAAGCAGATGAAATTCCGTGGGGGATCTCAAAAATTAATGCAATCAACGCTCAATATGCAGGATTTACCGGAAAAGGAATCAAGATTGCTGTTTTAGATACAGGTATTGATTACAATCATCCTGACCTTAAAGCAAATTATATTGGTGGCTATGATTTTGTTAATGCTGATAATTACCCGATGGATGACCATGGCCACGGAACCCATGTTGCTGGAACTATAGCTGCTCTTAGCAATGGTGTGGGCGTAATTGGTGCAGCTCCACAGGCACAATTATATGCTGTAAAGGTTGTTAGTAGTTCAGGTTCAGCTTCATATAGTAACCTCATAGCTGGAATCGATTGGGCAATTAACAACAATGCTGATGTCATTACTATGAGCCTTGGAGGTACAGCGTTCTCTTCTACACTCCAGAACGCTTGTGATAATGCTTACAGCAAGGGGATCATACTGGTAGGAGCTGCTGGAAATTCCGGTAGTGCTGTGGTTTATCCTGCAGCTTACGATTCAGTAATAGCTGTTTCTGCAATTGATTCAACTGACACAATAACTTCATGGTCATGTTACGGCTCTGAGATAGAACTCACTGCACCTGGCGTGAATATCAAGTCCACTACTCCCGGTGGTTTTTATGAATACATGAATGGTACAAGTATGGCCACTCCGCACGTTACAGGAACTATAGCTTTAATGCTGAGCAGCAAAGTTGCAGGTACCAGTTATGACCTCAACAATAATGGGAAATGGGATCCGGCAGAAATTCGTTCAAGGCTTCAAAGTACAGCAACAGACCTCGGTGCCTCTGGAAAAGATGACTATTATGGATATGGTGTTGTGAATGCGTATGCAGCTGTTAAAGGCCTTGTACCAATTGATGATAATCTGCCAGTTGCAAATGCCGGCGTTGATAAGACTGCAACTGTTGGTTCAGCTCTAAACTTTGATGGTAGTTCTTCTACTGATGACAAAGGGATAATATCTTACTCTTGGGATTTTGATGAATCAAATGGAATTACATCTGAAGCTACAACCATGAATGCTACGAAAACATATACTTCAGAAGGTACTTACACTGTAACTCTGACTGTCACAGACACAGCAGGACAGAAAGCAACAGACACGCTACAGGTAGTTATTAGCAGTCCAATCACTACGGTCTTACATACGCCTACTTATGACAACAGACTGCGCTCGGACACTCCAACAACTGTACTTTCTACGACCAGTTATCTTGATATTGGAAAGAGTACAGCGATTGCCAGGGATATAATGATGTTTGATCTAAGCAGTTACAAGACAAACGATACAGTATCAAAGGCAACTCTGTCCTTGTATTGGTATTACCCTGCAGGTAAGACACGAACTTCTGACACTGTAGTTGAAGTTTACAGGCCAATGAAATGGGATCCAAAGTATGTGAGCTGGAAATCAAATGCATCGGAAGCTCTCTGGAGTACGGCCGGTGGATGCTGGTATGATAAAAATGAAGTATCTCAGGGTACTACACCGTATGCAACCATTACCTTCCCAGCAAGCACAGTGCCAAGCAACAAATACTATGATTTTGACGTCACACAACTCGTGCAGGAGTATGTAAGTGGCAAGTACAGGAATACTGGTTTCTTCCTGAAAGCTAAGACTGAGAGCGGGAACTATATAGCCTTATACAGCTCGGAATATTCAAACGCTGCAATGAAACCTAAATTGACTGTGACTATAGCATCTGGTTCAACTTCAGTAGATAATCCACCAATTGCAAATGCTGGTGCTGATAAGACAGCAATTGTTGGAACAGCTGTAACCTTTGATGGCAGCTCTTCCACTGATGATAAAGGCATAGAATCTTATTCATGGGATTTTGATGCTTCAAATGGAATAACAGCTGATGCAACTACAAATACGGCTTCCAAAACATATACTGAAACAGGAAATTACACTGTGACTCTGACTGTTATAGATACAGCAGGACAGAAAGCAACAGATACATTACAAATAGTTGTTATCAGTCCAACCAGTGAGACCTCATACACTCCTACTTATGACAACAGACTGCGTTCGGATACTCCAACAACTGTGCTCTCCACGACCAATTATCTTGATATTGGAAAGAGTACAGCTATTGCCAGAGATGTGATGATATTCGACCTGAGCAGTTATAAGATAACTGATACAATATCAAAGGCAACTCTATCCTTGTATTGGTATTATCCGGCAGGTAAGACTCGCACTTCTGATACTATAGTTGAAATATACAGGCCAGTCGAATGGGATCAAAAGTATGTAACTTGGAACTCGAGGACAGCAGGCATTTTGTGGAGTGCAGTGGGAGGAAACTGGTATGACAAAATTGCAGCATCACAGGGTACTACACCGTATTCATCGGTGATATTCCCTGCTGATATGGCACCTGATAACAAATATTATGATTTTGATGTCACACAGCTCGTACAAGAATATATAAGCGGGAAGTACAAGAACACTGGTTTCTTCATCAAGGCAAAAACAGAGAGTGGGAACTATATTTCATTTTATAGTTCAGAATATTCAAATGCAGCAATGAGACCAAAATTGACTGTGACTACAGCATCAGGTTCTATAGATAGATCTCCCGTACTTGCTCCAATTGGCAATAAGACAGCATATGTGAACTCACTGCTAAGTTTTACCTTATCAGCAACAGACCCCGATGGGGATAAAGTAACTTACTCTGCTACTGAATTGCCGACAGGAGCGAAACTGAATGCAACTACAGGAACGTTTACATGGACTCCCACTGCTACAGGAAAATATAGTATAAAGTTTATTGCGACTGCTAATGGGCAAACAGATGATGAAAACATATGGATCACGGTAACAACTACTGCTGAAAACACTGTACCTTATGTGCCGACTAATGACAATCAACTGCGTGAGTCTTCTCCAAGTTCTGTTCTTTCCAGTTCTAGCTATATCGACATTGGAAAGAGCACATATCGTTGCAGAGGTGTGATGATGTTTGACCTGAACAATTATAAGACCACAGACGAAATATCAAAAGCAACTCTGTCGTTGTATTGGTATTATCCGGCAGGTAAGACGCGCACTTCTGATACAATAGTCGAAGTTTATAGACCCGTAGAATGGGATACAAAGTACGTAACCTGGAACTCAAGAGCATCAGGAACTTTGTGGAGTACAGCCGGTGGAAGTTGGTACGATAAGAATGCAGTATCCCAGGGTACTACACCTTATGCATCAGTGACATTCCCAGCTGGCACTGTTCCTGATAACAAATACTATGAGTTTGATGTCACTCAGCTAGTTAAGGAATATATTAGTGGGAAATACAGGAACACTGGCTTCTTCCTGAAAGCTAAGACTGAGAGTGAAAATTATATTGCATTCTACAGCTCGGACTATTCTAATGCTGTAATGAGACCAAAGTTAACTATAACAAGTTAACTAGAGAGAAATAATATGAGCGAACTGAAATTCGCTCTACTTACATTTTTAACCTTATGAGATTTTCGATTAACCTACCTCAGAAATTGTCGTTTGGATAACCTCTACTTTCGCATTAATAGTAGCTACTGTATTAATTTCAATATATTTGAAACTCAATAGTTACTATGAATTAATAGGATATGAAGGGTTAAAATATTTTAAAAATTCATTCATTTCCCTAGTATTCTCTTTCTTATTGATGTATCTACTGGGTATATCAGAGGAAATGAAAAAAGATAATATTGATGCTGAGATTATATTAGTAGATTTACTCGCAGTGAGTATTATATGGTTTTTGTACAATTATGTAATGACTTTCTTTTTTGAAGAATTTAGACAAAAACATCATAAAATATATGAAATTTTGGAAAACAGAAAACAAGTATTATTATTTGTGATTTTATTTGGACTTATAGCATCACCTCTAATTTCAATACCGATCCTATTTTTCCCGTTGTTTTTCTTCTATACAATATATAAGAAAACACGGCAAAGCTCTAAAGTATTAAAGTATTTTACTGTATACAATTTACTGATATTATCTTACACTATAAATTTGATTCAACTAATAGGATTCGAGTTGTATCAAAGTGTTTTCATTGATATTGTAATATTTTGTTTTCAGATGACACTATACATAATAATATGGAGAGAGGTCAATATTCAATGAAAAAAAGAGAAAGGCTGGAGATAATATACGATATATTATACCTAATTAGCAGCAATGGCAATCTAATTAGGCCAACGCCTCTCCTAAGAAAATCGAATCTTTCTTCAAGCCAATTTGATAATTACATAACAGAACTAATTGAAAAAGGATTTGTAGAGATCCATACTGTTGAGTATAAACAAAATTATAGGCTTAAGAAAAAAGGGTTTGAATATCTGCAGAAATACAGAGTTATATTAAAGATTATAGAAGATTTTAACCTTTGAAAGGTATAAGGGTCTATATTGATACGTCAATAAAAAATTAATAGTAACTGGAAGGTGTTTCCTTCCAGTTGTCGGGTGCATTTCCGGTTTGGGACATTACATCAACGAAATATTCGTCATTGTAATAATACCAGAGTTGTATGACAGGATATGACTCCGTGGTGAACTGGTAGTAATCGCCATTGTATTCATCTCCTGCTACCACTTCATCTTCTTCCTCATCATAGTAAGGACCCATAGTAGCATCCAGAGGGAACCATTCTCCATCCTCATAAACCTCTACCCAGGCATGGCCACCAGTAACTCCATCAAAGTTGACATATCCAAGAGCAACTCTCACCGAACTTTCATTATACTCTCCTGAAGCTATCAATAACGAAGCTAAAGTGTTTGCCTGCTCCTCACAGTCGCCGACTATAGTTCCAGAAACAGGGTTAGAAGAATAATCTGGTGTTTCATTTAGGAACTCTGCAGGATATAACCATGCTTCATCTTCACCATTTAACAGTGAATCTGAAACCCATACCCAGGAAAGGGCTGCTTCATATATGTCATACTTATCCTCAAGATCATTATCTTCAAGGTACTCAAGTAGTGTTTCATTATCTGGTGTTACATACATCTGGAAATGATAATCAGCATCTGATAGTACTGTGTTACCTTGCAGGAACCGATTAAGTTCATCCCTGCTCTGCATATCCTTAACAAACTGTGATCTATCAGCAAATAACTGCTGTTGATCGTTCTGGAAAGAAGGTTGCTGTACCGTTCTCTGAGGACTTTGCATCATTCTTGCCGGAGATCCAGGAGAGGGGGAATTTCCAGAAGGCATTTCTCTTGTACCCCTTGTATCACCGCTTATAAATACTCTACCGTTAGTAAAAGATGCAGCCTGTGTATCATTAAGGGAAATAGACTGTATGTTCTCCACATTCTGTTCTTGCTGTTCATTTGAAAAAGCATTCGCATACCCTATTACAAGGGCACAAAATATTATACTGTATAGTAATAGCCTCTTCATTTGATCCACTCCTTGAATTTTAAAATTTCAAGATATTAAAAAGAGGTATGATTACTCATACCTCAAAGCATCTACAGGTTTCATTTTTGATGCCTGGAATGCAGGTACAACACCTGAGATCACACCCACGGCCACTGCGACAGAAAGCCCAAAAGCAGTAAGATAAGGGGACAAACTTATTGAAACAGAGCCGCCCATCATCTGCATTCCCAAAAGTGGGAACAAAGCAGTAACCAAGGAACCGACAATTACACCGAGTACCCCCCCTACAAAGCCTACAAGTGCAGAGTTCATCATGAATATCATAAGGATATCCTTATTAGTTGCACCGATAGCTTTCATAGTACCGATCTCCCTTGTCTTTTCCATCACAGAAGTGAACATTGTGTTGGCAATTCCCACAGCACCTACTACGAGAGATACTCCTGCAATAGCAGCTAGGAACAAGGTCATGGAAGACATCATTTCTGAAGCTGTTTCCACCATAGATGCAGACGTGCTGACAGAGAAGTCCTGGTCTTTTTCCGTCACATGACGAGAAAGCCGGAGCTTATCTTCTATGTCAGACGAAACGTTCTCAGCAATGTCCATACTTTCAGCCTTGACAATGATAGTATCGAATATATCAGGTTCTGCATCATCTATGAGAGTAACAGCTGAATCAATAGGCATGATAATAGAGTTATCACCACTGCCTCCTTCGGATTCCAGTATGCCGACCACACGGACAGACTTACCGCCTATAGTCAGTACCTGGTTAAGTCCTACTTCATTGTCAAATACATCCTCTGCAACACCACTTCCTATGACGGCAACATAGTTATCAGAAGGTTCCAGTAATCTTCCTGACGCTGCTGTTTCTGTGGTAGCATACTGCCATACCTGAGGATCCACACCTGTGACACTAAGCTCTGATTCTTCTCCCAGGAAATAGACATCTACTTTACCTGAGATCTGACCATACATGTATTTTATACCATCTACAGATTTGAGAGCCATGATATCTTTTTTAGTTAGGTTTGTGTCCTCTGAAGATGAGGATCCACCGCCATCTCCACCGCCACCACCAGGCCCCATTGCCATCATAGCTCTTGAAGAGCCCGGGGAAATGGTAATGGCTGTAAGATCCATTTGAGAGAGACTTTCTTCCATGCTCGTTTGCATATTCTCACTCAGGGACATGATACCGACAACAGCACCTACACCTATGACTATACCAATAATGGTGAGCCAGCTGCGTATTTTGCTATGCAGCAGGATGGAAAGAGCCATTTTGAGATAGTTGCTGTTCCTCATCGTTAATTACCTTCTTTCTTTTTTCCGTGGTGTGAGAGTGATCCCAATTTTGTACCCAGTTTCTGAACTACAGCGGGGTTCTCACCATACTTTCTCCTGTGATACACAACATATCCTGATGCAAGAACTACTGCTACAAGAGCGATGTATGTATAGGTTGAGCTAGAAGAACTTTGGCCTGGAGCGCCACCTGAACCCGCTGTTGCAGTCGTTAAACTAGTTGATTGGGAGATTGGAACAGATTTTTCTACAGTATTCCTCTGCCCTGCGGCATCAGTGTACTCAATCAAAACATTGAGATCATCGCTGGCAGTTGAATTTGTTGACGAAGCTGAAGCAGTTCCACCTGGTGCACCGCTGGGAGCACCTGGAATGCCTCCTGCTGCCTGCTGAGATACCGTGAAAGAAGCAATTGTATAGTCTCCCTTCTCCAAGTTACCTACAATTGTAGATGAACTACCTGATACAGTATACCCATCCTGCTCCGGAATTGAAACTTTTACAGAATATGCCTCATTGTTTCCGATATTAGCAATTGAGAATGACATTTCCCCATCAGAATTATCGGAGAATGCAACATCGAAATCAGTTCCTCCACCTACAAACAAACCTGCGGTGGTTGAAATTGTGCTTACATTAGAGTTATAGTCCTCAACCTCTAGATTAATATCCAGCTGGTAAAGACCTGGATCTGCATTCACATCTGCCATTACTATATAGCTGACAGTCACAGATTGATTGGCAGCAAGATAACGAATGTATTTGGTATTATCAGAGTACACTGGCAAGATAGTTCCAGTAGGATCTTCCCATGATATCTGCATATTCTTCAAAGGTGAACTCCCAGTATTTGTAACCACGAAATCAAGCTGTTCCTCAGTGGCAAAATCTATACTGGACTTACTTATTGTCACGACTTGAGCGTATTCCTTGCCTCTTACTTCAATATCCAACGTAGTTGTTTTGGTAGCACCGCTTGAATCTGTAGTTACTACATCAAGCTCATATGTACCTTCTGGAACATCAGCATCTACTTTCAGCTTCAATTTTACCGTTGCTGCGTCACTGGCATCCTGTCTGGCATTGAGATAGGAGATTGTTTTAGTCAATGATTCGCCATCTACCTGTGAAAACGGATATTCAGGCTGTGCAGTCATAACTATGTTCTTAAGATCCTCGTTTCCAAAGTTCTGTACACTCAGAGTCAGTTCAACTGTTTCGCCTGGTCTTGCAGGGTTTGGAGTCTGGCTTATAACGTCAACACTAATCCCAGTTGCATCCACATAATCGCTTGCAGCAGCAGCATGTGCGATGGGAGATAATATTAAAAGTATGAATATCAAAAGTCTCTTCATTCTAGTCACCTTAATTGTTTTTTCTTTCTTCTATTGATTCTACTAGTCCATCTCTGATGTGAACAACTCTTTCAGCATATCTAACAAGAGTAACATCGTGTGTCACAATGATAATAGTCTTTCCTTCTTTCTTGTTGAGGTCATACAGAAAATCAAGAATATATGTTCCTGTTTTGCTGTCAAGGTTACCTGTAGGTTCATCTGCCAGTATAATATCAGGATCAACGGCCAAAGATCTGGCAATAGCAACTCTTTGCCTCTGACCACCTGATAGTTGGGATGGCAGATTACGGGCTTTTTCTGAAAGTCCCACAAGACTCAATAGCTCAGTGGCTTTCTTTTTCGCAATAGAAGGAGTAGCATCCTGAAACTCGAGAGGGAGCATTACATTTTCAAGAGTGTTCAGAGTAGGGATTAGATTGAACTGCTGGAAAATGAAACCTATCATTTGCCCTCTTATAGTTGCCAGTTCAGATTCACCTAGGTGAGAGATGTCTTTTCCGTTGAGAAAAACAGTACCTTTACTTGGTATATCAAGGCAACCCAGTAGGTTCATCAAAGTACTTTTCCCGCTACCGCTTGGACCCAGTATGACCACAAACTCGCCTTTAGATATATGTAGGTCTATACCCTTCAAAGCAGCGAATTCAGTCTCACCCATCTGATAGATCTTCCAGACGTCATTCAGTTTAAGGAGGATAGATGGAGTAGTATCCTTATTCGAACCTTCAGCAAAATTATCAAACATTAGATGGTCTCCTTATTTTGAGTCCTTGTAGGAAGCTGAAGATGAAAACTGTCCTGAGTTATTGGACAGGCTTTTCACCATATTCCATGTTAGCAGATTTAACTGCCTTTTATCAAGGACATCATAATTTTTGAATCCGTACTTTTTACTCACTTTATCCCTCCAACAATGCACCATACCTGTAAAGTATTGCACATGTGATATTTATATATATATGATGATTTGTTTTTATAGCACCTTTTTACCTGATCCTCGTAAAGGAGGCATCCACAGGAGAGTGAGATGCCTCCTATTCACTCCTTTGTGTGGTAATCACACATAGGGAATGGGGATGTCTGTGTTGGGTGGTACGCTTGCCAGCATGTTCCTGGCAGCAAACCCCCCTTTTAGTATTTTATAATAAAAACATACTTAGAGCTTAAAGAGAAGATAGAAATTGGTTTCAAAATAGAAACTTTTATACAGTATTTAGGGACAAAATAACCTTTAAAATGAGATAGAAATGCATTTAGAATCACTATAAAGGATTACTCTGAGAAAATATCTCAAAAAAGAAGATTAGACCTTAAGACTGTTGATCTTGTTCAACAAGAAGTATAACGTTTCCTCTACCTCTTTTGAACTTCTGGATCATGCCTCTCTTTTCAAGATCAAATAGCATGAGGCTTACTTTTCCCTCTGAATATTTTAGCTTGCCCCTTAAATCCTTTTGAGTCATTCGCCCTCCTTGAGAACGAATAATATCTAATATTTCCTGCAAATCAGAAGGTATTGGCCCTTTGGGGATATCATCCACAGTAGTTGTTTCGGCCTGTTCCGACTCAGTAATGATAAATTCTGTAGAGTCATCATATGATTCTTCTGAATCCATTTCCACAGATTCCTCTGATCCCATTTCATGATTTTCTGAAGATGCTGTAAACTGAACCGTCTTGGGAGTCAGAACAACATTCTCCTCGATCTTATCTTGTTTTACATTATGATGCTTTTCTACATGGGAAGTGGTTTTCGGACTTGCTAAATGTCTGAAGATAATAAATACAACAAAAAGTATGAAAATTGTTATAACAAGAGTATCTGTTGAAATAAAACTGGTCTTACTTGCAGTCACATTCTGAGAACTTACATACTGACCTGAAGACGATGAAATATTACTAGAAGCGTTAGTAGAAGACGTACCCTGGTAATATTCAGGGAACAGAAGGAGATCAAGCACATAGCTGCCTTCATCCGTAATATTCACGAAATCCTCGGCATAATAAGTAAGAGTACTATCCTTATAATAACTTGCTGTTATCTTATAGTTTCCGGGAGATAGTTCAAAGGAATAAGTTCCATATGTACACACCATAGACTGCAAGGGAGTGGAGTTCACTTCTACAATTACATTCTCCAGTGGTTGGAATGTATTCCATTCATATACCACTCCATGAATGGTAGCACCTGCGCTTGCCGTCATTAAAAATGGAAGGACGAGCAAGATGGCAAATATGATTCTGCGGGAAAATGCCTTCATTGAACACCAGTATAGATATAGGGGCTATTAATAGTTCTTCTTACTGTAGTCGTAGGTAGTTGCCATTGCATTTTGCTTGAACTATTATCCTTACATGTTATAGTATAGGTACCGTTGCCAAAAAAGTCAACTGTGCCAGTTCCATTTACATCAATAGAGATTTCATTTGCTTCGATTATGAATGCCGATCTTTGTGCAGAGATATCCACTTTAGTATCAATTAATTTGTAATATGATAAATGATCCTCACCTTTTTGAGACTCTTGATACTCATATTTCCCCACTATATTGAACGAATATTCTGGATACTGTGGGAAGCTTATCATATAGAGAACTCCATTCCTTGCAGAAAAACTAACGTTTAAATCGCCAGCAAGTAGCACTCTACCATTTCCAATTGCAGAAAGTGTACAATTATTATCTAATTCAACATGTCCTGGGAGCATCTTTTTCATTTCATCGAAAATTTTGGATAAAACGGAATTAGATTGTTTTAAGCTCTCTCGAGACAATTGTAAGTATAAATCCTTATCCATTGCCTGGCAGTCCGGATCCGAACAGTTATCATGTCCATAATCTGCAAGTTCCCGATATGTTCTTGCACTGGCTATCAAAGCTTTGTATTCTTCCAACAAAGATTTAAGCCTTTGAACATCTTTTCCCTCTTCCTCAAAAATCAATATTTTAGAGTCTATATCTTCTGAAATAACATCAGCTTCTAAAAGAATATTATTGAACTCTTCTTTTTCATCTCTTATAGCTGGATGAACATCATGATGTTCCGGCATTTTATTAAGAACACTAAGATATTGAGGAACAAGGCTGTAAACCACTTTAAAGCCAGGACCATTGTTCACTGAGGAGGACTTATCTGCACATCCACCTGCAATTGAAACTAAGATAATTGTAAATATAAGCACTATAGCTTTGTTATTCATGTACTTCTATACCTATATTTTTTTTAGTCTGATCGTGTTCTGTCCCATCTGGAACGCTGTGAATTATCACAGTACACCAGTCAATAAAGGCATTGAACAATATAAATATGCTTGACAAACTTGCACGTAACTGATATAATAGAAAACAGATATACTATTATTTATACTTTTTTTGAAGAGATGAAGCTTTATATCAGACTTATTTGAAGAAGAATTGATTGGGAAAAGATAGATTGGTAATTACAGTATTAAAACTACCAATTAAAACTATTAAGCTTAGAAAGGTACACATTAGTTCCTAAAAAGAATCTCATTCATCCAATTTAGAAATATTTTGTACTGATGAATAATTGATTGTTCATTATCCAATTCTTGATAGGACTACATGAAAAAAGGATAATAAAGGTACTTTGAGTAATGAAAACTCAAATAAATCTTTCTTTTTAAAAATTAAACCTTATTTATCCTTTGATTACTAAGTATCCTTATATGATTCACAGCGAATTCAGCAATTATGCCAACAGATACGCTGGTTGGACACAAAGAATTAGGAGGAAAATAATACGAAAAAAAAATTAATAAAATCTATAGCTGTCCTTTCAGTAGCTATAATGGTTGTATGTATGGTACCAGCCACATTAGCTGCACAGGATAACAGTCAGCAACAAAAAATGTATGAAACAATGCATGGCGAGAAGATAAATACCAGAGATCCAGCAGGATTTTCCCTTGATAATGAAACATTTGAATCACAGAAAGAAAGAATGCTCGAACAAATTAATGATACGATCTCAAAGATAGAAACAGGAGAGATCAATAATGAGAACATCACGGCAGAAATGCTAGATAACGCAACTACTCAGCTGGAAGATGCAAAAACAATAGTGGAAAATGCAGGAGACATAACTGAGCTGAACGAAGCAAGAGAACTTGTACACTCAGCAATGGAGACTATTGGATTAGCACCCGTAAAGATGATGGATAGACAAGGAGCTCCAGAAGAGGAATCATTTGACACAGAGCAGGAAAGAATGCTGGGACAAATAAACGATACCATCTCATTCATATCATTAATAGATTCAGGAGAGATCGACGATGAGAACATTACTGCAGAAATGATGGATAACGCAACTACTCAGCTGGAAGATGCAAAAACAATAGTGCAGAATGCAGAAAATGTAGAAGATCTAAAGGAAGCAAGAGAACTAATCCATTCAGCAATAGAGACACTTGGAATGGGGCCTGTCATGATGGGCAAGCCAGATGCTTTGCAAGACGACAAAACTTTTGAGACAGAACAGGAAAGAATGCTGGAACAAGTGAATAATACCATCTCAAAAATAAAGTCTGACATAGAGAACATAGATGAGCTGGACAACAAAAACATCACAGAAGATATGTTAACCACTGCACTTACAGAGCTTGAGGAAGCAAAGACACTCATCACGAATGCAGAAGATGAGAAAGATCTGAAAGAGGCAATGGAGCAGATGCACTCAGCTATGGAAGAACTTGGAATTGGACCAGTAAATGAGAGAGGAATGGAACCTGGACAAAAGGGAAAAACAGGAACTTCTCCTGGAAATGAATCTTCCAATGCTTTATATCCAAGAGAGTTTACCAGATAAAACCGAATGAGTTTTTGCGGGGATGCCCTCACTAGGGCATCCATACCACCTATAAATAAATTGTTAAAAAGAACAGAAATATATCAAATCCTCATAAAAGTGGTGGGAAAATGGGATTTACAACTATTTTTAAAATAGCATCTTCTGCTAGAGCATTTTGCAGAGTGAACATAAGGAGTTTAATGTTCCGAAAAAAGATGATGTTAGAGAAAAATGTTTTCATTGGAAGGAATGTGCTCATAGATCCGGGATATAGTTCGTTGATCTCTATTGGTAATAATTCTGTTATATCGTATGGTACTATCATTTTAGCACATGATGGCAGTCTTAGAAAATATACAGGTTACACAAAGATAGGCAAAGTTTCCATTGGTTCTGACACTTTCATTGGCGCAGGAAGTGTAATTATGCCTGATGTTAGCATAGGCAATAATGTGATCATTGGTTCAGGAAGTGTTGTTACGAAAAATATTCCAGATAATTCGGTTGCTGTAGGCAATCCTGCCGTCGTAGTTGATTCTGTTTCCAGACTTGTGAATAAACATATAGTAAATATGAATAATTATCCAGTTTATGAAAAGATGACAAAACAAGATGCGAGAATAATGGAAGACGAATGGAAAGAAGGGCATGCATACATTCGCACTTATTTTGAAACACCTTTAAGTTCAGTGAAAGAAGTGAATGAAATTACTAATAAAATGATGTAAGCCACTATTACAATAGCTTCGTAGAAATGCTCAGATCATGCAAGAATTCAAATGAGAACAAGAGAAGCCTGATCAAACCTCTTGTTTTAAGATTCGAAGATTTTCGAGGCAGTGCATCTGGCTGAAAAGAATGCTAATGACTGATTATTTGAGTGAATTATTCGTCCAAATTCTTAATGTAGTTTGTAAATATATTGAGAGAATAATTATATCTCCCTTCGGAATAATATATCGAAAGTCAGCGCGGTATATACTGCTGGACAGGAGATTCAATGATAGTTAGGAACGAAAATGATGTTTTGAAAGCCATTGAAGAGCACAATGTAAAGTTCATACGGCTGCAGTTTACAGACATACAGGGCGTAGTCAAAGATGTGGAAATACCTGTGAAACAGATAGGAAAAGCTCTGACCACAGGCATCAGCTTTGATGGTTCATCCATAGAAGGATTTGTAAGGATATACGAATCCGACATGCTGCTTAAACCCGATGTAACTACATTCGCGCTACTGCCCTGGAATAACGGTAAAGGGCAGGTCGCACGCATTATATGTGATGTTTATCAGCCAAATGGTGAACCTTTCAAAGGTGATCCTCGCTATGTGCTGAGAAAAATGACAGAAAAAGCTGCAGAGATGGGTTTTACTTTGAATGTAGGACCTGAGATGGAGTTTTTCCTATTTGAAAGAGAAAATGGTAATGCTACTACCATACCCCATGATTATGGAAGCTATTTTGAATTTGCACCTACAGATATTGCTGAGGATATAAGGCGTGAAATAGTACTTGCACTTATGGACCTCAACTTTGAGATTGAAGCTTCTCATCACGAAGTGGCCTTTGGACAACATGAGATCGACTTCAAATATGGTGATGCATTGACCATGGCTGATAATGTGGTTACATTCAAATATGTAGCACGGACTATCGCGAAGTTAAATGGCCTGCATGCAACTTTTATGCCTAAACCCATAGCTACTGTCAATGGCTCGGGCATGCACGTCAATTTATCCCTTTCCAAAGATGGAAAGAACGCTTTCTACGACCCTGATGCAGAGATGCAGATAAGCGACACTGCAAGGTATTTCATCGCTGGTGTTCTGAACCATGTCAAAGCTATAACATGTATAGCAAACCCTATTGTGAACTCGTATAAACGGATAATACCAGGCTATGAAGCACCGGTATACATTGCATGGTCTGGCGCTAATCGTAGTTCCCTTATACGCATACCTGCTCCAAGGGGAAACAGCACCCGCGTGGAATTGAGAAGTCCGGACCCATCATGTAACCCATACCTTACTTTTGCCGCTATATTGGCAGCAGGTCTTGAAGGCATTAAGAATAAAACTGCACCAAAGCACATGGTAGATTTTAATATTTTTGATCTGAGCGTCAAAGAACGTGCAGAACAGGGTATCGAAAGCCTGCCTGGAACTCTGTTTGAGAGTGCAAATTACCTAGAACAGGATGAACTCCTCAAAATGGTATTGGGCACACATGTACATGATAATATATTAAAGATTGCAAGAGCAGAATGGGATGCATATAAAGTCCAGGTACACGACTGGGAGATAGAAAGGTATCTAAACAGAACGTAACAGTACATGAAAATAAAAGTACGAGAAGCTGGGCAGGAGGATTACTCCCCTCTCTGCCAGTTCATAGAACTTGTGGACAATGATTTTTATCCCCCTCTTAGTATGAGAGGCAATAGCATAGCACAAAGGGTGTGGGAATGCCTTTCCGGACCAGATTCATATTACATGATTGCAGAAGATGATACTTGTATAGAACATCCGACAGACAAGATTTTGGGAGTGATTGGCTGTAGTAGATAGAGGTAATAGAGTTGATACTATTCATTACAGGAAAACAACTGTCTAAAAAAGAAGAATAACAGCGACAACTTTATCCCACAAGCTGTCTTATCCCAATGGCTGCATTAAAATTGGATATACGGTGTCTATCAGCATGGTTAGGAACGACGAGGAAGTGGATAGACACCGCGACCATAAAAGTGATGTTATTGCTTTTTCTCCTGCTTTCTTGCAATTTTGCGAGTTGAGAGTTTCTCTATAGCCTGCATGTCCACATCTGAGCCTTTTGAAAGCAAACCATTCTCGATCGCATTTTCTACAACTGCCTTTCCTGCAGGACTGCGTATGATGACTGTAGTATAGCCTTTGAGACTGCCTACAGAACCTGCAGAAATATCAGAACCAATTGCAGTGAAGTCAGTGCATACCCTGCAACCCGGCCTGACACATTCATCAATGTCCTTTAAGGATATCACTGTAAGACTACCATCTCTCATGGTGATCTCAAGCTTACCTTTGACATCGAAATGAACAATGTCCATGGGTTCGATACTGCGTTCTTTGATAAGCTTGCCTTCTACAAGTTTTTCATAATCGAAGGTCTCCGTACAGAACAAGCCGACTACTAAACGAATGGAGCGCTTAAATGGCCTAAGCAGGTCATGATCACTATCAAGCATCTTTCTGACAGCCTGAACAACGCATGGCACACCCACTATTGCAACACTTCTATACTTGCGGGTAACGACAGCCTCTTTCAGAGAAGATACCAGTGGTACCCACCAGTTATAGCGACTTCCTGCCTGACTAATGAGAGCATCTTCAGATGTGATAACAGTAGACGATGGTTTAAGTGTCCATTGATCTTCTTTCACTGTGACAACTGCGTCGATCAGCCCTTGTTCAAGGGCATTCACGAGGATAGCTGTAACAGCTCCACCGCTCTGCTTCCCTGGGATAGGGAAATCTGCTTTTGCAGAAAAGATATCAATATATTCACCGAACACTTCAGTTGGTGCAGGGTCCAGCCTTGGGCAGGTTGCGTAACATGCACCGCATGGAACTCCGTCAACAACTTCTTTACAGTACCCGTTGTTAAAGGGGCTTGTAGATTCGTCCCCTGTTTTAAAATAAATGGCATCTGCAGGACACACTGCCACACATGCACCGCATGCTGCACATATCCCTGTATCCCATACTTCAGCCTTAAGATCAAGATAATTTTTGCCCATTTATATCACTCCCATGTGTACTTGCCAGCAAAGGGCCTGCTGCTTGATGGAACGATACGAGTATAATTTGTGTTCATCAAAGGAGCCGGATCGATATTGAACCTTGAACAGAAGTCTTCTATTACTGGTGACAAGCGTTTAAGGTCACTTTCAGTGAACTCAACTTTCTTTGCACCTACTCCGAGAAGCTTGTCTGCCACCTCTCCGCGGATAACGATTTCTCCACCATGTATACCGCTACCTATGCCCCTGTCCTGCATGAATGGTTCTTCACCCATACAAAACACCATTATAAGGCCTCCTGCCATGTATTCCCCTAGAAATGCATGGGAAGTGCCGCCTATAATCAGCATTGGCTTCTTAGATTCGTATTCCTTCATGTGGATACCGCCACGGTATCCGATATTGCCCCTTACGTAAACTTTACCGCCACGCATACTGTGAGCTACAGCATCACCAGCGCTTCCGTGAACAACGATCATGCCACCATCCATGGTATTTCCTGGAGCATGTTCGCAATTCCCGTGAACAATACACTCAGGACCATTCATGAACATGCAAAGATCCCCACCGGGAACTCCATTGATAGTGACCTTCACATCACCCCTCAGACCGTCTGCTATAAAACGCTGCCCAAGTACGTTATTAATCTCAATTTCCTTTGCTCCAGAAGCTACAGCCTGACGGACCTGCTTATTGAGTGGGGTGTAATGCATACCTTTTGCATCGATGACTACTTTTTCCATTTTTATGCCCCCACTGGACTGACTTTCAGCACTTTTAGCATGCCTTCATCCAGCATATATCCACGCAGACGTTCGCGGTTACCTCTCAGGCTTTCAATGCTGTTCAAGCCCGCAGCACCCATAAGCTCACTGAGTTCCAGTGTCCAGGCATGAATTAGATTGGCAACGTTCTGAGCTCCAATTTCAGGATCTAGGCGGTCTACGAGATCTTGCCTCTGAGTGGCTATACCCCATGGACACAGATTACGGTAGCAGTTACCACATACCCTGCATCCAAGAGCAATAAGTGAAGCTGTCCCTATATATACTGCATCAGCTCCTAAAGCAATAGACTTTGCAAGGTCTGCGCTGTTGCGTATACCTCCACTGGCAATAATAGAGACTTCATTTCTTACACCCTGGTCATTCAGCTTTTGGTCCACAGCTGCAATAGCAGCTTCTATGGGTATACCTACATTATCCCTGAATACCTTGGGAGCTGCACCAGTACCTCCACGGAAACCATCGATTACCACTGCATCAGCCGAAGAACGGGCAATACCTGCAGCTATGGCAGCTACGTTATGCACAGCTGCTATTTTCACAAATACAGGCTTTTTCCATTCGGTTGCTTCTTTGAGACTTCTAACAAGCTGTGCAAGATCCTCTATACTATAAATATCGTGATGAGGTGCCGGACTTATAGCATCAGATCCCAGAGGAATCATACGAGTACATGACACGTCAATACATACTTTTTCACCTGGAAGGTGACCGCCTATACCTGGCTTTGCACCCTGGCCGATCTTTATTTCGATAGCTGCACCACGTTCAAGGTAATCAATATCTACACCAAAACGGCCTGAGGCCACCTGCACAATAGTGTGATCCTGATAAGGGTGAAGAGCATTATGTAGTCCACCCTCACCGGTTCCCATAAAGGTGCCCATCTCAGCTACTGCCTTTGCCATACTTAGCTGCGCATTCAGACTGATAGCACCATAACTCATATGACCTATCATAATAGGTGTCTCAAGCTTCAGATTGGGAGCAAGTTCCGTGGCAAGCTCCACATCACCCTGATCGTTCTTTTTGAATTCCAGCTTCGATGGCTTCTTACCAAGGTAAGTCCGTAGTTCCATGGGCTCTCTTAATGGATCGATACTGGGATTGGTGACTTGACATGCATCCAGCACCAGCCTGTCAAAAATTATCGGATAATCAAGAGCATTACCCATACCTGCAAGAATTATCTTACCGGTACGGGCTTGGTTTATAACGTCTTCTCTTACCTGGGCTGTCCACACTGGGTGACTGCGGTAATCCACAGGTCTCTCCTGAAGTGAGATAGCATCTCTGGGACACATCGAAATACAACGGTGGCATGCAGTACATTTACGGGAGTCTACAAGGATCTTGTCGCCATCCACCCTGTAAACACCATAAGAACAATTGTCCACGCAACGCATACACTGCATACACTGATCACGGTCGATACTGACCTTATAACGCATTGGTACACTTCCAAGGGTCATACAATAACCCTCCCTATAACTGGTTCGCCTGCTCTGGGCATACGGATATTCTGCACATTAGGATCCATAATCCTGATAGCAGCTTCCTCACTCGAAATATAGAGCTTGTTCCCGTTCTCTCCAACTACCATTGGACGAAGCTTAATACGGTCAGTAAAACCCACTATTCCCTGGCTGGTAGCCACAACTATGGCAAAAGGTCCGTTCATTTGGGCTGACCTGTATGTAAGGCGCATAGCGTGATTGATCTTCCGCTCCCGTTCTGGCATATCATCAATCTCATCCCAGAAAGGAGGAGCAAGTGCTTTGACCACCATATCACTTGAGAGGCCATGACGCCTACCAAGAATATCAAATAAATAAGCTACAACTTCAGTATCTGTGAACATTGTACACTTGTATCCATTGCTCTCTACATACTGTTTGTTAGTCCCATAAGAAGTGATCTCACCATTGTGAACCACTGACCAATCAAGCAGGTTAAATGGATGAGCTCCACCCCACCATCCAGAAGTATTTGTTGGATAGCGGTTATGTGCGAGCCATATGTAGCCCTTGTAATCCTGTATGCGATAGAAATCTGCAACATCTTCTGGCCAGCCAGCAGCTTTGAACACACCCATGTTGATCCCTGAAGAAAATACCAGAGCACCCTCTATACGGGAATTGATATCCATTACGAGAGTCTTCACAAGGTCATCTTCCGGCGAGGAACTGCCTACCTTAAGATCTTTGTGAGGCCTGTAAAAATACCGCCATGGTATATGCTGCTTCTTTAAACCTGGTTGTTCATAGGTGGGAATCTCTTCCTGATGGACTATATGTCCCCACTCTTCCAGCAGATCATCCACCTTCTTTTTAGGTTCTATGAGATTATCATAGAAAACATGAAGAGCATAACAATCTGGGAAATCAGGATATATGCCATAAGCTGCATAACCCGCACCTTCTCCACTTCCTCTTTCATTCATCAGGCTAAGGGCCATTTTTATACCTGAGCCATCCATTCCAGACCTAGACCTGTCTATAACGCCTATAATTCCGCACATGTTAACCACTAAGAATTGTTTTTTGGAGATATATTAATTGACTTTCGTAGACTAACCATGCAAACATCCATAAAAGGCTTACCCCCATCGTCCATCGGGAGATATCTCCAATTGAAGAAAGCCAACTAGAAAATAATTGGCAACCAACGTCCTTAAAGACAGTTTAATAAAGTTAAATGTAAGGGATATTTCCCTTACAATATGCCTAGATAGTTGTCCAGCTCCCACTGGTGTACCTGTGCCTTGTATGAATCCCATTCAGCAGTCTTCGCCTGAAGGAAGCTGTTGAATACATGGTCACCTAGAGCTGCTTTTGCAAACTCACTACCACGCATGAGGTCAAGGGACTCCTTCAAGCTACCCGGGAGGGACATGATACCTCTCTTGGCACGCTCTTCCTCAGTGAGCTTGAAGATGTTGACATTTGTTGCCTCTGGTGGTTCGATCTTGTTCTTTATACCGTCAAGACCAGCGCGCAACATCAGGGCAAATGCCAGGTATGGGTTACATGCGGGGTCTGGGCATCTCAGCTCAACCCTTGTACCCATGCCTCTTGTAGCTGGAATCCTGATAAGTGAACTTCTGTTGGAAGCAGACCATGTTACATAGATAGGTGCTTCATATCCTGGAACAAGCCTCTTGTAAGAGTTGACAGTTGAATTAGTTACAGCAGCAAACTCTCTGATGTGTTTCAGTATACCACCTATATAGTACATGGATGTCTGTGACAGTCCATTTGGTGCATCTGGGTCATAGAAGGCGTTCTTACCGTCCTTCATCAAAGACTGGTTAGTGTGCATACCTGAACCGTTCACACCAAACAGGGGTTTTGGCATGAAAGAAATATAGTATCCCTTATGGTATGCAATGGATTTTGCAACATACTTGAAGGTTATGACCTTGTCAGCGGTGGAAAGCATGTCACCGAATCTGAAGTTGATCTCGTGCTGTGAAGGTGCTACCTCATGATGAGAAGCCTCCAGCTTAAAGCCCATGGCCTCAAGTGCGAAATCAATGTCTCTCCTTACATCCTGTGCCTTGTCAAGAGGTGCAAAGTCGAAGTATCCACCCTGGTCTGTAAGCTGTGTTGTTGGGTTGCCATCAGCATCCAGTTTGAACAGGAAGAACTCGAGTTCTGGGCCCACATTCATTGTGTATCCCATTTTTGCAGCATCTTCCATTGCTTTCTTCAGCACGTATCTTGGGTCACCCTCGAAAGGAGTACCATCCGGCCTCTTTACATCACCAATGATACGAGCTACTGCACCTTCCTTTGGCCTCCATGGAAGTATCCTGAAGGTTGATGGGTCGGGCATGAGCATCATGTCAGACTCTTCAATCCGTGTGAAACCCTCTATGGAGGAACCGTCAAACATAACACCATTCTTGAAAGCTCCTTCGAGATCCTCTGCGGGAATTGCCCAGCTTTTGATGATACCGAGAGTATCAGTAAACTGTGTCCTTATGAACTTTACATCGTTCTCTGCAACTTGTTGCAGCACTTCCTCTTTGGTCATTGCTTTTTCTGCCATTCCTATAACCTCTTAGGTATTGAGTATCCCTTTACCTAGGTGATGGTATAAATATGTTATGATTTTTATTGGCAAAAAAGAAATCCAACAAAATAGAAGAGAATCAATGTTACAGATAATAAAATTAACCCAAGATAGACGATTAATTGTTCTGGAATATTTTATAAGGAATAGAATATACATTAGTGAAAGATCATGAATGGAAATGATGTGCAGAGACAACTGAAAGAAGCAGGGATTGACATATTAAAGTGCATGCAATGTGGGATGTGCACCGGAAGCTGCCCTTCGGGCCGTCATACAAGCCTGAACATACGCAGACTTGTAAAGCATGCCATAAAATCCAGAGATGTGCTTGAGGATAAGGAACTGTGGATGTGTACTACCTGCTACACTTGTCAGGAACGCTGCCCACGTCGTATTGATATAGTAGATGCTATTCTGAAAATCCGTTCCATTGCAGCACATGAAGGCATTATGCTGACTGAACACAGACAAGTAATTAAACTGTTCCTGGAGCATGGGCATGCGGTGCCTATTGATGAAATCAATATCAAAAAAAGAGAAGAACTTGGACTTGAAATGCTTCCGGAAACAGTGCATAAGTATTCTGATGCCTTAGATGAGCTTAAAACGCTTTTAAAGGTCTGCAAGTTAGCTGAGATAATAGATTATCGTTTATGAATAGGAGACAAAAATGCTACAACTAGCACTTTTTCTGGGATGCGTTATCCCTAACAGATATCCGGGTATTGAAATGGCTACCAGACTATGTCTTGCAAAGATGGACATTGATTGTGCTGACCTTCCCGGAGCTTCCTGCTGTCCTGCACCCGGAATCTTCCGTTCATTTGACAGCTCCACATGGCTGGCCGTAGCAGGACGTAACCTTACCCTTGGAGAAGGCATGCAACGAGACCTTCTAACTATCTGTAATGGTTGTTTTGGATCTCTAGCAGATGCAAACAGGACATTGAAGGAAAGTGAGGAGTTGAGGCAAAAGACAAATGAGTACCTAGGAGAGATAGATCGCCAGTTCAAAGGAACAATAGATGTGCGCCATATAGCTGAATTCCTCTATTCGGATGTCGGGCCAGAAAAAATAAAGGAAGCCATCGAGAAGCCTCTTGGCCTTAAAGTAGCAGTTCACTATGGGTGCCACCTCATTAAACCCTCCAGGGACAGGGGACTTGGAAGTTTCGAAAGGCCCCGTTTCTTTGATGAACTTGTGGAAGCTACCGGTTCCATAAGCCTTGAGTACTCTGACAAGATGGAATGTTGTGGAGCTGGGGGAGGTATGAGATCGGGCCTCAAAGAGCGATCACTTGCAATGGCAGAACACAAATTATCACGAATAAAAGAATCTGGAGCCGATTGCATAGTTAATGCATGTCCATTCTGTCACATGCAACTGGACATAGGACAACTGGAAATCGAAAAAGCATTTGATAAAACCTATGACATACCAGTATTACATTATACTCAGCTTCTCGGGCTTGCTATGGGATTTACTCCTGAAATGCTCGGTATTCACCTGAATGCCGTAAAGAACATGGAATTTGCGGAAAAGCTTGCCAAGCTAACTGAAGATAACTGACTTTATAGAATCCGATGGTAAATATTGAAGCTCTTTTTTAGCCATATGTTCGTACCATCTGCACAATTAGACCTAAAATTGCATAGATAAATGTGTGGCTATATGCTACAGCCACATTTTCAGTTAATGTTCGAAAGGATATTATCAACAGACAGTTCAAAAGATGCAGTCTGACCATTCACATCTACAATGTATACTCCCTTTTCCAAGCCAGTAACATTGAGAGGCATAGACTCTGTGAAGGGAACCAATGCCTGTGTGCATAATGCATCCCTGGGACGGACTGTGCTTATCTCCACATAGAATGTGTTGCCACCCTTCTTTGTAGTTACATTACCAATAGTTGTGCAACCGTCGGGAAGATAACCCGTAGCTTCTACACTCACCTGTACCGGGAAAGACTCCATTACCAATGCCTGTACAGTATCAACAGATGCCATGCCGGTTATAAATTCCCCTTCATCAGTATCCCCAACACCAGCTGTCTGGTTTTGACTAGTGTTGGAAGAATTATTAGATTCGAGTGTTGCCGGGCATGAGCATCCCGACATCACAATTGCAAGTGCGACAATAAGTACCAGTAAACATATTGATTTCATCCGATATCCCCTATAATAAATTAGTATATTAGATACCCATATAATAATTCTGAATATATAGCAATTGCTTAAAGTGCGACATTTTTCATGGAATAAATTGTCGAAAAGAAGATAACATCATAAATGGAATATAGAATGAGAAACAGATACCTACTCATCAGTCCAACTCGTACCAATAGATTTAAGATATTGAATGTTATTAGGAGAGTGAAAGTTAAAGAGAGCGTGTGGCCTAGCCAGGATATGGCGGCAGCCTCCTAAGCTGCAAGCCAGGGGTTCAAATCCCTTCACGCTCGTTATACTCTTTTTTAACAATATCAAACAAGGAGAATCATCTAATGATCCGCAAGGCCACTGTAAAAGATGTCGAGGCAATGAAGAACATCATTAATGCATATGCAAAACAGGAGAAGATGCTTCCTCGCTCATATAATGAGCTGTACCAGTATATCCGTAGCTTCTATGTATACGAAAAAGATGGAGAAGTTATCGGATGTTGCGCCCTGCAAGTAGTCTGGGAAGACCTTGCAGAAGTACTTTCTTTTGCTGTCAAGCCCGAATATGCGAGAAAAGGAATTGGCTCCCAGTTGCTCAATGCCTGTATGGGCGATGCACATCAATTACAGGTAAAGAAGATATTTACACTTACATACGTACCTGAGTTTTTTGAAAAGCATGGGTTTGTCAGAGTGGACAAATCAATACTGCCCCATAAAGTATGGAGTGGCTGCATAAACTGTCCAAAATTCCCGGACTGTGATGAGATAGCTCTTATGAAAATAATAGAATGAAGTTTTATCTCAACTAAATTCAGTTTTAAGATACACTGTCCCATTTTCTTCTTTAATCAGAGAGAAACCGGCCTTAAAGTATAAAGTAATGGCTGGTTCCAGAGAAGCAGCAGTTTTCAGGGTTGCTGTTTTATAGTGCGCAGTTGCAAATTTCAGAGCTTTATCTAACAATGCCGAACCGACACCCATCCTCCGGAAATCATTATGCACATAAAGTCTCTTAATCTCACATTTCTCTGAACTTTTCTTTTTGACAGCGCATGTACCCACAATTGCCCCATTAATGAAAGCCACAAAGAAGGTACCTCCATTTTCAAGATAATTTGCAGCAATATCATTAAGGTCGATATCTTTTTTTGGATCGTATGCAAAACCCTCTGAAGCTAGAACCCCAACGATGAAATATTTCACAGAGGAGTTCATAATAGAAGAGAATAAACGTATAATCACGGAATATAGTCCCCGGGGCTTTTCAGAAAATCAAATGCAATAGAACTCAGTAATTGCACACCCTGTATCAGCACGTCTTCGTCGATATCAAAACTGCTGGAATGATTGATATCCTTAATATCTTTTTCCATATTTCTCGTCCCTAGGAAAAGGAACATACCTGGTACATGGCTTAAATAGTAAGCAAAATCTTCAGAACCAAAGCTAGGAGAGGCATTATCCTCTACATGCATAAATAATCCCTTAAGCAGGCTACTAGCCGTTGCTGTGAACTTTGAATGGTTCATAAGTACAGGATAACCATGAGATACCTCCAGCTCATAAAAAGGCACACTTTTAAAGCCTTCGCTTGCATATTCTTCCACAATAGAACTCAAGATTTCACCCAGAACATTCTCAATAGTTATAGTATCCTTTTCATGAAAAGTCCTGAAGCTTCCAAATATCTGCACTTCATCCGGGATGATGTTAAAGCGAGTACCCCCCTTAACCATGCCAAAGCCAAAAACATGTTTTGAAGAATAAACTTGCATGCCAACTTCCTGCCCTGCCCTAGAAATAAAATCTGCGGCCATGCTGATGGGATTTATACAATACTCGGGTATAGAGACATGACCACCTTTTCCTATCAGCTTGATGCTGAAATCATTGGAACTTGCCATGAAAGGCCCTGGACAAAAACGCACATAACCTACGTCCACATCCCCGAAAATGTGAAGGCCTACAATGGCATCAACGCCTTCAAGGCCTCCATTTTTAATAACCGTTTGTGCCCCACCAGGATATTGTTCCTCTGCAGGTTGAAAAATCAAACGTACTTTGCCAGAGAACTCATTTCTCCTCTCGTGAAGCAGGCGTGCCACACCCAATAATATAGCCATATGCCCGTCATGGCCGCATGCATGCATAACTCCTTTGTGGCAGGAAATATATTCACTATTAGGAACTGTTTTTTCTTCGTCTATGGGTAGAGCATCCATATCAGAACGAATTGCAATACACGGCCCTGGACCATTGCCCAGGAGATCTGCTATAACACCGGTACCTGCAATGGAACTGCTTTCCAGGCCAAACTCCTGGAGCGACTCCATTATCCTTTTTTGCGTCATATACTCATGGAAACTTAGTTCCGGATACCTGTGGAACTCACGCCTCTTTTCTATGATCCATTGTTCAAGGGAAGACAGGAACATCACCCGTAATATGCATTACATTTAGAAGCAGATTGCTCATAATGACTCATAACCATTTTGTTCGGACATAAGTCTGCAATATAATTATTACTAAGGAGACTTATTACTTTTAGACCAATAGAATGGATGATCAAAATGATAAAAACACGGCTCAGAGATTTCTTTATAACAAAAGAGGACTGGATATTTGCGGTTTCCGATTATTTTCATCCTCATGGTATACGCTCGACACTGAGATATGTACCCGATGAAACGGGAGAGCGGCAAATGAACGGAAAAAGATACCGTAAGTATGATTTCGATGATTCTTTCGATTTTATGCGAAAACATCGGCCTGAATGGATAGAAGATGTACATGTTGTACCTGAAGACCAGGTGAAAAAGATACTTGCTCCCAATGAAGCCATACAGCATCTTGAATCATCTGATAGCCGAATAGCTGCAATAGTAAATGTTCTCGAAAAAGCCGGAGTGCCAAAGTCCCACATGGGTGTTACAGGCTCTTTGTTGCCAGGGCTACAGAATGAAACCTCTGATGTGGATTTTGTAGTATATGGAAATTATTGGTTCATAGCCAGAGATGCTATTACTGAGGAAAAAAAGAAAGGTGGACCTATAGAAGATATAAACATAGAAATGTGGCAAAGGATATACAAAAAACGTATTCCTGAGATATCCTTTGAAGAGTTTGTGATCCATGAGAAACGAAAAGGTAACAGAGGCATGGTAGAAGGCACATATTTCGATCTGCTTTTCGTGAGAGATTGGCAGCAAATAAAAGAGCCTTCAGCAAGAGGAGCAGATATTGGAACCATGAAAATAGAAGCAAGAGTAACCAATGCAGACCTTGCTTTTGATAGCCCCGCTGTGTACAAGGTAGACCATCTTGAAATAGACCATGTGCTCTCCTACACTCATACATACGCAGGCCAGGCTTTGCCTGGAGAACTTATTGAAGCTCAAGGAGTAGTAGAAAAGATAGGCGAGAAAAAACGCCTTGTAGTAGGAACCTCTCGTGAGCCAAAGGGAGAATGGATACGTTCCCTTACATTGCTCGAAAAAGAAAAGAGGCAACAATAAACAAAGGAGATAATTGATCAGTTGGGGGATATTTATCCTCCACCTGTCACCTGTCCTATATCAACAACCCTTTCAGGAATTTCTTGCCTTGCAAATTCAGCTTTGTCAACTTTGCCCTCTTCGCGTTCTATTTTCAACTTGACAGCATCTTCATCCGTGACCACCAGAGCTTCAACATTATAAAAGAGTCCAGTAGTATCCATCAGAACCCAAATAGCGTCTTCTTCCTGCTTAATTTCAAGTACTTTTCCTGCAGTGCCCGTATTCAGATACAGCACATATGAGCTAACAACAATGGGAGCTCCATTTATATCATGAGTTTGGATAGAATCAGAACCTTCAGCCATGTTACCACACTCTTTGAACAAAACAGATTCGTAGTCAGATTAACTGAAAAAAGGAAATTAGTTCATAACTTCCTTGCGAAGTTCACCCAGAGTTGCGACCCTTTCAGCAAAGGCATTATGACGGTGAATACTTTCCTCATTGATCTGCTTTATAGTTACCACTGCACCGTCGGGAAGATCATTGAACTCCTTGACAACATTATGAGCCATGGTACGCACGCAGTCTTCTACAAACTTAGGGTTCTTGTGAGCAGTCTGAACTACCATTGCCTCATCAGAACGCTTCAGCAGTTCGAAAACGCTTGAACTCATCGATTTCTCTATGATAGCTATGACTTTTTCAAGAGATATGAAATCATCACTTGAAACTTCAATAGAGATAATTCCTCTTCCTCTCTGATTATGCGTTGCCATGGGCACACGATGAAGGAATTCGGCAATTTTCCTGTTTTCCACACCTATTTCTTCAAGTTGTTTGCGGGCATTATCCGTCATGATCTCCTGGGCACAGGGACAAGCGGTCATTCCTACAACTTCTGCACCAATAAGTTTGGTGATACTTATAGATCCTGCATCTTCCCTGGTAGCTTTTGCTTCAGCAAAGATCTCAACTACTTCCTGGCATTCCATTTTAGTGGCAGGAGACTCCCTTTTAATAACGTACTCACTCTTAAGGTGCACTTCTGCTCTTGTAGCATATTCATGCCTCTCAAGCAAGTTAAGAGCAACATCACTACATAGCTGTTCGATCTCATAAACAGGCATGTTAACTGCTTTTTCCAAAACTTCGTCAACTGCCTCGAAATTACGAGAAAGATTTGCCCCTTTTCGGTCAGAGGGCAAATCAACAAAAATATCAAATGTAGAGATCAGCATAACGGGGCGCTTATCATTTCTTTTGACAGCAACCAGTTTTTTAACGTTCGTTACACCTACACGAGTGAGGTTGATAGGTATTTTGGGCTTATTAGCCTGTATATCTGGCAATATGACAGTGGAAAGTTCCATAACATTACCTCTAAGAACAAATCGCATTCATGTAAAAGTCAGATGAACCCGTTTTTATATGTACTTGCAGGAAATGAGTTCATCACATGTAAATGTTGTGTTACACAGGGGATACATTAAAATATTTAAACAGCGATATATTTTTCAAAGGATTATGAGTACGCCCGATAATCCAACTGGTACAAACCAGAATCGAAAGGCAACATTGAAAGAAAAATATATATACTAGATGTGCAGAATAGGATTATCAAGTAAAAATCACATGCAAGCTATGAGGTGACATGATGGTTGAAACAAGGAACTTTGTACTGAGAGATAAGAATGGAAATGAGCACGGTGTATTTACCGGGAAACAGCCACGTCAGGCAGCATTAAAGGTTGCAAACCGCGGAAAAGGAACAAAAGCAAAGCCAGAGACTATAAAGCTCCGTGAAAGGGGCACAAAGAAGATCCACGTCTTTAAAGGCTGGAGAGAAAATGTAGCGGCACCAAAGAACAAGCCAGATTGGATGCCCGATAAGATTAGCAAGCCTTTTGTAAAAAAGGTAGGCATTGAGAAACTCGATAAGATTTAAATATTACATAAATTACTTACTTTTTGGTTACCAGGCGTTCTGGTACCATTCTCTTTTAACACATCTTTTTGTGGCCCAATAAAGATAATATATTGGGATCAATACTAATACTGATACCTTTTATTGATTATCAAATCACCAGATGAGGGTGGACCATGACACTGAAAAGAGAGAACATATTGATAGAAGCCCTTCCTTACATAAGGAAGTTCCACAATGCCATAATGGTTATCAAAGTCGGTGGCCATGCCATGGTTGATAAACAGATAATGAGCGACATCATTGAAGATATCGTGTTACTGAAGTTTGTGGGCATACATCCGATAATAGTTCATGGCGGGGGACCAGAGATCACTGAGAAAATGAACCGCATGGGAAAGAAGCCAAAATTTGTGGGAGGATTGCGCATCACAGATGATGAAACCCTTGAAATTGCACGCATGGTATTGGTAGGGAACATAAATACTGACATCGTATCCCTTATTGGCAAACATGGGGGAAAGGGAATTGGTCTTTCCGGTAAAGATGGTAAACTCATCGTGGCAAAGAAGCTACCTGCACAAAAGGTTATGATAGAGGATAAGGAACAGGAAGTAGACTTAGGATGGGTGGGAGAGACCGAGATAATAAATACCGAGATCCTAGAAATTGTCACCAAACATGGATACATACCCGTGATATCCCCTATTGCTATTGATTCCAGTGGGAGAGGACTGAACATAAATGCAGATACAGTAGCTGGAGACATCGCTGCAGCATTGAAAGCCCATAAACTTATTCTCATGACAGACGTACCTGGAATCCTGAGGAATATCGAAGATAAATCTTCCCGCATTTCCAGAGTGAAACTAGAAGATGTGGAGAAACTGGTGAAAGAAGGTATTATTTCAGGTGGTATGGTCCCGAAGTTAAGAGGTGCGGTGACTGCTGTAGAAAGTGGTGTGCAAAGAGTGCATATAATAGATGGAAGCGTATCTCACTCAATCCTGCTGGAGCTATTCACCAATACAGGTATAGGAACAATGGTTTACAGAGGCGAGGAAGAGGAGTGAGAGATCACTCCAAAACAGGCGAGCCAAAACTTACATCATCCAGAACCAGCACCTTTTCCCACAAATGCTTGCAATCGCATTCCAAACCCTCAAGATCCCTCAAATTCTGGCTTAATGAGAAAGCTCGTATGGCATCTGCGACCTGTCCACTGCATTCCCTACAATTTCGTGGTCCCCTTTTGGCACCTGCACCGACAGGATCAGAAGTAATAGTAAGATGAGGGAACTCCTGTTTTGTCCTTTTAAGGATCTCCACAATGCTCCACAGCCATGGAGGACGATATTCTCCCCACTCCCATAGATACTCTATCAGTGTACCCTTTTGCACATTGCATAGATTGATGGAGATCACACTGGAATATGCAGAAGCTTCTTTCACAGAATTGACAATATCCTCTAATGCCTGTTTTTCTGAGATAAAAGGGGGTTTTAGCAGTAGATAAGTCTTTACTGCTACACCATTTGCTTTTGCAGAATCTGCCGCATTAGTAAAATCCCTGAAAGTAAAACCTTTGTTAATGGAATGTTTTCTGATGAGGTCTGAACTGGTCTCCAGACCTATAGCCACCTCAAACAAAGTGCCCTTAAGATGAGCAAGGCAGAATTTCATAGATTTCTCTGTCAGAAACTCCGGCCTAGATTCCACTACTACTTTAAAGACACGGCTGTCTTCTTCCAGAAGGGATAATATCTTTGAGCAGGCATCTGCAGGCACTTCTTTCTCATCAAGGAAACTGCCTGAGGTAAAGATCTTGACCATAAACCTGTCAAACTTGGAAGCCTTGACCATAGCTTTCTGGAACTGGGCAACAAGATCGTCCGCAGAAGGAGATGTATGAGCACTGTCATACACGTAACCGCACATGGTACAGCCTCCAACCTTACCCCACCAGCAACCTGCAGTTCGGAAAATCATGGTTAGAGTATTTTCCACATTGCCACCTACATGATCCTTACCGGTCCATACGGCAGATGGCATATCCAGAGGAGTCGGTTTGATCCGCTGCCTCTGACGTATCTCAAGAACTGTAGTATTCAGTGTCATTTACTCAAACTCGATGGTTGCAGGGGGTTTCGGAGATATATCATAGACAACTCTGGCAACTGAAGGGATCTCGCCCGTAATGCGCGACTCAATGCGCTTCAGCACATCCCAAGGCAATTCCATGGCCTCTGCAGTCATGCCATCCCGGGAACCGACAGCACGCACTGCAACTATCCAGCCATGTACCCTCTGATCACCTTTAACACCAGTGCCCTTTCCTACTATAGCTGCAAAGGTCTGCCATGGATGGAACCTTTCCAAGAGTTCTTCTTCTACGATAGCATTTGCTTCTCTGACTGCCTCGACTTTTTCCTCGGTGACCTCACCTACTATGCGTACAGAAAGCCCTGGGCCAGGGAATGGCATCCTTTCGGATATCTCATGAGGCAGACCAACTGCTCTGGCAACCTCTCGCACTTCATCTTTATAAAGGTCCTCCAGAGGTTCTACAATAGATTTGAAATCCATCACTGAAGGCAGACCGCCTACATTATGATGGGATTTTATACCTCCTTCGGATTCTATCCTGTCGGGATATATTGTTCCCTGAATAAGAAACTCTGCTTTAAGCAGACGTGCCTCTTCTTCAAATACCCTGATAAATGTTTCACCGACAGCTTTACGCTTCAGTTCAGGATCGTCCATACCTTTAAGAGCTCCCGAAAAACGCTCACTTGCATCTACGACCTGTAAGTTCATATCAGAGAAAATCTCCTTAATCCTCTGCGTCTCGCCTTTACGCATGAGCCCTGTATCAATATAAATGGGAAATAACAGGTCACCTATTGCACGATGTGCAAGCACAGCGCAAACAGAGCTGTCAACACCACCAGAAAGTGCTATAATAGCAGGGCCAGAGATCTGTTTCTTTATTTTCTCTATACTCTGAGGAATGAATCTGTCAACTTTAACCATGGGATTTCTCCATATATTACATATTGATGATCGTAATAGGAATAAGTTCAGTGATTTGACCGGATTATTACATATATATGATTTAATGCTGTCGATGTGATATTTAAATTATTGTGGAGTGAAAACTTAAATAACAAAAATCGTCACCACCTATAGTTATATACAGTCACTGTTAACTCTAAAGCGATGCGCCGGACATTAAGCAAATACTTCGGATATGATACATTCAGACCTCTGCAGGAAGATATCATCAAAGATGTCCTTGCAGGAAAAGATGTTTTTGTGTTGATGCCCACTGGAGGGGGAAAATCACTTTGTTATCAGATACCGGCACTTCTGATGGATGGCGTGACCGTGGTAGTATCACCACTCATTTCTCTTATGAAAGACCAGGTGGACACACTCAGAGCCAATGGGGTCGAAGCTGCATACCTTAATAGTACATTAAGTTACAAGGAAAGTGACCAAATCAAGCAGAAACTGGAAAAAAACCTTATTAAATTACTGTACGTTGCTCCTGAAAGGCTTACCTTGTCCAGCACATTAGCCCTGTTTGACAAAATAAAAGTGAACTTGTTCGCCATAGATGAAAGCCATTGCATTTCAGAATGGGGACATGATTTCAGACCGGAATATAGGAAACTTAGTATCCTTAAAAGAAAATATCCGCATATTCCTATCATAGCTCTCACAGCAACAGCTACTCCCAAGGTGCAGGAAGACACAATATCCCAGTTACACATTAAGGATTGTAATATATACATAGCCAGTTTCAACCGTAAAAATCTGCTTTATCAGGTAAGGCCAAAGAAAGATACCTATGAACAGGTAGTGCAATTCCTGAGGGACAGAAAAGATAAAAGCGGGATAATATATTGCCAGAGCCGCAAAACCGTAGATGAACTGACTGGAAAACTGCGTAAAAGTGGATTCAATGCCCTGCCTTATCACGCAGGACTTTCTGATGCTGCAAGGAGTAGAAATCAAGACATTTTCATAAAAGATGACGTTGAGATTATTGTTGCAACCATAGCTTTTGGCATGGGGATAGACAAACCCAACGTACGTTTTGTGATTCACTACGACCTTCCGCGCAATCTTGAGAGCTATTACCAAGAAACCGGCAGAGGTGGTAGAGATGGCCTTGAATGTGAATGTATACTATTTTTTAGTCGTGGTGACAAATACAAGATAGATTATTTCATCGACCAGATGGAGAAAAACGAAGAAAGAGAAGCTTCCAGGTCAAAACTTAAAGAGGTGATGGACTATTGCCAGAGCACAGTATGCAGACGAAAGGTGTTGCTACAGTATTTTGGCGAAGAACTTAAGGAAGAGAACTGTGGCGGATGCGACGTATGCCTGAATCCTGTGAAAAGAACCGATGCTACGGAAGAAGCAAAGCTGCTTATCAAATGCGTGAAAGAAGTAGGTCAAAGATATGGTATCACGCATGTAACAGAGATACTAACCGGATCAAATAGCAAAAAGATCATCGAAAAAGGGCATCACCGACTGGGCAGCTATGGAACTGGAACATACCTCCAAAAGGACAAGTGGGCAGATATTGCAAGAGAGCTTGTTTATCAGAAAATACTGAAACTTGAAGGTTCCAGATACCCTTTACTCAAACTCGATGAAGGCAGTGAACAGGTAATTGCAGGGAACAGAACTGTAGAGAGCACGCAGTTAGCACCGAATAAGGATTCTCTGCTCAAATCAGATAAACAAACAACAAGAGATAAATTGAAAGTAGCTGCGAAGAGTGAGTTACCACTCTCAAAAGAGACAGAAGCTGACTATAAAACAAAGAAACAGATTGGAAAAAGCAACAAGATCGATTCTGAACTGTTCTCTAGGTTAAAGGACCTGCGCAAAAAGATAGCTAACAAAGAAAAAGTTCCCCCGTACATTGTTTTTGCAGATACAAGCCTGAAACAGATGGCAACCCAAATGCCCCTTAATGAAAAAGAATTACTTGAAATCACAGGCGTAGGAGAATACAAACTCAAGAAATATGGAGACATATTTTTGACGGAAATAAGGGATCATCTGCATGATACCCCAAAACATGACAGGGAAAAGAATGAACAAAAAGTTGGAACTGGAGATGATAAGAAAGAAAAAGTAATCCAGTGCATTATCAGCCTGCGGGAAGAGTTCATCAAGCTGACTAAAGAACAATTAGAAACAGAAGTCTCTGATGAATATATCGAAAAAATCTGGTCAGAGATCCTGCCTAATAAAAAATAACCTGGAAATTGGAAAAATTTACTCACACGTATCCAGCAGATGCCGTTTTCCATGTCCCCGTCTGTCACCTGGATGGATAGGATTTACCTTGGCGGTCTCTGGTTTGCCCTTGTCTTGCTTTTCCTCTTTAGCGTCATTTTTTCCCAATTGACATACCTCCATAAAAAGATATATGGAGCCAGTTACTAAAAATTACCGGTCAAATCGAAGGAACCAGGTAATTGAAAGATAGATAGAAGATGATATCACCAAAAACAACCGCAGACAAAAAACCTGCAGTAATAGGAATCATAAATGGAAGACCAGGGGATATCCAGACATAATCTCCTATTGAACCTTTGTTATGCAATTCTTTCAGTTTCAAGATCGTATCGGCATCTATAGGAGTACCAATGCGTGTAAATTTAGAGGCAACACCATCAGGCGTTTCCTCATATCGTTCTATTAATCTTATATGCCCTTCCTGGAGACTGACAATCTTTTGCCTGTAACCTATAAGAGCATAGAGAGGTTTTTTGAGAAGCTCTTTAGGAGGAACTGTTAATATATTATAAAACAATAGACCGAGAGGTACTATGACGGTCAGAAGCACTGAATTCCCAAAAACACTGAATGTGAATAAATCCAGTAGAGGAACTCCCCATAATGGGAGTTGAATAGAATTCAGCGATAGTTCTGGGAAAAAGGGTAGGATAATAGATATGACCATGAGAACTTTGGCATCGGCTCCCCCAAAAGCATGTACTATGAACAGAATATACACAAAAATAAATATTACTACGAACGAAATCAGAGTTCTGAAAATATAAGGTAAGCCTAAAGTGATCATATCATACACTATGAGAGGCGAAGCTGCAGCCAGCATAACAGGCCAAACCTTATTAGATACCCGGCGAGTCTTTATGTCAGAATAGCAAGAGTATACCAAAAAAGGCAAGCACACAAGGACTTTGAGGAGTTCTATCATATCACTGTTTCTCCCATTTTTTGAGCTTCATTACTTCAGAAAGTGTAGCACCTCTTTTTATCTCCTCAAATAGACGCTTTTCTGTTTTTTCCACTTCTTTAGCTCTTCTTGCGACCTCATAGGCATTTTCCTTTGGTATTACTACAACCCCATTATCATCGCCTACGATATAATCTCCCGGCTTAACGATCTGTAACCCACAGGTTATTTCGGCATTTATTTCACCAAAACCTTTTGGTTCACCGGCATTTGGCACATAGCTACTTGCAAATACGGGCAAACCTATGGTACTAATATCATCAATGTCCCGTACAGCTCCATCAATAACAACCCCTGTAATGCCCTTATTCAGACAGCTGAGAGTAGCCAGACCTCCCCACGGAGCTACATCCCTCCTGCCATTATAGATAACAATGACATCCCCTTCTTTTGCCATGTCTATGGCCTCAACGGGTTTTGCCCAATCGCCTCCAAGGGTCTGTACCGTTACAGCGGTACCCACCATTTTTTTACCTTTTAGCATGGGATGGATGTCCTTCATTACACCTTTACGGTGCATAGCATCCGAGATGTTCGGAGTCGAAACTTCAAATAACAACTTACGGATCTCAGAATCCTGAGAAGGTTTCGAAACCATTACAACAGAAGGGGAATCTACGCTTTCCCTTATTTTTTTGGAAGAAGCATATACATCAGCAGATCTGATGATGTTGCCACCTACAATGACAATCTTTGCTCCGGCCCGAACTGCTCTGGCACAGCCTACAGCGTCCAGACCGCCGGCAGCTGCAATAGGAATGGAGACAACACTTACAATATCAGATATAATATCCAAGGGGTCTTTGCCCACCATCTGCTCGTCGATACCAGCATGCACATTAATATAGTCAACGCCCATCTTTTCAAGTTCTTCAGACCTTAAGATGGGATCTGGTACAGAAATAAGGTCTGCCATTATCTTTACACCATACTTTTTAGCAGCCTTCACAGCTTCAATGATCGTAGAGTCATCGGCTCCTGCCAATACCATAACAATGTCTGCACCTGCCTTTGAAGCCATTTCCACTTCAATTGCACCTGTATCAGTTACCTTCATATCGGCAAGTATTATCTTTTGAGGAAAAGCTTTTTTAAGAACTCGCACTGCTTCCATTCCCTCACTCTTGATCAACGGAGTCCCAACCTCTATCCAGTCAACACCGCCTTCCACAGCTTCTTTTGCAATTTGTACGGCACGGTCTGTTTCAACCAGGTCAAGGGCTACCTGAATGATAGGTCTAATCTAATCACCTTCTGAATATAATTAATTACTACTACACATACCTTAACACCTATAAACTTAATCGAGGCATTTAATATTCAATGAGTCCTAATCCAACATGGAGAGAATTGTTTTGGAAAATGGGGCGAAAATCACAGATAATCAAAGAAATGTGCTGTTGAACAGGTTGCATAGACCTCTCTTTTGGGTAGGCGAACATGTTCCCAGAGAAATCGAAATGGAAGGCAAGAACGTTAAGCTACACGAGATAATATGGGAAATCATCAATAAAACCTCTTTTTCCACAAAAGATATTGAGAACATAGAGCTGTTCCTCTCTTTGCTAAGAGAAAAAGAACATGAATATGAAAGATCTCTCGAACACAATTATATCAGTTATGAAGAAGCACGAAACTTATTCAGCCAGACAGCAGGTATCATGAGAGCTATAATGGACCTTGTCAAAATCGAAGAGGAAACGAAGAGAAAAAATGTCCAAGATACAAAGCATATCTGTGAAGGTGTAGAAGAGAAGGAATGGGAACATTTTGTCAAAGATATCAGAAAGGATAAGAACCGGGAAAAATGAACTGCTGTTTTTATCTTACATGAGGCTGCCAGCAAATATTATATCCCATGTGACACCTCTTACGATAAATGTATTTCAAAGATCTGCACATCTTATCAATGAAAGACTTCTCAAAAGAGATGATTGATCATATCCTGGAAACGGCCGAAAAGCTCGAATCCATTGCTGTTATGAAAGAACGTTCTGATATGCTTACTGGAAAGGTGCTTGCAGTACTTTTCTTTGAACCCAGCACAAGAACACGCATGTCTTTTGAAACTGCAATGATAAGACTTGGTGGAGAAGTACTGAGTATGGGATCCGTAGATGCTAGTTCTATATCAAAGGGAGAAACTCTGGCTGATACTATTCGCGTAGTACAGAGCTACGCAGATGCCATCATATTACGGCATCCAAAAGAAGGTGCTGCACGTATGGCATCTGAGTTCTCCAGTGTACCAGTGATCAATGCAGGAGATGGCGCAGGGCATCACCCCACTCAAACATTACTTGATCTTTACACTATCAAGCGTGAAAGTAAACTAGAAGGTTTGAAGATAGCACTGGCAGGGGATCTAAAATATGGAAGGACCGTGCATTCCCTATGTTATGCACTTTCCCATTATGGAGCCGACATAACCCTTGTTTCACCTGATGAGCTGCGTATGCCCTACGAGATAATCAAAGATCTTGAAGCCAGGGGCATGAAGGTGAGAGAAACAGATTCTATAGACGAGGCTATCACTGAAGTAGATGTATTATATGTGACAAGAATACAGAAAGAAAGGTTCCCTGATCCTGCTGAATACCTCCGAGTGGCAAGTAGTTTGCAGATTACTCCAGAGCTTCTTGAAAATGCCAAAAGCCATTTAAAAATAATGCATCCTCTGCCCAGGGTCAATGAAATTGACCCGCTTGTGGACAACACTCCACATGCTTGTTATTTCAAACAGGCTTTTTATGGAGTGCCTATAAGAATGGCACTGCTGGCACTTGTAATGGGGGCGATGGAATGAATTCAGAACAGACAAACTTTGAGTTGGAACCTGGACTTAGAGTACGACCTATTGAAAATGGAACTGTTATTGATCACATAAAAGCTGGCCAGGCACTTAATGTTCTGCATATACTTAAATTGCCGGGACAATTTGAAAGTGTAGTAAGTATTATAATTAATTCCCCCAGCAAGTACGGGAAGAAAGACGTGGTGAAGATCGAGAACAGGGAACTGAAAGTTAAAGAACTTGACAAAATATCATTGATCGCACCTAGCGCCACCATCAATATAATAAGAGATTTTAAAGTCCTAAAAAAGAACAGAGTAGAGATTCCGGAGTACGTTGAAGGAGTGGTACAATGTATCAATCCTAACTGTATATCAAACAGTTCAGAACCTATAACATCTAAATTTCGAGTATATGAAGAAGATAATATCATAAACCTGCGCTGTATCTACTGCGAGCGGATAATATCCGAGGATATAGCCGACCATCTGTTATAAATTCAGATTAATAACCCTGAACGCAGATTTAAAATATACATAAAGAATAAAAAAAGAGAATTAAAGGCCAAGAATATCTTCCATGGCATACATGCCAGGACCGGCATTGCATATCCACGCCGCCGCCTTTACCGCACCTGAAGCAAATGCTTGCCTGGAATGAGCCTGGTGTTTTATCTCGATACGCTCACCGTCTCCTGCAAACAGTACCGTGTGATCACCTACAATGTCCCCTCCGCGCACTGCATGAATACCGATCTCTTTGTTACGAGGAGCAAGACCCTGACGGCCATAGACATAGTCTTTACCTCCCAATGCAGCGCTGATGACATCTGCTGCCTTCATGGCAGTGCCGCTTGGAGCATCTTTCTTCTTGTTATGATGTGCTTCGATGACCTCAATATCAAAATCTCCCAGGTACTTAGAGGCTTCCGAGAGTATTTTGAAAAATACATTGACACCTACAGAGAAGTTAGGTGAGATTATACCTGCCACACCATGCTTAGAAACAGCTGCTTCTATGATCTGTTTCTGTTCTTTTGAAAAGCCAGTGGTTCCGATAACAAGGTTCACACCTGCTGAAGCTGCTATAGGTGCATTGACAACCGTTGCATTGGCAATGGTAAAATCAATCAGCACATTAGTTGATGACTCCTTAAGGACACGTTCCATGTCTTTTACATCAGATACCGAAACACCAAGATTGCCTACCTGTGCAATTTCTCCGGCATCTTTACCAATATTCACCAGATCAAATGCTGCAGAAAGCTCTATTCCATCAGAAGCGACAATATTGGAAATGATGAGCTTACCCATCCTTCCAGATGCGCCTGTAACTGCTGCTCTTATCATGATATGCACCCAAGATCTCTTAGAACTTCTTCAAGAACCATTTCATGCTCTCTGCTCAAAGGAGCAAGAGGAAGTCTTAATCTACCGTTGGCCAGACCTAACATATTCATAGCTCTTTTCACAGGAATAGGATTTGTTTCCGAAAACAGGACACGCGTAAGTGGTGCAAGTTCATAGTGAAGACCCTTTGCAGTTTTAAGATCATTGTTTTGAACAGCATTCACAAGATCAACCATTTTTTCCGGCACAACATTAGCGACCACTGAGATAACACCCACTGCACCCATACTCATGAAGGGCAATGTAAGGCCATCCTCACCTGAGAGTACCACAAAGTCCTCATCCATTGTATTTTCAATTATGCGGGAAACCTTCACAGGATTTCCGCTAGCTTCCTTTATTCCTGCGATGTTCTCAATCTTGGCAAGCTCTGTGATAACTTCCAAAGACATATCCTGCCCTGTGCGTGAAGGCACATTATACAGGATAACAGGAATATCCGCAGATCTGGCAATACTTGAAAAATGAGCAATGAGACCGGCGTCGTTTGGCTTGTTATAATACGGGGATATGATAAGAACCGCATCAGCGCCTGCATCATATGCATGCCTGGTCAGTTCCACTGCCTCGGTCGTATTGTTAGAACCAGTACCCGCAATAACAGTTGTTTTAGCACAGTCCACAGTCAAATCAATGAGATCCATGTGCTCGAGAGTGGACATAGTAGCTGACTCGCCGGTCGTTCCGCAAGCCACTACCCCTGCAACACCTCCTTTTTCCACATACTCGACAACTTTTCTAAAAGATGGAACATCTATCTTATTATCGGCATTGAACGGTGTTATGAGAGCAGGAAATACTCCTTCGAACATGGTACCCCTTCGACTGGAACTTTATTCCATGCGTACGTGAGTCATCTTACGTGTGACATAGCCAGCCACACGGTTTCTTATAACCTTACTTTCAATAGTGGTATACTTTGTCACAAGTTCCTTGTTAGTATCAAAATCCTTGGTAAAAGCATCACCGTGAGCATCTATCAAACGAAATGAAATGGTCTTAATGTTATTCTGTCTTATATTTCCCATATATGATTCTCCATTTATTATGAATGTATAATCCTAATATGAATTTTCAGGAGTGGAATTTGTACAGCTTATAACTACTCATGCATTTATAACTTTTGGAATGAAAGATACATCTAACCTTATCCTACATTGCGCAAAAGCAGCGTGCTGGACAGCGTATAAATTCACAACATCATATATCAGTCTTTCCAAGCAATCGGTCAAGAGTATTGGCCTGCTTGAAAACAAGTTCTCTTTGACCCTTACGGTTAATATAAAGGCCAATGAACACAACCAACAGACCTAATTCTGGTTTTATCACCGTGAGAATGACACCTAGAAGCATCACAAAAGAAGAGAGGATACCCTTCAATGCTCCTTTTCGATACGACATGATCCTTGTGCGCCTGAAGATGCGGATATCCCTCAATGTAAGGAACAACACAACAAGATAGGCCATAATGGAAATATACACATACATTGAGACGTCCTCCTCACTAAATAAGCAGATGATATTATTTCAATACACCGGGAAAAAGAACATTTGAATAGAATACTTTCACTGTGCATGGATCAGAAATTATAACCTTGAATTAGATATAATATAGTAGATAATAAATGAGCAACTGCCAACAACGCATAATACTGCACATTGACATGGACAGTTTTTATTCGTCAGTGGAAACGAGAGAAAAGCCTGAGATTCGAGGAAATCCCGTGATTGTGGGTTCTGATCCCAAGAAGGGCATGGGAAGAGGCGTAGTTAGCACCTGCTCCTACGAAGCCCGCAAATACGGAATACATTCCGGAATGCCCATATCTAGGGCATACAAGCTGTGTCCAGATGCCATATACCTTCCCGTAAACATGGAGCTGTATAAACGTACGTCTTTGAGGATAATGAAAATACTGAGAGAGTTCTCTTCCAGATTTCAGCAAGTTAGTGTAGATGAAGCATATATGGAGCTTGACGGGGACATCATCGATTATGGTAAAGCAATTGATGTCGCAAAGACCATCAAGGAACGTATACTACGACGAGAAGGACTCACATGTTCTGTAGGAATAGCACCGAACAAAGTAATTGCAAAAATAGCATCCGATTTCAATAAGCCTGATGGTCTTACTGTAGTAAGGCCAGAGAAAGCGAAGCAATTTCTAGACCCGTTGCCTATATCAAAAATACCCGGGATTGGAAAGAAAACTGCACCACTATTACATGAAATGGGCCTAGACAATGTAGGACAGTTAGCTGTATATGATGTGCAGCTGCTCATAGCACGTTTTGGAAGGTTTGGACTTACAATGCACTGGATGGCTAACGGAATAGACGAGAGGGAAGTTGAGGAAAGAGAAGGAGTAAAATCCATCAGTAAGGAAGACACCTTTGATGAAGATATAGCTGATCCCGATAACATAAAAAGGGTTTTTTACACTCTTTCAGAGAAGGTACATTCGTCCCTCCTGAAAAAGAAGTACCGCTTTCGCACCATCACCATCCGAGTGAGATATGAAAATTTTAGAACCCTTACTCGATCCAGAACCTTAACTTGTGCCAGTACGGACCTCTATGTAATGAGAAGAGAAGCACTACATCTTATGAAAGAGTTCACAGGAACCGGAAAGTTCAGATTGCTTGGAGTTGGAGTTTCAAATCTTGAAAAGATAGATGACAGACAAACCCTTATCACGGATTTCTAAACCTTTTTTATATAACTGCTAAATCCCAATAGAATGCACACCAACAATTCCAATGGCATACAGAAGAAAGATCAGCAATGGCTGATGCACAATGTATATTAAAAGCGATTTCCTTCCCATGAGCTCAAGAGCAGATATCAACTTGTGATTAGAGAGATCAATGAGGCCATATTTACGACAGTAACCCGGGTACACAATGTTGCCCGTGAATATTCCAAGCATGGTGACACCAAACCAAGGCAACAAAGGAAAATAATCAAGGGTTTGGAAATCTGCAGGAGTTAGGCCAAGCCATATCAGCCATGGAAAATCAACTGTGAAGTTCTCCATCAATTTACCCAAGAAAAGGACCATAAACCCTCCAGTAAGATTCAGCAGGCGAGATTCAAGTAAAGGATATGACAATACAACAGCTACGCCAATAAAATGCAAAATACCGAATACTATGACCTCTTCGGGAAAAAGCAGCCAGCTTCCTATTGTAAAGACCAGACCCCAGAGAAAGATGTGAAATCCTCTCTTCAGATACTTGATAAAATTGACCTGCGAACCGAAGACCTTACCTCTGGAATGACTCAAACTTAGCGAAACACCGACCAGAAAGACAAAAAGAATAGCTGCACTTCTGCCAACATATAATACTGGTCCCGACCTGATGTCTAGCTGTAATACGTCAAAGAAAACAAGATCATAAATGAAATGGAACAGCACCATGAGGATTATAGCGATTCCCCGTAGTGCATCTACTTCCCAGAACCGGTCGTAAACGCTGCGCATTAAACGCTGCTCCCGGAAAACATCACTTTTTCTTTTCTTTTTTCTCTGCCTTGAAAACAGATGGCAGGTGTAGGGCATATGTGCCATCTTCCTTGATAGCCATTACTATTTCCTTACGATGCAACAGAGAATCCAGATTAAGTTCGTAAGAACCGGGACCCAGTATTCTGACAGACTCTACCCTGTCACCATCTTCCTCCACGACAGTACGTTCCTCTTTTTCAATGCCTATGATCTCATCTATCTCTTTTATGAGCTTCTCTGCCGGAGTTTCTTGCTTGTGGCCTTCGTCGAGGACCTCTTGACCGGCCCCTTCTGAGACTGGCTGCTCTTCGTCAGGACCTTTGACGTAGAGGAACTTGTTCCATCCACATGAAGGACAGCCGCTGAGTATAACTGCGGCCCCATCAATGAATATCTCTCCACATCTGGTGCACTTATGTGACATATTTTACCGTTTTTTAATTAGCACGGAGATATATTAAAACTATTCCTACCATGGTGCCTTTCATTGCTCCATATATCTGCCAATAAGAGGTTGCAAACGCGTCCGGGTATCAACAGGTATCATACTATGCACAGTGGTTATTGCACCATGGAGGGCATCCTTACAGGAGCAAGCCCTTTCAGAAGGAATGCTGTTTATGACATCGGCAATAATATCCCGCACGGCAACCTCGTTCTTCATTGCATTCTCGATGATGGCCTCGATGGTTACATCCTCATCTTTCCAGACATCATAATCCGTAACTGTGGCAATCATGGAATAGCAAATCTCAGCCTCCCTTGCAAGTTTTGCCTCAGGGATGGCAGTCATTCCGATAATATCGAATCCAAGAGTCTGATATACCCGGGATTCAGCACGTGTAGAAAATTGTGGCCCGTCCATACATACATATGTACCTCCTTCCTTCACACTGTATCCCTTGGATCTGGCTATATCGACTATCAGACTAGACATCTCCGGGCAGAACGGGTCTGCAAAACCCATATGCACCACAATACCATCCTCGAAAAAGGTGTTCTTTCGAAGACTTGTACGATCGTACAGTTGGTCTGGAACGACTATGTCCAGAGGAGCATACTCTTCCTTGAGACTACCTACTGCAGATGCTGAAATAATGCGTTTTACACCCAGTTTTTTCAGAGCAAAGATGTTGGCCCGATAAGGCACTTCTGTAGGAGAATAACGATGTCCAAGTCCGTGTCTGGGAAGGAAGCATACCTTTGTCCCCCCATATTCACCCACAGTGATCGTATCCGAAGGTTTTCCAAAGGGAGTATCGAGATCCAGTTCTTGTACCCTGTCAAGCAGATTGACATCATATACTCCGCTTCCACCTATGATAGCAATGTCCACATTTTCACACATAAACAACTCAACCCTTTTCTTATGCAAGTTTCCAGAACATGTTACCGTTTTCAGTGACACATTTTACAATGCCGCGGCGGTTCATTTCATCCATTACCTCAGCCATTCTTCCTGGCTGGGCAATTTCAAAGGCAAAAGAATCAAGAGAGTGATACACATACAAACCGTGTTTAATAGCTGGTATGTCCCACAGATCCCTTTTCTCCTTGCTCATAAGTAAAGAGATGATGTCGACCATGTCCTCGATAAAGTTCCATGGAAAAATCACCCATGCCCATTCTTCCAGACGTTCACCGATAAAATCTGGTTCCACTTCGGATGTATCCAGATATTGAAGAGTTGCAGTCCGTACAATCTTTGGACCCTGGTCAAGAACGTACTGTTTGGAATGGAGCATACTCTTTCCGGTATCAGCTATATCGTCCACAATAAGCACATTCTTATCCCTGACAGCTGAATTTGAAAGAGGATATTTGATCTGAGGCCCGCTACCTGCCATAACTGCGGTACCCGTGTAATGTTCGATCTTAAGACTGGTAAGGTCATCCATACCAAGGAAATCACACAAAACTCTTCCGGCAAACCATCCACCTCTGGCTAGGGCGATGATAATATCTGGTTCATATCCAGAAGCCTTTACATCATTAGCAACCTTCCTGCAGAGATCATAAATATAATCCCAGTTAGTCACCACACATTTGAACTTATCAGGTAATACCATAATCAGAACCTTCCAATCTTAGTAAATTGAGGTTCATAGATTTTAACGCCCCTTTGCATATATGTTTTCGCGTCCCATTCCATCGCAACCTTTATCTGCAATGATACCGTTGAAGGGGAGTACCTCATTCTTGAGAAAACAGATAAAATATGAAGCGGGGTAGGGTAGCCAGGAGATCCCGACGGGCTCATAACCCGTAGACCAATGGTTCGAATCCATTCCCCGCTACTAATTTTTTAAACTCAACACAGTCTTTTTAAAAGAGTCATTTTTTCATTTGGTATGATTTGAAGTACAACCGTTATCTTTACTGTTACAAAGATCCGACAGTGAATACTAACGATGGACTCCGACCTCTATGTAATCTTATTTGGCCTTGCATCTGCGATCTGCTGGGGCGCAGGAGATTTTAGCGGAGGTATAGCAACAAAGCGCTCCAATGTTTACGGCGTGGTTCTTATCTCCCAGATAATAGGAACAATACTTCTGATAGCAGCAGCTCTTCTGATGGCTGAAGAAATACCCGACATGCAAAGCATGTTCTGGGGAGGGATTGCTGGAATATGTGGTTGTTTCGGCCTTCTTGCCTTGTATAGGGGACTTTCAATTAGAAAGATGGGAATCGTAGCACCTGTTGCGGCAGTAGTGACAGCAGCCGTGCCTGTGGTTTTCAATATATTCACAGAAGGTATGCCTGCTGGATATCGTTTTGCAGGTTTTGGCATAGCTTTTGTGGGAGTCTGGCTCATATCAGGTACTGAAAACACAAGAAATATATCGCTGAATGACCTTTCCTTTCCACTGATAGCTGGCATAGGGTTTGGTTTTTTTCTTATTTCTATCGATCATGTAAGTGATAAATATATTTTGTGGCCTCTTGTAGCCTCCAGACTGGCCTCAGTAGGAATGCTGATAGGTGTTCATATATTAAAAAAACAACATGGACTACCCACGCGTAATCTTCTGCCTCTAGTTATCCTAGCAGGCATATTAGACACTGGTGGCAACACGTTCTTCGCATTGGCCTCTCAAGCAGGAAGGCTTGATATTGCAGCGGTCGTATCATCCCTATACCCTGGGGTTACGGTTGTGCTTGCATGGATAATACTAAGAGAAAGAATTAGACTGAGGCAATGGATAGGGATATTGGCCTCACTCGCAGCAATTATCTTCATATCCGGTTGAGAAGAAGAAAGCCTTACAATATAATTAAATAAAGGCAACCCTTTAATAATGAAAAAGAACTGAACAGGGCGATCCTTAAATGGTAATGGAAAAACTCGGAAGCTCCTTACAGGATGCACTTAAGAAACTCGTCAAGTCCGGCAGGATAGACGAACACACGGTCAATGAAGTTGTAAAGGACATCCAGAGAGCAATGCTGCAGGCTGATGTTAATGTCAAGCTTGTCATGAAGATGTCAAATCACATCAAGGAACGTGCTATGAAGGAAGATGTACCTTCTGGTATGAATCCCCGTGAGCATGTAATAAGGATCGTATATCAGGAACTAATCGAGATTATTGGTAGAGGTACCGACATCCCCCTGAAACCTCATAAAATAATGATGATAGGACTTCAGGGTAGCGGTAAGACCACCACCACCTCAAAACTTGCAAGGTACTTCCAGCGTAAGGGCCTTAGACCCGCAGTAATTTGCGCAGATACATTCAGGCCAGGGGCGTATCAGCAGTTAAAGACGCTTTGTGGTAAACTCAATATCACATTTTATGGAGAGGAAGGCAACCCGGATGCTGTGGCCATTGTAGATAGAGGTCTTAAAGAAGTGGAAAAATATGATATAATCATAATAGACACTGCAGGACGTCACTCTCTTGAGAAGGACCTCATAGAGGAAATGGAACAGATCCACGCTATTGCACATCCAGATTACAAACTGCTTGTACTTGATGGTGCCATTGGCCAGCAGGCAAGCGAACAGGCAAGAGTTTTCAATGATTCTATTGGAATATCAGGAGTTGTTATTTCCAAGCTAGATGGTACAGCAAAGGGCGGTGGAGCTATATCCGCCGTTTCTGAGACTAATTCTTCCATCGCATTCATTGGTGTGGGAGAAACACCAGAGGACTTAGAAAAATTCGAACCTGACAGGTTCATATCCAAGCTGCTTGGAATGGGCGATATAAAGGGACTCATAGAGAAAGCACAGGACAACTTAAAGGAAGAAGAACTTGACATAGAAGCTATGATGAGGGGACGCTTCACCCTCAAGGACATGTATAAGCAGCTGGAAACCCTTAACAAAATGGGCCCCATGAAACAGATAATGCAGATGCTGCCTCTGGGAGGCATGGGAGTAAAGGTGCCTGAAGAAGCCTACCAGGTAACTGGAGAGAAACTTACAAGGTACCGTGTAGTCATGGATTCCATGACTGAGGAAGAAATGCTCAATCCCCGCCTGATAGGAAGTGCCAGGATCAAAAGAATATCCATTGGGTCTGGATGTAGTTCTGACGATGTGAGAGAATTGCTGCGCTACTATAAAACAATGCAGAACACCATGAAAGGTTTGCGTGGCGGTAAATTCAACATGCAGAAAATGATGAAGAAATTCGGAATGTGAATATAGTGAAATGTGAGGCTAATACTCCTCACATACTTTAAAGAAATTCAAAAACAAATCCTGACCTTTTTCCGTATGGGCAACTTCGGGATGCCATTGTACCCCATAAAGTGGTTTGGTTTTATGTTTCATGGCCTCGATTTCGCATACCTCTGATCTTGCCAGCCAGATAAACTCTTCTGGAAGAGTTTTTACTTCATCCGCATGTGAAGCCCATACAGATGTCTTGGGAGCCAGGCCCTGCAGGATATCATCCTCCTCAAGGACCTTAACTTCAACCTCTGCATATCCCCCGTACTTTCCCGGACCAACCTCCCCACTAAATGTTTTGGCCATTACCTGATGTCCAAGACATATTCCAAGAATAGGAAGATCAATTTCCCTAATATATTGTGCACAATTGCCTACCCTTTCCATTGTCGGACCACCGCTAAGTACTAGCCCATCAGGTTCTTTAGAAAGGATATCTTCCACAGAAGAAGTATTGGATATGATACTAGTGTCCATTTCCAGGTCCCGGATAGTACGATGGATGAGATGGCAGAATTGACCATAGTTATTAATAACAAGGATCTTCATTGTTTTCATGGTATTAACCCACTAGGCATTTATCGCAACTAGGACGAATCAATATAAATACATATGCTATTTTGGAAACAAAAAAGAAAGTGAAGCATCCTATGCCATAAATGCGTATAAATAAATACTTATAGGCGTAAATAATATATTGAGAATAATTAAAATCTCATGAGGATGTTTTTTTGGATATCGTATCTACTGGAATAGAGGGCTTGGACGAGATCCTCGGCGGGGGAGTTCTTAGTCCCTCGACTACATTCATTGTAGGAACACCCGGAACAGGAAGGACTACTCTTGGAATGCAGAGCTTATGTGCTGCAGCAAAAAAGGGAGAAAAAGTGCTGTATGTAGCTGTATCAACTAAACCAGAAACATTAATGAAACAAATCATTTCAAGGTTCAGTTTTTTTGAAGAGAATATAAACATTCGTACCTTTAATGTCAGTAGTGTGGAAAGAGATCCGCTCACCATGCTTGTAGAACTTGGAAACATTGTTAATTTACTTAAGCCTAAAAGGATATTAATAGACTCTGTAACACCCTTAGGATTTGGTTTCCCAGAAGCAGAAAGACGTAGATTTATGTATTCACTTAATTCCGCAATCAATGAGTGGAATGCGATAGTCTATTTTACCGGAACTTTGGAACTGGACAACGTAAAAAGCAATGTAGTCAGTGACATAGTAGACAATATAATATATCTTTCCCAAAACTTTGGCACACACATCACCAAGCGATACATAAGATTAATGAAAGTAAGTGGAATGCCATCCATTCAGGGCAAGCATACATTTGAGATCACAACTGATGGCATATCCGTTTATCCAAAAGATATTGTACCAGCCAACTATTCTGTGCATCCATCTAATGAGCGGAGATCTATAGGCATACCCCTGCTTGATGAAATGATGGGAGGCGGAATGATAAAAGGAACTGCAAATCTTTTAGCAGGATCTACCGGTACTGGCAAAACTGTTATTGGGCTTCACTTCATTGTGGAAGGAGCAAAGAAAGGAGAAAAAGGAGTTATTCTTAGCTTAGAGGAAATTCCAGAGCAACTATATCTGCGTGCCTCTAATTTTGGGTGGGACTTAAAAGAAATGGAAAAAAAAGGAACAATAAAGATCATCCATACATTACCGGCTTTATTAGACCCAAACAAGCAAATGATTCAAATTAGAAGATCAATCCAGGAAATAGGAGCACAGAGAGTATTTGTAGATACATTAGAGGGGTTTGATTATGCTATAGTTAACCCTGTCGAGAGAAAAGAGTACATATCCAGCCTGATAAGGATGTTCCAGAACCACGAAATTACATCTCTTTTTACTTGCCTTTGCCCGGAAAGCACAGAATGTTCAAAGAATCCTGATACACAAATATCAACAATTGTAGATACTATCATAACTTTAAAACAAGACCTTACATCCGATAATTTACAAAAATCCTTATCTATAATCAAGATGAGAGGTAGTAATCACGTAAAGTCTCATGCTTTTTATGATATTGGCTCAAATGGTTTTGCAATAAAAGACCTTAACAGCTAAAGCAACCAATAATATTTTTTTGCTAAACTTCAACTGAAAGATTATTCTGGAAAAAACCTTATATATCTTGCCATGTTACTGTGTAACATACTAGCATGGTAAAATAGTATTCACATGGAGACTATGAAGATGTCAGAAATAGGAAAGAGCATACGTATTGAGAGAATAATGGACAGGATCAGCAGAAACATGGTAATCATACCTATGGACCACGGCATATCTGACGGCCCTATAAAAGGTCTTACCAATATTGCGGATTCCATCAATAAAGTTGCCGATGGTGGAGCAAATGCGGTCCTCATGCAGAAAGGCATGATAAAGCACGGACACCGTGGATACGGCCATGATGTAGGGTTGATAGTACATATGAGTGCATCTACAGCACTGGGACCTGATCCAAACAACAAAGTACAAGTCTGCAGCGTGGAAGAGGTAATGAAAATGGGAGCTGATGCAGTATCCATACACGTGAATGTAGGTTCTGAGACAGAAGCTGACCAGCTCCAGAAATTAGGTAAAGTAGCTGAAGACTGCAATAATTGGGGTATACCTTTGCTTGCTATGATGTACCCCAGAGGCAAAAAGGTCACAAATCCGCATGATCCTGTGATGGTGGCACATGCTGCAAGAGTAGGAGCTGAACTTGGAGCTGACGTGGTCAAAACAGTATATACCGGAGACGTAGATTCTTTTAGAGATGTGGTAAAAGGATGCCCTGTGCCAGTGGTTATTGCAGGGGGTCCAAAGACAGAGACCGATGAGCAATTCCTAGAAATGATAAAGGGGGCTATTGAAGCTGGTGGCAGAGGTGTGGCCATTGGCAGAAATGTGTTCCAGCATGAAAATCCCACAAAAATTACAAGAGCAATAACAGAGATAGTGCATAAGAATCATACTGTCGAAGAAGCTCTTGAATTACTTAAGTAAAACAACGTGAGAACATGAACATTAAAAGTATATGGATAAAAGCCGATGAAGGCAGGTGGGATGACAGGAAGGGCAGGATCACCACTGGATTGGAATCAGGCGTGGATTACGTACTGGTAGATGCCAATGATGTCGAAAAGGTAAGAGAACTGGGCGATATAAAAGTCGCTGCATTTGCTCATGATGACAAATCTGCTGCTGATATAGTAGTAATCGGCAAAGGAAGCGAAGGCGACGGCACAAAACCATTGCCCCCTGACTTTAGTGGATCTTTCGATATAATAACAGCCACTCGCCTTAAAGGTAAGGGTCTGAAGGTAGCCGGGTATGTGGTCATCCGCAACAAACAATATGAAGAGTTTGCAGCAGAACTGGCTGGAGTCTGTGACTATATCATCACCGTTGGCACTGACTGGAAAGTAATTCCTCTGGAAAACCTCATTGCAGGATTACATGACAAGGATGTACAGATCATATCCGGGGTTAGGACTTCCGAAGAAGCGAAACTCTCCCTTGAGACAATGGAACATGGATCAGATGGAGTGTTATTGGATACTGATGACCCAAATGAGATAAAGAAGACAGTAGCTGTATCAGAAAGATCAGGTATCGATAATCTCAATCTGGAAACTGCGGTTATCACTAAAGTAGAGCAAGTAGGCATGGGCGACAGAGTATGCGTGGATACATGCAACCTCATGACAAGCGGAGAGGGTATGCTTGTAGGCTCACAATCTTGCGGACTTTTCCTTGTGAATTCAGAAGCAGATGATAGCCCATATGTTGCATCTCGGCCTTTCAGAGTAAATGCCGGTGCAGTACATGCTTATGTGCTGGTGGGCGAGAAGACGAAATACCTCTGTGAATTGGAAGCAGGTGACGAAGTAGCTATTGTCAATGAAGCCGGTGAGCAAAGAAAAGGTATTGTGGGCAGAGTTAAGATCGAAAGAAGACCACTTATGCTTGTAGAGGCTGATCTTAAAGGAAAAATTGTTAAGACTATCCTGCAGAACGCAGAGACCATCAAGCTTGTGACAAAAGGTGGAAAGCCTGTTGCTGTCACCGATCTTCAACCGGGGGATGAGGTTCTTGTGAAGTTTGAAGATACTGGCCGGCACTTTGGAATGAAAGTAGAAGAAACTATCATTGAAAAGTAACCAGAGGATGCATGGTAAAGATAGGCGACTTTGACCTCTCAAAGGGAGCTGCAGTTGTGGCTGTAATAAGCGACTCCCCCATGGAACAGGCCAGAGCAGCTCACTTGCAAGGGGCAGACATACTGGAGATCAGACTTGACCTGATTGGAATAGAGGACACAAAGTCAACTTTGGAACTGCTTGCAGCCTTGAAGGCAGAGGTAAACATTCCACGTATTGCAACCAATAGGTTACCAAATGATGGAGGCAAATGGAATGGAACAGAAGAAGACAGAGTACAGATTCTCCTAGATGTGCTGTCATCTGTGGATGCAGTAGATGTGGAACTGGCTGCACCTGTTGCTTCCATGGAAAAAATAATAACCTTTGCACATGAGCTGGGCAAGACAATAATAGTCTCACACCATGATTTTACCAAAACTCCCCCCATAGAAAATATGGAGAATCTTCTCGAAATGGCATGGAAATGCGGAGGCGATATAGCTAAATTTGCTGCGAAGGCAAATTCGCCTGCCGACACTATCAACCTGCTGCGAGTCACTCATGAAGCTACCAAACCCGTATGTATGATATCTATGGGCGATATTGGAAAACACACGCGTGTAATAGCACCATTCTATGGTTCAGTGCTGACGTATGGTGCTGTGGGTGAAGCAGTGGCTCCGGGACAGTTGAGTATAGCTGAACTGAAGAGAACAATGAGGGCGCTGTTATGAAAAAAGTATTTGCCGTATTTGGAGATCCCATAGAACACTCATTATCACCCGTGATGCATAATGCGGCATTCAAAGTTTTGGGAATGGACTGTACCTACCATGCCTTCAAAGTGAGCAAGGAAAACCTTAAAGATGCTATTATTGGAGCAAATGCTATGGGACTCGGTGGCTTGAACCTTACTGTGCCCCTGAAAGAAGAGGCTTTGAAGATAGTAGAACCACATGCTCTGGCAGCAGCCATGGGAGCAGTCAATACTGTAGACTTCAAAGAAGGCATAAGAGGATACAATACAGATGGAATTGGGGCAGAGAGGGCACTTATTGAAGCTGGTGTTAAAATCGAGGGAGCAAAGGTACTGATAGTAGGTGCCGGAGGAGCTGCCCGTGGAATATGTTTCCAGCTTGCAAGCGACGGGGCAGAAGTGATCAGTGCCAACCGCACGCCTGAAAGAGCGATACAGCTTGCAGAGGATGTAGCCGTTGTGGGAAATGTAAAAGGATGTGGACTTGAAAGGCTTGACGACCTTATTGCAAATGCAGACGTGTTGATCAACTGTACAACCCTGGGTATGCATCCGCATGTTGAGAGCACTATAGCTGTGGCAGAACAGATGCATGAAGATCTTGTGGTTTTTGATATTGTATACAATCCATTGAAGACTAAGCTTCTTACCGAAGCAGAAAAAGCCGGAGCAAAAACAGTGTCCGGTGTCATGATGCTGGTATATCAAGGTGCAGAAGCTTTCAGGATATGGACAGGTGTGGAGCCTCCCATCGAAGTGATGAAAGAAGCTGTGATGGGAGCGTTGAGAACTTGAAAATGCTCATAGTGGGCGGTACAGGTGAAATGGGACAATGGTTTTCCACCTTTTTTAAGGAAAGAGGTTTCGATGTCACCATCTGGGGAAAAAGCGGAAAGACAGAAGTAGCTGAAAGGCTGGGCATTAGGTTTGCCCACAACTTGCAAGCAGAAGTAGCTGAAAGTGACGTAGTAATAATTTCCGTACCAATAGACATCACAGAGCAGGTTATTGCAGAGGTTGCACCTCTTATGAAGAAAGGTAGCCTACTTATGGACCTAACTTCCCTAAAAACCGGACCTACTCGCGCTATGCAGAAATATGCTCCAGATGGCGTGGAAATTCTAGGCACTCACCCCATGTTCGGACCCACTATACCAAGCCTGCATGGGCAGAGGTTTATCCTGACGCCCATAAATGAAAGATGTCAAAAATGGTTCCCTGTTATCAGAGGGATGCTAGAAGAAAACGGGGCACACATAGTGATCGTTGAGCCTGAAGAACACGATAGATTTGTTTCCGTAGTCCAGGGACTTACTCATTTTGCGTATATAACTATAGGGACTACTTTGACTAAGCTTGATTTCAATGTAAAGGAATCTCGTAGGTTCATGAGTCCCGTATATGACATAATGCTGGATTTTGTGGGTAGGATATTAGGCCAGAACCCTTACCTCTATGCTATGATACAAATGGAGAACCCGGAAGTCATCAAAGTACATGAGGTTTTCCTTAAGGAATGTCATCATACTTCGGAAATGGTAAGAAAGCATGATATTCAGGGATTTATTACAAAAATGAGGGATGCAGCCATACACTTTGGGGATACATCACCTGCTCTTAGGCGTTCAGATAAGCTAATCAATTTCAAGATATCCGAATACGACCACCTGCTAGTATCAGTGGGAGAAGAACGCGGGCTATTGCATGTGTATACTGGAAAGATACATATTGGCAAAGTATGGAAGGTTACACCCGCAGAGGTCTTGCTTGCAGAAGGAACAAAAACAGTATCATTAAAAATAGAAAACATACAACTACTTTCAGCACAGGAGCTGAAAGAGTGGAAAATAAATAATCTTGCACATCACAGAAGAGATATATCTGTTATAGTTCCTGAAAATTCAAATCCTGAAATTATATTAGAAGTCCTCTCAGGTAATGAGAATATAGTGAAATCTGAAATAATTGACACATATATTCTTGAAGAAAAAAAGAGTGTAACTTACCGCATCAGCATATTAGCAGACAAGGAGCCTGATAATGTGCAGAATGATGTTGAAAAAGTCCTTTGTGGAATTGGATGCAGATTAAGAACTTAAGTATTCTTTGCCTTCTGGCGAATTTCAAATATAACCCTTTTTAAAATAATTGGGCATAGCTGTGACCATGCTGTTTATCAACTGGATTGGCCTGCCCTAGTTAAAAAATAAAATCAAACTTTGCTAACGAGATCTTCAAGAGCTGCCTTCGGATTTGGAGCTTTGACTATGCCAGAAGCCAGCAGCACACCCACTGAACCAAGTTCCAAGGCTGCTGCAAGGTCTTCACCTTTGGAAATGCCAGCTCCACAGAGCACTTTTACTGCAGGATTAACCTTCATGATCGCTTCCACAGAACCTGTAACAACAGCTGGATCAGCTTTGGATACCGGAATACCTGAACCTATAAGCTCCGGAGGTTCTACAGCAACGTAATCCGGAGACAGGGCTGCTGCAGCTGCAGAAGTCGCCACGTTGTTTGTACATACAATGGTAGTAAGACCTACTTTCTTTGCAACCTGCACTGATGCATCTATCCCGGCAAGCGTAAGCCGCCTTTCGGAGTGGTTTATGAGAGTGCCGACGGCACCAGCATCCTTGATACATCTGGAGAAAGCATGACCTGTAAAGCTGCCTGCACCAACACTGTCAAGGTGCTGTGAATATACAGGTATATCCACTTGGGAAGCAACACGATAGATATCACATAACTGTGGGGCGACAGTAATGTCAATTCCCGAATCGTCTGCAACATCTTTACATGCCTGTGCGATCTTTACTGAGTTTTCTCCTGTGCCTTCAAGATATGTCTTTAGGTTCAACACTATCATAATTGAGCTAATATTCACCCCTCCTGAAAAAGGCGTGTGCAATGAACACTCTTAGAAATCAGTCATGACCCTGAATTGGTCGATCTCTGGCTTGTTCATGCCTTCTATGAATTTCTCTGCTACCTGCCTTACATCCTTAGCGTTGGTTATTGCACGACCGACCACAAGAATGTCTGCTCCTGCTTTCAAGGCCAATGGCATTGTGTCTATGCGTATGCCGCCTGCCACTGCCACCAGAACCTTATGGGACTCGGTAGAAAATGCCTTAATATCAGCAATGCTGCCCCATGCGTGTTCTGTTCCCTCGATATCAATACCGCGGTGCAGTTCCACAACATCTGGCAATGAGCCCACCTTCTTGAGCTCTGCAAGAACTGCAACAGGATCCTGACAGTTGAGGGTGTCCATCACAGCATATATTCCAGTCTTGTGCGCTTCTTCAACGGCCTTCTGGAGAGTTGATATAGGTGCAAGGGCCGAGATCACAATAGCATCTGCTGTTGCATCTGCAACCATGCGAGCCTCGAGGTTACCTGTGTCCAGGGTCTTGAGATCTGCAACTATAAATGCATCAGGCCTGATCTCACGCAACTGGGAAATGACATCTACACCGTAGCGTTTTATGAGCGGTGTACCGGCTTCGAGTATCACGTGGTCGCTCTTAGGAATCTGGGCGACGATACTGCGGATAGCTGCGATGTTGGGGTTATCAAGAGCAACCTGCAGGTATGGTGCATCCCATAGTCTGGTGACCTTGAATCCCATGATACCATGAGCAGCTCTGTCTTTCTCTTTCATAACAGTTTCAACACTTGGGAAGCCTTCCATAGCCCTCTTGAGAGCCAGCTTGGTGGCACCGTAATTGTACCTGTAAATCCTGTTGTAATCTTTTGCTTCAGGATGTATGAAAACGCTGGCTACGATAACAAGGTCTTCCACTTTATCCTTGCTGATAACGCCTTCTTCAACGGCATCTGCAACGGCCTTTGCCACTGCTGCCTGTGCAGGACCAAAAATCTGGGCTGCCTGTCCCATGTTCTTTACAGTAACTTTAGGGACGATCAGCGTGGAAGGTTTAGCTGGAAGATTTGGACGGATAACTGACAAGAGAGGGGTGTGCCCAGCCGACAGCTGGGTAAGGCCATTTGCAAAGGCAAGTCCTACAGGACCATTCTTGTCACCAATGATAAGATCTACGTGTGCGAGTTCTGGTTCCTCGCCAATGAGTGCTTCGCCGACTAGTAACATACTTCACCTACAAAATTGGATCAATAAAGAATATATATACTCTTCATATGCGACTTTATATAAGTCAGTGATGGAAACTGGCGCATTTTATATTATGTTTGCGATGCGAACTTAATATTAAAATGTAGATTCTTGAGGATAAAAGTTAAGAATATCACTCAATTATCCTCTGCCAGATAATTGCTCATGATACTGATAGCACAGTATTTCCCGCACATTGTACACGGACCTGGATTATCCGGACACATTGTCCTGGGTTTATCGGGGTCAAGCGCATATTCCATCAGGCCTTCCCAGTCAAACATCACACGTTTTCGGGCAAGTTCCAGATCCTTCCCACTGATCCCGTACTTTATGGAATCGCCTATATGAGATGCTATCTTGAAGGCGAGCAGACCTTCTCTTACCTGTTCCGGCGAGGGAAGGGACAGATGTTCAGCCGGGGTTATATAACACAGGTAATCGGCACCTGCACCGCTTGCCATGCTTGCTCCGACAGCCCCTGCAATATGATCATACCCTACGGCAATATCCGTTGGTAGTGGACCTGCAACGAACAGAGGATAATTTGAAAGAGATTTATAGAACTGAACTCTCCCCGGAATGTTATTTGCCGGTATATGCCCGCCCATGCCTTCTATGATGACCTGCACCCCATACTCATGCGCCTCATGTGCAAGCTGAGCATTGCTCTCAGCTTCCATTTTATGGGCTTCGTCCCACAGATCATGGATGCAACCACTGCGCATGGTGTTCCCCAGAGATAGCACAACATCTTTTTTCCTGAGAATCCCCATGACCTCGTCAAAATGTTCAAGGAAGGGATTTTCACATTTATTGGACAACATGAAGACGCTTGTGAACGATCCGCCCTTTGAGACCATACCCATGACCCTGCCTGCGCCTTTGATCCTTTCAAGCATCTTTTTCTGCACGCAGTGTAGCACAACAGAACTCACACCTTCATCCACTTGAGTCCTCAGGTAAGAAAGAATGTCATCTGCAGTCATATCCATCAAACCTTTTTCCACAACAGCCTGATAGATAGGAACTGTAGTTATCGGCAGGGAAGTGTTTTCAAAGATGGACTGGCGGATAGCAGAGATATCGCCGCCCATGGAGAGATCGGTTATCGTATCTGCACCATATTTTTCTGCAATATGTGCTTTTTCTATCTCTTCGCCCGGATGGATGGTGTCAGAAGACGTGCCGAGGTTCACATTTACCTTAGTTGTCGCTCCCCTGCCTATGGCAATACAGCGACCATTGTCCCTCTTCATGATGACGAGGCTGCCATCCAAAACCCTAGAAATGACAGTTTCTTCATCCATTTTCTCGATTTTAGAAATTAACTCCATTTCAGGGGTCAGTGTACCTTCAAGTGCATGATCAATCTGAGTAGCTTTCATGAATATCTCCCGTAAGTGAGGAAAAAGGATTGTAAAGTTATTATCGCTCGAAAGCAGTATAGATGATTTGTGTTTTATAGATTGTGAGATGCAGCTGCAACAAAAGATTTTAACTGTCAGTCCACACATATCACTCTAAAAGAACAAAGATCTTCCAGAACGCAAACATCACATTTAGGAGATACAGGCCGACATACATCCTGGCCGAACCTCACAAGCAGTTCATTAACAAACTGCCACAGTTCTCTAGGAACCACAAGCTCAAGTTCAACTTCGGTTTCCTCTGGAGTTTTGGTTGTGACCAGACCAAGACGATTAGATATCCTGTGCACATGAGTGTCTACTGCAATAGCATCCTTGCGAAAGGCATATGTAAGTACACAGTTAGCGGTTTTTCTGCCCACCCCCGGTAATTTGAGAAGATCATCGATATTATCCGGCACTTTGCCCCCATACTCCTCAAGAAGTATCCTAGATATCTCTACGATACGCTGAGATTTAACCCTGTAAAACCCAACGTCCTTGATCAATTTTTCGATGTCCCCTGGGTCTGCTTCTGACATAGTTTTCGGAGAATCGTATACCTGGAAGAGTTTCTCAGTGGTAGGAATAGTAACGTCGTCCCGGGTACGTTGTGATAGCACTGTGGATATCAACACATAGAAGGGATCATTAATGAGTTCGAAAAAGCCCAGAGTGTATCTTTCCCTCAAGCGCGATATGACTTCAGACGCAAGCATGGAAACAAATTAGACCAAAGCCAACTTAAGCCTTTTGAACATAAGAATCAGTCCACCTACATTAAGATGATAACTTGGTATTCTTTGTGGTTACATTTACCAATATTTTTGCTTTTTAGAGATAATATGCAGAGCCGCCTGCTTTTTATGTTTAATAGTTCAATTGGGTGCAATGAATGGAGTTTTAGATCTTGCTGTTTATGGATATACCGGACTGTTCCTCGCAAGCTTTCTTGCTTCAACGGTACTACCATTTGGTTCTGAAGCATTGCTGCTATTGCTTATAAGTAAAGGATTTGATCCAATGTCATTGGTCATAATAGCATCTGTAGGAAACTATTGTGGAGCATGCACAACCTATTACATTGGACTTGTAGGACGCAAGGATCTTGTTGAAAAATACCTGTCAATTCCTCAACAGCGTTTGAACAATGCCGAAAAATGGTTTAAAAAATATGGTGCCTATTCATTGCTCTTCACCTGGATTCCCATTATAGGTGATGCCATCACAGCCATGGGTGGCATAATGAAACTCGACTTTAAGACATTCTCAATTTTTGTGTTTCTGGGAAAGTTTCTGAGGTATCTTATAGTTGCATACATGTTTTTGGGCATATTTTGAAGGCAAAGCATCCTTTTCAACTACTACACAACATTATATCGGGAAAATTATATATAATTGAATGTTGCTTATATATAAATAAAGGAATGTGAACTGATGACAGATCCAAAAGAGCAACAGATCAGAAAACACTCACTTTTGATCCCTGTGGCCGTGGCCACTGGTACGTTGATAGCTGTAGGTGTGTATGCAGTTATGCCCAACAACCTGGCACTATTCACAATCATAGCAGGAGCTATACTGGCAGGATTTTTCACATACAGATACATCAGGTCCACAAAAAACTAATAAGAGATGCAGCGATAAGCTTATAGAGGAGAAATACAATTCTATGCTGCTTAAAGGGCCTGTGGTCTAGCTGGTCATGACGTCGCCTTCACACGGCGGAGGTCGGGAGTTCGAATCTCCCCGGGCCCATGGACGTCCTATTGATTTTTTAAAATAGCTTACAATTGCCCTAGCGTTAAGTGTGATAAGACAATTACCAGACAGTATAGAGTAGTTGATACACGAAAAAAAGTAAAATATAAATGAGTAGAAAAGTAAATTTCAAGTATTGATTACGTACTCTACTTTCACTCATTCTCAAATATAAACTCGCAGTGCCCTAAATCACCTGTTTTTGCCATGGCCTGTACCTCAGCAAGGGCCACCGGGTCGTAACGTGAGACATCAGCGGTCCTATACTTTGGAAAAACAAAGGCGTATTCTTTCATGTATGTCTTCCCATCGGGACTTAGAGTAACCCTGAAAACTAACTCAGGCTTGTTGCCTTCCTTTACAAGATAGGTACTGTTCATAATGGCATCTCCCTGTGTTTATTTGATATATGACACAAACATAGCACCTGCAAAGGCCAGAGTGAACTGACCTTTATTGCAGGCATCCTATCTCATGTCCATATGTCAATAGTACATAAACATATTTAAGTTAAATGGTTACTTAAGTAAGTCATGATACTAATAATAGTATGGTTTTTGAATAACACCCGATATACTAATAAGCTAATACACCAATTGTGCCTCATGACCCTTCTATCTAGAAAAGAACTAAGAGAGAGAATATTGTCAAAACCACCACTAATGGAAAATATGATAGATATGGAAACACAAATCCAGCCAAATAGCGTTGAGATGACATTACAACATGTTGAAGTGTTGGAAGGTGCTGGAGCCATTGATTTTGACAATTCCTGCAGAAAACTCCCTTTAAGTAGACCCCTTGAATTTGACGAAAATGGATGGGTATTCCTTCTTCCTGGAACTTACAAGGTAGTGTTCAACGAGATAGTGAACATACCGAAAGACCTAGCTGCCATAGCAAGACCCCGATCCACAATGCTTAGGTGTGGGGTCAACATAGGTACTGCTGTATGGGACTCTGGCTATAGGGGAAGAAGTGAATCCATGCTAGTGGTGCATAACCCAGAGGGTTTCAACCTGCGCAAGAACGCACGCATCATTCAGCTCCTGTTCTACGAACTGCATGCAGAAGTAGAAGAAGGCTATAGAGGTCAATATCAACATGAGAACATCTAAGCACATAATTGCTACGTAAAGAATATCTATGTTCAATCAATTATAGAAAGTTATGAGCGAGATTGGTAAATCCGTACGGATGGAAAGGATATTCAACCGTAACACGGGGAAGACTATAATCATACCCATGGACCATGGAGTAGGTGCAGGACCGATCAAAGGCATAATAGACCTCCCAACCACTGTGAACAAAGTTGCAGAAGGTGGCGCTAATGCAGTGCTTGGACATATGGGATTGCCCAGATATGGTCATAGAGGATACGGAAGGGACATAGGACTTATAATTCACCTTTCTGCCTCCACATCCCTGGGACCTGACCCAAACCACAAGGTATTGGTAACTACTGTCGAAGAAGCAATCAAAATCGGAGCTGATGCAGTATCAGTACACACAAACGTAGGCGCCGATGATGAAGCCCAGATGTTAAAGGACCTAGGGTTCGTTGCAAGAGTATGTGACGATTGGGGAATGCCACTCATTGCCATGATGTACCCCAGGGGACCAAAGGTTACGTCTGAACATGATGTAAAATTCGTCAAGCATGCCGCACGTATTGGAGCTGAACTGGGAGCAGATATTGTTAAGACAAATTATACCGGAACTATAGAAACCTTTAGAGAAGTAGTAGAAGGGTGCCCAGTGCCTGTAGTTATAGCTGGTGGGCCACAAATGGATACAGAGACACAATTGCTTCAAATGGTATATGACTCATTGCAGGCAGGAGGCAGCGGTGTTGCCATTGGAAGAAATGTTTTCCAGTCAGAGGACCCCGTAAAACTTGTATCCAATATTTCCAAAATTGTTCATGATGGAATGACAATAGAGGAAGTACTTGGAGAATAAAAACCATTTCACTTTTACTTTTTTACAATATGCAGACCAGTTAGTGTAAGCCCTATTCTCCAGTGGAAGTGGAGGGGTTTTCAGCCCACATGCACAGTATAGAAATTTAGTTGAAATATACGAATTAAAACACATGTGTAGAGGAAAAATAGTTTTTAGAAAGAGGAGTAAGACAAGGCCATTGATTTTTAAAAGACTCATTGAAATGATTGTTGGTGGTGGTACGATATGAAAATGCTTCTCTCGGCCTTGCCTAATTCCTTGTATATGTGAACACGAATATAAGTGTTATGTATGATTTTTTCTTTTCTATGGCCATAACTTGACATTAATAGGTGGCAATAAGAACCTCGACAATGTTAAATCCAATGGGAATATCGATGTCCTATCATAGAATAACATTCATATAATAAAAATCATTTTTGAGGACCATTATGGATAGATATGAGCAAGTTATAGAATTAGCTAAACGCCGTGGATTCTTGTGGAACTCCTTTGAACTGTACGGAGGAACAGCCGGATTCTATGATTACGGACCTTTGGGAAGCACTCTTAAACGCAGAATTGAACAGATCTGGCGTGAGATATATGTTATACAGGAAGGGTTTATGGAGATCGAGTGCCCGACTGTAGGAATAGAGGAAGTGTTTGTAGCATCAGGGCACGTAGGAGGATTCTCAGATCCTCTTTGTGAATGTAAGCAGTGTGGTGAAGCATTCAGAGCAGACCATCTCATAAAGCACATAACAGAAGATGCAGATAGCCTCAGTGATGAAGAGTTGGATAATATCATCGCAAAAAATAGCGTTAAATGCCCTGAATGTGGAGGAGACCTGGGAAAGACCTACGAATTCAATCTGATGTTTAAGACACAGATTGGGCCTGGAACTGGAAGAAAAGGGTATATGAGACCTGAAACTGCTCAAGGAATGTTTGTAGATTTCCTCAGACTTGCAAGGTATTACCGCGATAAACTCCCCTTCGGTGCAACCCAGATAGGAAAATCATACCGTAATGAGATATCACCAAGGCAAGGAGTGATAAGACTTCGAGAGTTCACTCAGGCAGAAGCTGAGATCTTCATTGATCCGAAAGACAAGAGCCATCCCAACATCCGGAGATTTGAAAATACAGCAATTAACCTTTATTCTGATGCAGCACAAGACATAGGAAAATCGGAAATAATGACAGTAAGAGAAGCTGTGGACAACGGCATCATTGCACATGAGTTCCTTGCATATCAAGTGGCATTAGTGAATCACTTCCTTCAGCGTGTTGGTATCGCCCCCGACAAGTTAAGATTCAGACAGCATAGGAAAGATGAAATGGCCCATTATGCCATTGACTGTTGGGATGCTGAGATCCTTACCGATAGATTCGGCTGGGTGGAAGTTGTAGGCATCGCTGACAGGACGGATTACGACCTTTCAGCACATGCTAACATGAGCAAAACAGAACTTTCTATTTTTATAGAGTACGAACAACCAAAAATGGTGGAAAAGTTCGTGGTCAAACCCAATATGGGGAAAATGGGGCCGATGTTCAAAGGCAAAGCAAAGGTAGTTGCTGAAGCACTTAAAGCCCTTACAGCCGAAGAACTCGAAAAGGAAGAGATAAAAGTCTTGACAGCCGGAGAAGAATTTACCGTACCCAGAGAGATGGTGGAGTTCGCGCAAGAGACTATCAAGATCAGCGGAGAGACCATAGTTCCACATGTAATAGAACCTTCATTTGGTATAGACAGGATCATGTACTCAGTTATGGAACACGCCTACGATGAAGAAATGGTCCCTGCAAAAGAGTCTGAAGAGGAAGCTGAAGATGAGGCAAGGATAGTATTGAGGTTCAAGAAAGAGGTCTCGCCTGTAAAAGTGGCAGTATTGCCGTTACTGACCAGACAGGAACTCATAGAACCTTCAAAGGAAATAGCCATAAAACTAAAGGATAAAGGGCTTCTTGTAGCTTATGATGACTCCGGGGCTATTGGTCGACGCTACAGGCGTAATGATGAGATAGGCACACCATATTGCATCACTGTTGACTACGATACATTGCAAGACAATACAGTAACCATAAGAGACAGAGATAGTATGCAACAGGTGAGAGCGCCTATAGATACGATAGATAATGTGCTCTATGAGCTTGTATATACAGATAGAAAGTTTGAAACTGCAGGAAAGCGCATTTAATACTTTCACTGCGCTTGCAGATATTTAAAAATATATGGGTTGTATATGTTACACTCGACAAACAGACTGTAACATGACAACCTACATCAAACACCCCCTTATATTATCTGATACCGTTGAGCAGAGGCTATATCAGCTTGACCTTGCAGGCCGAGCCCTTTCCTCCCCTACATTAATAGTGCTGCCCACTGGCCTTGGAAAAACCATAGTGTCTTTGCTTGTCATTGCAGCTAGGATAGAAAAATTTGGAGGTAGAGCCCTTGTACTATCTCCTACAAAACCCCTTGTAGAGCAGCATGCAGCTTTTTTCAAGAAAGTAATGAAGATACCGGAAGAGCAGGTCATCACTTTTACTGGAAGTGTAGCTCCTGAGAAAAGAGCAGAGCTTTGGAAAACTGGCAAACTTATCGTATCCACACCACAGGTTATCGAAAACGATGTACTTACAAAACGGATTAACCTTGACGATGTTTGCCACATAACGTTCGATGAAGCCCACAGAGCAGTGGGCAACTATGCTTATACATACATAGCAGAAAAATATTTTGAAAATGCTATCAATCCCCATTGTCTGGGAATAACCGCAAGTCCAGGAAGTACTGATGAGAAAATAAGCGAGGTGTGTGAAGCACTGCATATACGCTCTGTTGCTGTGAAAACAGAATCTGACAGCGATGTGCGACCATATATCCATAAAAAAGAGGTAGAATGGATAAAGATGGAACTCCCAAAAGACATGGTTGAAATAAAAGGCCTACTTGAAAAAGTAATGGAAGAAAGATTCACAAAACTCACCGAGCTTGGATTTCCCATACAGAATCATAAATTCGTTACAAAGAGAGACCTTCTTGGAATGCAGAAAAAGCTCCAGGAAGAACTGAGAGGTCTACCCGACCCTTCAGTATATGGAGCAATATCAGTTGTCGCCGAGATAATGAAAGTCAGCCATGCGGTGGAGATTATAGAGACACAGGGAATAGAATCCCTACGTAAGTATATGGAAAGGTTGGAACACGAAGCATATTCCAAGAGTGGTAGCAAAGCTTCAAAAAGACTGGCTGAAGATCTATACATGCGACAGGCCATTCACCGTATAAAGGATACAGATAGCGAACATCCAAAACTTGACCTAGTGAAAAACATTACGTACAAACAGATAGTAGACAAACCAGAATCAAGAGTAATAGTTTTCACAAACTATAGAGATACGGCGGACATGGTTACGGCTGCTTTGGGAACTATGGAAGATATTCTCCCCGTGAGGTTTGTAGGGCAAAGCTCGAAATACAAAGATAAAGGTCTTACTCAGAAACAGCAGGTACAAATTATTGAGGATTTTAAAAAAGGCGCATACAACGTACTAGTAGCAACTTCTGTAGCGGAGGAGGGCTTGGACATTCCCTCAACTGACCTTGTGGTCTTTTATGAACCTATTCCTTCCGAGATAAGGAGCATACAGCGCAAGGGCAGAACAGCAAGAAAACATGCAGGCAGAGTTATAGTACTAGTGACTAAAGGTACAAGGGACGAGAGTTATTACTGGAGTAGCCTTTCCAAGGAACGCCGGATGCAGAACAATATGAAAGAGTTGCAGGACCTTATGCCTGCAAATAATTCCACTTTAGAACAATATGCTCCACCACAAACCGAAAAGGATCAGAAGCAATTATCTGAGTTTGATAATAAAAGTATAAAAGTTGTAATAGATCACCGAGAAGTTCGCAGCAAAGTTGCCAGAGAGCTTGAAAAACTTGGAGTGGACATAGATGTCAAGACCCTTGAAGTTGGCGACTATGTGATCAGCGAAAGGATCGCAATCGAAAGAAAGAGTACAGAGGATCTTGTGAATTCCCTTTTGAACAACACTTTGTTCGAGCAGATATCAAATATCTCACGTTCCTACGAAAAACCTGTGCTATTAATAGAAGGAGAGGGCTTGTTCTCAGCACGTCAGATCAGTCCTAAATCGATACATGGAACTCTATCCTCCATAGGAATAGACTTTGGAGTATCCATATTCTACACACGCGATGCAGAAGATAGTGCTATGTTCATTCAGACACTTGCAAAGAGAGAACAATCCGATGGGCAAAGGGAGATAAAGCTTCATGGAAAAAAAGCCTCCCACATGTTATCAGAACAACAGGAATACATAGTCTCTGCCATAAACGAGATTGGACCTAAAGCAGCAAAAAGTTTGCTTCAGCATTTCGGAAGTGTAGAGAACGTGATGAAGGCAGAATATGAGGAATTAAGAAAGGTCCGGAACATTGGACCAAAGACAGCTGCCAGAATAAGGGAAGTTGTATCAGCTGAGTATAAAGGATGAGTTAAGAATTAGATCATCCTTTTATCGAAACTACTTTCTCAACCGATCCATGATATCCAAGCTTTTTTCAATAAGCTCTAGGAATTCCTTGATCTTACGTGGATCCTGTTCCTGATGCATAGACTGTGCAAGCATAATGGTTTTTTTCTCCAGAATCGCTTCCAGATCCGGTAAAGAACTGGTAGAAATTCCCTTAGATTGAACTGGAGCTTCTGAATTAATAAAAGTGGTTTTATTACCTTCAGCAGTCTGGTCAATTGGAGATGGTTTAGACTCTGTAACGGGAGAGACCGTGGAAGAAAGATCAGTTGTCTCCACTGGTTTTTTCTGAGCCTGAACTGGAGGCTTCTGCCCCGTATCACATAACGGACAAATGATATTGCCTTTATACCTAAACAATGGAGCTCCGCATTCTGCACAGTGCTGTGCCAGCATTGTACCGCCGATCTCAAGCATTCGTGAGATCTTAGATATTGATTCGTCGTCCTTTTGACTCATGTGTTCCTCTATTGCATTATTGAGATATATCATTGAGATATACCAATGAAAGTCTTTTTATACCATATAATGGTTTAGTTGTAACTTGATTATCTTATTTTAGTGATAAGTCATCTGAAGGTGATTTGTATGGCAAGTGATTTTAAAGACGTTATAAACCAGTGTATACAGATATTAGAGCAGATCGCAAACGACAGTTCTGTTCCAAGGAATATAAGGCGTTCTGCAAGTGATGTGCTGACCACACTGAAAAAAGAAGACGAACCCCTGTTTATGAGGACAACAGCAAGCATTTCTATTTTAGAAGATATCAGCAATGACCCAAACATTCCATTACACACCCGCACCTTAATATGGAATGTTGCAAGCCAGCTTGAAACAATTCCTGTAGACGATTAATGGTTCCTGCTAAGGAACATGGATGTTACCCTGTAAGGAGTACATCCCTTAAACCCATTTCTGAATTTGTATTATAGGCTTCAGATAATTGTGGCCTTTAAAAAAGACATACTAAGATATTACCCCGTTAGTTCCAATTGTGGTAAATATATAATAACACCAGAGACAAGAAGGAAACATGATAAAGAGTATCATTGAACAGATCAGAGAAGAACTGCAAGAAAAAGACAGAGCCAGAGAGCAAGGAATAATATTATCTAGAGAAATTGTGCGTAATTGCAGAGTGGCAATGCAGCACGTCCATAAGATGGAACTTGAAAAAGCACGTTCAATGATCCAAACTGCAAAAGAGAATATGGAAAAAATGAGTTCTGTACTTGAAACTCAACCCGACCTATATTATTCAGGTTTCGTGGAACATGCCCAGCAAGAATTTACAGAATGCAGCGTAATATATTCCCTTATTTCAGAAAAAAGCATTCCCAAACCCAGTGAATTAAAAGTCGAGCCTGTAGCATACCTCAATGGACTTGGAGATGCTGGCGGAGAAATAAAAAGGCACATACTTGATCTGATACGTCAGGGGAGGGTAGAGGAAGGAGAGAGATATCTTAGCACAATGGAAGAGTTATACATGGGTTTGATGGTGTTTGACTATCCAGATGCCATGACACATGGACTTAGGGCAAAGACAGATAGACTGCGCCTGCTTCTGGAGATATCACGAGGGGAACTTACAGCAGCAGTAAGACAACAAAAGCTAGAAATGGCTATGAAAGCACTAGAAACTGAATTCTTATCCCGTAAATAAAGAAATAAATAATATCATACCGAATTAATCATCATCCAGAGGACATCACTATGAAATTCAATCCTGAAGATATCAAAGCAGCAGTCAAAGAAGACTTTGATGCCGCATGGAATAATGGCAGGCAATATATCAAAAGATCACCTGTTAACAAGGGATACCCGTACATGGAACTGAACTACGGGAAGGTGCATCCGGTCTATGAAACTATATCACGCCTGCGTGAAGCATACCTGAGAATGGGTTTCCATGAGATGATGAATCCGTTGATAGTAGATGAAAGAGAAGTGCACAAACAATTTGGACATGAGGCACTTGCAGTGCTTGACAGGTGTTTCTATTTAGGAGGACTCCCAAGACCCAATGTAGGAATATCCGATGAACGGATTATCACAATAAAAGAAATGCTGGGCGACATTGGCGAAGAAGGCATCGAAAAGATTAGGAAGATACTTCACGCGTATAAGAAGGGAGACATAGAGGGAGATGACCTTGTACCTGAAATGGCAATGGAACTGGGTGTATCTGACTCAATTATAGTAGAGATGATAGATCAGGTGTTCCCAGAATTCAAGGAATTAGCACCATTATGTGGGCGTAAGACATTACGTAGCCATATGACATCAGGCTGGTTCATAAGTCTTTCAGGCATACTGGAGCGGGGCGAACCTCCTTTTAACTTTTTCTCTATAGACCGCTGTTTTAGAAGAGAACAGGCTGAAGACGCTGCGCGTCTTATGACATATTATTCAGCCTCATGTGTCATCATGGACAAGGAAGTCACAGTAGATCATGGAAAAGCAGTTGCACAGGGTCTGTTGGCACAATTCGGCTTTGAAAAGTTCAGGTTCAGACCCGATGATAAAAGAAGCAAATATTATGTTCCTGACACGCAAATAGAGGTTTTTGCATATCATCCCAAGCTTGTGGGTTCAAAGACAAAGTATTCAGATGGATGGGTTGAAATAGCAACCTTTGGAATATATTCCCCCACCGCTCTTGCAGAATACGAAATACCATACCCCGTAATGAACCTGGGACTGGGAGTGGAAAGGCTTGCTATGATCCTGTACGGTGCAATGGATATGCGTTCTTTGACATATCCGCAGATACCACAGTACTCACCATGGATCATAAATGACAACGAACTTGCAAAGATGGCCCATATAGAAAAGATACCTGTTACCGTTGAAGGAGAACATATACTTGCTGCCATTGTTAAACAGTGCGAGTTACATGGTCCCGAACCCAGCCCATGTGAATTCACTGCATGGGAAGGTACTATCTACGACAGGAAAGTGAAAGTTTCAGTTGTAGAACCGGAGGAGAATACTAAACTTTGTGGTCCAGCAGCTTTCAATGAAGTTCTGGCGTTTAAAGGAGATATCCTAGGACTACCAAACAACAAGAAGTGGGAAGAAGCTTTTGAGAACGATTCTGCAAAGACAGGTATAAGATTTATAGATGCCTTTGCCTCCCAGGCTGCGTGGGAGATAGAAGAAGCTGCAAAGAATGGCGGGAATTTGGTTGAAACAAGAGTGAGGATAGTAAAAGTGCCATCCGAGATCAATGTAAGGATAAAGCCCCTCGCTCAACGTTATATAACCAGCAACAATAAGAAGATAGATATTCGTGGGCCAGTTTTCACAACCGTGAGGGCAGAGATCGAATGATCCTGCCTGTAGCAGCTCGATTCGGAAGAAAAAAAGATAGAAGAACTAAGAGAGATACAACTGGAAATAGATTCCCTTGTATCTCTTAATGACAGTTTTGAACCATTGAAAAACATTGCAGGCGCTGACTGCTCGTGTATCCGGAACAAGGTTATTCCAGTTAGGGTAGTGCAGGATGCGCATACCTTCCAGATTTTTGAGCAAAAACATATAGCTCAACCAGTAAAAATGGCTGCAAATACTGTTGTAAAAATAGAGATGCGGCTTGAGAAAAAAACCCATATGCCTTAACTGATCACCTTGCATCAAAGAAGGGCATTTCCTCAGCATCTACTTTTGCAGCTTTACAAATCTGGTTAGATGTAACGCGAAGAACTCTTGCTATAAACCTGGGTTCAAGCTGTATGCGCAAAAGAGTCATTTCACGTTCCTCGTAATAGATATCATTGCTTTGAATCATCCTATGAGTGATCACCTGGTGCTTGAGCACTTTTGCTATAATACCCATAGAACCTCCGCGCAAATCATCAGAGCTTAGATGAGTAATAAATATAAACTCACCAACATTGGACTTGTAAGCGGCAAAGAAATTGGGAGGACTGCGTACTTCAATAGTAAGAGCATGGTGATTTCGTAACTCTGAGATTACACGCTCTGACATGCCTGTTAGTGCAACGTACTCCATACAATCACCCGTACATTGGGAACTCTTTCCTTGGCGCTGGCTGCTGTTCTGTCGATTTAACATCTTCCGCAAGCCTTTGCATTTCTACCTCAATCTTCGCAGCTTGTTCAATAAGGCTCTCAGTATTAACTGACAGACCATAGAGCTGATTTAGCACATCTATTACTACTGCTGCAGCTCGTGGATCCGGGTTTTGGCTCTGAGTAGCTCCAAGGAGACTGATGCCGGGTATTTCCCTTACCAGGCATTCTGCCATGATACTCCCCGATATACCGGAAATAGTACCCATCTGGAAAAGTTCTACTTTGTCCTTTATCCTTTCAAGCATTTCAAGTGTTGTAGCTGCGCCAAACACCTTGCGCTCCTCAGACATTGTAGCTATGCCTGCAATCGAAACTACTTCCTTTACATTGATGGCCTTTGCCCAGTCCAATAATGCCCTGCTGATATCATAGGATACCACTGGATTAATGGGTATATCTGAGACAACCATAACAATATTGTGCTCCTCACTTTCATATATCCTCACAGGCATATTGATGAGACCTTCATAAAGCACGGCTATTGGCGGAAAATGCCTTGAATCGATGGATCCAACATAAGTCATTTTTAGTTCATCTATGATCTGCTGGCTTGCGATATTTCCCACCAGGCCAATACCAGGAAAACCCTCTATAAGTACAGGATTCTCCGATTTGATGGGTTTTGTTACTATTTTCACGTCCTTATCATCATAATCTGTGTCTGCCAAAAGATCACCTGTTTATACATAAACACTTAAATTTAATCGTTCATATTTTATACTGATCATTATAGATAAGAGCATCGTTCATAGAAATAAAGGAAGGGTAACATGGAAAAACCGATAATATATCTGGAGAGTACAGGCAAAGAGAACACACAAATGGTTATTGATGCGGCCATCAAAAGAGCTCAAGAGCTGGACATCAAGCAAATAGTAGTGGCAAGTACTACAGGATACACAGCATTGGAGATGGCAAAAGCTGCTAAAGGAAAAAATCTGAAGATCATTTGTGTGAGCTACCAGTATGGAGTCAAAGGAGATGGAAAATGGGAGATGGACCTTGATACCTTGAAAGAATTGCAAAATATGGGCGTGGAAGTTGTTGTCCAGTCTCATCTGTTTTCAGGAATAGAAAGAGCTATCTCTAATAAATTAGGTGGAGCCAGCAGAGTAGATGTAATATCTAACACGTTACGCTCTTTGTTCGGCCAGGGATTCAAAGTGGTTGCGGAGATTACAATGATGGCAGCTGATTCTGGAAAGATACCAGTATCCCCTGAAACCGAGGTTGTTGCAATTGGAGGTACTGGTCACGGTGCAGATGTAGCAGTTGTGATCAAGCCATCACATTCACAGAAGTTCTTCGATGCACAAATAAGAGAGATCATTGCAATGCCAAGAATAAGGCAATAGACCAGTTTTACTGCCCTTTTTCTTCATTTTTTTGATCTGCTGACAAAATATCTGCTTGTAAGTAATCATTGACATTTGAATCTGAAGTAGTAGTTTCACTTTGAATGCTTATCGCATACTTAAGAGCAACTGCCGTGATAGCAACCAAAATTACAAAAAGAGATATACCCAAAAGGAAAACAAGCACGTAGTCCATGTTAGCTCAATAAATAAAAGAGGGAAGTACTGTAAAGTACTTCACTGGGGTTTCTCATAAAGCTTTGTTTTCTGGAACAGCTTGCCTCCCTTCTTTGAATGAGGCTGCCTGAAAACAGTATCATTGGCTTTCTCGATCTCACGTGCTTCGATTGCAAGCTGGGCTGCTGCCCTCATCATTTCGTGACCTGCTGCAGTTGTAAGAGCTACCTGTTCGAGTTCCTTCATCATGAAGCATGCAGGGAAGTTGATCTTTGCAACCATGTCAGCCATGTGGAGAGCTGCAAGACCTTTTGCTTTTGCATAAGGGTTGTTGAAGTGAGCTCTCTCGATACATATCTCTGGCTTTGCAAGAATGTGCGGCAACTGTATTGGCTCGCCTGCATCTACCTGGGCTGCGACCTTATCCAGCTCTTCCTGAATGAGCCTTACTACACCACATGTAGAGAGGACTTTCATTGCATCAGAGTTGAAGGATGCCATTTCTACAGGATCAAGGAACTCTGTCTTTGCACCAATGAGTGGGTCGACAGTCATAATAATGTAACCGAAACCTGCCTGCTGTAGAGCTTCACGATCCTCTTTCTTGGTAGGTCCATCGGAAACAATGATACATGGCACATCTTTAAAGTGTTCACGTGCTGCAGTTGGACCTGGAGCGCTGGAGTTTGGACTGATTATAATATAAAAATCAGCTTCCATTTTCTTGATATCTGATGTTGCGGCAGCTTCGTCTTTGCCCATTTTGGGACCGGTACCCAAAACACGTATACTGATACCTTCTCTTGCTGCAATCTCATCCTGTACCAGATCAATGACCTGGCTCATACCTAAATTACCTAGTTTAACGATTCCAATCTTGGCCATATAAAATCACAGGACAGCAATTGTACAGTGTAGCATATATTACTTTTGGAAAACAGAAGAACACTTGAATAAAGAGTTACTGGAACGAATAGAGAGTTTGGAAAATTACAACAACTTAGAAGAATCTATCCGAAAAGGTTAAAAGCAATGTCATTTATTTCACATCAGCCTGTTCCATAAGTCCCATTTACAATCTTAAATCCTAGGTTGATCAAGTGAATTATATAAGTGGTCTTTCTGAGAAAAATAACGATAGTACGAAATTGATAGTATTTGATATGGACAGTACGCTAATCGATGCTGAAACGATCGATGAGCTTGCTAAGGCAGCAGGAGTAGGGCAAGAGGTATCAGCAATAACAGAAAGGGCTATGAAAGGAGAGATAGATTTCTCTCAAGCACTTACCGAGAGAGTAAAACTTCTGAAAGGATTAGCTTTAGAAGATGCAACTACCGCCTTGGATAAGATGCCTCTTATGCCTGGTGCTAAAGAACTGATCAATTTTGTGAAATCTGTAGGATATACTACTGCAATGGTATCTGGAGGATTCACACTATCGTCGGAAAGGGTGGGAAAACTACTTGGAATAGATCACATAGTATCTAATGAACTGATAGTAGAGGATGGAATCATCACTGGTGAAGTGGTGGGATCCCTTACTGCACAGAACTCAAAGGAACTGGTGCTTGAAGAAATTGCAGCTCAGCACGGGATCGCACCTGAAGATTGCATAGTTGTAGGTGACGGAGCAAATGATATATGTATCTTCAAAAGAGCAAGATATGCCATAGCATTCAATTCAAAGCCCGTATTACGACAACATGCAGATATTGTGATTATAGAGAAGAACCTCAAAGCTGTGATTCCAGTAATCGAGTCTTTCGACCTGGATCAGCGGTGTGTATCGTGCATTAGAAATGCATGAAACGCCGGCTTCAATGCCGGAGAGGGAGGATTAACAAGCGATGTTGAAAGAACTGAACGAAAAGAAGACAGAGCTGAAAAGACTGTCCGAGGAATACAAGACACAGCGCAACGAACTCAATGCCGAGGCAAGCAAGCTTGCTGCAAAGCGTAATGAGCTCAACAAGAAGACTAAAGACCTTATCAACGAGGCTCAGAATCATAAGAACCTTCGCGATGAGAACAATGTGAAGGTTAAAGAGCACAAAGACTCCAGGGATGAGATCAACAATCGGGCCAATGAGATATATGCCCAGATAGATACCATACGTGGAGAGAACAATCTTACAGGACCATCAATTAAAGATATCCGTAAAGATATCGATCGCCTGGAATTTGCACAGCAGACAGAAGTTCTCAGCACAAGTAAGGAAAGAGAACTTGTAAACAAGATCACAGAGCTGCGCAAGATATACAATGCTAAAAAGCAGCAGCTTGAAAGCAACCAGGAATTAAAGGAACTGCTCACAAAGGCACAGGAAATCAGAGACGAAGCTTCAAATGAACACACACTGCTTTCCGAATACGCGCAAAAAGCACAGGAATATCATGACCTTATGATAGCTACCTTTAAGGAAGCTGACAAGATACGTGCCGAATCCGATGCTGCACATAAGGAATTTGTAAAGTTCCAGGAAAGTGCAGATGAGAAACACAAAAAGTTCATAGCTGCCCAGAAGGAGATAAGGGACATTGATAAAGAAGTCCGCAAGCTCAAGAAGGGAGAAACTGACGGAAGAAGGGAAGTATCCAAGGCCGATATGCGCAAGGATGCCGAAGATATCTTTGATAAGTTCAAAGCCGGAGAGAAACTCACCACAGAGAACCTCATGGCACTTCAGAGATCTGGATTGTTATAAAAAACTAAAAGGGTGTTATCACCCTTTAAATTCAATTTTCCTTTTTTAATTATTTAGATCCAGACGGATACGTCTGAATTCGGAATTACGCATTAAGCATTTACCACCTGTAAAAGTGGAATCGTTAGTGATATTTTTCCATATAGATCTTAGAGTGTCATCGTGGATATTTCCATAGCTTAGAGGTAGACAAGAGCAGGGCCAAACATTACCTTCGGGAGTTATATGAAGCCATTTTCTCCCAGCAAAACAACCCATTTTCCCCACTATATGAGGTATAGGGAAAATCCGTGGACCATCGATATTATTTGCACGGAGCACAAAATCATCGAATTTTATCCGGTCTTCTGCCGAAAGCACTTCGTTCGTACGCTCAAGCCATCTGCCAGTTGGAACGATCTCAAAGAAGGAGATTTCATGCACGCCTGTTTCACGAGCAAGTTTATAGAAATCATCCAGTTCATGTATGTTCCTGGGAGAAATGACCACATACATGTTCACAAGCAGACCAGCCTCTATTCCATTGCGTATTGCAGACATAGCATCCTTGAATACACCTGCACGACCACGCATGATATCATGCCCTTCTTCATTAGCACTGTCCAGGCTTACACTAAGCATGTACAGACCAGCCTCTTTAAGACTTTGTGCACGCTCCTTAGTAAGACCCACACCCGAAGTGAACAGACCAGGGATAGTACGCTGCTGATCTACATAAGAAATCAGTCCTTCTAAGCCTGCATAAAGCAGGGGCTCTCCTCCATCGAATATAATTAAGGTCGTACCTAGATCCTGCGCTTGATCGATGATAGACCTCACAACATTTGGTTCCAATTTTGCACGATTGCTTGTATCGGGCAACGCACAATGAAGGCATTTATTAGGACAATCCTCGGTAATAGAAATTGTCAATTGTTCGGGTATGTATTTACCCCTTATATTTCCTAACTGACTGGATACAAGCCGATCAAAGGGCTTACTGGGTATAGGAGGCATCCAGGTGGAATAAATGAGTCTGTCAGATCCCACTTTTGAAGGCTTTGTACCATCGAACATCTGCATAAGGTCTTTTACAAGCGTTTTAAATACAGGTGATACTAAACCTTCAGTATCCATCTTCACAAGGCCATTTTGAATTGTTGCATAGACCTTGAAAAGGGGATTCCTATAAAAGTAGTATTTATTCGCAGTCACTGATTACTTCCTCCTTAATGCAGCCCTGTAGGCAAGCAGGGAAGATGGCTTTTTCTTGAGCATGAACATGCCTGTACGCATTGCCTTAGCCATAGGATTACCTTGAATGAAAGAAAGGTCTTCACCCTCAAATACCTGCATCATGGCATCTATTTCCTTGTCGGTCATTTTGCGTAGTGTCTCAAGTGCAATACGACCGAGATAGTATTCATTCCTGTATTCCTCGTTCCAACGTGTCCTATACTGTGACAAAAAAGTTGTAGAAACGTTGCCCTTTGCAATAGCATCTGCTGCCACATCACCACACATCTGACCAGCATGCATAGCATATCCTATACCAGACTGGGCAGCAGAACCTCCTGTGACCATAACACCTTCAGCGACTATTTCTCTAGGTATAGCAGCAATAGGATCGCCCCCAACTGATTTACTGATAAATGAGATGTCATTTAAGCCTTTTATTTTCTTGAAACGCTCCACCCAGGCATCAAAGAAAGATGAAACGTCTGTTCCATGCCTGCGTACATAAACACCTAGAGTTGCACGATCGCCACGACAAGGAGAATAAGTTGATTTCCATCCAGGTGCATGGTTACCGACATAGTATTCGAACATATCTGGCTCCCCCAGACCTGGTGCCTCTACCTCTGCCTCCATAGACCATGCTATATCACGAGGATATTTAATGGGTTTCATACCCAAAAGCCCTGCAATTCTGGAGTTGATACCATCAGAAATAATGACCAATTTAGACTTCAATATCCCTTCATTGGTACTTAAGGAAAAAACACCTTCACTGCGGATCACATTTAGAGCTTCTATACCTGTGCGGACATCAACACCTGCCTTAGATACCTGTTGTGCATAATATTCATCGAATTTCTTACGGTCCAGAAAATATGCAGGGCTCCGTACAACAACTTCAGCACCTGAAGGAGCTACAATGTGCGCACCTTTGAGATTTTTTATCACATACCCCGGATCAACAGTCTCGCCAGCCCTATCGAACATTCCTTTAAAAAAAGTGTTGGCAGGATGAGTGGGATTGCCAATTACCTCTTTTCTTTCAATAAGAATAACATTTACACCCTTTAAGGCAGCATTACGAGCAGCCATAAGACCTGCCGGAGAAGCACCAATTACTATAATATCTGCATCCATTGCAATTACCTTACCATAATATAGAAGCGTAGCTGATTGATAGTACCATGAGAAGTACATCGACTATGAGCGAACCGAACATTATAACCCTGTAGCGCGAACCCTGTAGGAAGAGGCGACCTCCCCTCTCAGGAGTTGGGTTTTTAATAAAATTAAATGATTGTGACAACATCCATAGACCCGCAAGAATAGCACCTGTAAAATATACTGGCCCAAGGTGGGCAGTGATGCCTATTGCAATAGAAGCAATAACTCCTACGACCCACATGAAAGTAACAAATTTGGCAGTAACCGGTACGCCAAATGTTACAGGAAAGGTAGGGGCGCCACGTGCTCGGTCTCCTTCTACATCCCTTGCAACACCGGAAAGTGTAAATCCCCAGTCAGTAAAACACATCATAAAACCCAAAAAGACAGCTGGAAGAGGTAAAATGGAACCGTAATCAGGTTGTTTGAGTATTCCTGCAGGATCGAAGGCCAGCCATATACCAACGGGCACAAGTCCATAAGATATCCCCACAGGAACGAAGCTTAAGAAAGTAGATCTTTTGGCTAAACTTGAATATATACTGATGATTGCAACTGCTGCAATAAGTACAACAAAAGATTCTGGATTGAGAATTAATGCAGCTGTTGACGCTACTATTGCGAGGAAAACAGCATAATTGAGGGCTTTTTGTTTACTGAGCTGTGCAGACGGCAGAGGTCTGTTAGGGAGATTAATACTATCAATGTCCACGTCACAACAGTCATTATATACATATGAGCTTGTGATGGCTGCATACCCCCCAATTACTGCTATAATGAATGATAAAATAGAGGGTAAAGAACCTGTTGCCAGATATGAAGCAAGCAATGCACTGGCTGCGGGTAGGGCAAGATCCATCTCTGCTATTTCTGGCCTTAGTAATTCAATGAATGGATGAGTGGTCTTTGAATCTGAGATTGAAACCAATTAGATCACCGAAAGAACCTGATTTTAAGAATTTACACGTTGTATTTAGTTTATTGTATTATATTAGATAATAATAGCTACCTGTTTCAATTTCTCTACCATGGGATGCTCAAATCTTCCTGCCATCATAAAAGTAAACTTTGCATCGGGATTGAGTCCTATAAGTTTAAGGACATTAGTATAGGCTTCTTCAAGGGATTCATAATCCGGAATGTGAACTGATTCGGTATTGAAGGGATAAATTTCAGCTAGCTCCTGTGGAAATGCACCAAAGGGTGGCCTGAATATAAGAACATGATCAAAGTCTGCGTCTATGCGTGTAGGTGTGGCCCTGATCAGGACATTGCCTTTTAGTGAAAAACGTCCCAACTTATGAGAGAAACGCAAAACTTCAGGTCGTTTAGAGGATTCTGGACCGCAGTAGAAGAAAGTAGACTTTGATGCTGGATCGTGTTGCTCCAGCCAATCGGCGTGCTTATACATCTGTTTCAGAGCTGAAAGTAACCGGGGATGCGCACGGCATCTTAGTTCTACAAGTTCCAGTAAGTTACCTTCTTTTATGGATTGCTTTACATGGCGCATTTCTTGAAACGTTACATAGAGATTATGACGAGCCAGAAGGTCCTGACAGTTGGATGCTTTTTTGAGTTGTTCTGCTGTATGTGATACGCATATAGGGCATGAACACGGAAGATACTGAAGTTGATCTACATGATATGTGCCTGTGGTAGTTATGTACCTCCTATCCTTTGCATAAAGAGCATAGGCTGCAGAATCAAATAGATCGCATCCAAGAGATACTGCAAGAGCAAACATCATAGGATGGCCTGCTCCGAACAGATGAACAGGGGCAGAAGGATCTAATCCTTTCTTGGCAGAAATAATGACATCGACAAGGTCTGCATAGCGGTATGTTTCCATGAGAGGCACTACCGCACCAAATGGATAGACATCAAAACCCACTTCTGAGAGAGTACGTGCACATTGCTCACGCAGATCAGGATAACTTGAACCCTGAACTGGCCCTGCTAGTAACATATCACCTTTGACCAGCTCTCTGGCAGCTTTAAGGCGTTGAATTGTGATATTTAGCTCAGACTCTGCCTGTTCTCTTGTAACATTAGGAGGAGTAGGAATATCTAGAGGAACGCCTACATCAGAACCAATTTTCTGCTGGAACTCCACGATCTGTTCATTTGTTACCTCCACCTCACCGTAAACGGATAATTGGAATGATCCAGAATCAGTCATAATAGGGCCATCAAAACCCAGTAGGGAGTGCAAACCATCCTTAAGTGCCTTCTCGCGCAGTTCCTCTTTGCGATAGATAATATAAGAATTAGTGATGAGCATTTGAGCCCCGAAATCTCGCATTTCTGAGGGCTTGATGGTCTGAATATTGGGATTGATAACAGGCATGACGGTAGGGGTTTCCACTACACCATGAGCAGTGGTTAGTTTACCGATGCGCCCTGCAGCATCCTTATGAAGGATCTCGAATCTGGATGTCATGTGGGGTAGATAAAAGTAAAGATATATGTATGTTGCCTCATGAAAAAATGATTGAAGATCAATAAAGTATAGAATTGAAAGCAAAATGAGATATAAACTAACTGTACAGTGATAAGGGATATTAAGAAGAACAAGATAAGAGTATAAACTAATTAAAGAATTGTAGTTATTAGAATTAGAGTTTAAATCATAGAGTGAGTATAGCAGCGATCCGTAGTTCCCAAAGGCTCGCGCACTTAAGTACAGTGCGGAACGTGGACAGGCTTATCTTCTGTGTTCGGAATGGGTACAGGAGTTGCCCTGCCGCTATGGCCGCTATACTCTTACTCTGATGAAGGGAATGAGCCAAGGTCCGGATTCGAACCGGAATGGTATCGCTCTGCAGGCGATTGCGTAGCCGCTCCGCCACCTTGGCAATTAGCGGAGTCCAAATGATGAGATAAGATATAAAATCTTCTATTAGATCACGTACTCTCAGTACACATATCAGATATCGTCTGGAATTAGTAGGATAGACTAGGCACGAGTGGTTAGTAGTCGCGGACTGAACATCTCGTTGCCTTGATGCTTACATCCCGACCCTATCAAACCGGTCTTCTACCGGAACTCTTAACGCAGTCTCTTTTTAGGTTAGATTTCGAGCTTAGATGCTTTCAGCTCTTATTCCTTAGCGCGTAGCTGCTCGGCAATGCCTTGTCAGACAACCGATCGACCAGTGGCGCCGTTGCTCGGTTCCTCTCGTACTAAAAGCAACTTACCCTCAGACTGCACACACCTCTAGTAGATAGTAACCGACCTGTCTCACGACGGTCTAAACCCAGCTCACGATCTCCTTTAATAGGCGAACAACCTCACCCTTGGCCGCTGCTGCACGGCCAGGATGGAAAGAACCGACATCGAAGTAGCAAGCTGCCGGGTCGATATGTGCTCTTGCCGGCAACAACTCAATTATCCCCGAGGTAACTTTTCTGTCATTTTTGGCCCGCACCAAGCGGGAATCACAAAAGTTCGCTAGAACCGACTTTCGTCTCGTCATCCACTACTGTGCTGAATAACGTCAGGCTGACTTATGCTCTTACACTCTTCAGTAGGTTTCCGACCCACTTGAGTCAACCTTTGTGCGCCCTTGATATCTTTTCAAGGGCGTCCCGCCCCAGGCAAACTGCCCACCTATCGATGTCCTCCGTTGGAGTTAGGATCGTAATTTCAGAAGGGTAGTGTCCCAATGGCGACTCCACCGATGCTGGCGCACCGGCTTCGACGTCTCCTACCTACACTGTACATCCAAAACCACAAGCCAACGACAGGCTGCAGTAAAGCTCTACGGGGTCTTCACTTCCCCCTAGAGGTCTCTAGACTGTGCACTAGAAAGTAAAGTTCACCGGACTCTGGCTAGGGACAGTAGAACTCTCATTGATCCATTCATGCAAGTCGCCAATTAAGCGACAAGGTACTACGCTACCTTAAGAGGGTCATAGTTACCCCCGCCGTTTACAGGCCCTTCTTCCCGTTGAACCGGGGTTTCAGGTACCTGCACTGGGCAGGATTCAGAAATCGTACTAGCCTTTACAGGTTTGCGATTTCCTATGTTGTTATTAGACAGTTAGAGCTCTCTGGTCACTGCGACCTGCTGTCTTCACAGCAGGCACTCCTTATCCCGAAGTTACGGAGCCAATTTGCCGAATTCCCTTAGCCAGTTTACTCCGACACACCTTAGCCTTTTCAGCTAGGGGCACCTGTGTCAGTTCTCGGTACGGATATCCAACTCCCTTTTCACGGGTTCCCGGGTGCAACTGACTTACGCCATTACACATTCGCCCACTTCTCGCCATTACGGCTCTCCATGGGATTCGGTGCTTAGACAGCGCGACGACGCTGCTCAGCCTGCCCAAAAACGTCAGTTTATTGTTGGATAGTACAGGAATATTAACCTGTTTCCCTTTCGGCGTACTCGAATTACGGTACGTCTTAGGACCGACTAACCCTCGGCTGACGAACATTGCCGAGGAAACCTGGCCCCTTCGGTGGTCAGGATTCTCACCTGACTTTGCTGTTACTATTGCCAGGATTTTCGTTTCCGCACGGTCCACAGGACTTTACAGCCCTGCTTCTACCCGAGCGCAACGCCTTCCTACTAGATCACCTTGCGGTGCTCCGTGGTATCGGTAGTCGACTTGAGCCCCGTCCATTTTCGGGGCCCCAAACCTCGACTGGTGAGCTGTTACGCACTCTTTAAAGGATAGCTGCTTCTAAGCTAACCTTCCAGCTGTCTGGGGCTTGGGACACCCTTTAAATAACACTTAGTCGACATTTTGGGACCTTAACCACGGGCTGGGTTGTCTCCCTTACGGACTACAAGCTTACCCCAGTAGCCCGGACTCCGACCTTCTACGACGACGGTGGGTTTGGAGTTTGACAGGTGAGCGAAGGATTTCTCCCCCGGGATCGCCAATCAGTGCTCTACTCCACCGACTATCTCTGGTCAGGTCATGCTTCGACATGTTTAGGAAGGAACCAGCTGTTGCCGGGTTAGATTAGCCTTTCACTCCGAGACGCAGGTCACGCGAATGATTTGCAGATCAATACCGCTTGCGGTCCTCCACGTAGCTTTCGCCACGCTTCAACCTGCCCACGCCTAGATCACCCGGCTTCGGGTCATACCCCAGTGACTCCACGCACTTGTATACGCCGCGCCTGGCCCGAAGGTTGCGCGCATGTTGCTTTCGCTCCGGCTTCCCACGTAAAAGGTTAGCCATCGCCACTTGGATATACTCCCTGGCCCGTTCTTCAAAACGTAAGTTATGACATCGGCAATGATACTCGTACAACAGCCTCGCGACTGCTTCCTTCATACCAAAGATCCTTTCATGCCATAACGCTCTATCACCATCAGATTTCAGGCGCTTTTTACCTCCCTTCTTGGGGTACTTTTCAGCTTTCGGTCACCCTACTACTTCGCTATCGGTCTCAAGTCGTATTTAGTTTTGGAAGTTGGTGCCTCCCAAATTCGCGCGAGAATTCCGACCCACGCTACTCAGGACTTAACCCAGATCCATTAACCTTTACCTACGTGACTATCACACTCTTTGGTCTCACGTTCCAGAGAAGTTCGATTTCAGTTAATTAGGACCTTTAGGAAAAGCCTATAACACCACATCTCCCACTCATTACTGGTGGGATTCAGTTTGAACTTTGCCGTGTTCACTCGCCGTTACTAGCGGCATCTCTTCGATTTCTTTTCCTGCTCCTACTAAGATGCTTCAATTCGGAGCGTTCCCGATCATTACTGATCAATGCGTAAAACGCATTAAGAGGCCTCATTAGGACATCCTCGGTTCATTGGATCCATGCTCCTACCCGAGGCTTATCGCAGCTTGGCACGTCCCTCATCAGCGCTTGAGCCGAGCCATCCACCTGACGGTATATTCACCAGAGTCCACCTTACTAATTCCAGTAAACGTCTGATATGCACACTTGTACATGATCTCATCATGATCGATTCCATGTATCGAACACTTCATCCTTCCCAAGCAACATTACTCGCTTGGTGCACTAACATGGACTTGCTGGGATTCGAACCCAGGGCCTCTGCCTTGCAAAGGCAGCGATCTTCCAACTGATCTACAAGCCCTTTTCTGAGTCACCAGCTTATCCTTTTTTTGGATTTGGCAGTCTTTCGATTTCTGGTCGGTCGTGCTGACCTGCGTTTGCAGGTCGCTTAGGAGGTGATCCAGCCGCAGATTCCCCTACGGCTACCTTGTTACGACTTAACCCCCCTTGCAAAATTTAGGTTCGAGCACAGCACAATGTCCATGCCCTCACCCATACCTCACTCGGGTGGTTTGACGGGCGGTGTGTGCAAGGAGCAGGGACGTATTCACCGCGCTATGTTGAAACGCGATTACTACGGATTCCAGCTTCACGAGGGCGGGTTACAGCCCTCGATCCGAACTACGGCTGGGTTTATGAGATTACCATCCCCTTTCGGGGTAGGAACCCATTGTCCCAGTCATTGTAGCCCGCGTGTAGCCCGGGAGATTCGGGGCATACTGACCTACCGTAGCCCGCACCTTCCTCCGATTTAGCATCGGCGGTCCCCACAGAGTACCCATCATCCCGAAGGACATGCTGGCAACAGTGGGCACGGGTCTCGCTCGTTGCCTGACTTAACAGGATGCTTCACAGTACGAACTGACGACGGCCATGCACCTCCTCTCAGCGATTCTGGTAAAGTCTTTAGCTTGACCTACATATTGCTGTCGCCCCCGGTGAGTTTTCCGGCGTTGAGTCCAATTAAACCGCAGGCTCCACCCGTTGTAGTGCTCCCCCGCCAATTCCTTTAAGTTTCAGCCTTGCGACCGTACTTCCCAGGTGGCTCGCTTCACGGCTTCCCTGCGGCACCAGAAACGGTCGCACCGTCCCTGACACCTAGCGAGCATAGTTTACAGCTGGGACTACCCGGGTATCTAATCCGGTTCGTGCCCCCAGCTTTCGTCCCTCACCGTCGGACCCGTTCTGGTAAGACGCCTTCGCCACTGGTGGTCCCACGGGGATTACAAGATTTCACTCCTACCCCCGTAGTACCTCTTACCTCTCCCGGTCCCAAGCCTGGTAGTATCCCCCGAAAGCCTAACGGTTAAGCCGTCAGATTTCCCGGAAGACTGACCAAACCGGCTACGGACCCTTTAGACCCAATAATAGTGGCCACCACTCGGGCCGCCGGTGTTACCGCGGCGGCTGGCACCGGTCTTGCCCGGCCCTTGCTAACACATGTGATTTATACATATGGACAGCCAACATAGGATGCTGGCACTCGGTGTCCCCTTATCGCGGTTTCCCGCATTGTAAAGTTTTCGCGCCTGCTGCGCCCCGTAGGGCCTGGATTCATGTCTCAGAATCCATCTCCGGGCTCTTGCTCCCACAACCCGTATCCGTCGTCGGCTAGTAGGTACGTTACACCCACTACAACCTGATAGACCGCAGACCCATCCTTAGGCACAAAAGCTTTCGATTACAGGGCATTCCAGCATCTATAATCTATCCGGAATTATCCCCAGTTTCCCGGGGTTATGCCGGACCTAAGGGCAGGTTATCCACGTGTTACTGAGCAGTACGCCATGTTCACGAAGAACATTTGACTCGCATGGCTTAGTCGAACACCGATAGCAGTGACCTCTGGCAGGATCAACCAGAATTGTTGATCACACACATAGGTTTAAAATTTTGGAAGTTCATATCGGAATTGTTCAGGAAATTCACTGAGAATTTCTTGCACGCATATAATTCGTTTAATTCCTTTTCGATAATGATACACTACCGACCAGAATTAATCGAACTGCCAAACCCAACGTCAGGCAAGAAATAACTCTTGCCTCCACTTACGATAAAGCGGTGATTATCACGCACAACAGTTGTTGTGCGGGAATCACCATAATACTCGTCTTGCTATATATACCTTGCGATTGAAGCAAGAGATTAAGCAGAAACGACTACTACAGTCAAACTCACCACCGTACTCGAGATTATGAATATACGCATTAAACGTATATATACTTTATCTTTGACGTGTGCTTTACAAAAGATTGCAAAACACGATCAATATCACGAGAATGCTTAAATTCCCGCGAGGGAGTATATGATGAACAGTATAATATATAAATATATCTGCTAAATAATTGAGGAAATGTTGCATGTACTGAGTCAAAAACATATTTCGGAGAAATAGAACAACACTATATGTTCGCAAACTTTAAAAATATCCAATGTATAGCAAATACACTTATTCTATGCAACCATATTAACAATTAGATCAATGAAGAAAACTAAAGAGGAATTGAACTGTCTACTAATAACAACAATTTTGAAAATTCCGAAAGCGGCGTAACCAGAGTACGCACGCCTCGCAAGGATCAAGGTGAAGTATTAGCTATTGTAGAAAATATGCTTGGTGCCAACCGAGTGAAACTTAGATGCATGGATGGAATAGTAAGGATGGGAAGGATCCCCGGTTCAATGAAAAAGAAAACATGGATTCGGGATGGAGATATAGTCATTGCAGTACCATGGGATTTTCAGGATACAAAAGCAGACGTGATATGGAAGTACACTCGCCCCCAGGTTAACTGGCTTGAACGTAAAGGATTTTTAAAGAGCCGATAAAAACATGGCAAAAACACTTGATGATCAAATCAAAAACATAGATACCCTTATTGATAGCGGAAGGGCAAAAAACAAAGATAGTGAAACGACAAAAGTCACCGATAATGTTTTTGACGAAGCGACTTTAAAAGCACTATATACACTATCCAGCAAGGGCATAATAGAAGCTTTGGGAGGGCCCATAAGCACTGGAAAAGAAGCAAATGTGTTTCTAGCAGATGGCAAAGACCACAGTCTTGCAGTCAAGATATACCGTATAACATCCAGTACCTTCAATTCAATGGAAGATTACATAATGGGCGATCCTCGTTTCAGAGACGTAAGGCATACTAAAAAAGATCTTATTTTCGCCTGGACTAAAAAAGAATATCGCAACCTTCTCAGAGCCGGTGAAGCGGGTATAAAAGTTCCAAAGCCAATTATAACTGAAAGGAATATCCTAGTAATGGAATTCATTGGAAAAGACGAAAAACCATATCCCCTATTAAAAGATGTGCAATTAGATGAAGAATCAGCAAGGAAAGTTTTTGACATACTCATTAACTACATTAAAAAACTCTATGAAGATGCCGAACTTATACACGGAGATCTTAGCGAATATAATGTACTTATTGAGACTGAGTTAATAGAGCCAATATTGATAGATATGGGACAATCAGTAACTCTTGAACACCCAAGAGCAGACCAATTTCTGCGTAGAGATATTCAGAACATTGCACGCCATTTTAGGAAATATGGCATAAAATCTGATGAAACTGAACTTTACTTATTTGTAACAAAAGACAAAAAGGAGCAAAATCATGACTCACATTAAAGTACCCCAAGATAGAATAGGGGCTATAATAGGTCCCAAAGGACAGGTTAAAAGTCTAATCGAACAATTATCAACAGCTACTATCGAGATTGATAGTGAGAATGGTACTATAGAAGTTATACCTGGAGAGGACCCTATTCAATCTATGAGGGCACCAGACGTTATCCAAGCCATAGCTAGAGGATTCAATCCAGAAAAGGCCATGATATTGATGGACGATGAAATGATGATGCTTGAAACCTTAGATCTGTCAAACTCTGCAGGCACACCCCAGGAAATGATACGTCTTAAGGGAAGGATTATCGGAAAAGCCGGAAAGACCAGAGAAATAATGGAAAGTATGATCGGCGTAAAGATTTCCGTTTATGGCAAGACTGTAAGTATCTTGGGCAGTCCCGAAAAAAATCAAATAATCAGAACTGCCATAGAGATGTTGATTGGTGGCGCTACACATGGACAAGTATATGGTTTCCTTGAAAAGAAGAAGCAAACGCTAATGCAATCACAATTCTAGAGTTTAAATAGCACGAGGGTTGATATGAGGGGACAAATAAACCGTTCAGAACTGAAACAGATAGTATTATTTGGGTTGATTTTGCTTCCAATTACCATCCTTTGCTATGAGAATAAATTGAAAATCGGGAATATAACATCTACACCCCTTTTCATAATGCTCCTCTTAATGCTGGCCACAAGAAATATCGAAATACCTGTATCCAGCATACGCACCAGAAAACCTGAACTTCTTCTTCAACATGCATTCATTTTGGAAAAGATATACAGTGTCCCTGTACCACAAGAATTAATAACTCCAAAGGAAAGGGTATTCGATACAAAGATAACCATAAATTTTGCAGGAGTAATTATACCTCTTCTAGCCATTGTATACCTCTTGTTGACGGGACCAATTATAACATCCTTGGAAATAGCCCTTATCATTACTGTTATAACTTTCCTTGCATCAGAGATGATTGATGGAGTAGGAATAGAAGTGCCCGATTACATTGGACTTCTATCGTTACCTTTAGCACTTCTGTTATCTATAGAAAATATAGAGAGTGTGGTATATGTATCAAGTGTAGTAGGAATACTTGCAGGATGCATAGCTTCCTTGCTTACCATAGACCGAGAAAAAAATGGAAGTGCATATATAAGCATAGGCGGTGTTGGAAGCTTTAGGGCCATATATATAATAACATTAATTGCAAGTCTTATGTCATACTATACCTAAATCTCGCTCTGTACGACGCTGATCCATTTTATCCTGTAGTATTTTTTGAGGAATATTGAGTGCACGATATTTAGCAATACCAGTAGCTGTGAACCTGAAGGGTTGAGGAGTATGATCTATACGAGTTGCCCTCATTTTTTGTATTGCCATAACAGGCATAGGAGTGGTATCAATATCGTTCGTCTGGATAAAATCAAGAAAAACAATTCCATCTCCTAGAAAATCATAGTCATCGAACTGCTTTTTCTCTATCCCATGAGTCTTTTCAGTGACCAACAGCGAGGTGATCTTGTCCTTTTTAAGTAACCTGTGTAAAGCACGCCATGAGGTAGATTTTCTGAACTCATCGGGAGCCGTAAATACATTCAGAGAATCAAAAACAACCCTATCAGGCTTGTGAGATTCTATTATCTCGATCATTTCTTCAGAAGTAAGCATAGATATGCCGAAGACCTCTAGATAACCATCATCAATGTACTTACCAATGTCCCAGCCAAACCTCATGAAATGCTGTACGAGTTGTTGAGCTCTCTCTTCAAATGAAAAGAAGATACACCTTTCACCATTCTTTGCTCCTTCCATCAGGAACTGCATGCAAAAAGTAGTTTTACCTGTCCCAGGGGGCCCTGTAACTACAACTGAAAATCCTTTCGGGAAACCACCCTCTAGAAATTCATCTAATCCAGGTACCCCCGTAGGCACCCTTTTGAGCAACTTATCAATGTTCTGCGTATCAAGTTTTGCCTTGAATCGACTATTATCGAGATTTAGTAAAGCTTTTTCTAATACTACATTTTTGGCGCCCAGATCCTTTTCATACCTTTCAAGGACCTTGATAGCATCACCGCTCAGAGTAGTATGAATAGCGAATTTGGATTTCATCACAACACCATGAACATAATAAGTGATTATATATTTAAAAGGTTATGGTTCTGTGAACATAAATTTCTCAACGATGTTCATCAGTGTCCATAGATTTCCCTTGACCCGATAAGAACACACCCCGTCCATGGGAAGCTGATATCTCCCCATCCCATATCACATCACCCCTTGATATCGTGATCTCTGGGAAAATAGCTTCAATCCCTTCAAAAGGAGTCCATCCCACCTTTCCATGCAAGTGGTCACCTTTTATGGGAGTAACCTTTTTTGTGTCCACAATGATCAAGTCAGCATCAAAACCTACCCCTAGCCTGCCTTTAGAATGCCTGTCCAGACCAAATATCCTGGCAGGAGCAGCGCTTGTAGCATCTATCATACGCCCCAATGGGAGAAGATTCTTCTTCACGGCCATGAGCATCAGAGGCATAAGAGTTTCTACTCCTGGCACCCCTGATGGAGCTGTCTTTATATCCACGTCTTTTTCAGTTTCACAGTGAGGAGCATGGTCTGATGCTACAATATCCACACTGCCATCATTTAATGAATTAAGAAGGAACTTAACACTTCTACGATCTCTAAGAGGAGGATTCATTTTACCATAACAACCTAGCCTATCCCAATCCCTCGTAGAAAGGAACAGATGATGCGGCGCCACCTCACATGTGATCGGAGATAGACCTTTTTGCCGTGCAATATACCGATCTCTACCAAGTACACCTACTGACTCAAAAGCACTAATGTGACATATATGCCCTTTTGCTCCGGTCTTTCTAAGAACTTCTACTGCTTTTTGCACTGCAGTGGCCTCGCATATATTAGGCCGCGCGCGAGAGTGGGAAGCAGGAGACATATCATTCTTTAATAATGCATCGCATTCCAAGCGGATTGCATCGTCTTCAGCATGGATAGCTGCCAACGCACCAAGTTGGTTGATCACTTTCAAAGCACTTTCAAGAGTTATTTCATCGATATTGAGTCCACCAGTAGACTCTGCCATAAAGATCTCACCAAATGCTATTACTCCTTCTTCCCAAAGTTCAGGGAGTTTTTCAAGATTGTTGGTAACTCCTCCATGAATACCAAAATCTACAATGGATTTACGAGAAGCAAGCTTGAGTTTTTCAGAAAAGGATTTTTTGTCAATTGTAGGAGGAAGTGTATTGGGATGATCCACTACAGTTGTGATACCACCTGCTGCTGCTGCACATGAACCTGTGTACCAGTCTTCTTTCTGAGTGAGACCCGGTTCTCTAAAATGTACATGCACGTCAATGCCCGCTGGAAGGACAAGAGATCCTGCTGCATCAATGACTTCACCGGCTATTACATCTGCTTCTTTTGCGATTCTGCTAATCTTCCCTTCATCTATTACTATTTCTGCAGGCTGAAGATAATTATCATAGAATATCTTAGCATTCTTTATGAGTAAATCTGGCATGCTTATTATTATTTCAATTACCCTATTTGCCACTTTTGTTCTTCACCAGGAAGCCATAATTCTGAAATAGAGAAAAAGATAGTGATCTGCTAATTTAGGATAAACATCAAGAATTGAAAATTATATTCTATATAGAATATAGAACTAATATAGAAAACCATAGTAATCATATGAGTCTGTATTGTATTTACATAATACTTATCTACACAACTGGCATCATCAAAGATAATTCCAGCAAAGTGGAGAAGACTCATGTTCAAAATAACAAAACTTAACAAAATGTTTATCCTTATAACTGTGTTCCTTATAATCGGGTTCACATTTGCAGGGATTGGTTGTGTGGATAAGAATACTAAAGAAAACAGTACTACCAAAGGAGCAGCAAATACTTCAGAAAGTTCAGCTGCAAAACAGAGTATAATTGTAAAAGGTTCTGATACAATACTTCCATTATCCCAGGCAGAAGCTGAAGAATATATGGCTAAGAATCAGAACAGCGATATCACTGTAATCGGTGGAGGGTCTGGAGTAGGAATTGCTGCGCTGATAGATGGTGAAGCAGATATAGCAATGGCTTCTAGAGAAATGAAAGATTCCGAAATAGAAAATGCAAAAAATAATGGCATCAACCCTGTGGAAACAGTCATTGGGTGGGATGGAATCGCAGTCGTAGTGAATCCTGAAAATCCTGTAGCTCAAATAACATTTTCACAACTTCAAGCAATCTATGACGGAAACATTAGCAACTGGAAAGATGTTGGTGGCGAAGATGTACCAATTACAATTATAAGTCGTGACAGCAGTTCTGGAACATACGAATACTTCAAAGAAGAAGTTCTTAAAGGAAGAGAATACCGCCAAGATGCACTTGTCGAACCTGCAACTGGAGCTATAGTACAAGAAGTTGCTCAAAATAAAGGTGCAATAGGATACATAGGATATGCATACCTTGACAAAAGTACAAAAGCTCTTGCACTCGACGGAGGAGAAGGAAAGTTCGTTCCTGCTACTGAAGAAAACATCCTCGGTGGAGAATACCCATTAGCAAGGCAACTCTATTACTATACTAACGGAGAGCCCCAGGGATTGGCTAAAGAATTTAAAGATTATGTAATGAGTGAAGAGGGACAGGCAATAGTTTCTGATGTTGGATACTTCCCAGTAAAATAAGATCAAGCGAAGGATCTGACATGAGTAATAGAAAATATCAAGAGAAAGCGATAGAATCACTGTTGTACCTCTCCGGGGTTACTGCAGTGGTAATCCTTTTTCTAATCTGTATTTTTTTGTTTAAGGACGGTCTTGCACTATTCCAGAATTATTCATTATCAGACTTTCTTTTAGGGACAAAGTGGTATCCCACATCTCAACCAAACCAATTTGGATTATTGCCCTTATTATTTGGATCAATAATAGTAACATTTGGAGCAATTATATTTTCAGTACCCCTTGGAATTGCTGTTGCAATATACATAGCAGAACTTGCAGGTGAAAAAGAAGCCGATCTTTTAAAACCTCTTGTGGAGATACTCGCCGGAATTCCATCAGTAGTATACGGATTCTTTGGTCTTGTAGTACTAGTTCCATTGCTTCAAAACATATTAGACCTCCCCACCGGTCAGACTGCACTTGCTGGCTCTATAATGTTAGGAATAATGGCTTTGCCCACAATTATATCCATGTCAGAAGATGCCATCAGTTCAGTACCACGTTCTATTAAAGATGGATCGTTAGCTCTTGGTTCTACGGAATGGCAAACAATAAATAAAGTAATCCTACCCGCTGCCCTATCAGGAATATCCGCTGCTGTGATGCTGGGTATAGGAAGAGCCATAGGAGAAACAATGACTGTTATGATGGTAACAGGGAACACCGCAATAATACCCGGCTTTCCAGATGGGCTTTTTGCACCAGTAAGAACTATGACAGCAACTATTGCACTGGAAATGGGAGAAGTGCCCCAAGGAAGTGAGCATTTCTATGCACTCTTTGCTATTGGCTCTGTATTGTTCATTACCACATTCATTACCAATATCGTGGCTGAATACATAAAAAAGAAATATAAATTTAACATGGGGGCAGGACAATAACAAAAAAAGCTAAACTCAACCAAAAGCTTGCTTTTGCTTTCCTTAAATTTAGTGCTGCCTTTGTAGCGCTTTTAGTAATAGCCATAATGCTACAGATATTTCTAAATGGATATAGTGCAATCAGTATAGAATTCCTTACCGAGATGCCAAGGAAAAGGATGACAGAAGGGGGCATATATCCTGCAATATTGGGAACAATATACCTTATAGTAGGATCAATGGGAGTTGCCGTACCTTTAGGCGTATTGTCAGCAATATACTTGAATGAGTATGCACAACCAGGAAAAACCAAATGGCTAATAGAGATGGCCATTAATAATCTAGCAGGAACACCTTCTGTAGTATTTGGCCTGTTCGGACTTGCAATGTTCGTAAAATATATGGGATTTGGAGCCTCATTGCTGGCTTCAGCACTCACTCTTGCATTAATGGCCCTTCCGATAATAATAAGGACAAGCCAGGAGGCCTTGATAACCGTACCAGAAGAATATAGGTATGCTTCTCTAGCGCTTGGCGTTACTAAATGGCAAACAATAAGACAAGTAGTGCTGCCTGCTGCAATTCCTGGCATGATAACCGGTGCTATTCTGGGAGTGGGGAGAGTGGCAGGAGAAACTGCACCCATCCTACTTACAGGAGCAGCTTATTTCCTCCCAAGGCTTCCAGACTCAATTTATTCACAATTTATGGCACTACCGTATCACTTATACGTAATTGCTACTGCGGGTACCAATATCTCCCAGACAAGACCTATACAATATGGTACTGCATTAGTATTACTTGCTATAGTCCTCAGCGTCAATATGATAGCTGTCGGTATAAGAAGACATTACAGAAAAAAACTCCGGAATTAAGGAAAAGGTAGCAAATGTCAGGACAAAACAACAGAAAACAGACCGAGATAGAAGTAAGTGAACTTAATCTCTGGTACGGCAATAATCACGCTCTTCACAATATTTCTATAGATATTCCAAAAAACAGTGTGACAGCTCTGATAGGTCCTTCAGGATGTGGAAAGTCCACATTTTTAAGATGTCTGAACAGAATGAACGACCTAGTGAAGAACTGCCGAATAGAGGGAAACATCAGGATAGATGATAAAGATATATATTCCAAAAATGTGGATGTCGTTGACCTGCGAAAAAGAGTAGGAATGGTGTTCCAGAAACCAAATCCTTTCCCTATGTCCATACGTGACAATATAGCCTATGGACCAAAGATACATGGAGTTTCTAAGAATGAGATGAACAGTATTATAGAGGACGCCCTCCGCTCTGGAGCATTGTGGGAGGAAGTAGCCGATAGATTAGGTACATCTGCTCTGAATCTTAGTGGTGGACAACAGCAAAGGCTATGTATTGCAAGGACACTGGCAGTAAAACCGGAAGTAATATTATTCGATGAACCTTGCAGTGCGCTTGATCCGATATCAACTTCCAAAATAGAAGAGCTCATAATGGAGCTTAAGAAGAAATACACTATAGTTATAGTTACACATAATATGCAGCAGGCTGCGAGGATATCAGACAATACTGCATTCTTCCTCACGGGAGATCTGATAGAATATGGTAAAACCGATCAGATATTTGAGAATCCTAAAATGAAACCGACAGAAGATTACATAACAGGAAGGTTTGGGTGAAGAGATGTCGAGAGAAAAATATCACAATAGTCTTGATTTACTGAAGATTAACGTATTAGAGATGATGCAAGTATCCCTTGATATGTTGAGAGGAGCGACTGAATCCCTTACAAACCTTGATACTAACCTTGCCCGTGAAACGATAAAAAAAGACGATATAGTTGATGAAAAAGAAATAAAAGTAGAGAAATGTGTCTCACATCTTATAGCCCTTCAACAACCCATGGCAAGTGACATGAGGCTTATAACTGCAAGTTTGACAATGGCTATTGATTTGGAAAGGTTAAGCGACCTTGCATGTAACATAGCTTGGACATCTACAGACATAAAAGGTGAACCTGAAAGGAACAAGGTGCTTCTGTCAGGCATCTGCAAGATGAGTGAAATTACAGAGAAAATGTTGCAAGGTACTATGATAGCCTTCAAAGATTCGGATCCGGAGCTTGCCAAAGAAGTTGCGAGAGGTGATGACGTGCTAGACAAGCTTTTCTTTGATACTGAGAAGGAATTCATAGAGATGATGATCAAAGACCATAGTATCATCACTGATGCTTCACACCTACTCTTTGTGTTAAGATACTTAGAGAGGATAGGAGATCATATTTGCAATATTTGTCAGAGTATCGTATACCTGGTAACTGGTGAAAGATTGATACTTAACTAATTAGAAATCAAATAGAGATCGCTGCGAACCATTGCTTGGCCCTGCCCCTTCGGAATCCGATTTACGTGGAACTGATCTCTGCATATTTTTTTGGGGAGATACATGAGTGAAGTCTGACAGACCTGTTTGTTTAGAATCATAATCAAGGTTTGCAAGGTCTACGCCAAATACCCCTAGAATCCTCTCAACAGGTGGAAGAATCTGTTTCTTTACATAGTAATCCACATCAAGAGAGACATTGTGCTCGCGAACATACTCCGGATCTTCTGCGCGGTTCACAAAGAGATCTTTACCTGCAGTGATGACAAAAGGTATGCGCTCACCTACAGGAGGAAGAGAACCAGTTCTGTGCTCCATTTTCTCAGCAACCGTAATATGGGGTTGCTTGTTCTTGTAGTGCTCCCTCCTCTTGGAGTACATGCGAGTCATTGTAAGGTCATCTATGATGTCCTTATCCTTTGTGACATCGAGGTTGCGGATGGAATCAACTACTTTCCGTACATGCCTTACAGCTGCTTCCACTTCTCCTTCCTTAAGCACAAGTTCAAGCACTCTGTTCAAAGTCTTGGATGTCAACTCACACCAGTCCCTGCGTACGGTCTCCATACCTTTTACCTTTATACCATCTTTCCAGCCATCGGCAGAGCGCTCAAATACCCATATAGCATACCTTTTCTTTGCTATGAAAAGGGCGCGTTTTGCTATGGATTCAAACTCAAGTTCCATGGGGTCAGGCAGAGAAGCTGAAACTATGCCTGAAATCTTCCTACCTACAAGTTCTGCATCTTCAAGGGAGATCTCACTTTTTGATGTACACTGTACAAAGACACTGTCAGTATCACCATATACCACTGAAAGAGAAATAGCCTTGCTATGTGAATTCGAGGGTGTCTCACTTTCAAGATGAGAATTACCATCTTCAAGGTAGATGGTATGGATAGTATTCTCTATAAGTGAGCGTGTGGTAATGATATTCTCCCTACCAAAACTTGTCACAGCGTTTGCAAGAGTAAGAGTGTATAGGCGCGCACGTGTATAACCTGCATAGCCGTAAAAGCTGTTCAGCAATATTTTCATTGCAAGCTGTGTAGCATCAAGAGCCCTATACTCATCTTCATTAGACACATGTTTCATGCGTTTCTTGGTTTCGGTCCTTCGGTTGAGGAGATTTTCCAAGATATTGGGCATGATACCTTTTGAAATATCTGCAGTTACGAACTTACCACCTGATGGCGGAGTAATCGTCTTGCCTTCTTCAGGAACATCTTTCTCGACGACAGTTGTGTAGCAGAGATTATGAGCCATCATTATAGTAGGATACAGGGACTTGTAGTCGAGTATGACTACATTTTCAAGAAGCCCTTTTTTAGGCTCCAGCACTTCTCCTCCTTTCAAACCCTCACTGTTCTTGTTCCTGGAATACACAAGATCATCATTTGGTTTAGGAGGTATCACCCGATCCCTAGTGCGACATTCACGCAACAGGAGGTTCTCCACCATGGATGTCTGGCCGCCGTCAATGACCTCCTGTAGAAGGGAACCGCTTACCCTGGAAATGGCTATGTACCTGTCAAGCAACTGGAGTTTCATGACCAGCTCCATAGCAAGCTCGGAATCGCGCCTTGCGTAATCTATGAACTTTAGTAATTTTTCTCCGTCATCATTCCAGTAATCCTCCATTTCAGAGGGGGCCACATCAAGCTTCTCCCGGTCCAAAAGCTCTTTGGCTACATTGCGCAGTGTATATCTCTTCAAACTAAACTGGCTGCGTATGAGAGGAAGGACATCCACCACAACCCTTCCGGTCATGGAGATGAGAGTCATTGTTCCGATCTTCCGATAGCTCATTGGCCGCCCGTCGCGTCCTGAACCCGAATCAATTATAGTGCCTGAGTCTGAGATGATCTTGACCCTGTCACTTATATAAGGAATATCGAAATCGTTGATGTTGTAACCCAGTAATATATCTGGATCATATTCCCTGAGTATCTCAAAGAACCGCTTGAACATGGATTCTTCGTTTTTAAGTGACTCGACATCCAGCCCTGCATTTGAAACCGGTTTTGCCACAAGTACAATGGTGTTGTGACCGTTGTAGGCGGGAACAAAGGTGAGGCTTATCATGATCACCGGGGATTCATCCGGGGAAGGCATGGAACCACCTATGGGCAGGCATTCGATATCAAAGGACAGGAACTTGAGGGGGGCATTTGGGAGCTTCTCAACTTCAGCAGGATGCAGGTCTAAGCATACGGTGTCAGAGTACATTTTCCCGGTGGGAATGCCTTCCTTGGAGGGGGAAACTGAGACCCAGCCCATGCCATGCAGTCCCCTATCTATCAAAAAACGATTTCTGAACAATATATCTGTCTCATACACCTCTTTTACTCCGGGAATCTGCAGTATGTCATCACGGATCTCAGGAACATGCCTTGGCTCATAGGTAGTGACCTGAATCATAGGTTTTTTGGACTTCTGATACCCCACTGGCTCGAAACGCTGAACTATATCGACACTCTTGACCACATCAAAACGTTCCTTTATGAGCTTGCAGATCAGTTCAAGCTCACCAGAAGCATTCACATAAAAATATGGTTCAAATCCCGGCACATAGCAGCAGACACTCTTGCCGTCCTCATCCCTGCCAAAGAGACGCACAACAGGACTAGTACCTTCGGTTACATAGTCTGCATCCAGGAGTTGAAAGTTCATGGGGTTATGTACCTACTAAGAGCATATATGTTTTGCGCGATGGAAATGGAATGAGAAGTAGAAGAGATTTAACCGAGAAAGCACACATTACCAAATACACTAAAAGTTTTATTGAATAAACAAAATCATTGCTTACACTAACCGAAGCATCTTCAATAATCCTAAATGTTGGCACTAGATCTAATGCTCAATAGGGCCAAGAACTTGATTGAACTAGTCAAAATTTAGTGCCCGGAGCGTGACTCGAACACGCGACCTCCAGATGTCTCAGGAGACTTGGACGCACTCGTAAATATTCCCTATGAGTCTGGCGCCCCAACCAACTAGGCTATCCGGGCATAGCGTAGCATCTAGAAGGGTATTTTCATATTAAAGCGTATCGATTGGAATCGCATGTGAAAAAAAAGAAAATGTTAAGGATATTATTAGTATCCTGTAGCCATTGCAAAATCAAGACCTACATATGAATCGTTTGAGTTACCAGCGATTATGAAAACCTGGTTATCATTATTCCAGAAGTATTTATAGCGGGAAACTTCTGTACCCCCTACAGTGGAGTGACTCAAAGCCCTAGTAGCTTCATGCCCATTGAATTTAACTATCTGGAAAGTGTCGTTGTTCTTGAGCGCTTTGAAAGTGCCTTTATAGTCTGTAAGGAAAGACTCTGCTGACGCTGTATCTGAGAATTTAATAGCCGTGATGTAATAATCAAGAGTTTCATTCTTGTAAATACCTTCAGCAGCTTCTGTAACATTTTCTGCTTTAACAAAATTCTTGCTGACATAATCTGCATTTAAAGACTTGTTCCCAAGGTATTCAAAATCTGAAGGAATATTATTAAGGACTACAAGTTCAGAAACACTTTTTTCTGGGGCAACCTGGCCACTTGAGGGAGTAGCATTATCATTCCCTTTGAATATGCAGCCTGACAAACCCATGAACAATACTACAAATATCAACACTAAACTCAACTGTTTCTTCATGGTATTACCTCGGATAAATAGTCCGATAATACGGTTTCTTTGTTATTAAACTGATGTCCAATCAATAAACAAGGACATTTAACGTAAATATGAATTAAAAAAAAAGTAACAGAAGGGATTAAAACCCTTCTCAATTCATTTTAGTTTAGTTCCTTCTGACAAGGTATGCAACTGCCAGGAGACCGCCTACTGCGAAGATTGCTTCAAAGCCTGGGGTTCCACTTGGAGTAGTTCCATTAGTTCCATTACCAGTGGTTGGTGGGACGGTTGTTCCATTACCAGTGGTTGGTGGGGTTGTGGTTGGTGGGACTGTTGTTGTTCCGTTACCAGTGGTTGGTGGGACTGTTGTAGTTCCATTACCAGTGGTTGGTGGGACTGTTGTAGTTCCATTTCCAACGGTTGCATTTCCTATGGTGTACTCAGCGAATGGATAGTAGCGGAGTTCATTAGCGTCAGCTGTCTTGAAGTACATGTTTCCAGCGATCTTGATTTCCTTGTCCTTGGTCAAGGAGATAGAATCTGGGTTTGTAAGTACAAGTGAGTCGTCGCCAATGGTTGTAACATCCAGTGAATCGAATGAGTCATCGCTATTGATCTCCATTGGTTCGTTAGAGATGAGCCATAGACCTTCAACTACTGCAAGACTGTCTGTCTGACCCTGGAATACTTCGTTGACGTGGGCTCTCATGATAACTACATTATCTTCGCCGCCTACATCGTCCTGTTCATAGTTCCAGGTGCTGTTCTCAACATCTGCATCAGTTACTGTAATGACCTGATCATCAAGGTACACGCCGTCCTTGCTCAGCTCGAGCCAGACCTTGTTACCATCGACATCGATCTGCTTTGGTGTGAGTGAATAGCCTTCGCCAAGGTCAAGGGACTGACCGACTCTCAGAGTGTACTTGTCATCGCTGTCAAGTATAAGCTTTGAGAGAACATCTGGCTGATCGTTGACTGGTACATATTCCTCTGCAAGGAAGCCCATCTTTGGATAGGTTCCAGTCCAGTCACCGTACTCATACCCTACCTGCTGCATAGTGGTAGTGTAGACAAGTCCATCTTCTGCAATTGTCCTACCTGATACAGTAGCAGTCATGCTTTCAGATGATATATCTGCATCCAAGTCATAGTAGAAGCCTGCGAATGAAGTTGCATTCCATGTAGCAGTGCCATCACCTGATACAACTGTACCTCTCACCTGATAGGTTCCTGGTGCAGTGATCTCCTTGTAGAAGTAGAACCTGACATCATCAGAGTCAGCGGTCTTGATCTTCATGTCGCCTGCAAGGACTATGTCCTTGTTCTTGCTCAATGAGATAGAATCCTTGTTCTTAAGCTCAAGGTAGTTGTCGCCGATTGTTGTAACCTCAAGTGTATCAAAGGTGTCATCGCTGTTGATTTCCATTGGCTCGTTAGAGATAAGCCACAGACCTTCAATTACTGCAAGGCTGTCGGTCTGACCCTGGAATACTTCGTTGACGTGGGCTCTCATGATAACTACATTATCTTCGCCGCCTACATCGTCCTGTTCATAGTCCCAGGTGCTGTTCTCAACATCTGCATCAGTTACTGTAATGACCTGATCATCAAGGTACACGCCGTCCTTGCTCAGCTCGAGCCAGACCTTGTTACCATCGACATCGATCTGTTTTGGTGTAATTGCATAGCCTTCGCCAAGATCAAGGGATTGACCGACTCTCAGAGTGTACTTGTCATCGCTGTCAAGTATAAGCTTGGAGAGGACATCTGGCTGGCCGTTCACTGGAACATAGTCCTGTGCAAGGAAGCCCATCTTGGGGAACTGACCGGTCCAGTCACTGTAAGTGTAATCTACATTCTGGATGGTTGTTCTGTATGTAAGTCCATTGTCATCAATGGTTCTTGGGTCTGAGACCATATTAGAGTCGATAGACAGACTTTCAGAACCAATGTTGTCATCTATATCGTAATAAAATCCTGCGAATTCAGTATAATCAAAACTCACAGGGATATCGCTTAATTTGTCGCCACTGTACACTGGGCTTCTTACCTCCACAGTGTTTACAGAGGCTGCTGCACTTGCAGATGAAACGAATACTGCCATCAGCATAAGTGCAGCAATTGTTACTGCTGCGAATTTACTCATTATTTTCCTCCGTTAGTTTGTATATAAGTCTAAGAGTGAGGATCATTGGATTAGAACGCTTATGCGCCCTCAGATCGTCATAAGGAGAACACTAAGTTCGCCCATTGACGAAGTTCTCATCATCACCCTCTTAATCCCGTCATATTGGATTACAAGAGCCTATTAATTGATTTCCCTATTAAATCTTTTGTGGTCTCAAACAGATTATTATTCGCGTCGCAATGGCAAGTATCGATGTATTTAACGGGAAATGTCGAACTCTAGTATGCGTACCCATTAAGATAACGACAAGAAAGAAAGTATAGTTAATAGATCGTCGAATAGAGTACATATGAATTTGCCCAGATGGAACAAACATAATCACCTCAACACATTTATATCTTCCCTGATATATTATAAATACCAAAGATTAAGCATAAAACGAGGAGAAACGCAAGATGTTTGATGGCGCTGTATCTGAAGAGATAAAGATGGAAGAAGGTCCAAACAGAGTGAGGACAGGTATACCCGGCTTTGATGAACTCTGTGGCGGAGGACTTATAAGAGATAGGACATACCTGGTTTCAGGCACATCTGGAGCCGGTAAAACAAATTTCTCCATCCAGTTTATTTATAATGGGATAACAAAATATGGAGAGAATGGGATCATAGTAGCAACCGAAGAGAGACCTGAGCAAATACGTGAGAATGTACTCAAGTTTGGATGGGATCTTGAGGAACTTGAAGAAGAGAATAAACTTGCTATAATAGATGCTTGTTCTACAAAAATTGGTATACCATCGCAAGAAAAATATGTGGACATCCGACCATTTGATATTCGCTCCCTGATGGACCAGATAATTACTACCCAAGAAGAAATCAATGCACGAAGGGCTCTTGTAGATTCCACTACTTCTATAAGTTTTTATCTGCAGGATCAAGCAAAAATACGTGTAGAATTACTGAAGCTGAGCACTACCCTTGAAGTAATAGGGCTTACCTCAATGATGACCTGCGAAGTGATTGATGAATCAAGCCCTTCAAGATTCGGAGTTGAGAACTTCGTAACAGATGGAACCATTGTGCTGTACTACAAGCGCCACGAAAATGTACGCATGCGCAGCTTGGAAATATATAAGATGCGCGGATCAGACCACAGCAAAAAGATCCACCCATACGAGATCACGCCCGAGGGTTTTGTGATTCATCCGCATGAAGAAGTTTATTCAATGTTCTGATTTTAAAGGTCAGGATAAGTCTCTTCATTGCCGCATTCAACACACTTGTAGATAACAAGTTGCCTTCCAAATTGATCCTGTCTTGCAATGGCAGGATACCTCCATCTGTTCATTTTCCCTTCACATAAAGAGCATCTGTAAAGCATTTATATCACCTGGAAGAACCAAATAGGGAATATAGATGTATAATACTTTTTTTATATATATGCCTAATCCAGGCTCTCACTTAAAAAATAGAGAGAGAACGTAAGACCTATACCAGGTCTAACAACAAAACTTCACCAGTCTGAACAGCGCTATCTGTTACATTGATCTGTTTGGAAGAGAGACTTTTCTTACCAATTATAGTATACGGCAATATGGCATGGGTAGACAGATCACTATTCTCAGTTGAGTAAGCCAAGACAAGATTATAAGTGCCATCCTCGCCTGCAACTGCAGAATTATAGTAATCGAACTTTCTGCCTTCGTTGCTGATAAGAGTAGTTGCCCCGTAAACAGTTTCTCCCGGTTCAGCCTTACCCGTTACCTTTACTCCTTTCACATACTCAAATACTTTCACATATTTTACATCCGGATCTTTAGTAACAGTTGTGTTAGACTCGTATAGCAAGCGATAATGACCGGAAGCACTTCCATCATAAACATGTAGTTTAACAAGCATTGTATTCTTGAACTTGTCATTCTCTACTTTTGTTGTTACCGTAGAGGAACCTTTATTAGTGGTTTCGTTATCGAAGAAGCTATTATAGTCCTCACCTGCAAGTTTAGCAATATTGAAGAATTTACCCTTGACCATTGAAATATCTGTTAGTATATACTTTACGTTTCTTTCATCAAGGATATTTGATGCCTTTGTTTCATTCTGAGATAAGAAAAATGCAGCTGCATCCTGTACACTTGGTTGGAAGTTGTTGGTGACTACTGGCCTTTGAGACCTGTAAATTATCCAGTTACCAAAATCCCACCAGCTAAGAACGCCGTACTCTGGAGTTTGCACAGGATCAGTATAATAGGAAGTCACAGGAGTATTTACCTTTAGCCAGTCTAATGTATCTTCCCAATCAGAAGGCATGACAGATGGACTGGAAACAGCAGCTGCAGAGATCAAAAATCCCGGCAGGAGCAACATTCCAATAACCATCAACAAAGAAGTCTTACTAGGATTTGATTGGGATGATTTTTTGTGTTTTCCTGCATGTTCCTTAACCACTTTTGGCATCAACCACGAATGTAATTCTCCCATGAAATAACCAGAAAGAACTGAGACATTAATGCACAGAAGATACATAAAACGCCTCTGTGAGAATGCAAGTACAAATACAACAACTGACCAAACTACTAAAAATGATATTGCAGGATATTTAGATGGTTCACCTTTACGAATGACGAATATAAGAGAGATCACAGCCAATAGGAAAAATAGACCGAAACCGCCCCATACAGATTTCAATGTAAAACTACCATACTGATCCCAGAATAAAGGTAAAGCTTCATTGATAGTGCTTAGAGTTTCGTCAAATCCTAACAAATAACTAACTCCTGCCATGATATTGGAGAAGAAAGTTGGCATTAACGACTTGACACTAATGAAAGCAACTGCAATTAGCACAAGAATGATTAAAGGATAATACCACCATTGACCTTTGCTATTTAATAGATAAGCCACGATCCAACAGATCAGAGTAAAAACAAGCATTAATAATATGTATAGCACATGGAACCATGAAACAAAAGCAGCACTTAACTCATACCCTTGCCTTGCCATAAATAATACCAAAGGTGTAACAATCACAAGTGCAGTCAAATACATCAGACACGAATTAACCAATAAGTATACAGAATTTTTTTTTGCTCTGAGATCAATAGCCAGTTGTATGGGTATATAGAATGCAAAAAGACCTATAAATATAGGTGAACCAGTCCAAGTAAGCACAGAGACGGCAAGCAAAAAACCAGCACTGATAGAATATAATGCAGAACGTGAAAAAATAGAGGTTATTAACTCTGTTTTTGTTATTTTCTTGAAATCATCAAAATACACATTGTCCTTAAGTGAGTAGATAAACAATGCAAAAGCTGAAGTTGATATCAAAATTTCAGCAACATGATGATCCGTTGCTCCGAACATAGAAACCAGAATATGAATTGGCATTATTGCCAAGACCACAATACTGTAAAAGCCTACCCTTTGGCCAAAGAGTTTGGAAGCTGCAAAGTATAAAGGTATTAAAGAAAGAGTTCCAAGAACTACTGGAAAAAGAGCAGCAACTAACTCAATTGTACTAACACTAGGATTCCCCAATCCAATGATTAAAGCGACCATAGATGCCAGAATATCATAAAGTGGAGGCCAACTTATGTCAAAACCTAATGGAAAGTTAATATAAGAATCAGAAAGAAGGTAATGAGGAAAATGCTGTGTAGTATAAAGGATACTCCTCATATGATAATACGAATCATAACTTACAAAAGTAACCCTACCATCGGAGAAGAGAAATGATAATGGAAACAAACGTATGAGCAATGCAAATAACATCACTAACATTATTTTAGTTCTGATAGAGAGAGAATTGATCTTATTCATTCTTACATCCCTTCAATACATGTGATCAATCATATTGACATATTTTCATGAAACAAGTTCTGCCTTCATTTTCTTAAGCATTGTAGATACATCAAATTCTTTGGCCCTTTGAATACAAGCTTCTTTGTATTTATGTGGGTCTGAAGACACTATTTTAATAGCTTCAACAATTGACGCAACATTCGGTTCCACGAGTATACCTGTGACCCCATCTAACACAGTCTCTAGGTAGCCACCTTCATTTACTGCAACGGTGGGTTTTCCTGATGCCATTGCCTCTATAGGCGTCATACCAAAATCTTCGTCAAGTGCTGTAGTAATATGCCCTTTACACGTAGCATATAATTCAAGTAGTTTTTCCTCTGTAACACTACCGATAAGAGTTACATTTTCCGGGAGTCCCGGCATCAATTTCTCTGCGTATCCTGATGCATGGTCCCCTTTCGCATATCCACCAACAATCACCAATTTTTGGTCTGGAATATTCCTGAATGCTTCTATTTGAAGCTCAACCCTCTTTTCGGGGTAAAGTCTGTTAACAGACAACCAGAAATCCCCATATTCTTTGAATTTGAATCTTGAAGTGTCAACTGGAGGATAGATCACAGTTGAATCCCTGAAAAAATACTTTTGTATCCTTTTCTGAGTATTCATTGAATTTGTCGCTATCTTAGATACATAAGTCAAGTAGTACTCAGATATTTTCCTGTGCAAGTGTACCCAAATGACAAAAGGTAGAGAAACAAACACAGACTGATTCTTACGATACACATCATAGAGATCATAAAAAGCTCTTGTTGGAGTGTGACAATAGTAAACATTTGGTTTGTGCTTTTTTGCTGCAAAAAATGCCCAGTTACCTGAGAAAATAAACAAGTCATATTTTTTAGAAAAATCACATGTTGCAAACTTGAAAGAAGCATCTATCTGCTTAAGAGGGGGAAATTTCAATGTATTCCCAATACTTATTATTTTTACATCCTCAAATCCCATTTTAATTACAGAATCCATATCTACATCTGTAGTAATTACATCTGCTCCTAACCCTTTTGCGATAGTAAGGACAAATTTTTCCCCCCCACCAATTGCCCCGATGTAATCATGAAAAATAGCAATTTTCATTCAAACGCCCCATAAATATTGCTTAGTTTCAACAGCGCTTCATTCCAATCATAATCTGTAGCTTTCTGAAAAGCAGCTTTTGACATATTGTTATAACATTGACCACCTTCAATTATTTTAATTACGGCTTCCGCAATTTCGCCCGCATCTAAAGATACAACAAACCCATCAACTCCATCCTCAACCAACCCCTGTGAAGCATTATACCTCTCTTTTACAGTCACCACAGGCACTCCGCAAGCAAATGCTTCTATTACAACCATGCCGAAACCCTCCCTCGAAGAGAGAAGCACAAACACCTTTGAAGCTTTCATTTTTCCTATAAGCGCATTGTAGTCCTGAAAACCTACGAATTCAACGTTTGTGTGAATTCCCATTTTATGTGAAAGCTCCTGTAGACCTGTTTTTTCAGGACCATCGCCAACAATACAGCAAATGATATTAGGATGATCAACTTTTAGATGAGACACTGCCCCAAGTAGAAAATCGACATTTTTATCCTTAATAAGCCTCCCAGCAAATATAATGTCATAGAGTTTTCCACCCGATCCAACCAAATGTGTATCAACTTCTCCCCCGACATTATAAATTTCCGTAAGGTCAATACCATTTGGGACAACGGTGATATTTTTATAAGGGACGCCTAATGCATGGAGCCTTTTCTGGGTCCAACCAGAAACTGCTATATTATTCCGAGATATTTTTGAAACTCCTATTTCAACTATTTTTCCAAAAAACCCTGCCTTACCCATATATTCATACCAGTAATCATCCCAGACTTCATGCCAGGTGTAAAATGCAGGACTCTTCTTAAAAAGAGAAACGAGTTTTACCGTAAAACAAGAAAAATAAGGAAATACGCTTACGTCAATAACATCAAATTTTTCGTGCATAAGAGGATGAAACAATTTAAGGGAAAAGATCATTGCCACTGCAATAGACCTTTTTCCTTCCACATAGAGCTCCCTTGCTTTACACACGCCATGTAAAATCATTCCTTCGTGCTCAATTACATCGGGACCTTCCCACCATTTGATCCCAAAAAGGTGCACTTCATGTCCTTTTTTCTGAAGGCGTTTACCCAGTTCATATATTCTCTTTTCAGCACCGCCCTTAACCCATGGATAAACTGCGTCATACACGAAGGCAATCTTCATAGTGTCACCTATCGGTGTCCATTCCCAACATAAGGACACTGAGGAAGATAGCGGTGAAGATCATTTGCAAACCTATAGAACCAAAAACCATGGCAAATAACGCAGTTTGTATCTGGAAAAGAGAGCCATAGCCTGCACTAACCCACGTAAGCACTACTTTTAGACCAATGATAATAGCCGCAAGCAAGAATACCATACCTGCAAACAGTTCCTCTTCAAGTGAATGATAGTCCATAATTTTCTTTATGAAAAAACTTTCCTTGACATATAACCCATTTATGTACCCATAAGCACCGAGATAAAGACCCGTTGCAAATAGCTGACTACCAATAACTGTAAGCATACTTGCTAATATGAAAGAATGGAGTCTAGTTTCAGCCACATTGCCCATACGTGGAAGCGTGAACAACAAGGCTGCCCCCACTAGAAACACGAACGTACCCGGAATCAGAAGGAAAGAGACCGGACGATAAAGCATCATAAACCTGATATGCCTCCAACCATCATGTAAAGACCTCAATTTGGATGGTGAATCCCGTAAATCATAAGAGATCGGAACTTCCTTTATGCGTAGACCTTTATCTGCTGCTTCTATCACCATCTCGGAAGCTAACTCCATACCATGGCTTTTTAGGTTCATCTTTTCAAGAGCTTCCCGCGTAAAAGCCCGCATTCCACAATGAGCATCTGAAATACTTGTGCCAAAAAGAACATTCAGTAACCATGTAAGTATAGGATTGCCTATATATTGGTGCAACCATGGCATTGCACCTTTTTTGATGTCACCTCTTAGCCTGCTGCCAATTACAAAATCAGCCTCATCCCCCATCAGAATCTCAAAGAACATTGGTAGTTCATTGAGATCATAAGTGTTATCAGCATCCGCTATAGCTATGTAGTCACCAGTTGCTTTTGCAAGCCCTTTCAGATATGCATTGCCATAACCTTTTACCGAAGGAATGACCACTGCACCCATAGAACTGGCAATTTCCGCAGTCCTATCCGTCGAGTTATCCACTACAATAATTTCACCTTCGAGACCATAATTCTTGAAAAATGACTGAGCTTTCAGTATGCAGGTCCGTATAGTGGATTCTTCATTCATTGAGGGCATTACGATAGAAACCCGTGGCATGCATTCTCATATAACTTACCATTACATAATATTTGTCATATCATATACCAACAAAATGGACTTTAATCCATTTGCTTACTTTTTTAGAACTATGAAAATATTAAGAAGATATAAGTATTAGTCAATCTCTATTGACATAATAGAATGGATGAGCTGAAAGAATTAGTATTTGGGATCCGAGGAGTTGACGAAATTACTGGCACCCTGAAATCTCCGTCAACTATATTATTAGCCGGTACCGCAGGTGTGGGCAAGACCAGCTTTTGCCTGCAAATGTTATCTCATGCTGCAAAAAATGGCGAAAAGACACTGTATATACCATTAACAACAGAATCACCTGAAAAGTTGAAGATGTATTTTTCCAGAATGAATTTCTTCGATAACAGGGTTGGCATTCACCCAATAAATAGGTCCATGTCCGAGAAAGATCCTTTAAGCACATTGATCGATATAGGAAATGTAGTTGGGTCATCCAAACCAGATAGAATAGTAATTGACCCTGTAACTCCTCTTGGTTTTGGATTCATAGAGCCTGAAAAAAGAAGATTTTTCTATACTCTTGATTCTATGATACAAGAATGGAAAGCACTTGTATTCCTTACTGGAGAAATGTTGAAAGAAGAATTACATGAGTCTGTCATAAGTCACCTAGTTGATGGCATAATATATCTTTCAAGAGAAGATATAGGTTTGAGGGCAGGCAACTTTCTGGAAGTTATTAAGCTAAGAGGAATCGATCCCCAGAAAAACACAGAAAACATATATCGAAAATATCGTTATAGAATGAGTACTGAAGGATTCAATATGATCTCATACTCTCAAGAGAAGGGGTCAATGAATATTTTGTCGGAAAAAGTCAGTTCCGGAATTCCTGCACTTGACAGGTTATTAAACGGGGGACTATTTAGTGACAGCAGTACCTTAGTCACAGGTAAACCAGGTACAGGAAAAAGAACATTAGGAATGCAATTCATATTAAAAGGACTTGATCAGAAAGAACCCTGTATCATTGTCAATTTTGAAGGCTTGCAAAATTCACTTGTCCATGAAGCAAAAAGGCATGGTTGGGAAATAGAAAAATATATTGAAAAAGGATTATTGAAAGTTATTTCTACAGATCCTGATGGCATATGGCCTGAAGAGCATGCGACATTAATCAAAGAACATATAATGGAAATGAATGTTAAAAGGCTATTCTTTGATGACATATTTAACCTTGAAATTATGTTGCCTGACCAGTTACAATTGAGAGGATACTTGTATTCTCTACTTAGATACCTGAAAACACAAAATGTCACATCTGTATTCACTATACCTAGATCTTCTAGCAGCATCACTGAAAATACTAGGATAGATGCAGAATTTTTGATGGATAATATAATCACATTACGAAACTCAGAAGGAGGAAGAAAATACATGTGCGTGTCAAAAAGCAAAGGCACACAGCACATGCCCAACTCCCTAGAATATGCAGTTACTGAAAGAGGAATTAAATTAAGGTCTGATACACTGCTATAAATTAATTAGTTATAAATTATGTATCATGCGTTCTACTGCTATACCTAATTCAGTTAATCTATAATTACTTTCTTGCCTTTCTATGAGTCCTTTTTCGACTAGTTCTTCAATAATTTTATCTACAGATGGCCGAAAAATATGGATTGTCTTTGCTATGCGCTCTGCGTCCAGATCTTTTTTTGACCCAAGAAGAGACAGTAATTTCTTTCGGTTATTGTTACCAGTAACAAATCCTACGAGTTCTTCCATTGTTAAACCCCTTTTCTTATAATTAGATACAATCTGTTGTATGTAGATATTCTGATTTAAACTGTTCCGATCATTTTTAGGGGGACATAGGGAATAAGTTTATTAGTACCTACATATTATTAGTGCTTGGCAGGCTAGTCCGGATAGTCCGGCGTCATCTATAACCCGAAATCGCCGATATGCGGGGGACGAAGCCGATGGAAGATGTCTGGATCATTCTCAAACCTGGGGTTTCAACTGAGAAACTCCGTCCTGCTTGGATGATGTTGATATAAAGGCTTGTTGGAGAACATGTTTTTATATCTTGATCGCGGGGACCAGTTCAGGCCCGGAAGGGAGCAGACTAACCGTGAACAAACGTCGCTTGTAGGGTTGCGGGGTGGAGGCGAGACCGCAGACCACTTGTGCATGTGAACGGCAGCAACCTGAGGTGTGCCTGCCACTTTATGGAAAAGCGTTAAATATGTAGATAACGTTAGGAACGAAAGTCGGGAAAACTGTTTATTTTCATGACGAGATAGCCAAGCCCGGTATGGCGCAGGATTGCTAATCCTGTGGTGCCCCGCACTTCGGGGGTTCGAATCCCCCTCTCGTCGCTCAATTTTATAAAATATACTACATAGGATGAGATTATGGTAGAAAAGAAAGTCATTCTTCCTGTGCTCCAAAAAGAAAAAAAAGTTATTATTAACCATTCCTCCGCAGGATGTGGCGGATGTAGCTCAAAGAGTTGTAAAGGAGGAGGAATGGGCATTTATCCAGGATCAGAAAAAGAAGTAGTATTCAGAAATGTATTCCTTTATATAATAATGGGACTGATAATATTCATCACCACGTATCTCATCGTACGTTTGTTAAATTTGTTCATCGGATAAAGACTCTAAACTCTTTGTAGAGTGATATGGATAGCGCTTAATAGCCCCACATTTAAGACACGTTATTACCATATATCTTCCTTTAAGGCGTATTCTGCAATTATCACCTGGAACAAGATATCCCTCACACCTTTTACAAAAACGTACCTTCAATTCACGAGGGAATCTCACTAGATAGCGCATTCCTATTTTTCGTGCAAGTGAAACATACTTATTGCTTCTTGTTGGATTTGAACTATACTCAGATTCTGCCAATTCAAAGAGCCTTTGAATACGTTCCATGGCTAGATCCTTTGCGAGATTTTTGCTTTTCTTTTTAAAGCGAGACATAGTACACCATATTAGAAATCTTCGAAAAACAACACTTCTACCCCGGGAGTTTTACTGTATACATTCTCTGCGAATACCTGTATATTAGCAGCGGGACTACCTGCACATTCATAAGAAAACGGAATGACCACTTGAGGAGAGACGATAGCTACTGCTTCTGCAGCTTGCTCTTCATTCATAGTACAATCACCTATTGGAAGGATTATAATATCAGCAGATATTGTCTGCATTTCTGGGATTAGCCCCGTGACCCCCGCATAGTATATCCTTTTACCGGCAATTGTTATGACATACCCTACACCTGCTTCTTTATGACCTGATGAGGCACCGGGTTTGTAAGAAGGAACTACCTCTATGGCAATACCTTTGATGCAGAGATCATCAATCAATTCATCGCCTGGCTCCACCCGCCGCGCATCGCCTCTGAATTGCAAACTCATATTTTCCGGCAATAGAGTGGTTGTGTTGCTGTTCCTTACAATGCGGATAGAATCAGGATCAAAGCTTTGTTGATGCTCATTGGTAAGAAGGATAATATCTGCCATATGTTCCTGATGAATATTTTCTGACAGACCATAAGGATCCAGATATATTGTAATATTCTCCCCACATAGTCTGAAAGAAACGTTTCCAAGCCAAGCGATCTCCACACCATCTATTACCTTGCTGTTCACATTCATCCCTTCACTAATAAATCGTGGTCAAAGGTGCTTTGGTAGCTATTTAAGATAGCGCTCGAGATCCTTGATTAGCAATCCTTTGCACACATATTGATGTCCAAATTAGATTTCAGAAAAAAATAAGCCGTAAATAGAAGAAAAATAAAACCTATTGGCATAGCTTTGAAAGAGCTGCTCCAGACCACAAAGGAACCTAAGATGTTAAATGCAGAACACAATATGAGAAGATAACCAGAAGTGCGCACACTGAACGTTTCTGACAAGTTCTCTTTGAAATTCTCATTGATCAATACTACCACACAGATCAACGCTCCCAAAAACCAGGAGATAGTACGGAATGATGGAGCAAGTCCCCCATAAGACAACAATGACAGTTGCTTCGCCACATCCACAAAAAGAGTTCCATATACCATGTCAAAATTAACGTAAAAAAGTGAGAATTTGATACCCCAGCCTGTACTATAAAGGCTATTGTAGAAATAGAACTCCCATGGAACAATGATGCATATAAGCGGCATAATCTTTCTAAGCAGAACAAGATCAGAAGCTTTTATGTGCAGACGAGTCATACATTAAAATAGTGTGTTTAAATATATATATCAATTTACTTATACTAGACAAATGTATATATACAAATCTAATTTATATAGATCCTATAAATTTGAGTATAAAGAGGGATTGCCATAGAGACCAGAAAAGTACAACAAACTGGTGGGTCGACCTATATAGTTTCCTTACCCAAGCAATGGGCAGACAAGGTAGGTATAAAGACTGGAAGCCGCCTTTCACTTTCACCACAGCCTGACGGCAAGCTTGTAATAAACCCAATTCAGGATGCACCCCAAACTAAAAAGACCCAGATCGATGTCACAGATCGCATGGGAGAAATTTTAATAAGAGATATAATAGCAGCCTACCTGGTAGGTGCAGACATATTAGAGATTAAGTCAGAGAGAATGCTGGCAGAGCAGAAGAACATCATACGTGAGATGTGCTATAAACTAATCGGACCCGAAATAATAGAGGAAACTGGAAAAAAGGTTATTATAAAGGATCTGCTCAATCCCAATGAGATCTCAATTAAAAAAAGTGTGAGGAGAATGTTTCTTCTATCTAATTCGATGCAAAAAGATGCGATTAGGGCACTTAAGACCAATGATAAGGATCTGGCACTGGACGTGATACAAAGGGATGACGATGTGGATAGGCTTTTCCTTCTTACAGCAAAACAATTCCGTGCAGTGCTTAAAGGCACCAAGCTTCCAGATACATCAGAAACATCAATAGATGAATATCATGATCTTCGCATGGCAGCAGGTCCCCTTGAACGCATTGCAGACCATGCACAAAAAATAGCAAATATGGCCATGAATATGGATTACCTAATTCCGAATAATATAATGGAAATGATAGAAAAAGCTACTGAAGCAACCCGCAAGATCGTGGAAGATGCCATAGAAGCCCTGTATAATCATGATGCTGAACTTGCAAATAAGGTAATAGAGAGAGAGCACGCCCTTAAACCAAAGATAAATAAGCTAAACCAGTATCTTCTGAAGATAGAATCCCATGAAGCAATAGTAGCATTGGGAATTGTGATGGACAGTATAGAGAGGACTGGCGATTACGGAGCTAACATAGCAGAGATAGCTATTAATTCAGCTATGGCTGCATCACAGGGGTAAGGCAGAGGATACAAAAACAGAACAAGAAAACATAACTATTATAAATCAAAGGATTATTATAGAAAAATGGCATTTCACTTTCGTGAGCTGGATTTCCAGGAGGGAATAAATGGGCGTAATTAGAGCATTCAAGCAAAATTTTTCTGACTTTTTTAAGAAATTATTTCGAAAAAAGAACGCGCGTATAGGAATCTATGGTCCTCCTAACGCAGGAAAAACTACACTTGCGAATCGTATTCTTCGCGACTGGACAGGCGATGCCATGGGTTCTGTATCCCACATAGCACACGAAACTCGCCGTGCAAGACGTCGCGAAGGAGTGACAATAAAGGCAAATGGGCACTCCATCACTCTTGACATAATAGACACACCTGGCCTTGCCACTAAAATAGATTTCCATGAGTTCATGGAACATGGAATGGAAGAGAATGAAGCAAAGAGACGGGCTAAAGAGGCTACAGAGGGCGTTATTGAGGCTGTAAAATGGCTTGACAATCTTGATGGCGTCATACTTGTGATGGATGCTACCGAAGACCCATATACCCAAGTCAACGTTACAGTTATAGGCAACATGGAGGCAAGGAAGTTACCTCTTTTGATAGCTGCCAATAAAATAGATCTTCCTGAATCGTCACCTTCCACTATTAGAGATGCATTCCCTCAGCACCCCATGGTAGCCATATCCGCACTCGAAGGAAAAAACATAGATACCCTATATGAAGAGATTGCAAAAAGGTTTGGGTGATGAAAATGCAGGGAATTCAGATGGATCTTATATCCGAAGAAAAACTTGCTGAAATGGCTCCTGTGGAAAAAGTCAGATTTATTATAGATGAGGTAAGAAGCGGCAAGATCCTTGTCTTGGAAAAAGGCCTTACACCTGAAGAAGAGGCAAGCCTCATAGAAATGACAATGACCCTGATCGATCCAGAAGGATTCTCAGGAATAGAGATGGAGAGCTATCCATCAAAAGATGATACGTCAATTTTTGGAAAGCTACTTAAGAAGCACACTGTCCGCACAAGGCTTACCGTAGTAGGGCCTGCAGACCAGCTTAAAACCCTCAAAAAGGATAGAAATATGATAAGTGCACTTCTATCATCCCACAAATGAGATTTAATGCTAGGTGCTGACTGTGGTCAAGATGGAACCGGCAGACAATATTGGAATAACAATATCACCTGCTCAATCCCTTTCTACCATGGAAATGGGAAGAGATGATGTCAATGTGGTGTGTAGTTATGGGAAAATATCAATATGGTTCGGCCGGACCGTTCCTGCCACAGTTATATGGAAAATATTTACCTGTATATCCAATGTTGACAAGTTAGCTATTCATGAAAAGGAAATAGTTTGCAATTTTGAGGACATAACCACTTATGAAAGTTATGGATACGTATTAATTTCTTATGCCAGATTTGAAGGTGGATATAGAACAACTTTTAATATTCCTTTTCTAAGCAACAAAGCTCTGATATATTTGGCAGATTCCATATATAAGGAACTTAAAGAAACAAATGTGCTTATTGACGTATATTGGACAGGCGATTATTCTGATATTATGAAACTGTACCAAGAAATGAACACCATCGATGAATGGAAACTGAAAAATATAACCTATAAGGATGAAAGCAAGAGTACATCAAATTTCTAAGCGCAAGGGCAAGTGATAAAATGATACAAAAGAAATTAGAAGTTACTGAGTGCAAGTATTTGATTTCATCAATGGAACTTATGGCAAAACATCTTCAAAAAGTAGTTGCCCAGCTTGACAGACAAAGCATCAAGCAAATGCTTGAACACATTATAAATGCAAGGGCAATTTTTGTGATGGGTGCTGGAAGATCAGGACTTGTTGGAAGAGCTTTTGCAATGAGACTCATGCATCTTGGATTCACATCTTATGTGGTAGGAGAATCCACAACGCCTGCTGTAACTAAAGAAGATGTTGTCATTGCAATATCTGGTTCCGGACAGACACGATCAATAGCCAATCTGGCAAAGATCACAAAAGAGATTGGTGCTAAACTTATTACCATCACCTCTAATGATGAATCTACACTGGGAAACATATCGAACACAGTAGTGAAGATAGCTGGAAGAACAAAAGAAGATGTAGGGGGGTACGTTGAAAGACACATCAGAGGAGAATATACATACCTAACGCCTCTTGGCACATCCTTTGAGACATCAGCTACTGTTCTCCTCGATGGAGTAATAGCAGAGCTCATATACATCACCGGTGCCTCCGAAGAAGACCTAAAATCAAGACACAATAAACTGGAATAAAGGAAGGGAAAATTATGCCTGGATCGAAGTTTGCTGACAGAGTTCTTAATATGAATATATCTGGGATCCGCAAGATGTTTGAAGCTGCAGGCTCAGATGCTATTAATCTCGGACTGGGACAGCCTGATTTTGATACGCCACAACACATTAAGCAGGCAGCCATCGATGCAATCAATGAGGGATTCACTGCATACACAGCTGGTCCAGGCATTGGAGAACTTCGCGAGGAATTGAGCAGAAAGTTTAGGGATGAGAATTTTTTTGTTGTGGACCCTTCGGAAATAATCGTAACTTCTGGAGCATCCGAAGCCCTTGAGCTTGCTATTGCTTCCCTCGTAAACCCCGCAGACGAAGTAATGATAGCAAACCCTGGATTTGTATCATATAACGCTCTGGTGAACATGATGGGGGGAAAAGTATCAAACATCCCTCTTAGTGAGAAGCTCACTATAACTCCAGAAGCTATAATAGAGAGAATCAGTCCAAAAACAAAGGCAATGATAATCAATTCTCCTGCTAATCCCACGGGTGCGGTTCAGAGTAAGAAGGATATGAAAGCTTTTGCAGAAATAGCGGATGATAATAATATCACTATAATTTCTGATGAGGTATATGAGCATTTCATCTACGAAGGAGAACATATCAGCCCTGCTCAGTTTACAGATAATGTTATCACAGTCAATGCTGTTTCCAAGACATATGCTATGACCGGATGGAGAATAGGATACGTAGCTGGTAAGAATGAATACGTGGAACAGATGTTGAAGGTCCATCAGTATGTACAGGCATGTGCCAATTCCATTGCCCAAAAAGCAGCTTTTGCGGCCATATCCGGACCCCAGGATTCAGTGTCCTTTATGAGAGAGGAGTTCTTACAACGCAGGAATGTACTGATATCAGGACTCAAATCAATGGGACTAAAATGTGTTGTTCCAAAAGGAGCTTTTTATGCATTCCCTGAAGTGGAAGATTGCAACACCATAGCTTCTAAGCTCATAGCCAACGGAGTAGTAGTGGTACCTGGAACAGCTTTTGGAGAAAATGGAGATGGGCATATTAGAATATCTTACGCATCATCCATGCCAAACATTCTCAAAGCGCTGGAAATTATGAAAAAAGTGCTAATATGAATTAAGGCACTGGTTCATCAACCTTTTTTTCATTGATCATCTTTACAAGGAATGCTAGTACTTCTTCTATACCTTCTCCTGTAGCTGTTGACATTGACATCTCTGTGAAATCAAGGTTCTGAAAATGAGGAAGATCAGATTTATTAGAAACAACAAGTATTGGCAGATCGAACTGGGTCCTAACTTCTTGTAACAAATTTATTTGTTCCTCAATCGTATAACCGCAATTCTCGCTTGCGTCAATGAGGAAAAGTACCACTGCATCCAGGTGTTTCAAAGCAGTAATTGCCTGCAGCTCGATGTCATTCCTCCTAGACATCGGCCTATCAAGAAGACCTGGAGTATCAATGACCTGATACCTGACATCACCTATTGAGAAATGTCCAATAGATATACCTTTAGTTGTAAAGGGATAAGGGGCCACTTCGGGAGTTGCCTTAGTTGCGGCAGTTACAAAACTGGACTTGCCAGTGTTTGGATAACCTGCCACAACAATTGTTGGCTCGTCGTGAACATCGGGCAGTTTACGCAAAATATTACGAGCCTCATTCAATAGTAAAAGATCCTTACTTATAGAATCCATCAGTGAGCCAAGACGACCAAAACACTGTTTACGCAAGGTTTCTGGAGTTGGACTGCCACGCATCCGACCCACATATTCTCTTGCGAGGTCATGTATCTTTTCACTTGTCCATCCGACTCTGGATAGAGAGGTACGTAATTTGTCTACGCCTACGAGTATATCTGCCAGTTCATAGTAAAAACCAGACAATTCATCAAAGTTTGGGAATTTTTTGCTAATATTAGCAAGATTATCCGATAATATATTAGCTGAAGTTAGCAGCATAGATTCCTGGGATTCAAGGAAGCTAGACCTGCCACTTGATTTTTTTCCAGTTGCTGCCCTTACACCCCTTCTAAAGGCTTTATCTATTAGCTCATCAGAAGTGCGGATAGTAGGAATTTTCTCGAATATCATTGTTTCTTTACCTGTATGACGTTCAAGGTCTATGACGTATATAATTGTTCTGTAAAAAGGTATTTATCATTGATAAGAAGTACTTAATTATATATATATGAGGGGTGAATTACTATAATTTAGTTTTATAACATACGAATGGTGATCAAATGGAGCTTACACCTATCCAAAAAGATATACTCATTGCTTTGATCAATCTACAAAGAGAGAAAGATCGTGCTGTCAAAGGCGAAGAAATTGCTGAAATCATTAACAGGAACCCAGGTACGATTCGAAATCAAATGCAATCCTTAAAAGTACTTGAACTTGTGGAAGGAGTCCCGGGTCCCAAAGGTGGATATAAAGCAACTGGAAAAGCTTATGAGGCTTTAAACATCACAGCAATGGATAATGAAGCCACAGTACCCATATATAGGAACGGTGAAATAGTAGAAGGGGCAACAGTAGCAGAGATTAGTTTTACTACTGTGCGCCATCCAGACCTTTGCCATGGAATGATAAAGGTACTTGGTAACATAAGAAGCTTTGAACAGGGAGACCTTGTGCAGATGGGGCCTACCCCAGTCAACAGGCTTGTAGTAAGGGGTGAGATAGTTGGCAGAGATGATACAGGGAATGTGTTAGTATTCTCTATCAACGAAATGATATCCTTGCCCAAAAAGCCTGTGAGACACTATTCAACCAAAAATTTCGTCACAGTTAACCTTAATAACAGCATAAAAGAAACTGCAACCATACTTTCACAAAACAACATATATGGTGCTCCTGTGGAAGATAATGGTAACATAGTGGGAACAATAACCTTAAAAGATGTAGGTCGTGTGCTCTCAAAAGGAGATATGAATGCAAGAGTAAAGGAAGTAATGAAAACTGACCTCATAACAATTGATTCCGAAGCTTCCTTGATAGACGCTGTTAAGATACTCGATGCCAATCCTATAATTGCATTTATTATAGTAACATATGATGGAGTTGCAAAGAGCATACTTTCAAAAACAGACGTGCTTCACGAACTTGCAGTATACTAAAAATTCAATAAATAAAGAAGAGATGTTTATTTTCTTCTCTTCTTCATTTCTTCAGCAATATCTTCAAGAGAAATATCTAGTGAAGCAAACATAACCAGTAGATGGAATAGCAGATCAGAAGACTCAGATATAATATGGCCTTTCTCTTTGTCTTTTACTGCAAGGATAGTTTCAACGGATTCTTCCCCCACTTTTTCAAGTATTTTGTTGATACCTTTTCGATGGTTGAGTAATGAGCATACATAAGATCCTTCCACAGGATTCAACTTACGATCACAAATAACATTATACACTTCATTGAAAACAGATAGATCGGCATCTGACATAGTTTACCTCATCGCAATGAATGACAAGCACATGAATTGAATCAGTCTTTATGTAAAGAATTTTTTATTTCACCCAAAAATAAAATTTAATATTAAGACGTTGGAGTTAATCCATCCAATATGACGGGTATTGGTAGAACCAACGTCTTAGCCAAATTATCACTGAAGAAATGTATTTATTTCTTTTGGTCTCGGAGCCTCATATTTTCCTCGGATCCGTGAGTTCACCAGTCAAAGCTGAGGCAGCAGCAGTTGCCGGGGAACTAAGATAGACAAAAGATGCAGGGCTTCCTTCCCTACCCTTAAAGTTACGATTGGAGGTTGCAAGTCCCACCTCACCATCACCGAGCAATCCAAAAGAACCGCCCATGCATGGACCACAACATGGTGCCTCAACTATAGCTCCTGCTTCCATGAACTGTTCTACATAGCCAGCTTTCAGGACTTTCAGATATTCTGCCCTTGAAGCAGGGATGATAAGCAACCTGACATCTTTGGCCACAGGCTCGTCACCCATGATCTTTGCTACTATTTCAATGTCTTCGAACCTGCCATTAGTACATGAACCTACAAATATCTGGTCAAGTTTTGTGCCTTCGACCTCTGTAACTGGCTTCACATTATCAACATTGTGCGGACAAGCCACCTGTGGTTCGAGTTTTGAAATATCATATTTCCTTATTTCACTATAGTTTGCGCCTTCATCGGGTTTCCAATACGGATCAAAATTATAACCAGGAATACGTTCCTTAAGGTAGGCTTCAGTAATCTCATCTGCTTCAATTATACCGGCCTTGCCACCCATTTCTATAGCCATGTTGGAGATAGTCATCCTCTCGGAAATAGACATATTGTGGATAGTAGAACCTGCATACTCTGCTGCCTGGTAACGCGCCCCTTCTACACCCACATCGCCTATAAGGTGCAGTATAAGGTCTTTAGAATACACCATTTTTGGCAATTTGCCTTCTACTTCAAACCTTATGCTCTCAGGCACTTTAAACCATAGCTTTCCAGTAGCAAAGACTGCTGCCATGTCTGTAGAACCAATACCTGTGGAAAAAGCACCTATGGCACCGTATGCACATGTATGGGAATCAGAACCTACCACGAGGTCACCTGGCTTTACATGTCCTTTCTCAGGCATAATCTGATGGCAAATGCCCTCATATACATCATAGTTAAGGATACCCTGCTCCTTTGCAAACTTACGCAACTTTATGTGATTTGCTGCAGCGTTGAGGGAATCTGCGGGTACTTGATGATCAAAAATGATAACTATCTTACTGGGATCCCACACTTTTTTCTCTTCCTTGCTTGACATGATCTCATAAAAACCGTTAACTGCAAGCGGACCAGTGATATCATGCGTCATTGCACGATCAATATCTGCAAGTACAAATTCTCCTGCCTTCACTGCTTTTCCTGATGCTTTAGAGAAGATCTTCTCAGCAATAGTCATTGGATAGTTGATGTTCTCAGACATGGTAATCAACATTCTAATTTTATAGCATATTACATAATCGATAATAGGGATTTACATACGCTCACATCTGCGATGAGTCCCTTCACTGTCATGTACTATATACAATACATGCCCCTTTTTGAACCTTTCCAGAGAATAGACATAATTAGAGTCTATTGGGTCGAAATACTCGTATCGCTGATACATCAGAATGCGTTCTTCAAGTTCATGTATATACCTGTCGAGCACCGACTTGGCAAGTACAAGACTATCATCACACGATATACTTGACCCTAATCCCTCGCATTCTGAAGTATGAAGTTCACATTCCTCTAGATAGAAAGGATACGTCCGACATAAGGCAGGTCGTAGTTTATAGATAGTGCATTTATAGGACAGACCTGCACTTTCAAGAAAAAAGCAATCGCCATTTTCCTTGCGCCTTAGCATCCAGCCAAAACTGTGCACATTTCCATCTTTATCAGTATATGGAATCAGACTGGATGAATCAGAAATGCCATTTAGAGCATCTTCAACTTCAACCGGAACGAAAGGTAATGAGAATTCTGCTATAGCAGTGTTTTCAGATATTGTCAGAATGTCTTGTTGCAAGAGCATCACGCGATTGTCAGTACAACAGCCTCTGCAACAAATCCCACATTGTGTACATGAAAATCCTATGCGCCTTATCTTTGAAGCTATGGTTTCAACTTTCAGCCCGAATGCTTGATCAAGTTCCCTCCTTGCATTTTGGACCAGGAGATCTTTGTATGTGCCCGTAAATGACATTTCAGTTGCACTGGTGCAAGATTGGTAATAAAGATAGCGGCAATATGAGTTGTAGATAATATATTAATAATTGATTACTAAAAGAGGTATACTTTATTATAGATAGTATATGATGACTACTTATAAACATATATAGTTTGAAATACATTAGCTCACTGAGCAGGAAAGCTACGATTGAGAATAAATTAAAATCAAACATTAAATGCAAAATACAAAATGATAACTTAATATTTCATACAAGTATGAAACACATGCAGCTGACTCACCATACAAATTCATACATTGGCATACCAACCAATGAACAGTTGGGATGTTGAATGAAAATGTATGAAAATGTAAGAAACATACCGAGAACATTCCATTAATACACACGAAGATAGCAATGAAGCTAAGAGATAGAATAAAACCAAGAAAAAAGTATATAAAAAACGAAAAGATGAGAAAGGGATGTCTCAATAAACTACTTCTTACTTGATTCTTCCACACCCACAGCATTAAGGAATCTTTTAACAACTGATTCATTCACAAGCTTGAGCAAGGTTTGTCTGTCTTTTGCAACACTGAAAACGCCCAAAGGGATCTGTGCAGCGGCAGCATTGGCATGACCACCACCAGAACCTTCACCAAATGCCTTTTTCATGACATCGCCAAGATTCACACGTATGTCATTGCTCCTGCCAGAAATGAAAATTGTGTCCTCTGACACACCAAAGACCAAGGTAGTAGATATTCCCTCAAGGTTCAACAGATAATCTGCTGCCTGAGGTAATGTATCCCTGTCCCGAATGCTTCCAACATTTGAGATAAGATAACCACTATATATCTGCCTGTTGAGAATAGCCTCACCTAACACATCCAGAGTTTCCGTGGACATGGAAGGGCGCTCAAGCTGATCAAGGATGTCATGTTCAGAAAGAGGATACAAGAAAGATGCTGCTGAGAGGTCTGAAGGATCTGTGTTCCTTTTAAAGTCCAAAGTATCAGTGCGGATACCATAAAGTAAAGCCGTTGCAAGCTTCTGGTTTATGTCGATATTCAATTCCTGAAGATACTTGGTGAGAATAGTTGCAGAGGCTCCCACATTAGGACGTATATCAATAAACTCCGCATCAATATGAGCATCTCCAACAGGGTGATGATCAAAGACAGCACCTATATGAGTACCTGGTTGCAATCTATTATTGGAACCTGGAACTGCGCAATCCACCATAGCAACTTTATCGTAACGAGAGATATCATGATCTTCCATTTTTAAAAGGTCGATACCTAACAAGTTAACAAAAGCTTTGTTCTCCTGATGCCCTATCTCCCCACTATAAAGAATATCCGAAGCCACATCAAAGCTTTTAGCAATCTCCTGGAGAGCAAGAGCACCTGAAATAGAATCAGGGTCCGGATTGTTGTGGACAATTATTGCCATTGTTTTTCCTCTGAGCCCGTTGAACCACTGAACAAGCTTGTTCCCTCTTAACATAGACTCAGCTCTTTCCAGAGACCTTGCAAGGGACTTTGCCACAACCTTAGGAGGAATAATAACAAGATCTGCACCAAGAGATTCCATTTCCTGCATATTGATGGCATCTGAAGCTCGGGCTACGCAATAAACATCAGGTGAAACTTTTTTCCGTATATTTGCCAGTGCAGATTTATTAGCCAATGGATCGGAACTAAGGATCATTATAGCTGCAAGATTCTTCGTGTTAATTTTATCCAGAACACTTGGATCTCCAATGTCGCCCACTATAGCATCATAAGCTTCTTCCCTAAGGGTTTCCACCTTTTGAGGGTCCTTATCTACTACAAATAGTTCCTTATCGCGTTCCTTGAGCTCTTTCACAAGAGCAAAACCTAAACTACCGCTGCCTAGAACTAAATAAAGCGGTTTTATTTTGGACTTGTCCATGGCATTAATCTCTTTGGTACTGGCGTTAATAGGACGACCTCCGTTTAAATCTCATCACAGCTAAACTATGATATTCTGTTAATTACTGGTTAGGAAAATATCAATGAATAAATAGAATGCAAACAATGGATTAATAGATAACTATGGATACCATCACCTGGGAAGAAATGAAAGCCATTGATGCAAATTGTGCACAACTTGGGCTTTTACCTATCCAACTTATGGAGAATGCAGGTTCTTCAATATCAAAAACGATAAGAGAGCACTTCTCGGGAGGGAAAATTCTGCTAGTTGCGGGCAGAGGGAACAATGGAGGTGATGCCTTTGTAGCTGCACGCCACATTTGTGAATACCCACAATACCAGGTCGATGTGATACTTTTAGGAAATGCAAGCTTGATCCATACTGAGGAAGCAAAGAGAAACTTCCTGCTACTTCAACATTGTAAGATCAATAGTATAGAAGAAATAACAGACTCTGGAGATGGGACACTATCCAAATTGATCAGTAGTGCCGACATTATAGTTGATGGAATACTTGGAACCGGTACAGCAGGGATAATTAGAGAACCTGAAGCTTCGGCAATCGACTATATAAATGCTTCCGAAAAATATGTAATATCCATTGACCTGCCTTCAGGGACCCTATATGAAAGGACAAAACAAATCAAATGTATCAAAGCAGACCTGACAATTACTTTCCATAAGATGAAAGAAGAACTTAGCACACCTTCAGCATTCGATTACACAGGAGAAGTAAAGGTTGAAGGCATAGGTGTTTGTTCTCATGCTGAAAGATTTACAGGTAGAGGGAACCTGAGATGCCTGAATATGCGAACTCCTGATTCCCACAAGGGGCAAGCTGGGAGAGTACTCATCATTGGTGGAGGTGCTTATTCTGGGGCTCCTGCGCTGGCAGGCCTAGCAGCGCTTAGAACAGGAGCTGATATCGTAACAGTGGCAACTCCATCAACTGTAGCTGATACCATTGCATCATTTTCCCCTAACTTAATTGTGCGTCGCCTATCGGGACAAAGATTGTGCATTGGAGATATACCTCTAATAACAAAACTTGCCGCTGAGCATGATGTTGTTGTTATGGGCATGGGACTTGGAAATGAGAAGGAAGTCGTTGAAACTGCGCGCAGAATTATTCCTCTTTGCAATAAACTAGTGCTTGATGCAGATGCATTGCCTGCCCTAGAAGGAACTGAGAGAATGTATTCTGAAATAGTGATCACACCACATGCCAGAGAATTTGCCCGGATAAGGAAAATAGAAACTACCGCAGATATAAACTGCAGGATACAGGAAGTAATGGCATTTTCTAAGGAAAATAGCCTAGTTACTATTCTCAAAGGAAGGGTGGATGTCGTTTCTGATGGGAGCAAAGTTATGCTTAACCGGACAGGTAATGCAGGAATGAGTGTGGGAGGCACTGGAGATGTGCTTGCAGGCATCACAGGTGCACTTTTAGCCACAAATCCACCAATGATAGCTGCAGCCTGCGCAGCGTACATAAATGGAGCTGCAGGAGATCTTGCATTCAAAGATAAAGGATATGGGTTACTGGCTACTGATATAATTGAGAAGATAACTGATGTAATGAGGGAGTGAATTATCATGGCTAAAGAGGAGAATAGAACAATCAGTGTTGATATTGAGAGAAAAAATGTCCGAATAATAATTACCCATGCAAAAGATGAGGAAATACTCAAATTGACAATTGATGAAGCAAAAGATCTCATAGGGAAGTTGGAGAACATTGTTGAAGACTATCAACAAAGGCAAAACCTACGTATAGACTGAATTGATGGTGGTTCCATTGGAAACAAAATTAAGCCACCTGAAAGACGGCAGAGCTGTGATGGTCGATATAAGTGAGAAAAAAATAGTCGACAGAAGTGCTATAGCTGTCGGTGAGATCTTACTTTCTGATTCAACTATTGAGAGAATTAAAAGTGGTACTATAGAAAAAGGAAACGTTTTGGCTACTGCCAGAACAGCTGCTATACTTGGAGTAAAAAGGACACCAGAACTAATACCAATGTGCCACCAAATACCTATCACAGGCGTGGATGTAAAATTTACATTTGAGAAAAATACAATCATTGCCAGCGTAGAAGTAAAATCTGTAGGAAGAACAGGAGTGGAGATGGAAGCACTTACTGGCGTATCTATTGCACTACTTACAGTATGGGATATGGTGAAATCTATAGAAAAAGATAATACAGGCAATTATCCCCACACTTCTATAAACAACATAAATGTGCTTGAAAAGGTAAAAGGAACCAAAAGTAATTAACATAGGACATAGTAGAGTAGGAAAATCAGACTCGAACATGCATAATAATCAAATTCATGAGGTACTTAAATTGAAAATAATAGGAGGTCCGTCATCACAGGCACTTGCTACTCGTGTAGCAAGGGAGATGAATATTGAACCAACTCTTTGCGAGTTCAACCGTTTTCCCGACGGGGAAGTTTATACCCGCATTATGGAAGAACCAATGGATGAAGTTACCATCATACAGAGCACTGCAACTGACTCTGACATCATGGCACTACTCCAGATGATAGACGCCTGCGAAGATGCACAGGTAGTAAATGTAGTGATCCCCTATATGGGATATGCACGTCAGGATAAGAAGTTCAAATGTGGAGAACCAATCAGTGCAAGGGCTGTAGCCCGGGCTATATCTGCAGACAGGATATTTACTGTAAATATCCATAAACCAAGCATCTTGGATTATTTCAGTTCTGATGCTTTTGATCTGGATGCATCAGATATTTTAGGAAAATATATTGATTCTCTCCAGCTAAAAAATCCATTGATAGTAGCACCCGACATAGGCGCTGTGAGTCTCGCAGAGAATACTGCAAAGGGAGTTGGCCTTCAGTTCGATCATCTTGAAAAAACAAGGCTCTCTGGAGATACCGTTGTTATCAAGACAAAGAACATGGATGTGCATGGAAGAGATGTTGTTCTGGTGGATGATATGATAGCTACAGGCGGCACAATGGCAGAATCCATAAAACTTCTCAAGGGACAAGGTGCAAGAGATGTTTACCTTGCATGCGTGCATCCAGTACTGGCAAAGAACGCTGTATTACGCCTTTTCAATGCAGGGGTCCGTGACATAATAGCCACCGACACTCTGGAAAAGGCACAAAGCTGCGTGAGCGTTGCACCTATTATTGCTGCTTCCATTAAGAATTTCTAAACACAATATATACATATGTATACCGAAGATAGTTGTGGGACTTCCTGCAAAGTACCTTTTGGATGGAAAATCAAATTGCAAAGGAAACAAATACCATCTCTATCATGTAGATTGGTGCACTAAAGAGACAAATTGCGTTATAGGAAATGGAAGTTCCCACAAAACAACAAGTTCTAGCAGAGTGATCCTGGATACACATATAGAAAATACGGGGATCAAATTGGGAAGGGACATCGGCAATCCAAAGACGCCTGAAAAAGAATCAGAAACTGATTTTCAAAACACCCAATCGGATGTGCTAATAGATAAACACATGGAGAGGGTGACTATGAGTAATAGAAATACAACTGATATTAATCCATAATGCATTCTGAAAGAAAAGCAGAAATAAGCACAATCTGCGATAAAATAAAGAAGGGCAGAATATAGAATTAATGACATTACTTGTTTTTAAACGACTATATAATGTTTTGGAGATGATGAGCATCTGTTACCTTCAGAAGTAAAAAAAAATAATCTTAATCAAATATACAGAATACTTCTGGAAAAATTCGGACCCCAGAATTGGTGGCCTGCCCAAACACGCTTTGAGATGATAGTAGGTGCTTTTCTAATACAACAGACAAAGTGGTCCAATGTAGAAAAGGCTGTAGGAAATCTTAAACAGGCAGGAATGCTTGAGCCACACAGTCTTTCAAAAGCAGATATTAGCTCATTAGAAGAAATGATAAAATGCTGTGGATTCTATCGACAGAAAGCCAATAGGCTAAAAAGCGCAGCTCAGTTTTTGACCGTGAATGACATGGATGAGCTTTTCAATTTGCCAGTGGACAAATTGCGTAATATCTTACTAGCCCTTGACGGCGTTGGTAATGAAACTGCAGATAGCATAATATTGTATGCTGCTGGCAAACCTAAATTTGTGATCGATGCATATACTACACGCATCATGGGTTGTATAGGAGTGGAAGGAAATTATAAGCAACTGCAAGAATTATTTGAGACCCGACTTCCACATGACGTAGATTTTTTCAAAGAGTACCATGCGCTTGTAGTTGAATATGGAAAATCATACTGTGGTAAAAAGCGCTGTAATGAATGTATTCTGGTAAATGATCACAGGAAAGGGACAGTACATGGATAAAAACAGATATGAAGAGATATATCATTCCCTGCGGGATATAGCTGATGTTGGGCCTGTAGCAAAGAGATTTGAGATATATCCCGGAATCGCTTATACGATATTGTCCCAAAAAACAGTGACTTTGGTGAAATCAAATTTTAGCAATTTAAAGAGAAGCGGATCTGAACAGCTAAAACAATGGAAGAATGGGAAAACCATAGCTGAAATGGCTGAAATAAACAGGATGCCTGCCACATTAATGGCTTCTCTGATCCTGAAAGAGTTGAATATACCTAAAAAGATTGCGTTAAATTCTCCAGAAAGGATTCAAAGTAGACGTTTGAGTAAAGAAGTAACAGAAGCACTTGAAATAGACCATTTCTTTTCTCCTCGTGCTCATAGTCTGCAACTTGAAAAAGGAAAACTTGGAGAGGAAATAATCTCTTTCTGGTTAAAGGCTCATAAAATAGATTTCCTGACCGAAGACCAATTAAGAGAACAGAGTATGACTAAAACCCCGGATTTTTTGCTGCCTGAACCTATTATATTGGAAGGGCAAAAAGTTTCGTGGATAGAAAGTAAAGCAATGTTTGGTGATGAACAGGAACACAAATATTATATGAAAAAACAGTTCAACCATTACGAACAAATGTACGGGCATGGATTAGTAATCTATTGGTATGGATTCCTAGATACACTCGAAAGTAATGGACATGCCATAAAAGGATATCAGTTCTTTGACCAATGCGATGATAAAATTAAAGAGTTGATGAACTTTGGAGTTCACCTGTAAAAATGAGCACAGCCTGAGTAGCATTAGTATCTGCTTCTTCATCTTCCGAGTCGTCATCCTCATCATAAAGAACCGGAGCTGATGCAATTGAACCATGAGTTCCCAGCATTTCAATGAGAGAAGCAAGTTCATTGCCTGCAGGGTCCCGCATCCGATACAGCATGAATATGTCCTTCATGACTGAAAGACTGTTTCTTTCTCCTTCGGGCGTGATACGAGTCATTGAAGAAAAGAGAATATACTACTAATTAACTCTTTCGGTTCGTATCGATGCGAACATTGTCTTTTATGTGACTTCCAGAACGCAGAGAATAGCAACACAACCATGAAGAAGAATCTACTTACTGCACCTTTCCTTGATAGTATTCATCTCTTGCCGCCACAAAAGCCTGCAGGTTCTCTAGAGAAGTATGCGGTTCAATACCACACCCGGGAGCAAGTATACCCACTCCATCTTCGATGCACTGTTTTGCCTCTTTTTTTACAAATTCAGATGATTTTGAGAGAAGAGCCATTGTGGGTGAAACATTGCCGATCAGACATGCCCTATCACCTATCATGTGCTTTGCATATCTTGCATTGACCTTTTCTTCAATGCTAAGTCCATTGAAGCCTGATACAGCCATGTGATCAAGTATTTCAGTTGCATCGCCGCATATATGCAATACTGAAAGTCCATGTAACCTGGAAGTAAGTTTCCTGTACTGAGGAAGAACCATAGATTCAAACATGGGAACTGGAAATAGATCAGGACCAGCTTCAGAATCAGAGATATTAACAGCATCTACACCATGCTCAAAAAGCGCATTTGAATACTCAACACATACCTCAGTGCCAATCTCCATGAGCTCCTGCAAAACATCCGGATGCTGAATACACCACATAAGATAATTTTGTGCCCCTGCCAGATAAAAAGCAACTGCTGCCGGCCCGATCATACCAGCAATTACAGGCACATCTTCTCCGACTCTAGTTCGTACTATCTCTGCGGCTTTCAGAACAGTGGATATTCTCTCACTTTCACAAAGGTTCTCAGGAACGTTTATGTTTTTTACGTCTTTTACATCGGCACATGGAAAACTCAATTGATATGGGTGAGTATCGATGTTTCCCTCATCTATCTTACACCCTAAGGTTTGTGCGATTACAGTTGTACAGAAGGGAAACCTTATGCCTTCCAGACCAGCCAGTTTATGACCAGCGATCGCAAGAGTGGCCATTTTTTCAGGATCGTAGTGAGCCTGAGGCCATTTTGCACCGGTTACTTCCATCATTTCGACTGTTGCTGTCTGTGTGACCGAGCACACTGGAACTTTGTCTACTTCCTTTCCTTTAAGGGCTCGGACAAAGCCTTCTTTAAGAGTAAATGATTGCATATTTATCGCCCTGCATTGAATGATAGAGTTTATGTCATAGGTAGATAAAAACCAACAGTTTATCCGAAAGTAGATATATCAGACATGATTAATACGTGTTCACATATTTCAATTTCACAAAATATGAAAAACATATTAATTAGCTGTTTTAGGACGATAATGTAGACCAGCTACATAAAAATGTATAAAACACTACTTATCCAGTCTGGTATTACAAGATAACTGTAGCTACTGCTACTATTACTCATTGCGGAAAAAGAAGGAACGTAGATCATTCCTGATAGTGAGCATTCCCGTTGATACTGTTAAGTCCAATGTTACTGGTTTTAAGATATCAGATAAAACACAGAATGCAGAACATGCAATGATATTTTTTAAGCAATATTATAGAACCCGGAAACAAAACGATTGGTACACAAACCTGGCATACCTGTCAGGATTGTGCTTATTCTTAAAATGGAATTTCTATAAGACTAATATTAAGCAGTTTTAAATATGGTGTTATATAAGATTTAATATATATATTAATGTCGTATAGACAATTCTCGGTTAAAAAATCGTCCTGACAAATCCACCATACAATGGTATTCCAATAAACATCACAAGCACGGAATACCGAGGTCATATCATGAAAACAACACTACAATACTTTAATATCCACAAGAACAAGATCCACGCATCAAAATTCAAGTTCAGCTTTTTGAAAATATCAATACTATTGCTGCTTTGTTTATCTCTCAGCATACCTGCATCAGCCGCCACTTACTCCGGCGGCAGCGGTACGAGTGGAGATCCTTATCAGCTCTCATCTGACAGTGATATTGATACATTGTCCATAACTTCTGCTGACTGGAGCAAGAACTTCACACTAACAAATGACATCACACTTATAGGCAATCACACTCCAATTGGTAATTCCGTCACTAAGTTCACAGGTAACTTTAACGGAAGCGGATTTGCCATTCAGAACCTGACCATTTATCAGACTACTAACTATGCCGGATTCTTTGGCTATACAGGTTCTGGTGCTAACATCCATGATCTTGGAGTAGAAATAAGTTCAGATGGTGTTACTAGCAGTGGTCTTGTCGGCGGTCTTGTCGGGGATAATGGAGGCACAGTAAACAACAGTTATGCCACTGGCAATGTTACTGGTGGTGGTTATGTCGGCGGTCTGGTCGGGGAAAATGATGGAACTGTGACCAACAGTTATACCACTGGCAATGTTACTAGCAGTGGTGATTATGTCGGCGGTCTTGTCGGGTGGAATTATGGCATAGTGAGCAACAATTATGCCACTGGCAATGTAAATGGTAGTAATCGTATCGGCGGTCTTGTCGGGTATAATTCTGCTGCTTCAGGCGATGCATATGTGACTAATTGTTTTGCCACTGGCAATGTTACTGGCAGTGGTGATTATGTCGGCGGTTTTGTCGGGCGGAATAATGGCGGCACTGTGAGCAACAGTTTTGCAACTGGTACTGCTAATGCTACTGTTGGTTCTAATGAAGGCGGTTTTATCGGGTATAGTACTAGCACTGTGATCAACAGTTATTATTCCGGCAGTCCGGCTGATAGTTATGGTGGTATTTCTACTTCCTTTGCCAACTTCACCAGTTTCGCATTCGTTTCCGGAAGTTCCGGTATTTACTGGAATGAAAGTGGCAATAATATCACAACAGCCGATAATTCGGGTTTTATATGGAAAATAATAGATGGCTATACTCTTCCGTACTTCCAGTATCAGGATATGCCAGCACCACTTGCACCATACGTGGAGTCCATATCGTCAAGTAGTGGTATCAACAACAGTGCCGGAAGTACATCATTCCTGCTCAACGTCACAGGATGTAGCTTTAACATCACAGATACTGTATTTGTAAACCTGACAATGGCTGGTGAAACTCCGATAAATGGAACAATTAACAGTATAACATATACCACGATCAACACTATATTTGATTTGACACAGGCTATTGCTGGTGACTGGTCACTGTATGTCATCAACCCGGATAGACAGACATCAATAGCAAAAACCTTTACAGTTCAATCCCTTTTCATACCTGGGACATCAAAAAGTTTCACAAACACCACCGGTAATTTCTGAGTGAACCATAGCTGGAATGCAGGCACAGGGGATGTAACTGACTCATACAATGTAAGTTATAATGAAACCTGGTTGAACGGTACGATAAACAGTTTCAATCATACCGGACTTTCTGCTCATGCCTGGTCTAACATCACGGTCTATGCATACAATGCCACTGATTCCACAATTTCACTAGGAGCCAGCGATAATGTTCAGATACAAAATAATGCTGTCAGCGTTCTCAATGTAACAGATATCACAGTATCTGAAGGAGATAATGTCACCTTTGACATCAACTCCACAGATGCAGATGGCGACACACCGGTATTTGACTGCAACAATAGTGCTCTGTTCGATACTTTTAATACAAGCACAGGTGAAGGTTTGTGGATTACAGACCTTACTGATGCAGGAACCTATTACGTTGAATTCGACGTAAGTGACGGTTATGGTTCAGTTGATTATCAGGTAATGACCATCACCATAAACGAGGTCATAACTCTTCCTGTCGCTAACTTCAGTGCAAACACTGTAACAGGATATGCTCCACTTAGTGTGCAATTCACAGATAATTCCGGCAACAACCCGACAGCCTGGTTCTGGGACTTTGGTGACGACACGAATTCCAGCCAGCAGAATCCCACTCATACCTACAGTGCTACAGGAACCTATAATGTATGCCTGAGTGCAAGCAACCTTGCCGGAAGCAACATCAGCAGTAACATGGCCATCACCGTGACAGCAGCACCAAGTTCAGGATCATCACATTCCGGTGGAAGTGGAAGCTCTGGAAAACAGGTCATCCGTGAAGCAGATGAATCAAATGAATCTGAAGAAAGTACAGGTGATGACAACGCCGAAGGAAAAAGCACAAAACATATCGAATCTGTGAATTTTGAAACAAACTCAGGCGGCGAAACCCTGAATGATGTTACGGTCTGGTCAAGTGAAGAGACCGCATACCTCAGTATTAGTACCGGTACAAAGGTCACTGATGCATCAGGCGGATCTGTAAACAGTATAAGGATAGTGGATATTCCTGTATCGGATATTCCTGAGATGGAAGATGCAATGACTTTGCATGCCTATGAATGTACACCTGACGGTACAACATTCTCTCCGGCTATTCACCTGACATTTGCACTGAGCGAGGAAGAATGGGAGCAATACGGAGAAAGCGCAAAGGTCGGCTGGTACAATGATGACACCGGTGAATGGGAGATCATTCAGGGAACTGCGGATGCCAGTACAAGGACCATTACCATCCAGGCATCACACTTCAGTACATATGCTCTCTTCGGGGATAATAACGGAGAGCTGACCGGAACACAGGATACTGGTTCGCAGGGAGGTATGTCTATGTCCTGGCTGTGGATTCTTTTGCTTCTGGCAATTGTCGGAGGAGCTGGGTACTGTATTACACAGATAAATAAGAAGGAGTAATGCCGTATTAATAGGCATTTTTTACTTTTTTATAGTAAGCCCATTATTTTTATAATTGAATGTTGAGACTCATACTTTTTGCTATTATGTATGCGGGCATAGAATTTTCAATTCCAAATTTTTTGATTTAATGCTACGGTTATTTTTTGTGTTACTGCACACCAATTATTTCGATAATTGGTACATTTATCTGTACCCGAATTGCTGTAATGATATAATCATAGTCTTTGTATTATATTGTGCAGATTAAGTTAAAACAACATCTTCAATATGAATATAGTTATAGATGAACCAGGTAACTTATCGCAGAATGCTACTTTCTGATGTATTGACAATGAGCCTGTATCAAAACTATAAATACTATTTCTCTGAATGTTATTGTGGGGATATGAATGGAATTCAGAGAACTCTCTGATGATCAATGGAAGTTTATAAAGCCACACTTGCCACCACAACCAATTACCGGAAGAAAGAGAGCTGATGACCGTAAGGTCATCAATGGTATTCTCTTTGTTCTGATAACAGGTTGCAGATGGGGAGATATGCCAGCTATTTATGGTTCCCAGGCAACTGCCTGGAGAAGGCTGAAAAGGTGGTCAGAGGAAGGTATATGGAACGAGATAATGGAATCCCTTCGGGATTCCGCTTACCAGAAAGGTAAGTTCTCATTGGATACAGTGTGTATCGATAGCAGTTTCATCGAAACTAAAAAAGGGGAGATGACTCCTCGTACAACGGTCACAAGAAAAGAAAAGGCATAAAGATCCATGCATGTGTAAGTTGTGAAGGTTTTCCACTTACAATCCAAATATCTTCTGGAAAAGAGCACGATAGACAGCACTTCATTGAAGTTATGGAGGATATTAAGGTTAAGACCGATGGAAGACCAAGGACAAGACCTCTTGAAGTTCTGGCAGACGCTGCGTACGACGATACAGAAATCAGGCAGTACTTAAGGTCCAGAGCTATCAAAAGCAACATACCGATCAATACAAGGAACAGTAAAAGAAAGAAAAGAGGAAGACCTACTCGATTTGATGAAGAAACATATTATTACAGAGGAACTATAGAACGATTCTTTGCATGGTTGAAGATGGGATTTAGAAAATTAGCAAGTAGATATGAACGTCTTAATGTGGTTTTCAAAGGATTGTTAGATATTGCATGTTTCCTGTTGTGTTGGAAAAAGGTGTGAGTGAAGTTTTGAAATAGGCTCAATCGGTAAGAGTAATATATATGATATAAGAATAAAAATAGGCTGAAATGTGAAACTCGCACTTACACATATTGTCACACCACAGCCCTAAAATAATAGTATATAATTTCATAAAGCATCATTATCATGAATTTGGTGAATTAATATGGCAGATATTACGCATTGGGCAGATGTCATGGCAGAAGAAATAATCGGGAGCGGAAAAAAGCACCTGGTTGCAACTGGCATCACTCCCTCAGGACACATACACATCGGGAACATGAGAGAAGTAGTTACAGCAGATGCAACATACCGCGCTCTGCTGGACCAGGGAGCAAATGCAGAGATAATCTATGTTGCTGACACATACGACCCTCTGAGGAAAGTATATCCTTTCCTTGATGACAGTTTTGCACCACATGTGGGAAAACCCATTTCAGAAATACCATGCCCATGCGGTGAATGTACCAGTTATGCAGAGCATTTTCTCAAGCCTTTCTACACAGCTCTGGACCGCTTAGGCATCCATCCAAAAATATACCGTGCCGATGAGATGTACAAACAAGGAATGTATGTAGAGAGCATTAAGAAAGCACTTATTAACAGAGATAAGATAGCACATATCCTCCAGAAATATTCCGGAAAGGAGGTCACAGCAGACTGGAGTCCCTTTAATCCGATCTGCAAGAAATGTGCCCGGCTTACAACCACAAAAGTAACTGGCTTTGATATCAATGCAGAGACAGTGGATTACGTCTGCTCTTGTGGAGACTCCGGAACAGTGTCAATGCGAGGAGGAGGAAAACTCACTTGGCGTGTGGACTGGCCCGCCCGCTGGGGCGTATTGGGTGTAACTGTTGAGCCTTTTGGAAAGGACCATGCTTCCAAGGGTGGATCCTACGATACAGGTAAAGCCATAAGTGAAGAGATATACGGATATAAGGCACCATATCCGGTAGTATATGAATGGATCATGCTGGGTACAAAAGGGGCAATGTCCTCCTCAAGCGGTGTAGTGGTATCAATATCCGAAATGCTGGAAGTGCTCCCACCAGAAATCCTTAGGTATCTCATAATAAGAACAAAACCTGAGAAACATATTCGTTTCGATCCATCCCTGCCTCTGTTAAACCTGGTGGATGAATATGAAAAACTGAGCGCTGACACCGAAGAATCCAGCTATAGCAAAAGACTTAAAGAACTATCACATGCAGCTGGCATATGCCATACAGACATTCCATTCAGGCATATGATCACCATTTACCAGGTGGCTCATGGCGATCTTGATAAAGTAATGAAGATAGTGGAAAGATCTGGATACAGCACGAAGAATGAAAAGTGCATCCTGGAACTTGCTGAAAATGTCGGAAAATGGCTTGAAAAGTATGCTCCTGACATGGTAAAGTTCAGTGTGAAGGAAGAAATTCCCGTACAGGCTGCAACACTGAACGATTTGCAGAGAGCTTTCCTTAAAGCGTTGTCCGAGGAAATTGATGCTGCGAAAGAACTAAGTGGGGAAGATTATCATAATCTAGTCTATTCTTCGAAGGAGAAGGGGTCATCACTTAACACCAAGATGGCACGTATAATAGGAATCCCTTCCGACAACTTGGAAGTAAAACCCAATGAGATGTTCAAAGCTATTTATCTGGCAGTTTTGGGACAACAATCCGGTCCCAAAGCCGGATGGTTCCTTTCATCAATGGAAAAGGACTTCCTTGCAAAGAGATTCAGTGAAGCTGCAAGTTACAGGCCATAATATAGAATTGATAGAAAAAGAACATGTTTTTGCATGGGAAAAGGAGTACAGGCATCTGCAATGGGGATGTGCTGGCTCAATATCCCATATAACAGAAAGGCTTCCTAAAGAAAGCAGAGTACTGGATGTTGGATGCGGATGCGGAAGACATTTATTACCCCTTTCTTCCAGCTATAGCACAACAGGCATAGATATTTCATTTACAGCTTTGACTAGAGCAAAGGATTATCTGGAAAAACAGAATCGAAAAGCGGATTATACCACTGCAAGCCTTACTCACCTACCCTTAAAGGGAGAGGCTTTTGATGCCGTTATATGCCTGGGAGTGCTGCAGCACCTGACCGAACCGGGGAGATACACTGCAGTCTCAGAGATAAAAAGAGTTTTGAAATCTAATGGCTTGGTCTTTTTTGAGGTGTTTGGTTCTCAGGATATGAGATTTGGAGGAGAGGAAGTAGAAGAACGCACTTTTGTGCGTCAACATGGGATACTCTACCATTATTTCACTTTGGAGGAAGTAAGAACACTTTTTACAGGGTTCGAGTTCCTTGAACTTAAGGACAACATAATGGAAAGAAACTACATGGGAAAGAAGCATATGCGGCACATGATAAGTGCCGTGATGCGCAGAGCATCAGAAAAAGATGCCAACATAGTGCAGTAAGATTACAAGAATAGCTCCAACAACACCTGCAATTGCACAAGTTAGAACCACAACCCATGTGTATGCTATTCCCAGCCCGAGAAAAATATTAGCTATAACAAGTACCAGCAACCCGATGATAGCATTTACGACCATGTTCTTTACAGTCTTCAGGACATGGTAAAGCAGGTATGCAATTATTATTGCAGCCACGACAATTACAATCTCTGTTGCCATACTTATTAGATGAGTGGTTTTAGAATAAATATTTAACTATTGTATATATATTCTGCCTGTGAAGAAATGAGAAAGCTTGCCACTGCAATATCAAGCTCTTCCTCAGTGGAATACTGTTTCAGAATAACATTCGGATTTCCCATGATCATAGCCGACACATTCGAACCTGGTTTGTACAGGCAAAGCACGGGAATATCTCTTAGAATTGCGGCACATATTTCATAACCAACCCCGATAGAAGGAATACTAACCTCTGCAATAAGACATGCACTCTGCTCTAACAGACTCATGTCCTTTGTAAAGATCTCCTGCTCCGTCATAGAAGATTCTACTTTTTCAAGATCTGGATCAGCTACGTGCTCGCTAAGAACTTCATGACCCTGAGAAACAATGAGCGTGCAAAGATATTGGTAAACTGATAATAAGTCTCTCCCTCCTCGGATAGAGCCTGAAAAAAAGACATTCATAGTACACCTCTGAAATAATGTCCTTTAGTATATTTATCTGATATATCCTTGCAAGTAAGACCAAAAGCTTCCTGAGACACACATTCTTCTATACATTGTTTGTAGGCAGCTACAACTTTTCTCACATTCTTTGAATCCATATACCTAGCATCTATTCTTAATCTGCTGATACCTGCTTTCACAAAGCTTGAAATGTCATCCAACAGACATAATTCTCTGGAATTGAAAACGTGGGTTCTGCAGTGTTCATCCATAAATAATGGAAATTCAAAACCTTTTTCATCAACAATTGTAAATTTATTTGCTTTGCATGGCATAGAACAAGCTTCACCTTTACCTCCAAGCAAACTTCCAACAATACAATTCTCCATAACCATGAGTTGCAAGTTTCCATGCACCATACATTCCACATTCCCATACCTGCTCAAAGACGAAACCTGTTCCAGTGTAAGTTCCGGAGATAAGACAACAGCTTTTGCACCTGATCTATAGAAAAATGAAACTGATCTGTGATTGAAAATATTAAGAGGATGATCAACAATAAAATTACAACACATCTGTTGTACTAATCTGAGAACACCAAGGTTGCTAACAAGCACTCCATGAAAACCTACTTCCAATGCTTCCAAGATAAGCAATTGTAGCTCATTCAGTTCATTATCCCAAACAATAGATGGTGTTGTGAGATAAATCATACACCCTGTTCTAAATGCAATATCTTTTGCCTTTTCCAGTTCGATTTTCGTATGAAGACGATAGTTTTCATCCCCATAATAAATGGCATCTGCACCTTCATCAACTACAGATAACAAACTATCCAGGTTATTCACACTGACAACCAGCAAAGGTTTTCCTGTTTTTGGATCGTGCTGAGGTGGAAATGAAAAAAGAAAGGGCTCAAATGTGCGTTTCCATTTGCCTGTTCTTTTCTTCTCCATTTCCTGAACAGTAATGTTGCGTATGTTGTTCAGTTCCTTGATAGGAATGAAAATATCCGAACTTGAAACAATATCCACTGAGGCAGGATAGAAAACAGTATTTCCAAGCTTCAAGAGCTGTTTTTCGATATCCTCCTTAGTTGTCGGATTTTTTTGGGATGGCTGTACAACATATTCAGAAACAATCCTTGCTATGTTGTCCTCACTGTCTTTTATTTCCATTTTCAGATTTTTACCCGCTATAGCTGTAAGTCTAAGCCTCAATGGAACTTTGCGTACAGGTGATAGAGAAGTAAAAGATCTTTCCATAGCCTTCAGAAGTGAGACATCAGAAGTCCTGTATACTTGTATACCCGAGGATACATCATTGGAAAGGGGAAGGTCTACCATCATATCTTTATTAGCGGAAACTATTGGTCTGCCTTTGTAGAGCATTTTGGTCACGCTCTCACCTAAATCCTCACCTGAAAAACCGATTCCATCGCCGATATTAAGAGGACCTGACAATTTAAGGCTTGCATATCCTCCCCTGGATTGCCCCTTCACAGTGCCTACCCGCACCCCCCTATTATATGGAACACTGTGATCCATCAACTCTATGCGTGGTTTTCCAGAGAGATATGCATGAGTAAAACCCCTGTTAAAAAGCTGTTCAAGCGTCCTTAACTCTTCCTTGGATACAAAATAACCTGCTGGATCTGCTGCATACCGATCCAGAAGCTGCCTATAAATACTTACTACCCCTGCCACATATTCCGGGCGTTTCATCCTTCCTTCTATCTTAAGAGATGAAACACCAGCTTCAATAAGATGAGGAAGGATTTGAGAAGTATTCAGATCCTTTGGGCTTAACAGGAAATTATCTTGTAGCTTTACTTCTTTTCCATTCTTCTGGAGGTTATACTGTTTGCGGCAAGGCTGGGCACAGTACCCTCTATTGCCGCTTCTGCCACCAATCATGCTGCTAAAGAGACATTGTCCAGAATAACAGATACATAGAGCACCATGAATGAATACCTCTAGTTCCACTTGTGCGTTATTGCGGATAGAACGAATAGATTCAAGTGATAGCTCTCTTGCAAGGACGATCCTTTTTACACCTAGGCCTTCGAGTAAACGCACGCTTTCACTATTATGAACTGTCATCTGTGTGCTTGCATGTACAGGGAGTTCGGGCAGGAACTCACGTAAGAAGGAAAGTAAGCCCATGTCCTGCACTATTACAGCATCTGCTCCATATGATGCAATATTTTGCAGCGTCTGAGCAGCCTCATGAAATTCAGCATCTTTTATCAGAGTGTTCACTGTAACGTATACCTTCACTCCTCTGAGATGAGCATAATCTATAGCCTGTTCAAGTTCATCAAGAGAAAAATTAGAAGCGTATGCTCTGGCACTGAGCTTCTTAACTCCTATGTATACTGCATCTGCACCATTCTCCACAGCAGCCTTAAGAGACAGTATATCGCCAGCTGGAGCCAGAAGTTCAGGGATATGGGACATAAGGAGTTTTGATGATGTCACAATATATAAAAGATGGCCAGAAGGCTTTGAAGTTTCCGGCCAATATTAGGGAATATATAGATAAGAAGTCTATGCCTTCTTTTTCATCAGGTGGAATTTGAGCACATATAAACAGAAAACTACTACTGCAAAATTAAACACAGCCCTGATGACGGGAATATATTCCGACTCGAACCATGTGTAGATAACCTGATCTACCGAACCGATGAACTGGAGTACTGAAATTGCAAGAAGAAGACCCACCAGTATGAATAGACCACCCCTGAAATAGTCCTCCATTGATAGTTCTTTCTTCTCTTTCACCTTTACTGGTGCAGGAGATTGCCCCTGCCCCATAGTTCCGGTTTCTTTTAATTCCCCGCTCATACAGATCTCCTCCTGAAGATGAAAAATGCTGCAATTAGAGATATTATAGCAAGGCCCGATCCAAATCCGGGTGTTTGTGTACCCTCATAAGGTGTTTCATTATATGCAGGCATTTCACCTGGCATTGTAGGTGTTTCCACAATAAAATCACTTGTTACGATATCTTTAGACTCAACGGTCTTGTTCTTATCAATAACTTTTTGTGGATTCAACTGGACGTAATCTTCTCCACGCTTCACAAGGACATTATCCTTCCAGATAAGCACCTCTACAACATAATTGTAGTTATCAGGCACTGTAAGGTTTACACTTCTGACAACTGTCTCTTCTGGACCTATCAGGCCGGTGGTGGTCCAGACCTTGTCTGCTATAAGACGTGCATCCATTTCGCGGGCTTTCACCAGCATTTTGTAGTCTTCAGTTGCAAGTGAACCTGAATTTGTGAGATAAACATCTGTTTCAATCACAACATTGTTACCTACGACCTTCCGGACCAGGAAATCCATACTATCTATACCTATACCTATTTCCTGCACGTCGGTCTTCAATCTTTCAAGCCCACTCAAATATATCTCTGCTGTAGATTTTGTTTTATTGCCATCAGATAGCATAAATTCCACCCTGTATGTGCCTTCTCTGGGCAATCTGATAGATTGAGAGACGGAAGACTTCTCACCTTCTTTTATGTGTCCTATATCTATAACTTTCCTTGATTTCAAAAAGTCCGTATTACTATCAAATACCTTAAGTTCCAGCGAAGTATCATTTTTCTGAACCCCACTTGTATGAAGAATATAAGTCGTTACATTGATATCTACAAAAGAACTTGTCACTTTGTCTGCGGACAATTCAGTATCTGTTATTATGATATTTGACTCTTCTTCGAAATTCTTAATACAGCCGCTTGCAAAGATGGCTAGTGCCAGCAAGAAAATGGCTGTACAATATATCCTGCCATTGTTAACCATAATGCACCACCCTCTTACACATATACAATTCTGTTTTCGATCTATATAAATTGTTCTGAAATGTAAAAAAGTAGGCTAGTATCGTAATCAAAAATTGATTTTTGCCTTTGAAAAGATAGGTGCCCAAAACATATTTTTAAATGGTTAATAAATGAAGGGTATAAGAAGCAATAGAGGAACTCAAAAGAGAATAAGGAGGGCAAACAATACGCAAAGAGTTAAATAGAGATAGATTAATCTTTATTTAAGTCAATGGAGCACCTAACAGCATGCACACAGAGAATGAAAGAAGTGAAACTGCAATAAAAGTAACTGTAAATGGGATGATAATAAACATTATTCTGACCATTTTTAAGTTCATTGCTGGAATATCAGGTCATAGTGCAGCAATGGTTGCAGATGCGGTTCATTCTCTTTCCGATTTTATCACAGATATAGTAGTAATAGTAGGACTAAAAGTTGCAGGAAAACCTGCAGATAATAGCCACCACTATGGACATGGCAAAATTGAAACTTTGTGTGCTGCTTTTGTGGGAATTGTACTTTTTATAATTGGATTAGAGATTTTTTTAAGTGGATTTAGCAAAATTCTTTTGGTAATAAATGGGGGAAAACTCGAACAACCTGGGATGATAGCTTTTATTGCTGCGGTGTTTTCTATCATTACAAAAGAATGGTTATACAGATATACTTTAAATTACGCCAATAAAGTAAAAAGTGATGCAATGGTTGCAAATGCATGGCACCACCGGTCAGATGCATTTTCATCTATAGGAACAATGCTGGGGATTGGCGGGGCAATAGCTCTTGGAGGGAAGTGGGCTTTGCTGGACCCAATTGCAGCTGTGATACTAAGTATATTTATATTTAAGGTTGCATTTGATATCACATATAAGAATACAAATGAGCTTACTGAAGCAGCTCCTTCAAATGACATAATTGAAGACATACAGCATATAATTACATCAACAGATGGCGTTAAAGACTTCCACAAGCTTAAAACAAGAAGAGTTGGCAACAATATTGCCACTGATGTGCATATCCAGGTGGATATGAACCTTAGCCTTATTGAAGCCCATGATATATGTTCTGAAGTAGAGAAGCGTTTCCGCGAAAAGTATGGGAACGATAGCATCCTCTACATTCATTGTGAACCCTACACATGATTGGGAGGGGGACAGAAATCAGTCTGTACAAACACATGGATTTTTGCCACAGGTAGGACACACAAATGGGTATTTCTCCAAGAAAGCCGACTCTATGTCAATATCATACAAGTTTGCTAAAGCTCCTACCCAGGCAAAGCAATCTGCAAGTTCTTCCTTTATGTTCTCTGTATCATTCCTGCGCACAGCCTCTGCCAATTCACCTACTTCTTCCACAAGCCATAGCATAGTAGCAGCGGCACCGCGCCTTCTGTCATTATGAGCGTACAGATCATACATAAGTTGCTGGAATTCAGTGATCTCCATTAGAAAATCACCCTCATCATAGTCTCACAGGGATCTGCCTTTCCCTTAGATACTCTTTCACATCCTGCACCGTATATTCCCCAAAGTGGAAGATACTTGCAGCCAATGCAGCATCTGCTTTTCCTTTAGTGAAACCTTCATACATATGTTGTGGATTACCAACACCACCTGAAGCTATTACAGGGATATCAAGTTCCTCAGAGAGTTTTCTTGTGATAGGAATATCAAAACCATCATATGTTCCATCCTTATCCATACTTGTAAGCAGGATCTCACCTGAACCAAGTTCCTCTACTTTTTTTGCCCACTGTACTGCATCGATACCGGTAGGCTTTCTACCCCCATAGATAACGACTTCATACCATGTAGGAGTGCCATCCTCAAGCTCCAGTGCTATCTTATCCGGATTGTTCTTAACATCTGTATTACGCTTGCAATCAATAGCAGTGACAATACACTGGGAGCCAAATATTTCCGATGACTGCCTGATAAGCTCCGGATTTTTTACTGCTGCAGTGTTGATAGATACTTTATCAGCCCCTGCTCTGAGGATCTGCCGTATGTCTTCAATAGAATTGATGCCACCTCCCACAGTAAGGGGAATAAAAACTTCATCTGCGGTCCTTTCTATCACATTGACCATAGTACCTCTTCCCTCATGGGAAGCTGTGATATCCAGAAATACAAGTTCATCTGCACCCTGTTCATTGTAGCGCTTGGCAAGTTCCACTGGATCGCCGGCTTTTCTCAGGTCCACGAACTCAACACCCTTGACCACGGTGCCTCCAGCTTCATCAAGAGTCACGTCAAGACAGGGAATTATCCTTTTTGTGAGCATGATGCATAATCAAGGGAAACTCGTATTAATAGATTATGAATCCCTCACAATAGGAGCACAGCTATAATACCTGCAAGGAATACACCATCAAAAGTTCCTGCTCCACCTATACTGACTACTGGAGCACCTATTTTAGATATACCGCGCAGATTGAGCAGGTCTGCACCAATCAGAGTGCCTAGGGTCCCACCGGTGTATGCAATTATGAAAATGAATTTCTGGTTTACAGAAAATTGAGATATTATTAGTATTGAACTCAGTGCAGCAACAATAGGAGGCACTAATGCAGGAGTCACTATACCTACCCCTTTTACGGGACGGGCAACCATTTTAGTAATGAGAGCTACGATAAAAATTCCATAGATACAATAAATGATAGCTCCTGGATAGATATAGAGGAGATATGCAGATACAAGAGTTGGAATCACCGCTCCCCCTATATTGACAGCCACTGTAGTCTTTCGTATAAAACTTTCCTTGAAAGGTACGCGATACTTCACACCAAATACCCTTACAAAGTTTCTGTTGGGAAGTGGTTCCTCGGTTTCCAGGGTAGTGAGAGGAACATTGATATTGCTGCCAATCAGGCAGAGAAAAAGAAGAACAAAAGCGTAGCTCCAACCAAAATTAAACAGTTTTACAAAAGCAGAGCTGACCAATCCAAAAAAGAGAAAAGACACGCTGATCGATAGTAAAAGGAACAACACAAAGGTAAAAACCATTGTAAAAGGATTGTAGAATATCCTGTGCCTCATACAGAAACATTAACTAAACAATATATATGTTTTTTGAAGTAATCGAATCAATACAAAGAAAGTGAACGTGCTCCTTTGAGCAGATCCTTGCTCACAGAATCACTTATGATCAATTCTTCAGAAATCATGATAGGAGCTTTTTTTCGCAGTGCTATGGCTATACAATCACTCGGACGCGCATCAAATTCCATACGTTTTTCACCATCATTGAGCACCAGGCGGGCATAATAAACATTATCGATTTTATCATCGATAAATACACTAGCCACTTCAACTTCCATACGTTCAAGAATAGAAACCAGAAGATCATGGGTTATAGGACGTGGAAGCGTCTCATTACGTATAACTGTATCAATTGACACGGCTTCAGCCTGACCAATGTGAATAGGCATTACCAAACCATCATATCTTCCAGCAATACTGCGGGGGATGTGCCGCCCAACATGTTTACGAGGAAAATACCTTTCACAAAAACTTCCCTTACGCCTTCCTCATTCCCCATAATCAAAACACTGTTCCCTATTATCAATTATTGTGTAACATATCTCATATAGGTATGCCAGCAAAAATACTCTCCTTTCATTATGTGCCACTATGAAGGTGATAATAGAGATATTCAGATGAGATGATGTGTTTGCTAATGTCTATAAGGCTGTGATTCAAAATGGAAACCGTGCTTTCCAATAAGAGGAACAAAAACTACTCCTCCCCATTCTTTACTGACCACGGTACCATCACCCTTATTAGTAATAATGTAAAGGGACTGAAACATCTCACCAACAGGAATGACCATTTTCCCACCGGCCTTAAGCTGCTGGATCAAGGGCTCAGGAACGGAGGGAGCTGAGGCCGTCACACATATCTTGTCGTAAGGTGCGTGCTCAGGTAATCCTATAGACCCATCTGAAAGAAAAACTTTCACGTTATGATAGCCAGCTGCTTTAAGATTACTTTCCGACGATTTTACAAGTTCAGGTATTCGCTCAGTAGAATACACTGTACCCGCATTGCCAATGAGTTCGGACATGACTGCAGCATTGTACCCTGAGCCAGTACCAACCTCCAAAACTTTATTGCTTTCCTGCAAATCAAGCAAGTCGCACATGATAGCTACCATGTGAGGCGCTGATATAGTTTGCCCGTGCCCGATATTGAGCGGTGTGTCTACGTAAGCGCTTGAGATGTATGCAGCAGGAATAAAAAGATGCCTCGGCACCTTCAGCATCGATTTGAGAACTTTTTCACTTATGCTATGGCGCTGAAGACTAGCTACCAGCTCTTCTCTCTCCTTCGCGAACTCCATGATGTACCACTTCCCCATGCTCTTCTATGGATAGGGTTTGCGAAGATGCGCGTTATATTCTTTGCTTCTATGACAATACCGTCACGGGATTTGAAACTGCCATCCCTTACCTTAATTTTTATGATCTTAAATTCATCGGGGCCAGCTTTTTCATTAGAGCCAATGGTGAATTGATAGCCACCTGGAACCTGCTTTATCACTGACCTTGTGGTAGTACCCTCATGAATTGCAATCTTTACGCATACCTCATCTATAGCTCTGCCCCAAAGAAAGTTAATATCTGCAACTTTGGCCACTTCAGGTCTTTTTTGACCAGATTCTATAGCTGTAATTATTACTGGATATACCTCATCTGATGATTCATCATCGATAAACATCTCGTCGCCAACGCGAATTATATCATCAGCCTGCAGATGGGTATGCAGTGGAAAAGAAGCTTCTCCCCTGCTCACGATCACCTTTAAGTTAATGATCTTGGGAGTCTCTATAACGGTAGGGTGAATTCCGCCGCATTCTAAACATTTCACTACAGGGTTCACACCTGATTTTAGGACTTCATGCAACACCGGATGACGTGGTGAGCAGGAAGGGCATACAACTTCAACTTCTTCGTTCATAATCTATCACTTTATGGCAGGAAAGAGTAAATATTTAACCCCTAAAACAGGGTGTTCACCGCTACACACCGAATAAGGAGAAAAATAAATAGCTAGTGAATACTTGAAAGCAAGAATATATTTAGTTTTGAGTGAGATTTGATAAAAAGTTCACCTATTAGTAGCTGCGGCATGTGCTGCAATGAACTCACGAAGCAATTTAGTTCCCAGAAGAGCAGTTTGCCCTCCATCGTACTCCGGAGAGATCTCCACCACATCAAAACCAATTGACATGGGAGCAAGGGTACGAATTATATCCCTCACCTCTATATCGGTCAGTCCGAAAGGTTCGGGTGTACCAAGTCCTGGAGCAAACGATGGGTCCAGAGCGTCCATGTCCAATGAAAGGTATATCTTGTCGCAGTCTAGGCGTTCAAGTGCTTCTGCAAGAACAGCTTTAATACCTTTTTCCCTTACAGCATCTGGAGTGTAATAACAGATACCATTGTCTTTTGCGAATTCCCATTCTTCCCGGGGACCGCTGCGTACACCAATAGTCACATACTTGTCAGTAATATCAGTAAGTATGTGCCTGGAAACACAGGCATGGTTGAATTTTACGCCGCCATATTCCTCACGCAGATCAAAATGAGCATCCAGCACCACAAAACCAATATCATCTCCGGCATGCTTTGCACATGCCTTTACACAAGGATAAGTAAGAGAATGTTCTCCACCCATCATTATTGGCAGCTTCCCATCCTTTACAATGGGTTCCACCGCAAAGAAAAGCTCTTCAAGCGTCTTGTCCACATCCGAGTAAGGTTCAAAATTACCGGCATCATGGATCAGCAGGTCTTCGAAATCTATGTCAAAGTATGCATTATAGGTCTCAAAATTAGCAGACGCCTTGCGCATAGCATCTGGAGCCCACCTGCTACCTGCACGAAAAGAAGATGTGCCATCAAAGGGCACACCAAAGAGTACATACCTAGCAGATGAATAATCTGAGAGAGAATCCATCATACAAAGATCGTGGAACATTTAACCAGAATAGCCTATAAATTTTATAATAAAAATGTAGGAAACATATGAGGTATAAGTTTACCTCATATCAATTCTCATCTTGCCCATAGCCATAAGATAGGTGATTTCTTCTCCTTCCTTCACTCTTTCCTTGTATTCTTCAGATATAGGGAGCTCGAAGGTTGAGTAATCGGCCATGTCCATAAGCTGGGCAACAGCTCCTGATATGGCAATAACCTGAGCGCTCTTTCTTTCAACCAAGGGGACATATATCTTGTCAGATACAGGTCCTACAATGGACCTTTTCTGATTATCGAAAATTCCAATGGCATCGATCCTTGCTTTTGCTGAACCATGCTTACCGGGCTTGGATTTGGAAATACTCTTAATTACACAGGGCTCTTCATCGATTAAAACGTATTTACCCTCTTTAAGCTCTTTAACCTCTACTTGCTGTTTCATTTATGAATTCTCCGGAACTGTCTATTAAATAAGCGATCAAATGTTGAATATGACTGGTAATAATTTACCATTCCATATATCAAGTTATCTATATAAGAAGCATCTAGTTAATATAATAGAAAGATTACTATTTAAATGATTCAGTGGGACCGATGATCGAATAACTGTGCTAAAGTATTATTCCAAGTTGCTTGAGCTTGTCCACATGGGGAACACCAAATTCATCCCATCCTCTTAGTTGATAATAATCGGCAATAGCTTTTTTGAGCTCCACTTCAGGAATACCATCACTTGAAAACATCCTTTGGGGTAGGGTATCGTCCTCACAGGTAAAACCGGCTCGAAGATTGAACAATCGCTCAAGGTTCCATATCCTCTCACCTATCTTCAATAAATCCTGGGAAGAATACGAGATTCCTGTCACAGCACTCAGCAAGGCAGCTACATCGCTCTCCCCAAGGGCAAAACTTGCAAATGGGCACATTACAGCAGAGTCTAAAGCTGCTGCAAATTCTTGGTACAACTTAACAAAGCTAGGTTTACCCTTTAATACAAGCCGATCAAGTATAACCGGTTTACCCAGTACCTCTGGACCTATCATAAATGCACTCTGATGGCATGCACCCTTATTTGAAGTAGCATATGCCAAAGCAAGTCCTAACATTCCTCTTGGATCGTATCCAGGTATTTCCAAACCTTTGGAAGTCATGCTAAGATCTTTTTCATCATGACCTCTCATAAAAGATAAAGAGCCATCACCTAGTGAACTGCTACCTCCCGAGATATCAGAAACTGTTTGTAGAAGCATTCCGGGATCTATCCCCTCACCCGATATTTCAAGATAAGACGCAATAGTAGCCCCACATGAAATAGGATCTACACCATCAAGATAACAAAGATCGTTGGCCTTGACAATAGATTCAAGGTCACTATTTCCCACAGCCGGACCAAAAGCCCATAAAGCATCAAAATCAGGCAGTGGAAGACCACTTTCAAGCACTCGCCTACAGCCTAGTGGACAGGCATCACATGGTGTTTTTGTCGACTCGTAAGTTTGTGATAATTTTTCTGCTGAAATAATGCGAGCGTTCTGGAACTTCTTCTCTCTGAAATTCATTGCAGGAAGTATATCTAAATGGTCCAAGACATTTACCATTACAGAAGTACCATAAACAGACAAGCCTTTAGAGGTCACGGGGTTGGAATGCAATAGCCTTTGAGCATTGAACACTGCCTTTTCAAGATTTTCTGGTTCTGCTATAAGAGAATCATTTGTGCCCTTTACAACTACAGCCTTCAGGTTCTTGGAGCCTGCCACTGCCCCATGGCCTCCTCTCCCACTAGAATAAAGGTTATCGTTCACAAAGTTTGCGAAGCGTACTTTATTTTCACCTGCCCTGCCTATACATGCCACACTGCCTTTTTCCTTTAGTACCGATGTAGTTTCCCGTGTGTTTTTTCCCCATAGATGATCCGCAGTTATAATGTCTACATCTTCATCATAGATGGATAGATATACAGGAATCTCCGACCTTCCACTGATTACCAAAGCATCTATTCCCGCAGATTTCATCCCCTTCCCAAAGTATCCCCCTGCATTGGAATCAAATATTGTATAAGTAAGGGGAGATTTTGTAATAAGGGAGTAATGCCCGGACATGGGAACTGTGGTCCCCGTTAACGGACCAGTGGCAAAAACCAGAAGATTTTCAGGTGAGAATGGATCGACTGTTGGGTGGGCAAGTTCCTGCATTAGCTTTATGCCAAACCCCCTGCCTCCCAGATACTCCCTTGCTTGCTTTGCACCTGTTCTTGACTCAGTGATCGAATGAGAAGTTAAATCAACAATAATTGTTCTTCCAGTCCAGCCGAACATTCTTATTCACCTTTATAACTTAACTCCTTCAAGTTCCAGGAGTTTACACTTCACCAACAAACTTTCAGGACCTTTGCTGCCGCAGAAACCACCCATACCTTTGCTTGACACGACCCTGTGGCAGGGAATAATAATAGGATATGGATTTTTTGAAAGAGCATACCCTACTGCCCTGGAAGCTCCTTTTCTGCCAATAAGTGTAGCCAATTCTCCATAGGTCATTGTATGACCATAGGGAATTTGCCTTGTTTGCTCAAGCACACCCCTCTCAAAATCAGTGAAATGGGAAAGGTCTACCTTACACCATGAGAAATCTACCTGTTCGCCTTTTAAGTATCTTAACATTTCCTGGCACAATCGCTCAAGGTCTTCCATGTTTACCCCCCAGAAGCTCCTCTTCAAGAGAACGTCTTTTACCACGATATCGTAACCAGTTAATGCCAGAGAAGAATATTAGAGAAATGCAGGCAATAGCAGCAACATAAATAAACGGCTTAGTCTTCTCTACAAGTATTGGATTAACATTGTCTTTTTGATCATAGATTGGATACATAATATCACGTCTATCTGTACTATGACCAAGACCCAGGGCATGCCCCAGTTCGTGCTTTGCTACCTCTCGCATATTGGCATCGCCATATTGCCTCCATGCATAACCTTGATAATCGCCCACTTCTAGTACGATATCCACTTGTACGTACTTACCATTTACTTCATGAGGCCGTGTAAAACCTGCAACACCATTTTCAGCCCCTGTATTCTTTTCCATGTTCTCGACCCACATGATGTAGACATCAGCATCACTTTCAGCATCCACCAACTTAAATTCAGGATCGTATCCCAAATGGCCATTGCCACCATTTTCCCAATATTCCATAGCCATTTTCACTTGTTCACTATATGTAGGACTATAATGTTCTGGAACATTGACCTCATCAATATAAACTGTCACAGGTGAATGATCCCAGGGTGCAGAACTAAGAGCAGGATATGCATTATCTTCTGAGGCATAAACACCCTGAATTGGTACAAAAACAAAATAGCAGGCTATCAATAAGTGCCATATACAAAAGTGACGTGTTTGAGACATTGAACACCATATAAACATGCTTCCCACGATACAAATAGTTAATTGGCAACTAAAAAAGAACAGAATAACAATAAATACTATGAAGAATAACCCGCTTTATGAAAAAAAACATAGCAGTGGTTTTCGATAGCGCAGGAACACTGCTGCGTATGTACCGTGTCGCAAAAGAAACAGCAACTGGAAACATTCTAGAAGATGTGGAAAGTACCATGCTGGTTGCAGAAAAAACGGGAAGGGCTCTTGTAGTGATGCATGCAGAACCGCATATGCTGAAAAATACAGAGCCTTCAACAGTTTTGTGGAAGTTCATTGCTGATAATGACCTAAAAATTGACATCAGCTGCTCAAGTGGACCAGTAAGTGCACAGGAAGCTATGAAAATAATCAATAAAGAAAAAGTTGTAGTAAAAGATGTGATAGACGTGCTATCTGCAGTATATAAACATTGCCCTGAGAGATACTACATGGCTGCAGCTCTGATAGTAGACAAGGAAACGCAACTTATTCCTTATGTTCTTAGTACTGCAGGAAAATTGTACTCAAATACAAGTAAAACTATTGAACTCTTGCAATGCAAAGGAATTGATACGTACATAGCTTCTGGAGATACTATGCGTTCACTGAAAGGAATAGCTGAAAAACTCCGAATCCCACTTGAAAATGTCTTTGAGATTGCAACTACTGAAGACAAAGCAAAAATAGTGCTTGACCTCAAAAGAAAATATAATAGAGTACTGATGGTAGGAGATGGAATGAACGATATCCGGGCTCTACAAGTTGCAGATATAGGTATCGTTACAGTGCAGCAAGGTGATAAAAGACCACAAAAGTTACTGGAAACTGCTGACCTGGTTATAAATGATATAATCGAGGTAATAGAGATTGTGGATTCATTAAATACTGCAGACCACATGAAAGAGCAGGGGACAGTTTTTTATTGTTAACAGTGAAAACAATATGCGTTACGTTTATGTACAATTTTACATAATGCTGATGATACTCTACAAAAAAGGAATTTAAGAACTAATCACAAATGGCTGGCAGAAGTTCTTAGCAGTTTTGTACATACCATACAATACCGTTAAGTAATTAGAACTGATAATCAAAACTCAAATAATTCCAGCCAGCACATAAACGGAGGAACATAAATGGCAGCGCTCATCGAGGTCAAGAACCTTAATCTGGATTTTGACGGTGTTCAAGTTCTAAAGGACATCAATCTTACCATAAATGAAGGAGAGGTCATCGGCATATTGGGACGAAGCGGAGCAGGTAAAACTGTGTTGATGCACGTACTTCGTGGTGTCGAAGAATATGAAAGCATCAGCGGGCAGGTGATATACCATTTAGCACGCTGTGAAAAATGTGGTCATATAGAACCCCCAAGCAAAGTAGGACAGGAATGCAGTGGATGTGCTGGAGAAAAACTAGTACCTTTTGATGCTGATTTTATAGAGATGTCCATACATGATCATAAGAGAAGAGAGATCACTAAAAGAATAGCTATAATGCTCCAACGTACTTTTGCATTGTACGGTGATGAAAAAGTCATCACAAATGTAATAAATTCCCTTACTGAGATTGGGAATCAGGATGAAGATGTGACTTCAAAAGCTATGGAACTTCTGGAAAAAGTACAACTCTCACATCGGATGATGCATATAGCACGTGACCTGAGCGGTGGAGAGAAACAAAGGGTTGTATTAGCCCGCCAGCTTGTGAGAAATCCCATGCTATTGCTTGCTGATGAACCTACAGGTACGCTAGATCCAAGGACAGCAAAGATAGTGCATGAGGTTATTGGGCGGACAGTGAAAGACTATAAAATGACGATGGTCATAACCTCTCACTGGTCTGAAGTGGTAGAAGAAATTGCAGACAAGGCAATTATCCTTGAAGATGGAGTTATAATCAACGAAGGGAAGCCATGTGATATGGCAAAACAATTCGCTGGAATGGCTTGTGCAATTGAAAAGAAAAAAGATATTGCTCTTGGAAGCCCTATCATAAGAGTGCAGAACCTCCGGAAAAAGTATATATCTGTCACAAGAGGAGTCGTCAACGCGGTAAGCGATATCTCTTTCGAAGTAAGAGAAGGCGAGATATTTGGGCTTGCCGGGGTTAGTGGTGCCGGAAAGACCACCACTTCCGAAATACTCATGGGAATAGTCCAGCCGACAAGTGGAGAAGTGATGACACGAGTGGGAGAAGAATGGATAGATATGAAAAAACCCGGTCCTGAATGTAGAGGACGTGCAGTTCGATACATGGGAATATTACACCAGGAATATAGCCTCTACATACACCGTAATGTCATAGATAACCTCACTGAGTCAATTGGAATAGATCTTCCCTATGAACTTGCTGTAAGGAAAGCCATCATTACTTTGAAAACTACGGGGTTCACAGAGGAAAAGGCAAGATCGATCTTACCTAAAATGCCTGATGAACTTAGTGAAGGAGAAAGGCATAGAGTAGCACTTGCTCAAATATTAATGAAAGAGCCAAATATAATAGTAATGGATGAACCCACTGGTACCATGGATCCCATTACTAAAAAAGATGTCACTAGATCCATTCTCAAAGCACGTGAGGAGCTAGGCAACACATTCATAATCGTATCACATGACATGGACTTCCTTGAAGACATATGTGATACTGTAGCACTCATGAGAAATGGTGAGATAGTAGATATTGGAGAGCCAAAGAAAGTGATATCTCAACTTACCGAAAATGAGCGCATAGAGGCTGCAGCGGATAAATAACAGATAAAAAAAGAGGTGTTAAACGTGGATGGCATGATAACTGTAGAGGTCAACAATGTAAAAATAGAGTTGCCTGAAGGAGCTACCCTTAGGGATGCCATCCTGGCATTTGATACCCCATACAAAGAAGGAGATTCAATCGGGATCCTTAAGCGATCTGCTGCTGCGCAAGAAGAAAACGTGACAGAGTATCGGATAATTACAACTGCTGGAGAGTTTATGATAGAGCTCTTCGCAACAGATTCACCATCAAAAAGGCGATGGGCGGAGAAATCTGAAGAATATAGAAATATACCCCTCAGATGGTCTAGCAGAGATGCAGTTGCATTCGGCCCCTTTTCAAGCGATATGGTTCCTAAGAAAGAGGCTGGAGTATATAGAGAATATGAAGTTCTTTTTGCAGCCGGTGGCGGGGATCCCCGCAATACACATATAATAATAACTAAGGATAGACACTCTGCGGAATATGGGGATCCGCAAGAAAGTGCCTTTGGAAGAGTCGTAAGTGGAAAAAGAGTGTTGGAAAGCCTGGGTCAGAAAGACAGTATAATTGAGATTAAGCCAGTAATATCATGGAAACAAATAGGTGAACATCTCCTTACTACTGACCTAGCAACTCCTCTGGAAAATGGGGAAAAAGTATTCACATATCTGGATGTGGTGATGTCTCCGGAATCTCCTATGGGAGCAGAACATTTTTTTGCACTGATGAGGAAGGGAAGTTTCAAGGTGGACATGGTCTCAAGCTCGTTCATATCAGACCATACTCTTCTTGGAGAGCTGCCTGCATATGAAAACTATGAACCACGCACGATGGGAACCATATTCCTGCGCACAGTGGGATATGGATCAGGAAAGGCATTTATCTCAACAGATGACAGGACAGCCAGCATTCTGCATTCTGTCATAGGACATGTGGACAAGGGCATGGAATTGGTGAAAATGGCAGAAGTTGGACACCGGCTTCTAGTACGCACCACACCTCCACAGATTATGTTGCATGGCAAGAATTTCTTGGAGGCTGAAGAGGAGCTGACCCCATTTGGTGTAAAACTCATTCGTGAAGGAGACACAAATGATGAAGCACTGATAGTTGCCCAAGATCCTGATACTACTATTGGGATACTGCAAGAAGGTACTGTAAGGGCCACTGGCATCGATGACTCAAAAATAGTCAATATAGAATTATATGATGATGTTGCACCCATAACCCTGGATTTCTTCAGGCATGCTATTGGGCTGCAGTTTAGGCCCGTAGGAATATTGCCATTGATAATGATGTATGAGAACACCTATATATTCAAAGCTGAAAAACCTGCTGAAAGATATAAAGAAATTCTGCCGGAGAACGTACCAAATAAAAAAGTTGCAGCCGGAGAGATAGGTGTTACTAATCAGGCAGCAAAGCGTATGGGAATGGTAGGTGTCAAGACTAAGGACGATGATTTCTTCGGACCCACCGGAGAGAAGTTCATAAGTACAAATATCATCGGACGCATCTTTGACACGGAAAAACTTCAACATTTCAAGGAAGGAGACAAGGTCTATGTCATTGAACGCAACAGGGAGTGAACTCATGGATAATGGGGAAGATATTATTACCAAAATAGTGGTCATAAGTTCTGACAGCGTTCTGCCCATAGACGCGGCGATGAAAGTTTATCAATCCGAAACTGCCATAACGATCAAAGAGACCTGTTTTGGAACAATGGTCACCGGCCCCAGAAATGCTGTGGATGGGGTTGTGGATGAACTAAGGGCAATGGATAGGAATCATGTCTTTGTGAAAGAGCGTGGATTTCGTCCTGGGGATGAAAGAAGATGCCGGGCCGTAAGGGGTGGTGGACCCAGACCAGGATTTCATTACCTGAGAGAAGAAGTACAGATGCTACCCATGATAGGAAAAGCACTTGATGCTTATGACAAGCATGTTCCACTCACGGAGATACACCGTGCTAAAAAAATAGATGTAAAGAAGCTGAAGGACATCATTGAATCTAATATATGAGGGAATATAAATGGCAAAAGTGATAATTTATCCTATTAACAGCCTGATACTTTCTGATCTTGTAGAGCGTTTCGGCCACAAACCCCTTGCGATGATGGAAAAGATTAAAGAGAAAGTAAATACGGTTGGGGTAGATTCACCACCTCTTAACATAACAGCCGAAGAACCAAAAATGGGTCTGAAATATGCAGCTGTGGAAGTGCCTGCAGGAGTCAGAGGGCGGATGGCCATAGTTGGTCCTATGATAGACGAGGCAGAAGCTGCTATAATTGTGAATGAAGCGTCCATGGCCTTTGGATGTATGGGATGTGCCAGGACGAACGAGCTAACTAAATACCTGATACGCAAAAAAGAGATTCCAATTCTTGAAGTAGAATACCCCAGAAGTGAAGAGGAAGGCCAAGAATTTGTCTATAAGATTGCCGAATTCCTGAAATCCCTGCCGCCGGAGGATAAAGTATGACCAAAGATAAGCAGGTAAAAGTGGCGTTAGTCTCATGCGGTTCGGAATATGCAGGAGTTCAGGGAGAACTGGAAAAAGTAGCTGCTAGTGTCAATGCAAAACTAATTTTTCCTGAGATAGATATATCTTCTCTTGATACCATTGGAAGAGATTTTGGAATAGAGGCTGCAAGCCCTGATCTACGTCTGATGATGGCAAGAGCTCAGGCAGTAGTGGAAGGTCTTACCGATGTGGATGGAGTGTTTATAACATCATGTTTTAGGTGTGCTGAAGCTGCTATTGTAAGGAACGAAGTAAGAAGGTACATAAACAAACATTCTAATGTTCCTGTGATCAGCTATTCTTTCACAGAGAGGACAACTGCAGCTACTCTTATGACAAGGATGGAAGCACTCACTACTATCGCAAAAAGAAAACATCTGCTGGCCCGTGAGCAACAGACTGGCCTTACTGCAGGTATAGACTCCGGTTCAACCACCACAAAAGCTGTGATCATGCGAGATAACAAAATCATTGGCCGGGGTTGGGTGCCCACTATAAAGGTAATTGATAGTGCCACAGAAGCTTTTAACCATGCACTAGAGGAGGCGGGTGTAAAGGCTGAAGAAATTCAAGCCATTGGAACTACCGGATATGGCAGATTCCTAGTAGGAGAGCATTTTAAAGCACAACTGATACAGGAAGAGATTACGGTCAACTCCAAGGGTGCGGTGTACCTGGCAAACAAGCAAAAAGGCTCTGCAACTGTTATCGACATAGGAGGAATGGACAACAAGGCCATCTCTGTACAGGATGGTATACCTGGCATGTTCACCATGGGAGGTATCTGCGCAGGTGCTTCCGGGCGTTTTCTGGACATGACAGCAAAGAGGCTTGGTGTAGATATCACAGAACTTGGAACATTGGCCGTCAAAGGTATGCAGGAAAAAGTTGACATGAACAGTTACTGCATTGTCTTTGGTATCCAGTCACTGGTAAACTCGCTTGCAAAGGGAGCAAGACCAGAGGATGTGGCTGCTGCTGCATGTCATAGTGTGGTTGAACAGATATTTGAGCAGCAATTGCAGGAAGTGGATGTAAAGGAACCATTAATTCTAGTGGGTGGCTCTTCACTAATAGAAGGAGTTCCAAAAGCCTTGAGCAATTTGCTTAAAATAGATGTACTGGTACCACCAAATTCTCACCTCATAGGTGCTGTGGGAAGTGCGTTGCTGGCGTCCGGATTTGTGGAGGAATAAAACTTATGGAACCTCTGGAGATCTTCAAGGTAGAGACAAAAATACGTGAAGAGGGCGAAGCTTACAAGTCCATTCTCTCAGATGTCATATCTGAACTTGCACTTGCCAATGCTATTGGCGGAATCTATGTGATCATAACACCTGAAGACTCCCTGTTCCAGATGGCCATTATTCTGAGGGGAAGTCCACCGCTGGTAAAAACATCGGACTTTGCAGATGTCAACATTGGGGCTCTTGGCAAAAATGAGATACAGTTGGTCCTACGTGATGAAAAATATCTGCCGGACCTGTTGGAAAAACTCTGGGCAAAATATGGGCGTGGAAAGGTTATCCAGCAGGACAGGAAGACCATCAATGTAAGCGTGGGAAATATAGATAGTGAGGTCGAGACCATAACAGAAATGATCATATTCGACCCAAAGCGCACACTTCTTTCGAGGCTTGTAGAAATGGCTATAAGAGGAACACCTGAAGGGTTCAGGGTACGCTATCACTCACTTAACGGTAATGAATTCATTTTTGTGGCATCAGAAGATGCCATGAAACCTGAATGGGTGCAGCAGGGACACCAAATGCTTGAAAAGATAAAAGGAGGGGAAGCTCTTGGCAGCAGTGCTTGAACCTTACATATATGAAGGTGGTATACATAGACATACGCTTCTTTTAGAATTATTGGAAGATCTGGGAGGATACCTCATCCAGAAAACTCCAGCTGCCACAGAGGTAACACTTGTCATGCTTGTACCCAGAGATGATGTACATCTTATTGAACAGCTTGCCAAAGAATTACTTGGAAAAATATCCAAAGCTCCTCTTACGGGAACGGAGATAGCTGTGGTCTCACCTACACTAGCATCTCATCACCTACCACATTCTGCCTGCGATATAGCTGAATTTCTGCGGCGTGGAGGAGCAAATACCACAATGATAGGACTTGCCAGAGGAATGGGGCGAAGAGTTTCACTTTCTGCAGATTATGAAAGAAAACTCATAAACGAGCATGATATTGCTCTGTTCTCTTTTGGTACCTTTCGAGACTGTATCATAAACAAGAAACCAAAACTCTTTGAAGGTATAAAAATACCCATCGTTGCCACGGGAGGTCCTGATATTAAGACCGAAGAAGTACCAGGAGCCGATATGTACATTGGAAACATAGGCAGGGTATCCCACAGATTACGTCACAGTGACGAACTGGAAGGTCTGGACGTTATGAGCGAGAAAGTGGGGTTAATCGTGGAGAAGATTAGAGAGGATATTGCAAGGGATCCCCTTGCGGTCATGCCTGCCAGAATAATGAAAGAAGTACAAGAACAGATCCCTGAAATTGAAAGTGCCTATACTCCTGCACCACTTACACTGCAATTAGATGGAGTACGCATAAAACTTCCTTATACAGATTTCCATAAGAAAGTAGAAGAACTAGAGCTTCAAGATAACATACGCCTTGCAGATGTTGCAACTGTTACACCTTCAAAAATGAAAAATTACATACTTGTGAAGGTTAAAAGGAAATCTGAAGTAGGCATTGAAATATAAGATGTGAGGTGCAACGTGGAACTAGAAAAGATAAAAGAGATGCTTGATGGAGAGCCTGAAGAAGTTGTAGAGAAACTTCTGGAGGATATTAAGAAGCAATATGGAGAGGTACCTTACATAGCAAACTTCATCAAAGATATGCCTGAGCTTTTCATCTCTAGAACAATATACACAAATAGCATCATGCGCGAGTTCAAGCGCATGGATCCTAAGACAGTAGAACTTATAAGCATTGCTGTAGCTTCTGCGCTCAAATGTGGACATTGCCTTAAAACACATATAAGAGTAGCAAAAAAACTGGGAGTTAGCAGGGAAGAGATTTTCGATACAATTCTCATTAGTAGTACTGTGGCAAATGCATCTATACTAGCAGAAGGTACCCGAGCTATAAATTCTGAGTTCTCAGCTACCGATGACAAAAAAGACCCTTCTTGCATGTTCTGTAATTTTGCTTCAGAACTGCCGGAACAACGCTGATAGATTTCTTCTAAAAATTTAATAGAAGGGAATGCCTGAAATAATAACACCGACAGCATACCCTAGTATAACACCTGTATTAAGGAATGGAAGACCAGCCTGGGGTTTTCCTTTCATTACAAATACCATAAGAGCTGAGTATCCGACAAGCGTACCGATCATAGCGCCTATAGAAGGATATGAGATTCCAAAGCACTGCAAAGGAGAATACTTTGCAAGGAAAACATTTGCAGAGACTACAAGAATAGTAGGCATTACAGCATCTCCCAGACCCATAAAAAATGCTTCTCTCTCTTCTCCTTCCTCCTTCTTGAAAGTGTCCTTGATAAAGGAATAGCTCAGCTTCTTTGGAATTACAAAAAGAATGGGTAGCCGTAAATCCATGACTCCTTCCGCAAGATCGATCATATGCTTTGTCTTGTACACAGAAATTGCATCATAGATAGCAAGCAGAGAAAGCAGAACCAGTACCGGGATTATAGACAGAGAGATACCGAAGATGGCACTTGCGCCCGCTCCTATGATAAGGCCAACGGTGTTTATTACATACCATTCCGGAAACTTATACAACAGAACAGTAAGAACTATTGAAAGGAAGAGAGAAACAGCATTGATCATACTGTTTGAATCTGTTACTGATGACAATAAAGCTATGAAGACATAATAGATAGTAGAAGCCACAGCCAGTAGTATCACAAGCTGGATGACCCATTGCAGATTCTTTTTCAATGCAACAAGCAAGAAAAAAGTGAATATGAGGATGATCACTATATAGTACAAGCTATTGGCTGTAGAATCCGGATTCTCAAAAGCCTGCATACCTTCAGCAGTCATCGGCTGTGCAAGAAACAAGGACAAGAACTGGACAGCTAATATGATGCCAGCCATTGCAAAGATGGGAGCATAATTTTTCAAAAAGCTTTTTTCTGAACTCAAGTGATATCCCCTCAGTATAACTAATATAATAATAAATGAATGATATTCCGGCAGTATTTAATCTTATCTAATTTTGGGCCATAAATCAAAGTCGCGTATAGAAATAATTGTTGTTACTTCAGAACATTAACTCCAAGGCATTTCTAGCCTTCATGCCTACAGTGATACCGAGTTCTTTGGCTTTTGGAGTGACAGATTTCACTTCAGCAGCGAGAACATCTTCAAAGGTGTTAACTCCCGACACCCGTATAGCCACATCACCCAGCTTCTCAGCTGTGGCCATATCCAAATAACCGCACATTACAAAACCGAGATCAGCTTTTACTACAATTAAGGATGAATGCTGCATTTCAAAGTTCAAGCCTATGGCAATGCCCCTCTGTAGTTTAATTTGTTCTATAATCATGTATTGACCGCGCCAATGTGAAATGAACTTTATCCAATTATATTAATCAATCCTAGCATTATTCATCCCTAAAGATGGAAGTATCCTTTCTGCAAGAGATGAATTTTGCTCTTTGCCATCTATTGAGATAGCGTCACCTAAAATATTGTAAGTAACTCGTTCAACAGGAGAAACTGCACCTTGAATTTCATCCAAGTGGAAATAAACTGTTGCTTTATCTGTTGAACCAAAAATACCTCGAATTATAATGGATTCTTGATCAGTACTGATAGATACATTATCGATACCTTCAGTAGAATCTACATATGTTCCATTGGACATATTGATAAGTAGAGGAGTACCTTTTTCACCAATGAAACTTATGCTGCTGTCACATGGCTCTGATAGTGGGTCAACCAGGTGATAATTAGTCGTGTAGAGATTCCTAATTGCCTCCACCTGTGCTACCGGCCCTAATAATTCAGATGACATCAAAGAGCTCACATCAGTTAATACGACAGATTGAGAAGATCCATTTATGATAACATCCATATTTTCATGGATAGAGTTCTCTAAAGTAGATCTGGTCTTCACATCGGCCTTAAGGACTTCCCATGCACTGATGAAGTGGTCCTGGTTACCTAAAGACATGTCAATGTAGTCTTTGTAGAGGAGGGCATTGCCTTCAGTATATGTTTCCGTATACATCCACTGAACAGTGTCATATCCTACAGTAATATTGTTCTCCCAGGTGAATGCTGCATTCACCGGAAGTACCATGAGGAAAATCAATACTGAAAATACTAAAAGTAAAGACCTCAAACTATCACCCATCAAAGAGTAGTTACCTGGCAGCCATCATCTGTAACGATCAGCGTATGTTCTGCCTGCGAGACCATGCCACCTGCAACTTCTTTCAGCACGGGATAAGAAGTAATTACACCTGACTTAGCAAGCTGCATAAGAGCAAAGTCCAGCTTTTCGGTTTTAAGCCACCTCTTGGCAAATGGCAACATTTGATAAGGTTCAATCTCTTTTAATAGATTACGAGCAGCTGGCAGACGCACGGGTTTGTTCCCTATTACACTGAAAATCTCCGACCATGAGCCATCTACTATTTTTCCTGCCCCATCTGTAGCAAAGGGTTCAATGGCTATCGCATCTCCAACCTGGAGTACAGAGCCATGATCTATATGGCGGTTGGGTATGCTGGGATGTGTATGAGCAATATACCTAGCAACACCATGACCTGTGAGATTAATGATTGGCTTAAAACCAAGATTTACAATAGTATCTTCTATCACACCGCCTATCTGTGCAGTGCTCACACCGCTTTTCACGATATCTATGGCGGCATAAAGAGCAGCCTCGGAGGCTTTTACGAGATCCCCATACTTCCCTGTGAGATCTACCGTGATGGCAGAATCAGCAATATAGCCATCAACGTGCACCCCTATATCAAGCTTTACCACATCTTCTCCAAAAACAGTCTCATCACCTTCCATCGGCGTAGCATGAGCAGCTTCTTCATTACGTGAAATATTGCACGGGAAAGCTGAACCATCTGCTCCAAGCTCAATAGCCCTGTTCTCCACAAATTCGGCCACCTCAAGCAGGCTTGCACCCACTTTGATTTTATCCTTTGCTTCGCCCCTTACCCTGGATAGAATCTCACCTGCTTTGAGATATTTCTCCAGAATATCCTCCTGCATTTTAACCATCATTAAACACCTACTGACTAATGCCTTTATAAAAACTCATAATACAAATCTCTTTTCAAGCGATGTGAGGTTCTCACAACCATTTTCTGTTACTAGCAACATATCCTCTATACGAATACCACCGTGATCCGGATAGTATAGGCCTGGCTCAATAGTAATGACATTACCTTTCTCAAGAGGAATAGCCTGAGTACCCACATAGGGAGCTTCATGAATATCAAGACCTACACCATGACCTGTAGAATGGATGAAACCCACTTTAGAACCATCACGAATTGTTTTGAACCCATGTGATTCAAGTACATCACATACATGATTGTGTATATCACTACAAAGTACACCTGGTTTAACCATCTCAATAGCCCCCTTCTGAGCTGCTAGAACTGCATCATACATTTTCTGAAGCTCTGGAGTTGCTTCTCCTTTTAGAACTGTACGACTCATATCAGCAAAATACCGATACTTTTTACTTCGCGGGAATATATCAATAACTATGGATTCATTAGCAGCAAGGGGGCCTTCCCCTTCCCAATGAGGATTTGAAGCTTTTTTCCCACATGCAACAATTGTACCAACGGCTTCGCATCCTGCATCCAACAATGCAAGATCTATTTCTCTACGTACATTCTCTGCAGTAAGTTCAAAACCTCTAGATAGCAGTTTACCATCAATGACCTCCGCCTTATGAATAAGATTAATAGCTGCAGCCATGGCTTTTTCACAGGAGTTTTGAGCATACCTTATATGCTCTATTTCATCCTCCCTTTTGACAGACCTCAATTTTTTGAAAGGGCTTTCAATATCAACAATAGTAAAGCCTTCCTCTTTGAGAGCCTGAGCCGTATGATAAGGAAAATCCCGAGGTACTCCTATTTTACGGATACCTTCTTTTTGTAAAATCTCAGCTATACAATCTACATAAGCCTGATATGAATCGCCCCTTTGCTTTAGTTTCTCCCTGTAGCTATAATCTTGCAACGTGCGTATATCGGCAATCCTGGATTCAAGCTCAGCACGGCCTTTTTCCATTTCTGAGACTATTAGTATCTCCTTTTTACCTGAAGTTTGTATGTAGGTGTACTTATCTGAGACGAAGAAATTTGTGGCGTAGTAAAAATCAGCATTATCTGAATTACCCACAACCATAAAGCCATCTGCTTTGTTCCTAGCCAACAAATCTGATATATCCATAGTCTCCATCCTCTCTGCCATACTATAAACATTGTTGTTAATAGTACAAAACAATTGTCTTATCTTTTCAATGGCCCGAATGCATGATGCCAAGAATATAAATAGCATCTGACATCTCATGTGCATGAGGTCATAATTTGTATACATTTTGGATATATACTAGTCCATGGCCATATGAAAGCATGTTACTGAAAAACGGTGTTGTGGATAGATTAAATCTTTTTACACAGTTCCTTGCGGACATTAAGTATATCATCTTATTTTACGTATTGGGAGATGTTATAACTACATACCATGCTCTGGATTATGGACTTGAAGAGAATCCATTTCTTCTGATTTTGATGAATGAGTTTGGCATATGGTCAATGTTAATAATGAAGATTCTGTTCATTGGGATAATTTATTGGTATTATCTCACTTTAATGAGCACAGAATCATTATGGAAGACTCAGCTATGGTTTGCATCCAGAAGTACTGTAAGCATGGTGGGAATATTTCTCGTGGTAAATAACCTGCTTGTCATATTCTCTAAGTGCAGCTTAGTCCAGATTTTAGGAATCACTCCATATTGATTCACTCGGACGCTTTCGTGTAGCAACAAGCATACCAAGTATCTTTTCCTTTGACTCTCCTGTAAGAAGAAAAACAGCCGAAGGGTCATTAAGTTCTTCTTTAAGTTTGGGGAATGGAACTTGCATATTCAACCAATCTACATTATGAAAATGCCGAGTATATGGTTCTGTATTGCTATATTCATATCTACTTATAACCCTACCAATGGCAAAAAGACCTTTTTCAGTAAGAGGCATTATCACAATATCGCCTATAAGGATACTTATTGAAAACCTGGCCATGTCAACAGACCATCTTTCCAATTTAGACTCTGAAATCGAACACAGTTTGTTATGAATAACTGTTTTTAATTGTTCAACTCTTTCAAACTCGTCGAATTTATCCATGACTTTGTGAAAGCCCGTCAATTCTTGATTCATACCTTCAATCATTGCTTTTAGTCTGGAAATCTTTTCGTTCCGCAGAGGAGAACCAGAAAAGTAATTTAAATCATCCAGGCTACCCTCCAATTCAATAACCAGATTGTTGGTAAAGTCATCATATTTTTGATCAAGCACCCTGTATCGATCTTGCATGGCAATCGAATTAGATGACGATTTTAAACCTTCTTCAAATTCATCGAGTATATGCAGTTCCAAGTCAAAAGAGATAACATTCTTTTTGAGGCATTCCCTTGCCTGCCTGCCTGAATACCCTGTCTTTACAACCCAAACGTTAATAAGATCCTTTATACTCAGACGAGTACCCCCTTAAGAATGATTAGAAGGGGGTCACTTAAATAACATTCTATTGGACATATGCTTAAGATCATAGTTTAGTCTACAGTAACTAAAACAGCCATAAAAACAGCTGCAAGAAGCATAAAAAGATATACCATTAGCACTACCCATATACTTTGTTGAAAGATAGTTGTTTATCAATAACACCTTTTTGGGATAAGGTAGGTAGACATATATTTTTTGATAGTGCACAATATATAAAAAACTATAAATATAAATAGCTGAGGATACTATAACAAAAAAAATAGAGAGGGAAATAAGCAAAAATAGAAAAACACAGCCAGAATAAGATTGAAAAGGCTTTTCTACAAAGTCAATCAATTGGGTTTATATTCCTAAAGAAAAGTTAGCGATAAAGCAATCTAAATTCTATTCTATGAGGGTTGATGATGGAAACAAGAGATATTGTTTTTTCCATAGTTATGGTCGTATCATCTTTCGTACTCACGTACGAGTGGCTTGGAAGGTTTAGTTATGACCCTGCGAACTCACTTATAATACTCGCAGCAATAGTGATGGTAGGTGCTCTGGCAGCTATGATTCTGTCAGTAGACATACGCATGCGTAAAATGGAAAGCATGCTAGATATAAAAGAAAGGTCCCTGCGGATCAATGTTCAGAGCATAGAAAGCAACATGGACAGAAAGATGGATGAGGTAATCAGCAGAGTAGATGAAGCTCTGGAAACCCTCAATAGCAAAAGGTACAGGTGAGACATGGTGAAAGATTGTTACCATAAAAGATCAATTATTTCCCATGTTATGCGAAAATGATATAAACTGGTGCTCACTATCATAGATGATTTATAAGCCTCATTCTACAAAGAGGTGCGTACATGCGCATTCATCTGGAACCGATTGGTATAATCAAAAAAGCTGGAAAATATTCCGAGATAATGATTTATTCTGATTTCGAGCAAGTAGTAAAGAATGTCATATCAAAAATTGGCACCGAAATCAGTGGACAGAAGTTGCTTATTGTACATAAGAACAGAAGTTCTGATGGAGACGGACATCAAGTCCAAATAACAAAAGCAGACCTTATAGAAAGAGTGGGAAACATATTAAAAGTTGGGAATATCGATGCATCTGATGATTCTGTCATTGATGTAAGACTTGACATGGGCGAAACAACTAAGAATATCTGAGAACTATCCTGATTCATGGGAACAGATATTGGAGAACTTCTGGAAAAACGGCAAGTAGAAATATCCGAGTTGTCCCATAAAATTGTAGCTATAGATGCATACAATATACTCTACCAGTTTCTGAGCATAATACGGCAGAGAGATGGAACTCCACTTAAAGATTCAAAAGGGAACATTACATCTCATCTTTCTGGCATTCTCTATAGAATGACCAGCCTTATGGAAGAAGGAATAAAGCCAGTATTTGTTTTTGATGGGAAACCATCGCATCTTAAAGATCGAACTATCGAAAAGAGAACGGTCGATAGAGAGAATGCAAAGATAAAATGGGAAGAGGCTAAAGAAAAGGGATTAGCAGAAGAAGCATATATGTATGCTCAGGCTTCTTCCAAGGTTACTCGAGAGATAGCTGATGATTCCAGAAAACTTCTTTTAGCTATGGGAATTCCCTGGGTGGATGCACCTTCGGAAGGAGAGGCTCAAGCTGCCCACATGGTGACAACAGGAAATGCAAATTATGTTGCTTCACAAGACTATGATTCATTGCTTTTTGGAGCACCCGCAGTTGTAAGGAACCTTACCATTACAGGCAAACGTAAACTTCCAAAAAAGAATATTTTTGTGGATGTAAAGCCCGAGATAATGACTCTTGAAGAAAACCTTACAGAACTGGGAATTGACCACTCACAACTATTAGATATTGCATTATGTGTGGGTACTGATTACAACCCCGGGATAGAGAAAATTGGACCAAAAAAAGCGTTGAAACTCGTAAAGGAGTATGGACGCATCGAAAAGATATTACAGGCAGTTGGGCAAAAGATAGAAAACGTACAGGAAATAAAAGATATTTTTTTAAATCCCACTGTAACAGACGATTACAATCTCAAATGGAAAAAACCCGATATAGATGCAATTATTGCATTCCTTTGCGAAGAGCATGATTTCTCAAAAGACAGAGTAATAAAGGCCTGTGAAAGGCTGGAAACGATCAGTGGCCCAGGACAAAGAACCCTGGACCAATGGTTCTGAGATCACTTTTTAATAAGTGACTTGCCTGTCATTTCTATAGGTTTTAGAATATTCAGTATCTCAAGCATTGTTGGAGCAATATCAGATAGCTTGCCTTCACAAAGCTGTACACCCCTCTCATCACATACATAAATACAACGTACAGGATTGGAAGTGTGAGCCGTATGTGGAGAACCAGAAATTGGATCCATCATTTTTTCAGCGTTACCATGATCAGCAGTAATAATTACAGATCCTCCGGACCCCATCACAGCATTCACTACTTTGCCTACACATGTATCAACAGTTTGTACCGCCTCTACGGCAGCATCGAAGAAACCTGTATGACCCACCATATCCATGTTAGCATAATTGACTATTATTACATCGTATGGCCCCAACCTGATTTGTTCCACAAGCTTATCAGTAACCTCATAAGCGCTCATTTGTGGTTTGAGATCATAAGTAGCCACTTTAGGAGATGGGACCAGCAATCTATCCTCCCCAGTATTCTGCTCTTCTACACCACCATTCAGGAAAAAAGTGACATGTGCATATTTTTCAGTCTCAGCTATCCGCAATTGTTTCAGACCATGATTACTAAGAACCTGCCCAAAAGTATTATCAATAGATTCAGTTGGAAAAACAAGTGGAATATCCAGTTTTTCATCATATTCGGACATGCACACAAAATGAACATGTGGGCAGGGATTTCTTTCAAATCCTTCAAAACACTCGTTTACAAAAGAATACGAAAGTTGGCGCGCCCTATCCGGCCTGAAATTGAAGAAAATAACCGAATCATGGTCTTTAATGGTAACAAGAGGCTGACCGTCTTCATCTGTGATAACCGTGGGCTTGACAAATTCATCATTTTCGCCTCTATTGTAAGCATCTTTGATAGCATAAACAGGGTCTTTAGACTTCAAACCTTCACCTAAGACCAAAGCATCATAAGCAAGTTTTACCCTATCCCAGCGCTTATCCCTGTCCATAGCATAGTATCTTCCAGAAACAGTAGCAATGACAGCGTTCCTTTTTCTTCCATACACTTGTTGAAACTCTTCCATATCACAAAGAGCTTGTTTGGGAGGCACATCTCTGCCATCAAGGAAAGCATGAACATAAACTCTGGAAAGCCCCTGATTTTCAGCAACCTTGATCAAACCTTTCAAATGGTTCATGTGGCTGTGTACCCCTCCATACGAGAAAAGACCCATTAAATGCAGGTTAGAGCCTTTTTCCTTAACGTTTCTTATTGCATCAAGAAGTACTGGATTGGTATAAATTTCACCACATTCTATTGATTTATTAATTCGTGTCAGATCCTGGTAAACAACCCTTCCCGCACCGATATTGAGGTGTCCTACCTCAGAATTACCCATCTGACCTGCAGGAAGACCAACACTTTCCCCTGAAGCCTCCAAAAAAGTAGAAGGATGTTTTTCCAAAAGAGAATTGAGAACAGGTGTATTCGCAGCCAGCACAGCATTTCCCATGGGCTCTGGGCTATACCCCCATCCATCGAGAATCATGAGCAATAGAGGCTTTTTAGATTGTGCCATGATATGGTAAATGTCACTGATGTATATTAAATAAGCTGCTATAGTCGAAAAAATGATACAAAATGAAAAAGTGTATCTGGACTCATTTTGAAGTGATATTTAGAGTACCATGATTTACAATAAGTAGAATAGATTAATCCGTTTTTTGAACAACATATAAAACAAGTAAACTTTACTTGATATAAAGGTAACATCCCATTACTAAACCGATTATTGCTATCACTTTTTTTATGCAAAATAGAATAGTGAATATTAGAGATAATTTGTACCATACGATGAAAAAGATAAAAATACCACTTAGAAAGTCATTGAATATATAAATAATGGGAGTAAAAAATCCCCCACCAGTAGTCACTAATTACAAAGTATACCATTGGTATATGATTATATTGGGTTACTAATATGGACAACTAAGTAAAACTAAGTTGCGTATGAACACAAACAGCAATCTAAATCACAACTATAATAACAAGATAATTATAAGTACGGACATATATAAAAACCTTTTTCCAACAATAAACCTTCTAAATAGTTCTGTACTAGTATCGATATCCGGAGCCTTACGCATTTACATTGCATCACTACTGCTTCTGGTAAATATGAATATCCTGAACTGTGTAGCAGGAGGACTCATCGTATATGCAGTATACACTCTTGACCGTGCACTCGAATCAACTGAAGATGCTATTAACAGGTCGGAACTCAATGGGGCTAACAAAAAGTTAGCGCTATTTGTCTGTTTGATTACATTTGCGATTGGATGCTATATCCTCAATGCAAGCGGTTTATTGCTAATAGCCTTAATGCCGCTTGTGGCTGGATATCTTTACAGTAAAGGACTGAATTTTGGGAGAATTAAGCTTAAATTAAAAGGTGGCTTAGGAGTTAAGAATCTTGTAGTTGGGATTACATGGGGTACTTTCATTGCAAGCATAGCTGGAGTAGGACTCCAAAGTATCCTACCGGTGTTCTTAGTATTCTTTTATTATGGATCCAAGCTTTTCATTAATTCGACTATATATGACTTTAAGGATGTAAAGGGAGACCTGATGGCAGGCATCAAAACTCTGCCTGTAAGCCTTGGAGAAAAGAATACTCGAAAATTGTTGTTAACATTGCATATTGGATCTCATTTACTGCTGATAAGCGCCATATTAATGCATTTACTGGCATTCGAACCCGTGATAGTGACCTATAGCTTTTTCATAGGGTTACTATACGTATTTAGGCTTACAAACAATAGAGAAAATGAAAAAACCTGGGGAAAAATTGAAAGACTATTTTTAGTTGATGGAGAATCAGGATTTATCGTATATCTAAGAGCAGCAATTACAAGTATGATATGAACATTGGTTTCATATTTTTTTTGCTTGCCCTAAGTAGTAATCGAATAGATCATTTCCCCATTGAATACCTTTTTTGTCAACGCAAATGAGGTCTGTCCGTGGATCGTAATTACCTGATTTAAAGAACAGAGACATGGAAAAGAAAAGATCTGTTACCACAAAAGCTACCTTTGCATTATCAATTAAATGTAGCTCAGTAAATTCCCCATCATTATATACTTTCAAATCTTCTGCAAAATCAGTTGTGATCATGTCATAAATGTTATCTGTAATTATAAGGGAAGTAGAAACATCTTTTTCCGCAAGATGTTTGAAAAATTGGGGATACGCTGGGAAGAAAACAGGAGAAACACCTTTGATTGTAGCGGAGTGTTCGATTGATTCAAGAAATGATTTATGAGAAGTATAAACATTCTCGAGTTTATCTACATAAAAATCACAGTCTTTGAGATCTGCTAACCTATCAAGCAAATAATCGGGTATTCCAGACAGATCATGATCATTCCAAAAGTCCTCATTTTTCTCAATCAAATCTAACATGTCAACAAATGGTTTAAAAGACTTGGCAACGATCTTACCAGTAGTTGTAAGTGTATACATCTTAGTAGATGGGTCTTTATACATAAGATTCGCAGATTCCATCTCCCGTATCCGTGGAGCAATCTCTGGAGAGGATACGTCGAATTTCTTACGAATATTAGTGAGAGTTGACGGTTGCTCAAGAAGAAAAAGAAGGAGATCTCTTCTTTTTTCCGAAAAAGTAAGCAAACTCAACATGCCTTTGGATTTCATGATAATCACTCGCAATTTACAATAGGAAATAAATTTGAGATAGATACTGAATTCAATAAATATATGGTACCAATACAATCAATAAACAGTATCAGTTATAAATATATCATAGAGAATTATTTAAAGAGGTGTTGCGAGTTTCTTCCAATAACGAGATAAATAAATTAATGGAGGAAGTGTCGCATTCCAGTGAATACGAGAGAAACCCCCAGTTTGTTTGCAGTACTTATGACTTCATCGTCCCTGATTGAACCTCCGGGAGAGACTATATAAAATATACCATTTTCAGCTGCATGAACAATGCTGTCATCAAATGGGAAAAACGCATCTGAAGCCATTACACTTTTTGAAAGTACATTCTTATAGTATTCATCAAAATCCACTGCGGGACTTTCTCTTTCATAGATTACTTTCAGGTTCTCTCTTGCTTTAGTAGCAGCAAGCTTCCTGATTGAATCTACCCTATTGGGCTGACCTGCGCCCATGGCAATCATCATATAGCAGCCTTTCTGGTACTCATAAGCAAGAGTGATAGAGTTGGATTTTGTACTTTTGCATGCACTTATACAGAACTCGGAAAGAGAACGCATCGAGTCCGGGAAAGATTGTTCTGTTACACATTCCCACTTCTCATATAAACCCACATCTCTAGACTGTTTTAACAGGCCACCAACTACATATTTATACGTATGATCAACATCAAAGACATCATTCAACTGAGGCAGCTCAAGCAATCTTAGATTGGAACTCTTTTTCTTGAGATACTCAAGAGCATCGTGATCAAAGCCAGGAGCAAGAATAATCTCTACGAACTTGCCTTCTAGGAACTCTGCTGACTGCATATCAAATACGTTGTTACTACAAACGATACTTCCATACGCAGAGATGGGATCTCCATCCCATGCAGCACTAAGAGCCTGTAGAAGAGTATCACCTGTAGCTAGTCCACATGGATTATTATGCTTTACAATAACTACTGCAGGTTTTTCGGAATGAAGGTCTTTTATTGTCAGCAGAGCATTGTCAGCATCTACATAATTGTTATAGGATAGCTCTTTTCCATGCAATTGTCTTGCATTTGCGAGAGATGGACCTTTCACGCCTGGTTCCTTGAAAAACTTAGCTTTTTGATGCCAGTTCTCACCATAACGCAGCTCCATACCTCCAGTAAAGTTAAGGTGTATGACCTCTTCAGAAGCTAGTTCCTTGCTTAGGTAAGTATCAATAGTTGCATCATAATATGCCGTGTGCCTGAAAGCCTTTACAGCAAGTTGCTTGCGCATTTTCTCTGAAATCACTCCTGTAGATCTGATCTCTTTGAGTACATGCCCATAATCTGTAGGATCACACACAACAGTTACAGAATTAAAGTTTTTAGCTGCAGCACGCAAAAGAGTTGGACCACCAATGTCAATATTCTCAATAGCCTCCTCTAGCAAAACACCTTCTTTTGTCACTGTGACCTCAAAAGGATAGAGATTTACAGCTACAAGATCAATAAGCTCAATACCTGCATCATGCGCCTGCACCATATGATCCGGATTGTGCCTGTTACACAATATAGCACCATGTATCTTTGGATGCAATGTTTTAACTCTGCCATCCATCATTTCAGGAAAACCTGTGACCTCTGAAACATCCTTCACTTCAATTCCTGAATCACGTAAAATGCGTGCAGTTCCACCGGTTGATATCAATTCTACACCAAGGGCTGCAAGCCCTCGAGCAAACTCTACAATTCCAGCCTTGTCAGAAACGCTTAGCAGTGCCCTTTTTACCAAAAAATCACCGTCAAAGGTTAGCGTATATCATGTATAAATGTTATGGTTGAAAAAAGTGAGAAAATAGAAATTACTGGGGCTTATCCAAATTTCACTACAGGACAGACGTTTATACATTTTCCACAGTGTATGCATTTCTCACCAATTATAGCAATTCCATTCTTCATCTTGATCACATCATGTGGACATTTGCCTATACAGACACCACATCCACTACAATGGAGAGCCCTTTGTATGGATAACTCTACAGACTTTATCAGTTGGAGGACCTGGTTTTCAGTACCACTACGAGCTGTTACTGTACCGGCAGCAAAGATCTGGGCACTGTCCTCTTCCTGAAATATAGAAGCAACACCCTCCATGAATGCAACCCTGCCTACAGCTTCAAGCATCCCTGAAGCCTCTATTTTTTCAAGGTCTATGGCTGTACCAAAACTACCTTCTGCTGACACACCACCCTGCTTGCAGGGGCGATAGCCGGATGTGACTGTAAACTCAAGTTTGCTATTGACCTCTACCTTGGGAATTGTCGAAATGCCTTTAGACTTTGCAATCTCCTGAAGTCGTGGTGGCAACTTCTTCCACCTCCACATTCCATGTTCAACCCATTCCGGAGAAAGTCCAGACCTCTGAGCATAATCAATAAGATAACTTTCCAGCTTTGAAGCAAACTCCGGATGCGTTTCTCTGAGCCGATAGAGATCAGCTACAGAACATGACGGACAAAGCCAACAGCCTATCCTATCAAACCCCTTCCCGTAGAGAGGATTATAAGGCAAATCATGCATGAAAATATATAGCCATACATGCATAGCTGTCCAATCTTGTATAGGAGCCGCACCAACCTGGTTCCCCACCCAGGGATTCTTCCAGACCCTTTCACTTTTTGCCCTAGTATCTGATTCGTACTTACGCTGCCCGATAAATGTTAGACATCCATCTTCGTAGTTTCCTTCGATAAGCTGAGTAATTGGACCCAATTTACATACTTTACAGCACCAGCGCATTTCCACACTTGGGGGACCAAAACTATCCACTGACTCCCAGAAAGCGTTTCCTGAGCTTATAGACCTTAGAGGTTTACCGTACAATTTGGAGACTTCATGAGCATTTATCACAGTTTCCGGAAATTCGATCCCAGTATCCGCGAAAAGTATATCAAAATTTTCAAGGCATTCGCTTACAAGCTGGAGCACTGCAAGACTGTCCTTACCACCTGAATAGGAAACTGTCACTGGTTTAGTCATACTTGATGAGACATTATTAATGAATTTGTGAGAGCGACCTATGAATTCTTCCATGAATTGTTTGTTACCATCGACAACTTCTTTCCATGTCTGCCCACCCTCTGGCACGACAACATCACATGGTTCTTCCTTGTCCCTAACCTTTACTGCCACACCCTTGGGGCGCTCCCTCATTAGCTCACCAGCCATACGTGCCCTGCCGGTAGCCACTACCTGGCCTTCGGGGTTAAGGACGACTACCTCGTCCTTTTCCTGAATATGAGGATCAGAATCCAGCACACCTGGAGCCAGTAGGTTGGCACCGCCTAGTATGAAAGAGACTGCACCTTGTTCCAGAGTTACCCAGCCTTTCATGGCAGATAGAGACTTGTTCTGGAAAAGACGTCTTGCACCTTCCACACGCAGCAGCAGTACCCATTTAAGAGAATCAAGCTCAAACCTGATACTACCTAACACCTCACCATCCACTATGATTTCATCCATGCGATCATCATAAGGAGCCTTGTTCAGCACCACCACCCTCTCATCAGATATAAGAGGAGCATTGAACTGCTGCATAGAAACAGAATTAATAAGTCCTAAATCGTATTCAAAGGCCGGGCGAATGTCACCTGGAGGCGTTACAGTCACTGATTCCGTACGATTACCACATGCACATTCCTTACCCAACACCGGTATATTACATTTCCTGCACCAGTGAAGCAGCATTTCACCAAGATAAAGGGGCTTTGACATTAGGGGAGTTCAATATTGTTATAGTAAATAGTTCTTTGCTTTGGATACTTAAGATAAAGAGAATGTCACGGGATCACTTTAGCAAAAAAGTCATAGCAGCCTTTTAATACCAAAGGGGTTCTCTATGCAACTGTTATGCTATACGCTTTTGAACTTTCTGGGGAGCATGATTCAATCCCGGTCATGGAAGCTTACGCTTGCATGGAAATAGCAGGGTTGGATTTCAAGGAACATGAAATATTTGACCAATGCCTCGTTGTGAGCATTAGTGGCACTCGGGAAGAGGTCGAACCTCGTTTGCTGTACGTAGCAGAGAGACTTGCCATGTCTCACCATATAATACGGGTTGCAGGGATGTGCAATACTGCAGCAAATACCATATTGGAAATAGCAGAAAGTATAGATTATTCAAAGCATATTGCACCAGAACAGACTTTTGTGGTACGAGCCAAGAAGATCAAGCATTATTGCGATTTTGAAAGAGAGTTTATAGAAGGACATGTTGGCGGCAAAATATTCCGGAAAGGATTCCGGGCGAACCTAAAAGCAGCAGATGTGCAATTCAGGCTGATCCTGGGAGAAAAATGCATCTTTGGTCCGGTAGTAGCATCTGTGGACAGAAGTGCTTATGAAAACAGATTGCCTCACAAAAAACCCTTCTTCTACCCAGGTGTTCTTATGCCCAGGGTAGCTCGAGCACTTGTAAATATTTCAAAAGTAAAAGATGGTGAAGTATTATTCGATCTGTTCTGTGGCACAGCTGGCATCCTTGTAGAAGGAGCCATCGTAGGTGCCAAAGTGATAGGCATAGAAGTACGCTCCATGATAGCTTCGGGCGCACAGATGAACCTGCGATCATTTGGAGGAGATTATAATGTCATAGTAGGTGACGCATGTGCGGTTCCCCTTAAAGGTGAATCTGTAGATGCCATAGTCACAGATCCCCCTTATGGACGTTCTGCAGCAATTAGAGCTGAATCACTATACCATCTTTATGCTGATTCTTTTAGAGAAATGCACAGATTACTTCGAAAGGGTAAAATTGCCATAGTAGTCTCTGAAATAGAAATAACCGAATTTGCAAAAGATGCAGGGTTCGAGATAATTGACGAATACAGGCAGAGAGTACACAGAAGCCTTACACGGAGGATTACAGTATTAAGTAAGGACAAATAGAAAATTATTCATAATTAATAAAAGCCTAGTATACATATTTACTTATATACTATTTTTACCATTAATGTTAGTAGTACAAAGTTATTGTACAGAAGTAGACAATAACGAGAGTATTAGAGGCTTAGCCGTCAACCTTGTTTTTAAATAGAAAGACTTAATTTCAAAAAACTTCTACTTTTTATTAAGCGATGGCAAAATCCGGTGGAAAAATGGTAGTGAATAAGAAATATATCATTCTGAATCTAGTATTTATTGCGATTTTCTGTGCAGGATGTATTGGAACTGATGAGTCGGACAGTTGGAATGGAAAAGGTAATGACCTTGTTGAAGATGGGAAATATACCGAAGCAATACAAGCATTCAATAAATCCATTGAATTAGATCCTCAAAACGGTGAAGCCTGGTTTAATAAAGGTGTTGCACTTGCTGAAATTGGAAATAATGAAGAAGCTATTCAAGCATTTGATAAAGCCATACAACTCAAACCAAACAATGCTGAATATTTAAGTGAAAAGGGGATCGTCCTCCGAAAGATAGGAAGATATGAAGAAGCAACACAGATCTATGATAAGATCATAGAAATAGATCCTCTGGATGGCTTTGCTTGGTATAACAAAGGTATTGCACTTTACTACATGGGAAAACACGAAGAAGCAATACAAGCATATAATAAATCCACAGAACTTGAGCCACAGTTTGCCACAGCTTGGTACAATAAAGGATATGCCTTCTATAATATGGGCAGATACGAAGAAGCCATTCAAGCATTTGAGAAAGCAATAGAAATTGATTCAAAAGATGCAAAAACATGGAACTACAAAGGATTGGCATATTCTGAACTTGGCAGGTACTACGAATCATTGGTAGCTTTCAACAAAGCCATTGAAATTGATCCACAATATACCAAAGCATTGGATAACAAAGCTTATGTCCTAAATCAAATGGAAAGATTTGAGGAAGCTATTCAGGTATGTAACAAATCTATAAAAATTGATCCAAAAGATGTAAAAGCATGGAGCTACAAAGGACATGCCCTTAATAAAATGGGAAGGGCTGAAGAGGCATTACAAGCATATAATAACGCGACGACAATTGATCCACAGGACACTGAAGCCTGGAATTACAAAGGCAACGGCCTCTATGACATGAACAAGTATGAAGAGGCAATACAAAGTTATAATAAAGCTACAGAGATAGACCCGCAGTACGCAGAAGCCTGGAAAAATAAAGCTAGAACTTACTATGCAATGACAGAATATGAAAATGCTATCAATGCATATAATAAAGCCATAGAATTAGAACCAGAAGATGCTGAGACATGGGATAGTAAGGGCACTGCGCTCCGTAGAATAGGCAAATACGATGAATCAATAGCAGCATATGATAAGGCTATAGAGATTAATTCTCAGAGTACCTCGATCCAGATGCATAAAGGTTATGCACTATACGAAATGGAAAAATATGAAGAGGCAAATCAAGTATTTGAGAAGGTCATTGAGATAAATCCTCAACATTTTGATGCATGGTATAGCAAAGGGAATGCACTTAGAGAGATGGGAGAAACCAACTCAGCTATACAAGCATACGACAAAGCTATTGAAATTAATCCTAATTACGCTTTAGCTTGGTATAATAAAGGAATTGCTTTTGACCAGGCTGGAGATTATACCGAAGCAGCTTCATGCTATGCTAAAGCCAAAGAATTGGGATATGAAGAAATATAAGACGCGGTCATATATGACCGTGATCTTTTTAATAATCTAATAATCATTAAACAGCATATTTCTCTGCAATCGCAAGCCAGTATCCATGCAGCTGTTTTTCAAGAGTTTTATGCTCATGGAATTTTACCTGCATCAGTTTCTTAAATCTGGGTCCGTGATTCATTTCTATTAAATGCACCATCTCGTGGAATACAACATACTCGATCAGTCTTTCAGGCAAGTGTTTCAAATAGGTATTAAGATTGATGTTCCCCTTTGAACTGCAACTACCCCATTTAGTGCGCATCTGCCTGAATGCCACCTTTCTGGGAAACACACCTAGTTCAGCCCCAATAGAAACTATTAATGACTCAACATATTCTTGCAATTGTCCTTCGGTCCTTCCTGAATAAAGTTCTAACTCAGCAGTAAATAAAATCCTCTGCTTATGAGCAACAAATCTTCGGTAGATCCATATTTTGTGCTTGTTAAGCAGTTTTTCATGCTCTCTAAATCCGGCAGGCGCTATCAGTTTAAGGTTACCATGCCGATACTCCAATCTAGGATACTTGATCTTTCTGAATATTACCTCATAAGGTATATCTGAATCATTAATTTTAATGGAAGAGGAAATATTTGTTGCCATTTAATCAAGCACAGTCATGCGATAACTCTTGGGATAAATAACTCATTCTTTTGGCACAAGTTCTTGCATTACTTCAGCCATGACCCGATGTCTTACAAGATATTCCTGTACTTTTTCAGAGGCTCGGCGCAGTGAATATGCATCTTCTATCCACGGCATCTCCATGGGATATTTTACTTCCATCAAGGTGAGACCATAAGATTGAGCCGATTCCAGCCCTTCTTCGTATGATTCCGGGTCAAGCATCTGTTTAAGCCATGCCTCATCCCTTACACGACTTCCTACCATCGTAAGGGCAGTAACCATTTTGCGTATCATGTTCCAAAGAAAACTGTTTGCTTCAACATCTATCTTTGTCAGTACTCCACTAACCCTAACATCTATCCTTTTCACGTCACGAACTGTGCTTTTATCTTCATCTTTGCTGCAAAAATTAGAAAAATCATGTTCTCCAACCAAGATCTTTGAGGCAGACCTGATCATAGAGATATCATACTGCTCTCCACTCATAATATATCTGTAGACCCTGCTGCTTGCATCCCTTCTTGGATCAAAATCATCTGGAACTTCTGCATGTGCCCATACCCAAATGGAATTGGGCAATTTAGAATTTATGACCCTGGGGATAGAAAGGTTAGGCTTCTCAGTATTGAAAGCTACTACCTGTCCCCTCGCATGTACACCTGCATCGGTCCTACCAGAACTCTGGAAAGATGCCGTCTTTGGATCATCAATTATCTCCAGCTCTTTTAAGGCGTTAAAGAGCTCTCCTTCAATAGTAGCAACATCCGGCTGGATCTGGGACCCATGATAGCCTGTTCCCACATATGCGATTTTAAGTGCAACCCTCATTTAATCTCACACCCCTCATAGAGCCTTTTTTCTATAATATATTTCCCTTATCAACATGAATATAATAACAAACATACAACCAAAGAAGAACCAAACGCTTATATGTGCTAAGAGATCAGGTGGAATAAGACCAGGAGTGGTGCCTGTGAGAACAGTAACATCTTCAGATGAGGGGGATTGTAGAGGTGCAATGGTTGCATTCATATCTGTAGCATTCAATCCTGCTGTAGCCACGTATGGCGTACTCAAACCTTTTGCAGGGATCGCTGAAGTTGCATTGACAATTTGGTTTGACCCCATAATAACAGTGTCTGTGGTATCATTAGACACCATGGTTGCCAGCATAGGGGATGCCTCATTTGCTGCAGTCGCCCGATCATAAACTGTGGAACCATAACCAAGGCTTTCATTTATCGACCCCCCATATTCACTGGATTTCATAGCAGCTTCTTCAAGAACTGAAGGATAATAATTTGCAGAAGAATAAACACCCATGCGACGTGTCAGATATTCTATACCAGTTGCAGCAAAAACCGCAGAGATGAAAAGACCCAGGTATTTTTTCAGCATTCCCATTATAGATGATCTGTCAACATTCTTTGTTCCCGGAACCACTACTATTAGTTTCTGCACGGGTTCATAAATTTTGATCTCACGGCCTTTTTGACTCCATTTGGTCTCTTTTACCTTTATAAGATCAGCCTCTATCAGGCTATCAAGGTTATATTTGATAGTAGTAAGAGGCAAACCCATTTTTTCAGATAAAGTGGTGGCAGACATGGGTTTATCTGCCAGAATCTCTAACATTTTAAGAGCTTTCTCATTTGAGAGAGCTTGTGTCACTTTTTTTGAATCCTCGTTAAGAGGTAAGACCAGCACTTTATCGGAATTATTGCTTTCATCTTCTGCATTTTGCATACTTTATTATATCCTCCGTGAACTTCATAACTTTTCCGTAAACTTCCAAATAATTCGCAGTTATCGGAGTGAGTCCGCAAACTTAAAAAATAGATAGAACAATATAATGTAACTTTTTGGGGCACAATAATGATCGAAAAAGACCAAATCATGAAAATTGTCGAAACCTATGATCTGGATAATATTGCAATTGCAACTGTATGCTCTCACTCGAGCCTTCAGATATTTGACGGTGCAAGAAAAGAAGGTTTCAAAACAATTGGTATCTGCGTCGACAAACCTCCTAAATTCTATAATGCTTTTCCTAAAGCAAAGCCCGACGAGTTCATTGTAGTAGATAGCTACCAGGCAATTCCAAGCATAGCGGAAGAGCTTGTTAAGAAGAATGCTATCGTTGTGCCACATGGATCTTTTGTGGAATACCTCGGTACAGAGAAATTCACCGAGTTCCCGGTTCCAACTTTTGGTAACAGGAATGTGCTTGAATGGGAATCAGACAGAAATAAGGAAAGAGAATGGCTGGAAGGTGCAAGAATCCACATGCCTAAATTAGTTAAGCCCGAAGATATAAACGGGCCTGTTATGGTAAAATACCATGGCGCTAAAGGAGGGCGTGGTTTTTTTGTTGCTAAGAATTATGAAGATTTCCTTGAAAATGTAGATAAGACTCAGAAGTACAATATTCAAGAATTCATAGTAGGTACAAGGTATTACCTTCATTTCTTCTATTCGCCCCTGAAGACGGAAGGCTATACTTTAAGCACGGGTGTCCTGGAAATGTTAAGCATGGACAGACGGGTTGAATCGAATGCTGATGAGATATTCAGGCTGGGTTCCCCAAGAGAGCTTGAAGATGCAGGAATTCACCCTACATACGTGGTCACAGGAAATGTTCCACTTGTTGCAAGAGAATCGTTACTCCCACTCATATTCGAACTTGGAGAAAGAGTAGTGGAACAATCATTAAAACTGTTTGATGGCATGATTGGCCCCTTCTGTCTTGAAACAGTATTCACGGATAAACTTGAGATAAAGGTCTTTGAGATATCTGCTCGTATAGTTGCAGGCACAAATCTTTACCCTGCAGGGTCCCCATACTCTGATTTTATCGAACCTGGCCTTTCAACTGGAAGGCGAATAGCCCAAGAAATTTCTCTTGCCAGGAAACTTAAACAACTAGACAAGATTTTATCTTGAGAATACATATTGCACATTGTTCATATTTCAAAGGATGATGTGCATGACCTCTTCTTTTAATAGGCCTGACTATGATGTTATCATAGTAGGGGCAGGCCCCGCAGGAATGTTTGCTGCCAGGGAACTTGCCTGTCATAAATTGAAGATATTGATAATAGACATGGGAAGCGATGTCAATGATAGACATTGCTCCCTGGAACCAGAATTGAAGTGCACACACTGTTTGCCATGTGACATTATGTGCGGAGTGGGTGGTGCTGGTACTTACTCTGATGGTACCCTGAACCTAAGACCGGATATTGGCGGCGACCTCTCGGCATTCACGGAGGATGAAAATGAAGCATGGAACCTTGTAGAAGAGGTTGACGAGATTTTTTTGGAATATGGCGCTACAACCAAGACATCTATGCCAGATCAACAAGAAATTGAGATGTTACAGCGTAGGGCTGCATCAGTGGGTGCCAAGTTTATAGAAATACGGCAAAGGCATATAGGATCAGATGATGCAAAAGAGGTAATTTCACGATTCAAGCACGACCTTGATATCAAAGGCGTTCACTTTATGTTAAGAACAAGGGTTATCAATTTAATAATTAAAAATTGCACATGCTACGGCGTGATACTGGAAGATGGAACATATGTTACTTCAAAAAATGTATTACTTTGTCCAGGGAGAATTGGTTGTGAATGGGTGAGCCAGCTGGTGGCTGAACATTCTATTGAGGCAGGGTTTAGCGGAGTCGATATTGGAATAAGGGTGGAAGTCCCTGCGATAATAATGGACCCAGTCACCCGCATAAACCATGACCCTAAATTTCATATCAGCACTTCTAGATATGATGATTTTGTGAGAACTTTTTGCACCAATGAGCATGGATTTGTTGTGAAAGAAAATTATCAAGGATTTATTGCTACAAATGGACATTCCATGCATACGATGACTTCAGATAACACAAATTTTGCTTTTCTGGTACATGTGGAGTTGACGCATCCAATGGAAAACACAATCAAGTATGCAAAGTCGGTGGCAAAACTAGCTACTACCATTGGAGGTGGAAAACCTGTACTGCAAAGAATGGGAGATCTGCGCAGGGGCCGCCGTTCCACTGAAGCCAGAATTGCAAAAAATAATGTGAGGAATACCCTAAAGGATATAACTCCCGGGGATATTTCTATGGCACTGCCTCACAGGATAGTAATGGACATTATAGAAGGATTGGACACCCTTAATATGATCATCCCTGGAGTTAACTCCGACTCCACGCTCCTATATGCACCAGAAGTAAAACTTTATGCGATGGAAGTATCGGTGGACAAGAATATGCAAACAAGTGTAAAGGGACTTTTTGCTGCAGGAGATGGTACTGGCCTTTCCAGGGATCTGGTAAACTCTGCAGCAACGGGACTACTTGCAGCTAGAGGTATAGTTAAACTGAATTCAGCTTAAATGTACAAACTAAATGCATTGGGTATAGTGAATCAACGGAATGATCCTTGATGAAAGACAGTACAGTAAAAGGTTCCAATGTGTTAGAAGTTATGCTTTTTTGGACTTTAATTGATGATTTTGTAGTTTAAACAGAGAAAGAGCCATAATGGATAAATAAATATATATATGCTGTCCATTTGTCACATATATGGATTCGATCTCTGATACTTTTGGAGCAGGTGTTGCCAAAAAACGTTATGTTCTTGGCAGAAGAAATAACGAAGAACAGGGGCTTCTTAATCTTGGAAGATATCTTGCACTGGATGGCTCAGCTGGTTCTTATGTAGGGTTGGATGCTCTTGGGCCGCATTGCATTCTTATATGTGGTAAAAGAGGATATGGGAAGTCCTATACCATGGGCACCCTGGTAGAAGAACTCTCGTTACTTCCTGAAGGCATAAAGAATAATATAGCTTCTCTTGTTGTCGACACAATGGGAATCTTCTGGACAATGAAAAAAGCTAATAGGCCACAGGAAAGCTTACTTAAACAATGGTCCCTTGCTCCAAAAGGAGTAACTATAAAGGTATTTGTCCCTTCGGGAAGTGTAAAAAAGTACGATGAACAGAACATCGAAATTATTCCATTTTCGATACCCATCTCTTCAATGGATGGTTATTCATGGTGCAAAATCTTCAAGATAGATGAAGTATCTCCTCTGGGAGTACTGCTTATTAGAGTAGTTGCAGAACTCAGATCAATGTACGACAGATTTTCATTTGATACTATAATGGATATGATAATGGAAGACGAAAGAGCCGACAATTTGACAAAGAGTGCTGCTGAGAACTACATAATAACTGCATCTTCGTGGGGTATTTTTACAGAAGAAGGCGTCCACGTGAAAGACCTTGTGTGCAGAGGTTACACAACGGTGCTTGATGTCAGCACTCTAAAGGACTTAGATGTAAGAGCAGCAGTAGTTGGGCAAATAAGCAAGGAAATATACTACCAGCGCCTTGAGGCACGAAGATCAGAGGAGCGTATGTTAATGGGACAGGGACAAGATAATACGGGCATGCCCATGGTATGGATGTTCATAGATGAGGCACACCTTTTTGTACCCAACAGGAACAAGACACTTGCTTCAGATGTGCTTACCAATGAGTGGCTACGACAGGGCAGACAGCCGGGGCTTTCACTCATCCTTGCCACACAACGTCCTTCCGCCCTTGACCCCGAGGTCACTTCGCAGTCAGATGTATTGATATGTCATCGTTTGACAGCAGCTGAAGATATTAATGCTCTTGAATCTTTTCGACCAAGCTATATGAAAGAAAACATTGGTGATTCGATCCGAAAAATGGGAATGGAACAGGGAATAGCGTTTATACTTGATGACACTACAGAAGCAGCTCATGTGATAAGGATGAGACCACGGCTTAGCTGGCACGGAGGGAATGAACCAAGTGCATTGGGGTATAGGCAAGAAAAAAAGAGTGGAACATAATATACTAACAGGATATATGCACACTATTATCCACTTACATTAGTATTATTTAGGATTATTGTATTTAGATACTTGGCGTCAGTTCGAAATCTGGCAAGATTACTGTCATAAGTAAGAGTATTATATTTGGCTGTGATAAATATGAAAGGAAAAGTTTGGAAATTTGGTGATGATATTGATACCGATGCTGTGATCCCGGGCCGGTACCTCATAATGAACACACCCAAAGAACTTGCAGCACATGCTTTCGAGGGAGTACGACCAGAATTCCCCAAAAAAGTGCAAGAGAATGATATAATCGTTGCAGGTAATAATTTTGGCTGTGGGTCTTCGAGAGAACATGCCCCTCTGGCCCTGAAGGGAACAAAGATAGGTTGCGTAATAGCAAAATCGTTTGCACGTATATTTTTCAGGAATGCTATCAACATAGGAGTTCCACTCTTGGAATGTCCGGACACTGACAGTATAGACGATGGTGATATCCTAGAGATAGACTTTGCTACAGGAATCATCGAAAATATTACAAAGAGTGAGGAATATCAAGCCACACCATTGCCAGATTTTGTAAGGGGAATCGTAAATTCTGGCGGTCTTATAGATTATGCCAAGAAGATGGTCAAGTAAAAAATAAAAACAAATATCGAGTTCATAAGGAATAAACATGACACAGTACAAGATTCCAGTTATCCCTGGTGATGGCATTGGACCAGAAATCATTGCTGAAGGAAGAAAAGTAATAGAAGCTGCAGGTGAGAAATTCGGATTTGACGTTGAGTGGACAGAATACCCTATGGGTGCTGATCACTACTTACAAACAGGAGAACTAATTTCCCTCGATACGCTTAAAGAACTATCCAATTATCCCGTGATATACCTTGGTTCTATAGGAGACCCTAGAGTAGCCCCAGGTGTTCTGGAAAAAGGAGTTCTTCTGGCTGCAAGGTTCTATTTCGACCAGTACGTAAACCTTAGGCCAATTAAATTGCTGGAAGGGGTGTGGACACCTATAAAGGAAAAGACCCCACGGGACATAGATTTCACCGTGGTGAGAGAAAACACGGAAGATTTCTACATAGGTATCGGCGGAAAAGCCCAAAAGGGTGTTAGTAAGAACTTGCTGGAGGTTAAGAGAAAACTTTATTCAGCCAAGTTCGGCCTAGATATTGAGACAGATAGCGATGAAATTGCTTACCAGATAGGAATGATTTCAAAGGAAGGTACTCAAAGAGTGATCAAATACGCTTTTGACCTTGCTATGAAGAAAAAGAAACATGTATCTTCAGTGGACAAAGCAAATGTACTTTCAGATATATATGGATTTTGGAGAAGCGAATTCCAAGATATAGCTTCAAGTTATCCAGAAGTTACAACTGATTTTAACTATGTAGATGCTATAACTATGTGGTTTGTTAAAAATCCAGAGTGGTTCGATGTAGTTGTTACCCCCAACATGTTTGGAGATATAATTACAGACCTTGGTGCAATGATACAAGGTGGTCTTGGACTCGCCCCTGGAGGAAATATCAATCCTGAAGGTACGAGTATGTTTGAACCCATACATGGTTCTGCACCCAAGTACAAGGGGCAAAATAAGGTAAATCCCATAGCTACTATTTGGGCAGGTTCCCTTATGCTGGAGCAGCTTGGAGAAAGGGAGGCTGCAGATACAATAGTTGCTGCTATTGAAAAGAACATCCTTGACAATAAGGTGAAGACTTATGACATGGGTGGCACGTCAACTACATCTGATGTGGGCGATGATATTGCAAGAATAGTATCTTCGATATAAAATGTAATGCTTGCAGCTGCAGGCATTAACATTTATTTCCCTTTATTGAACAATTTATTCTATAATATCAGCTGGGAAGAGTAGTTTTTTATGAGTATGGTTATTTTATTCGACGAAGAGAGATAATTGAATATTATTGCTCTTCTTTTATTAATTACTGTATATTAATAGTGAGATAGCAGTTCTCCCTCGCTAGATTTAAATACATCTTAGTTTTTGTCGAATATATTACAATGTTCCTGTTTCATCATTGAGGGAGGCAGGAGGTAGTATTGTGCTAAAAACCAACATGGAAAAAACAAAAGATGAGATCCTTTTCAAGATTAAAAAATCTATCAAGGAGTTTGATGAAAAGGAAGTAAAGTCAGCTGTAACAGAAGGTATACATAAGGGAATAGACCCTGTAATACTTGCTGAAGACGGATGCATAGCAGCTATGAGAGAGGTAGGAGACATGTTTGAGTCTGATGAAGTGCTACTTCTTCAGGTACTTGCTGCATCCTCAGCCATGAAAGCAGGTATGGAAATACTAGCTCCTGAAATTGAAAAAGGGCATGCTGAACTCAAACACCACGATAAAGCTGTCATCAGCTCTCAAAAAGAGGAGGAAAACTCAATTAAGAAGTCTATATTGGAAATAATGTTAATGGTAAACGATTTCGATGTTATAGAACTCACAGAAAATGAATCCATAATAGACTTCATTGAAAAAGATACTACTCTGAATATTTCCACAGATTGCAAAAAGCAGCTTGATGAAGTAATACATTCCCACCCAGAGGCTGCAATATTACAGCTCTGCAATGGTTTGGATAGAACCTGTTAAAGTTATATTCAAGCCAATTTTTATTTTATTGTTTTCCCTTAGTTTTCTACTGCAAACAATGCCAAGATGAAGTATACCTCATCATTATGCAGATGAGTATATACTTTTGTGTAGATATCTTTATATAATATAATTCACTTTTTTTAATTAGAGCTTGGAAATAAAAGATAGGCTGCAGGCCACCGATATAAATTTTAAAAAAAAGGAAGCGATCAGTATGGACAAAACGATAATGGATCTGGAAAAGAACCTTGATACCCTCCATGAAATGTTCAAGAGATACGCTCAAGTATCTCAGCAGTATCATAAGCAAATCTCTGACTCCAATATTAGCGAGGAAAAGAAGGCAGAACTGTTGGAAAAGCTAAAAGCTGAAAATGAGAAGGTAATAAGAGCAAAAATGCAGATCCAACAGCTGGAAATGAACCTGGAAGCTTTGAAGGGATCAAAAGAGAAAATGAGTCCAGTGTCCACTAGAGAAAATGAGAAGAAAACAGAAGATACTGCTTACCTTGTAGCATATTGCTGATTATCTCTTTTCTCCTCCCATGACAGAGTTCCGTTCATTATACGGATTACTCTGTCACAGTATTTGCAACTTGGGTCATGGGTCACTATAATGATAGTCTGCCCTTGAAGCCTTAATTCCTCGAATATCGTTACAATTTTGTTTCTTGTACTGCTGTCTACCTCTTCAGTAGGTTCGTCAGTTGGAATTATGGAAGAATTATTTGCAATGGATAACCTCGCTGTTCTCCCCCAGAAAGTTCATTTGGCCTGTGATACAGGCATTTTTCAAGTCCAAACCCCTTAGCAGCTCTTCTGCTCTCTTCATCCTACCTCTTTTAGAGCCACTCAGCTCCACGATTGCAACAAGCTCTCCTGCCCAACGTTTCAATGATAGAGCCTGCTCAGCACCTGCAACAGGAAAGACCAGTGGGATAAAAAGAAAAAAATGGTAAGAAATAGTCGAATCTCATGTTGGCCACAGAAGTTTACCCTGTAATCCGTGTACCAAGATGAACTCCTTTTTGAGACCCAGAACCTTTGTTTTCCTGCATAATGACATTTGCTACGCTCTTTGGGTCTGCCCCGTGCATGACAATAGTATTTATATTACAGCGTTCTATAATTTTAGCTGCCAGGGGATCCACAGGTGACTGAGAACCAGCCTTCATCTCGGTGGAAATTACTATTTTTATAAGTTCTTTGGCAGTCATAGTTTCATACTTGACCGCATTAGGATCTTTTTTTGGATCAGCAGAGTATACTCCATCGACAGATGTTGCAATAACAATAAGATCGGCTTTAAGGTATTCAGCAACTATGACAGTCACAGCATCAGTAGTCTGTCCTGGAATAACCCCTCCCATAACAACGATCTTGCCTGAAGAAAGTGCTTTCCAGGCTTCTTTGTAGTCAAGTGGAGGTTCTGGATATGCATTTTCTCCCAGTGCAGTAATAAGTAGCTGTGCATTCAAACGGGTTATGGAGATACCAATGTAATCCGATTCAGCTTCATTAGCTCCCAAGCTTCTTGCAGTTCTGATGTAATCCCTGGCAGCAACGCCTCCTCCGACAACAACTATTAGTTTGTGTTCTTTCGCCAGATCCGTGAGCATATCGGCGTAGGCGCGGAAACTTTCGGGACTAAGGTCCTTTGCAAGAATGGACCCTCCAACTGATAATGCAATTAACATGATGATCCTGAGATTTTAAGTCATTCATGCTTCATATATATAACTAGTAATCCAACGATAAACATGGTCCAAAGACCCGTAAAACCAGGTATGTATGTGCTAATGGATAAAGGAGAATGCTTTATACCCATTTGCTCACTGTACAAAACACCACCGTTAAAAAGACCAGTCGCACTTACCATATCCCCAGCTTGAAGATCAGTAGACCCATAGTAAGACACACGAAGGCTTTGATTAGTATCCAAACTTGAAAGACAAACAATATATGCCCCCATTGTTGACTTAATCTCGGTTATATTACCTGTTACTGTAATATATTTTCCGTTAAAATCTGATGTATTGGAAATAACGGCAGTTATGTTTACCTCACCCATCTGTATGATGGGATAATGCAGTGCATATGTAGGGTAAAAAATACTAGTTCCCATAGAGTCATAAAGGAACTGGCCCGTGAGCTTGATACCATCTCCTGCATTAAAACCGGCAAAAAGCTGATCATTAGTACGGTCCACTTTTAGTTCATAATTATCCTGCTTAATGGTAACTAGATGCTTATCCATTTCAGAGATATTTCCAATAACGCTTATTTTACGATAAGCCATCGTGCTATCATAGACCGTTGGATTATTCACAATATCCGATAATGGCACTAACTCAAGTTCAAAAATAGTAATTACATCTGATGCAACAGCACCTGAGATTACTCCCATTGCCAGTATACCTGCCAAAAGGAATAGTATCAGACGCTGCATCAGTCCTCTCTATGTCTTTCTATATTTCAGAGCTTGCCCTGCTTATGCAGGAGTTCAGCGTTGAGCACACTGGCACCAGCTGCTCCACGAACAGTATTATGCCCCATAAGAACGTAGCGTATACCTTCCCTTATGCGTCCTACGCTGATACTCATTCCTTTGCCCATATTACGGTCAAGGCGGGGTTGTGGCCTATCAGGCTCATCCCTTACAATAAGTACCTTCTCAGGCTCAGTTGGTAAGTCTCCCAAATGAGGGTTAAAGTTGAGGAACTCCTGCCTTACCTGTGCAGGAGTGGGGTTGTCCCTCATGGAGACCCATACACACTCAGTGTGACCGTCCATTACAGGAACCCTGTTACAAGCGGCACTCATTTTGAAATCAGCATTTACGATCTCAGATCCGTTGAACTCACCCAATAATTTGAGGGGTTCTGTTTCCATTTTTTCCTCTTCTCCACCTATATATGGTACCACGTTATCAAGAATAGCCATTGACGGTACACCATCATAACCTGCACCAGAGATAGCTTGCATTGTGGCTACGGTTACATTCTGGATACCAAACTTCATGAGAGGTTTCAGTGTAGCTACCAGCATGATCGTAGAACAGTTTGGATTTGTAATGATATACCCATCCCATCCTCTGTTATCCTGCTGTACTTCAATTAGCCCAAGATGATCTGCATTGACCTCAGGAACTACTAAAGGCACATCCTTCTCCATACGATGAGCAGCAGCATTGCTCGCCACAGCAAAACCCTTTTTGGCAAAATCTGCTTCCACAGTAGTTGCAAGGTTTGCAGGCAATGCAGAGAAAACAATATCAGCATCAACTTTATAAGGATCTACAGGCACTATTTCCATATCTGCAATGTTGTCTGGAAGCTTCACATCCAACCTCCAGTTAGCTGCATTTGTGTATTTCTTCCCTGCACTTTTATCGGATGCAGCGAGGGACGTAATTTCAAACCATGGATGGTCGGCAAGTGCTTGAATGAACCTCTGCCCTACAGCTCCTGTAGCACCCAATATTCCAGCTCTGATCGGTTCTGCCATATTATAACCTCGAAGAAGGGATACTATTCAAAAAAAAAGATAGGGATTGATAACTTATTCCATTGATATAGCACTGGTTGGGCACACATCAACACATGCACCGCAGTCCAGACACTCATTAGCATCAACTACCGCAATGTTCTCGCCATTTAGTGAGATTGCCTCTGCAGGGCACTCATCAAGACATGTTCCACAGCCTACGCATTCATTGACATTGATTACTGCTACCATATTTATTACTCTCCGTGCTTTTGTGAAAGTCATTACTATTTATATAGCAACTTCGAATATACGATAAGCCAACTCAGATAAAAACCTATCGATATTCGGATGCGATTCACTGGGAACATATAAAGTAGCTTCTGAACACCTTTAAAACAATTCTATCAATCTCACATAATAGAAACGTCTACATCATGACTGCCTATAATAAGCCAAGTATGTAGCCTGCGGGCAGATACACTTGATGAATTGAAATTGATTATATCAAAACCGTTCTCGTCGAGATATCTTGCCCACTGGCTTGCATATACACTATTTATTTGAACTGTGACATCCACTGCCTCTTGAGGTGTGATCAGATCACTAGTATTGTGTTGCATGGTTATACTTGTTATTCCATTACCACCCGTTGAACGGCGGCCATTGATGTTTACCACACCTATTGTTGTCATGTTGGTATTGTTTAGTTTGCCTGTATAGATAGGGGGTTTGGATACCATTATTGCTCCTGAAGGAGGTTGTTTTGCCCATACTCCTCCATTCTCATAAGTCAATACCTTTTCATCTTTGGTGAATTCGACTTCTCCGGTATTGTAAAAGTGAGAATGACCCGTTCCATCATCATAAAAATAGTTAATCAATATTGACGAGCGATTGTCTATGGATAGAGTTGATGAGTGCAGTTTTATCTTCATTGTTTTCACAGGTACCTGCTCAAATGCAACTCTTTTCATGTCACTTTGTAGTACAATAAAACTCTGCTGAGCATTTTCAAACACACTGGACTCAATATGTTTCTGTAGTATTGGATATCCTAATATGTAAATCATGCTCATAGACAATATCACGATGGAGAACATCAAAATAAAACCTACTGTCTCGGAGACAGCATCATCATTCCTATTTTCTTGAGTCATAGCTAATCCTGTGATTTATAGTACTACTTGAAACAGTACCATTGATAGGTATTGTAGTTGCGATTCCGCTGATAGTAACGCTAATTTCCTCTCCTGATGCAGACTCCAATTCAAATATTTGGTCCGTCATAGCAAGGTTAGCATTTATGGAATATGCTTCCCCTCCAACTTCAGCAGGTATCATGTAATCAGATTCTATTACACCATTTTCCGGAAGTATCAAGTACATGTCTGTTACCAGAGTGCTCATCATATTACCAATGTCACTGAAATCATTCTGAATCACTGTTTCTTTCGGCCCATTCATCACTATATCACCGAAGCTCACATATAACAGAATGAAAAAGGTAATGAATAGCATTGAAAAGATGATATATTCCATCGTCACAGAAATAGCATCTTCATTTTTAAACAGATGTCTCATGGTTCCACCTCAATGATCTCTGGTTCGGAGGCGTAGTAGGTCATTCCATTGTTATATGTTATGTTAACCCAAACAGTACCGCCAGTTGAGGTATTCGTTCCAATATATGTGAGGTTCATTTTGTTGAGGGAAAGAGTAACCTCTTCTCCATGACCTGCATAAAGTATTGCCATCTGTTGTTTATACTGACTAAACAGTGAATGGTAATTGGATTCTATACCCTTATTGTTGCTCTGGTTAAGAGCAAGAGCAAGTTCTGTCATGCTCTGACAACTTTCTCTTGTCTGAGATGTAATATCCCTAATCTGCTGTTTAGGAAATTCTAAAACAGCATTTGATGAATGAAAACCTGTAATCATTGCCTGATTCACCAACACTGCAAGAGTTACCAGCGAAATGCAGAGCACAAATCCAGAAAGGATGATCAATTGTCCTGAAGTGTTCTCTCTTAAACCTGCCATACTGTTAGCCTCACCTCCACCATTTGAAGTTCATCGGATGCTATGGGCCAAACTCCTTTGGCCTTAGTAACCGTGGAGTTAGTCAGCATGACAGTCCTGCGTGCAACTACAGCATCTTCGGTAGGATAACCGTTGAGAATAGCATTCTTCGTAACAAGGCTATCATTACGCACATAAGATATGTCCACATTATAGAGAAGTCCTGGCAACAATACTGAAAGTTCTCTGTCCAAATAAGGTAGACTGTTGTGTTTTATAGCAGCTTGGTTCAGATCCCATCCTGCAACACATTCAGTGAGATTGGCACCCATTACGTAAGACGGGGCAACGTCCAACAAAGTAAGAATATCATATGCCATTTGTTCAAGCTGAACATCAAGCATCATTTCATGCTGGGGTGTTATCACTGTGGCACTTTGTGTGATGATCACAACCGTCATTGTGATAAGTAAAGCAGCTCCAAGACCCTCTAGCGTCTGTAGTTGAGCTTTATCGTCCATTACCATACCTCCACTACAAGCAGAGCATGTTCGTAGATCTTCTCAATGTTGTCCTCATAACTTGAAAAAGGCGGCCCCTGTCGAGTAAAGGTCACATTTTGGAAATTAAGCCTTACTTGATAAGACTTATTAGAAGAGAAAAGGTTCTTATTGAAATCTATGCGCAGACTATCATTATCTAGCAAAGGACTTGAACTTGCATATGAACTGAAGTTACCATAAAGCTGCCTTCTTAGTATAGTGTAGTCAGAAGAGGATAATGTTGAACCGTTTATGCTAGCATTAATAAGCATAGCATTAGAATCGGCATTGAAATTTGTTATCTGGATAATGGGATCCTCTGTTGCCGGACCAACAAAATATATATTTGCATGACTTGAATTAACAGAATCAGTAGAAAGAGATCTTCCATCGAAAACAGAAAAGTTACCCGTTTCCAGCAGTACTACACGGGTTATTTTTGCCATGTTCTGGTCAAGGCACAAAGGTTTACCTCTCACCATAGTGTAATGGTCTATTACCAACGGTTGCTCATTCACAAGAAAAGAGATGTTATACTCATAGTTCATCTGTGTGCCTTTGACACTGTCGAACAGCCCTAGCTTGCGCACAATCTCAGTTTCAGATAATTGCTTGAACTTGATTAGTTTCTCCTTTGATAACAGATTGGGAGTTTCTGTGAGCCTTGAATTGATATCATCGTCTGCAGCAAGACCTATACGTTGAACGTTTTCAGTATGTTTTTCCCAACCAGTACCACTAGATGTGCTATTGGACCACCATCCTGGATCCTCTGTAAGGATACAGGAGGTTCGATATGCAGCATAACCAAGCTTTTCCTCTCCTGCAGAACCGGAGATAAAAATACCTGGAACAAATTGCACTGTAAAACCTATAGCAATGAGTACCAATGAAACTCCCAGCAGGAAGTCCATGGCAATCTGACCTCTATCGTCCATTGGTTTTATTATGCAACTCTTTTTATAAAAATATTGTGACTTAAATGTTTATGAACACTAACAAGACATGAGAACAATTGCATTAATATAATAAGAGTAATAAAAAAATATCATAGAAATCCTTAAATCAATCACATCCTTTAAGCACTTAAAATAAGGTGGGATAATGAAGAAAGCTATTATTGAGACCGAGAAAGGTAACATTGTTCTGGAATTGTTTGAAAAGGATGCGCCTAAAACTGTAGCAAACTTTGAAAAACTCATTAAACAGGGATTTTACGATGGACTGACATTTCACAGAGTCATCCCTAACTTTGTAATCCAAGGTGGATGTCCAAAGGGAAATGGCACAGGAGGACCGGGATACACTATTAAGTGCGAAACAAAAGGCAATCCACGCAAACATGGAAAGGGAGCAATATCTATGGCGCATGCTGGTAAGGACACGGGCGGCAGCCAGTTCTTTATCACCCATTCACCCCAGCCTCATCTAGATGGAGTACATACAGTTTTTGGCCAGGTAATTGAGGGCATGGAGGTTGTCAATAAAATAAAACCAAAAGATGTGATGAAAAAGGTTACTATTATTGAAGAATGAGATTATACCTTATTCCTATTCTTCTCTTTTTTATATCAGAGCAACTCTGTATGACTACAGTTGTTTTCAGTAAATAGTGACAAAAACATCTTCTATCAAAACCTTTATCTATTTCTCGTCTCAAATATGAGTTTCGTCTCTAAAGTGAGATGGGACTAATATAATGTATGCTGCAGAACCTTTAAAAATATTGGCGCTACTTGGTGCTATTGGAAATCTTATAAAGATATCTTCTGCTGAGTTTGCGCAGTATACCACCACCAGTTCAAAAACAGCAGCAAGGTTACTCAAACAACTTGAAGATGACAAATATATAGAACGACAACTAGTTCCAGGTGGACAGAAAATAATACTTACTTGTGATGGCATAAATCTATTGCGTAAGGAATATGCCGAATATCAGCTCATTTTCTGCCAGGACGATGCTGGCATTGAACTGCATGGTAAGGTCATAGCAGGCCTGGGAGAAGGACAGTACTATATCGCACAGAATGGATATATGTCACAATTCTCCGAAAAACTGGGTTTTCAACCTTTTCCGGGAACTCTGAATATAAAACTAAATGAAGATAGTACTGCAATGCGCCAGCGAATGGAGTGCACACTGCCAGTATGTATACAGGGTTTCAATGATGGGAAGCGTACTTTCGGTTCCGGGAAGTGCTATATAATAAGAATTAATGGAATAAAGAGTGCAGTAATTATCCCGGAAAGAACACATTATCCAACCAATCTGCTGGAGATCATAGCTCCTGTAAACCTGCGGGAAACACTTCATTTAAAAGATGGAGATGAAGTGAACATAGTAGTGGAGAAAACAGGCAAATGCGAGGGATTAAATGATAGGTGAACAAAGATACACCAATAATATAGTAAAGGCCATAGATGCCATAAGGCAGGGTAAAATGTTTCTACTTTTTGATGCCGAAGGTAGAGAAGCCGAAACAGACCTTACTATCCTTGCTCAGGCTGTGACGCCTGAAGATGTAAAAATTATGCGCAAGGATGGTGGCGGGCTTATATGCGTGGCTCTAGACCCTATAGCCTGCGAATACATGGATTTACCTTTTATGGCAGACGTAGTCCGTTCCGCTCACGAGTGCAGCAGTACCCTTGGAACCACTGTAGAAAAGGGAGGAGACCTCCGGTATGATTCGCGTTCTTCTTTCTCGATTTGGGTAAATCATAGAAATACTCGCACCGGCATCCCGGACAATGATCGAGCCATTACCATAAAAAAGCTTGGAGATGTTGTCGAAAAAGTGCTTGCTGGAGAAAATGTGAACTTCGGTTCTGAATTCCGTACTCCTGGCCATGTTGCAACTCTTAGAGCAGCGAAAGGATTGATAAACGAGAGGCTGGGTCAGACTGAACTCTCTATTGCACTTGCCAAAATAGCCGATGTCACTCCGGCCATGGTGGTATGCGAGATGTTGGATGACAACACGGGAAGGGCCTTGTCCAAAGAAGATGCAAAAATCTATGCTGAAAAACACGGAATGATATTTATAGAAGGCTCAGAGGTTATAGAAGCATACAAGATCTGGGCCTCGGCCACATCAATCCCATCGGAAAAAGAGATATACTACAATGTACATTAGGGTATGTTCGTCCCTTATGGGGCCGTAGGGTAGCCTGGACCATCCTACTAGACTGGGGGTCTAGTGACTGGAGTTCAAATCTCCACGGCCCCATATATAATATTTCATTTTATATTCTTATTTTGTCTGACACATCATAAACAGAAGACAGACATTTTTAGAAGCGACCTGCGACTTGAAGCTAATGATATGACACAAAAAAGAATTAAATTCATCCCGTTGATCATCTTCAAGGAATCAAGATGTCACTTATAGCATGAATAACACCATTGCTGCATTCGATATCTGGCTCTATTATACTGGCAGTGTCTACTACAACACCACCATCGTGTTTTATTTTCAAGTCATTACCACTTATGGTTTTTAGAGAATCGATTTTCTGGAGATCCTTGAGCATGTATTTGCCTTCAACAATATGATAATTTATGATTCCCATTAAGTATGGAGTATCACCAAAGGCTTCCTCAATGACCTCTTCAGGTATAACGTCAAATGCAGATTCCACCGGTGCAAAAATAGTAAAGGGACCAGTATTGCTATATTTATCAATTAATCCTAATACCTTTGCGGCCTTGAGAAGGGTCTGAAAAGACCTTTTTGTTTCTGCAGTCATTATTAGATTCTGTAGCTGTGCCATTGATAGCCCCACTATTAAGGAGGAAAGCTTCTGACATAAAGTTTTCGTAATTCAGTATCCCATCGAAAAGCATAATAATGCATCTTCCTCCTTATAATAAGGTGGTTGCAATAAATAAGATAATCAAAGCAGAGGATCTTGTTAAAAGATACGGCGAACTCACAGCTGTCGATGGTGTAAGTTTTCATGTAACAGAAGGAGAGATTTTCGGCTTCCTTGGCCCCAACGGTGCAGGAAAGACCACCACCATGAAAATGATCCAATGTGTTTCACCCAAGACGTCAGGTAAGCTTGAGGTTTTTGGCATGGACGTATCTGCTCATGAACGTGAAATAAAAAAGTATATGGGTGTTGTACCGCAGGAGAACAATCTTGATCCAGATTTCACTGTGTACGAGAACCTTCGAAACTATTCCAGGTATTTTGATATTCCTAGAGAAGAGGCAGAGAAACGCATAGAAGAACTACTTGTTTTTGTTCAGCTTCTCGAAAAAAAGAACGTTATGACCGAATCTCTCTCAGGTGGAATGAAACGCCGATTGGTACTTGCCAGGGCATTATTGAATAATCCGCGGCTGATCATGCTTGATGAACCAACGGTTGGTCTTGATCCACAGGCTAGACACCTAATATGGGATAAACTGCAGTCTCTTAAAAAAAGAGGAGTCACTATAGTGCTCACGACCCATTACCTGGATGAAGCCGAGAAATTATGTGACCGGCTTGTGGTTATGGATTCCAGAAAAATACTTGTGGATGGAGAACCCAGACAGATCATAAAAGACAATATTGGAACTGGAGTGGTGGAAGTAGATAATCATCCTGAGATTGTGGAATGCTTACAAAAGAACGAAGCTAGCTATGAGGTGATGGGAGACATCATAATAATATATACTAATGACCCAATGCATATTACGGAACAACTCAGCATGGAATGTGCCATGGACAAAATTACCACACGAAAAGCTACTCTTGAAGATGTATTCCTAAAACTCACAGGCAGAAAGCTGAGGGAGTGAAAGATTGTCCTACTTGAGATATTTCCAAATTCCGGAACTGGACGGAAGGCTCTTAAAAGTCTGGTTGAGGAACAAAGATGTGTTCATGAAGAATGTTAAACTAAATTTTCTGCCACCTTTTCTGGAACCCATATTGTACTTGATGGCAATGGGATTTGGACTTGGTACCTTCGTGGATGAAATTGGTGGCGTGTCCTATGCACAATTTATAGCCCCTGCATTAATAGCAGTGTCTGTTATGTACGCTTCTTTCTTCGAGTGCACCTATGGCTCGTATGTAAGAATGTATTATCAAAAAACATTTGATGCCATTATAGCTACTCCACTGATCATAGAGGATGTGATCGCCGGCGAATTGTTCTGGGGAGCCACCCGTAGTACTATAAATGCCTTGGTAATGGTACCGGTGATTGCAGCCTTCGGACTAATTGATCTTAAATATGCGGCATTAATAGTTCCCTTTGCGTTTTTGGGAGGGTTGCTTTTTGCATGCATAGGTATGTGCTTTACAGCAATCACACCTAATATCATGGCTCTTAATTACCCCGCTTTGTTATTCATTACACCTATGTTCCTGTTCAGCGGAACATTCTTCCCACTGGATGTGCTACCGGAACCCATGCAATACTTTGCACTGGCATTCCTGCCTTTAACTCATGTCGTACGAGTGATAAGGACGCTTGCATACGGTAATTTAGAGTTTAGTTTGCTTTTAGATCTAGCTTGGATCTTAATGGCATCTGTGTTATTTTTTATACTGTCCATGAATCTCATGAAGAGAAAACTTATAGTCTGAGAGTACTTGAAAGCGATATATTAAATTAATAATATGATAGTTGGTATATGATGAATAGATCAATCTTGCTGATTGCCTGCTTCTTGGCAGTAATTTGCCTATCAGGGTGCGCAGATGTAGCAAAAACTCCAATAGCACCTAATTCTTCGATGTATGAATATGACGTATTTCTTAATGGAAGCCAACTTAACGGCAGTTTTGCAAGGACCAGTACTTTTTATCTATCTACAAATTCCAGTGTAAAAGCTGTGAACATAATTGATAATGAGTCACTAATAGACATCATGCCTTTAGAAGATCTCACAAAAACGGATGCTGACATATTATCAAACATAGTTGTCATAGCCGATTATGCCAAAAATACTAATTCTTCTATCGATCTTTTCGAGAATTATTCAACACAACAAAATGTATCATCCCTTAACTACACTATCTCCGAAAAAGTACTGAAGGGACAAAAGCATATCTACCTTAATTTCACTGAGCCTATCAGAGGTTATGTAGCATATACAATGACCTCATCTACTGGTCAGGAATTCCTCAACATCGCACAGACACCATCGATAGTTCGTGTCGTAATACCAGAGGGTTACACTACAGGTAATTTGTTGATCGGCAGGGCACGACCTAATCCAGACCAAATATATTATGATAATTACGGAAGGATGAATCTGGTATGGTACAATATAGATACGGAGAAAAGTTCATTAGTAAACATATTTGAAACTACATTTAACACAGAAATTCAAGCACCTTCCAACATATTAACACTTATAGGAGTAAAGTTCTACAAAGAATCGGCACCCAGAGACCTTCTGATTGCCGGAGTAATATTAGGATCACTAGCTTTGATAGTAATTGTAGATTCTCTCAAGAAGAGAAGGAAATTAAGAAAACTGAGAGAACAGATAGAAGCTAGAGCGAATGGGAAAAAGCCACGAATATGATTCAATTTTTGATGTATTTACCTATACATCAATTTTCATTCCATCGAATCCAAGAGGAAATTCTTTGGAGGCAATCTCATGTGGTGCAAAATAATGGCTAAGATGAGTAAAAACAACCCTTTTTGCACCAATCGACTTCGCCAAGTCTAGTGCCTCTTCAGAATTCATGTGCTTTTTAACTTCCACAGTTGGAGGTACTATTGCATCGGCGATTAACAGATCAGGAGAGCTGATAAGTTCAAGGCTCCTGGAACAAATATTACGCTGTGTATCCCCCGTAATGACTACTTTTTTAGTACCTTCTTTAATCATTACTCCAACAGGCCTCTTAGCCGGAGGATGCACCACTTCGAAAAGCGTAAATTCCAAACCTATGAGCAAAAAAGGACTGTACATTTGTACTTCATGACGCTGAGGATGCATGAAATGCAGGTAGTCCAGGATGTAATCCAAAGTCTCTTTTATTCCAAATATATCCACATTGTACTGTACCCTGTGAAACTCAGCAAAACCTGCAAAATGATCATAATGCGTGTGGGTCCAGATAACCCCATCAACATGCCGGATACCGTTACCAAGTAGCTGGGTCCGCAAATCAGGCCCTGTATCCACAAGCACCTTTCCTTTTTCTGATTCCACGAGGATTGAAAACCTTGTCCTCATGCTGCGTCCGCCACTGTGGGCATCCATACAGGTTGGGCATGTACATCCTATAACAGGAGTACCGGGAGCATCGCCTGTACCCAGAAGAGTGATCTTCATATGTGTTAGACCTGATCGGAATATTCATCTGTTTTCATAACTGCCCTTTCGTTGAATGAATCAACCGCATTAAGCATATCCTGCTGGGTTAGTTCAGTCCTTTCCTCGATGAGAGCAGTAAGTACACTTTCCCTGATGACCATCCGTAAATCAGATCCACTATATCCTTTAGTAAGAGCCGCTATCTCAAAGTTATCAAATTTACCAGAAATGGACTTTGTGATTATATCAAGAATGCGCTTTCTCATGTCCTCATCTGGTAGCGGGAAGTTCATAATCTCATCAAATCTTCTCCAAGCTGCAGAATCCAACATCCTTGGATGGTTCGTAGCTGCCATGAGCAACACTCCATCCCGCGGGAGACTTATGTCATCAATGGCCTTGAGCAGAGTATTGACAGCCCTCTTCAAAGCTGCATGCTCGTCGGATGTACGTGTTTTGGCAACAAAATCAAATTCATCTATAAACAGAATGCAAGGGTTCAGCCTTTTTGCAAGAGCGAAAACTCTGTCTATGTTCTTTGCTGTTTCTCCCAGATACTGATCAGTGATCATGGAGAGCTTAACCTCGACAAAAGGTATTGCAAGACGTTCAGACATTGCCCTTGCAACACTTGTCTTGCCAGTTCCCGGTGGACCAACCATGAGAATTTTTCCGATGTCATACAGGCCTATTTTATTGAGGTAATCCCTGTATTGAATGGCCTTTACGATCTTCTCTACCTCACCCTCCTGTTCTTTGGTGAGCACAAGATCTTTTAAAGGCTGGACAATATCTTCAGGGGCCTTGATGTGGACAAGCTTAAGCATATCGTCGCCCCCTTCCTCAGCAGCAATGGCATTTACCAAAGACTCAACCCACTCCCTGTCAACTTCCTTCGGCTTAATCTTGCTGCGAGTATCAGCATAATTTACACCTTCCAGCTTCTTCTTCTCATAGTAATATGCCAGACAGGGGTTGTGCGCAATCTTTTCGAGTGCTCCTTCCCTTTTTTCAAACCAATCAGCAGCTACTTCAAAGGCCGTGAGACGAACACGGAAATCATGGTCATTTGCATCTATGAACGGCAGTGACCTTATCTCACCCTTAAGCTCCTTTATCTCAAAGAGTTTTTCTATATCCGAATTAGAAACAGAGAGAGGTCTGGGGACTGTTCTTTTTTCCCGGCTCCAGTAATTCTTCCTCACATTTTTTGGAAGATCATTTAGTTCTAGTTCCGGGTATTTGTTAAATATATGAGTGGTAAGCAAAAGCTCAACTATGTCAAGAGTTATGTCTGCCATGTTTTAACCGATCAAAAGTGTTCTGTATTTTCAGAAGTCCATCGCTTGGACATCTTACATAAGTGCTCTTTTTTAATAAGCTTTTGTATAATTATAACTGAAACTAGAAAATCAGACTTTCTTAATCCTTCCTTTTGCAGGAAAGTATATATCTCCGGCTTCCAGCAACCTGGCAATCACCTTCGTGACCACATCCTTATCAATATCCAATGATGTGCATTTCTCTTCCAATTCTTCCATACTCATTTCACCCTGATAATTAATGTTCTCAAGTATGATTGTAGCAGGATCCCTACTACGAATTTTCCTGACATTACCAATTTCAGTTAAACAAATGTCAACGACAGAACTGTTGTTTTGAGATATATTACACTGGAAACTCTGTGTATGGGTTGTATGTATAGACCCATTTGCTCTTAGCTTTGCCTGTATCAAAGTGCGAGCCCTGACCGCATCCTCACGACCCTCAGAGGTGTTTAGCAATTGAAGCTTTCTTACCTGCAACCTGGCACCGCACATATGGCATTGTACGGTCCTAGAAGTACCCACTTCTATTATCTGTGCATACAGCTTGCATTTAGTACATACTATTACCCCGTACATCGTAAACACTTCGGATGCCAACTATAAATAGTGTACTGCTCATAAAGACCGAAGATGCACCTTATACGCAAGGCACAAGAAGAAGACATATCGGGAATAATTACCATAGAAGAACTATCATTTCCTGTACCTTGGCCCGACTTTCTCTTCAGGGCTAATCTGAATAATCCTGGTTTTATGGTATACGAAGAGCAAAAAAAGATATTCGGATATGTCATACTGGGAATATTTATGAATAATGCACACTTGCTAAGCATTGCAGTGCATCCTGCATATCGAAGACATAGAATAGGATCATTACTGTTGGAAAAGTGTATGCATCTTGCCCTATATTATGGGTATGAGACCATGACCCTTGAAGTCAGAGAAAAGAACCTGGAAGAACAGAAATTCTACCGGACACATGGATTCAAGGAAAAAGAAATAATAGCCGGATACTATCTTGATGACAATGCTGTGAGAATGCAGCGCAAAATATGATTATTTTCCATATCTTCTCTGTCTTTTGCGAAAATCCCGAAGAATTCTTAACAGATCGATTTTCCTGAAGCCTCCCCAATTAACATCTGTGAAGAAAAGTTCTGAATATACAGATTGCCATATCATGAAATCTGAGAGATGCTTACCTCCGGCTCTTATTACGATGTCAGGTTCATGTTTCAACATAAGGTAAGATTCGATGGTCTTTTCTTCAATTCTGCCTGGACTAATTTTTTTCGTTTTCACATCTTCGAGTATGTTTCTTACAGCCTTTGTAATCTCACTGCGTCCACCAAAATCAATCACCATATGAACCATAAGCTTTGAGCTATTTCTTGTCTTGACAGTATCCCCTGTGGCGTTATATACCTCAAAACCAATTTCTTTTGGGAGCTGGTCCATTAGCAAGCTAAGAGGATCTATCAGACTGGCCATCATTGCTGAACGAAGATCCTCTTCGGTGTCCAGCACATCCACATATATGCTTATAACTTTGATGTTCAGTTCCAAACACCAAAGAATATATGTTCTTACTTTATCCATCCCATTCTCATAAAGCAGGTCACTCTCTGATATTACCAGAGTGAGATTTCCAGGAATGGAGTCTGGAGTACGAGATAGATCTCTAAAGAGATACTTTTCGTATACTGAACTGAATAGACCTATATATTTCATGTATACAGCTGTTGTTATTCATTTTGTTACTTTGCCGTGGAGACAATCTTTACTACTGAACCATTTGCAAGCTCATGTTTTTCTCCCAATCTCATCTTAGTCTTTGCATCCACTGCATATAAGAAACCATCACCAATATCAGAGTGGACCTTGTACGCAAGCTGATGGGCACTGGAACCTCGTTTCATGAGAAATGCATCCGGGAGCATTTTTCCATGTTTATCTGTCCATTTACCTTCATCTTCCACAGGATAGACCACTATCAGATCAAGCAATTCAAATACGGCTTTATTAATGCAGTCCTGAATGCCCGTATTGTGCATTTTATGCAAGAAGCTGCGAATACTCTCGAGTGCCTTTTGCTGTACAGGACTTAGATTTTGGGCAACTATGGAAAAGTCGCTGTCACCAAGGTCATACTTGATCGCACCGGATTTAGAAGCGGATCGTAGGGCCAGCTCTGCAGCAGCACTTGTAGGTACAACAATTCCACCAATTGCTTTTAATTTATCTAAGTTTTGAATTGGTGCAATATCGGCTTTATTGGCTGCAATGATCATAGGCTTGCTGATCAGTCTTATCTTATCGCACAAAAGTATTATTTCTTCATCATTCCATTTGGTGATGATGGGATCAAGCTTTGTTATCAGAAGGGCTTCAATTACCTGTGATTCCTCAACTCCTGCACCTGCTAGCTGCTCTGCCAATACTCTTTCAATTTTCAGGTTTTCTCCTTGGATCTTACGGGATATTTTCTGCCAATTGCGTTTGAGTATACCCACCATCCACATGGTGATCTCGTGATTGAGGAAGTTCACATCTTCCAGTGGGTCATGGGATCCGACCTCAATAGGATTTCCTTCTATATCAGTAGACCCTGCAGCATCTATTACATGGATGATGGCCTGAGCCTGCCTGAGATCATCAAGAAAAGTGTTTCCAAGGCCTTTACCCATATGCGCATCAGGTACAAGGCCCGCAACATCTATGAGTTCTATGGGGACATAACGTACCCCATCTATACAGTTGCCACATCTGTGATCTCTTTCTGTGCATGGACATTTAGTCCTTACATAGGTGACTCCTTTGTTAGGATGAATAGTAGTAAACGGATAATTCGCTATTTCTACATCTGCGAGAGTGGAAGCTTTAAAAAACGTGGATTTCCCAGAATTGGGTTTTCCTGCAAGTCCTATGGTCATCGACATAATCCATTAAATCCGCTTGTCAGGATTTAACTTTTTTTGATCACAAAGGATTAGTAGTCTTGAATTTAACATGATCCACCAACAAACTTTTATCCCAATAGTACATTAGACATGAAACCAGTTGTCCCGATAGGGTAGTGGATATCCTTGAGGCCTGCGGAGCCTTAGACTCGAGTTCAAGTCTCGGTCGGGACGTTAACACTTCGCTTCACCATTTGATAGAAATTTAGAATGGTGGAGTGGCTTTTTTTGGTATTAGAGAATTAGAGGGTAAAACATAAATAGATAATTATATAATAGTCTATTTATTATTTTACTGGATTTTACTTTTGCAAATATATTTAAAACGTTGAGGCAAATTGATGCTGTATTATGAAGATGAACTGCTGGTTGCAATTGATGTTCCTTATATATCTACTACTTTTGCCATTGAGAAACCTACATGGATCAAATGCAATGTAAAATTAACAAAGGAAGGGCTCCAGATCAAATTCGTAGATGAAGTATTTACTATTCCTTTCACAACTATAGAATATAGTAATAGGATTTTATCCCATTCAGTCATAAATAGCATCCAATTTACCAGCAAGTACTCTTTTTTCATTGTAATAGACCATCGAAAAAATGCTACTATCGGCTATGAGAATATACTGTTCAGTACACTTTTAGCAGGCAATAAAACTGAAATTTACAAACTTCGATATTTTTTAACGGCAATTTTGGGTTTGCAGGTGGATCCACTATTGAAAAACCTCACAGTAGAAGAAGTAAGACTGCTGTCTTTAATTGACGATAACGTTAGAAATGTTGAGCAATTAACTGCAATCTTTGATGAGAACAAAGACTTACTCTACAGAACCTTCTATGCATTAGTTTCAAAAAGTCTTGTTGATGACCGTGCAACCCTTACATCTACAGGTCTGTTGATAATTAGAAAAGTAAAAGGTATTGATGATGCAAAAAAATCAAATGAAACCGAACTTAAAGATAAAATAGATGAAGTTGTAAAATTATGGGACGATTCCGAGAAATCTATCATTAAAGATAACAAAAATAAAGTTTATCTAAAATATGGTGAATCGAGTTTATCAGGCAGTGTTCTCACCGAAGATATCTGGAGATTCCTCCCGCTAAAAGAGATAAAGGAAACTAAAATAGAAGATCTTAAAGAGTCTGGTTTGGGATTAGTAATGTCCACTACATATGATTCAAGCATCTTTTTGCGGGCCTATGATGATTCTGTAATCTTCACCCTTAAAGGATTGCTGGATAAGAAAGATGACATTCAAATTCGTATCTTATATTGCCTATATCTGGGAATTGTAGAAGAGACTTCTATTTTGAGCATACTAGACATAAAGGCACATACTTTCCTAGAGCAGCATCAGCAGATGGAAAAGATGGGAATATTGGATAATAGGATCATATCCAATAGGGGCCTTGACCTGATACACAAAATGATAAAGGGTTACTGTACTGTACTATTGATCTATAGAGATGTGAGCACTCGTCGATTGGAACATATGAGAATGGATAACTCAAAAAAAGTAGTAATTGATAAGTTGAAACAAAAACACGATAAATTTAGAAATAATATTTCTTCTACAATATATTAACTTGTCTAGGCACCTATTTAGTAATTCAAAACAACATCAACACCTTATTGACCTGTGCAATAGCAAAGATAAAATCTTGAAAGTGTTCTTTTCCAAGTTTTCCGTCCTCATGCAAATCAGCAAGTTCCAAGATAGTAGTTTCAAGACTGTCAAATGCTGAGCGTACATCAAGGTCATTGTCCATGTGACTATTGAACGTGGGAACTATTTCCTGTATTAATTCTGAGGCTTGATGATTTTCTAAACCCTTTTCTAAAGAGGCATGTTTTAGTTTTTCAATTATCCCAAGAAGATTCCGTAAATGTTGAGTCCTTTGTTCCATGAACTTTGGGGTGAAGTTCAAACGCTTACGGTAATGACCATATATAAGGAAAAAGCGAATCTCTTTTCCAGAATAACCATTGGCAAGTAAATAGTCAGGATATATGACATTTCCCCTGCTCTAAGACATTTTCTTTCCTTCAACTAGCAGATGGGCACCGTGAAGCCAGAAACAAGAAAGTGTTTTTCCTGTTGCAGACTCCATTACTGCAATATTATAATCGTGATGCCTTACAAGATTGTCTTCACCTCCGCACCAGATATCTACTGTGGGACCCAGGGTATCGCATAACATAGCTGGGTCCTGGATGTTCCATGAGGGTCTGCCCCTTCCTAAAGATGACTCCCAGGAAAGCCCCTCCTCTTTCCGATGCCTATGCCAAAGAACAAAATCACCGATGTTCCAGTTACTACCTGGATACGTATCCTTGTGGAAGCGCCTTATCTTTGCAGGCCAGTCAGATTTATTCAGATGCCCGAGCTTTCCAAAATCTTTAAAAGAACGAATGTCGAAGTATACATTTCCTTTGTACCAGTAGGCATGACCATTATGAAGTAGCTTTTCGATAATTTTCACAGCAATAGCTACGGAGGTGGAAGACCTTGGATTATAGGTGGGTTCTTTTATCTCAAGGTAATCAAGGTCGACAAAAAATTTAGCAGCACAACTGTTTGTCAGACTGAAAATATCTGTCAAGCTCTTCTTTGCCTCACTTATGGTCTTGTCTTCAATGTCAGTGAAATTGAGAGTTCTGTCCACATTATACCCGGAATATTCTAAATAGCGTAAAAGAATATCTTCGAAAAGAAATGTGCGATAATTACCAAGGTGCGTAGGCTGATAGATAGAAGGCCCGCATGTGAACATCTTTACTTTTTCCTTTTCTTTAGGTTCAAATACCTCAAGATCTAGTGTCATACTATTGTATAATCTAAGCAAAGGGGATCACCTGTGTATTCTTTATTGTAATATGAATTTATAAAGAATTATGCAGGACAGGAGATATTACGCTGAGACTGTTAGCAATAAACGATCGTAAAATATGTACATTTAACTATAGCAGTCATTCATTTTTGTTTACTCACTCTATTATTATAATGATACTCATATCATTTACTATGCATATATTTATATAGCTTCCCATTGAAGGAACATCTCTCCTTTTAAGAGAGGAGCATTAAAAACTAACTAAGTGGTATTTATCATGCAAAAACAGAGATTTATTCCTGTTGTACTTCCGGTCGCATTGATCTTTCCTCAAAGCGATCTTATGTACCATCTTCCCAAGGGTGAAAAAGGTTCACCAATGTCCGGCGTGAATTTTGGTAGTAGTTCACTACTGTCCGCAAACACAAGGGATTCATATTATGCAAAATTGGCTAAGATCGTTACCGCGATAACCGGAACTGGAGATGAAATTGCTGGTGAAACCACTGAGACTGAGGTATGGAAATGCAACTCAAGTTAAGTGGACCAATTAATATTGGACTTGCGTTATTTTGTATGATAATAATCGCAGGAATGGGTTCAGCTGAAGAACTTAATGTAAATTTTGCTGGCCAATTTGATGAAAATACTTATGATGCTGCTAGTATTACCAACGCTTTGGTAACAGATGGACAGGGTTTCACCAGCCACTTCGGCGGGAGTATTTCCAATGTTGTGGTAGTAGGAAATTATGCATATGCGGCACAAGGACAGGATATGCTTGTGATTGATGTCACAAAAACTTCTAATCCATCAGAAGTTGGGAAATTAACTACCCTTTCGCTTATTAACAGTATTGTAGTAGAGGGAAATTATGCATACATAGCCAATGGAGATAATGGACTACAGGTAGTAGACATTACAAATCCAACTGCACCAACGATTGTAGGGACCTATACATATAATTCCGGAGCTGCATACGGTGTTACTGTAGCAAATAACTATGCATACGTAGCCAATGGTAACAGTGGACTAGTAATCGTAGATATCACTAATCCGGCTGCACCAACATTTAAGGGTAGGTACGATACTCCCGGTTATGCATATGGCATTTCTGTAGTAGGCAATTACGCATACGTGGCTGACGGCGGTAATGGACTTGTCATAGTCGATGTTACAAACCCAGCAGCACCAACATCTCTAAGCTCTTATGATACAGTAAAAGCAAATGCTGTCACCGTATCTGGCAATTACGCATACGTGGCGGATGATAGCAATGGACTTGTGATCGTTGATATCACAAACCCAGCAGCAGCAACTTATACAGGAAAGTATGACACTCAGGGGAATGCAACCTGTGTAGCTATAGAAGGCAATTATGCATACGTAGCTGATGGGAGCAGTGGTCTTTCAATAGTAAATATATCCAACCCAGCAACACCATCAAGCACAGCGGTTTATAGTGCTACTCCCGGATATGCATATAGCATTGATGTAGTGGATAATTACGCATACATAGCATATGGCAGAACTGGACTTGCAATAATAAACATTTCAAAGCCTTCAGCACCAAGCTATGCAGGAATATATGACGTTGCAGGTTTTGCATCCGGTGTAGCTATAGCAGATAATTATGCATATGTAGCATATGGATATATGGGACTTACAGTTGTGGATATCACTAATCCGGCAGCTCCTACCCGTGCAGGAAGTTATATTACTACTGGATATGCACGTGATGTCGCAGTAGCAGGGAATTACGCATACATAGCTGATGGTAGTACTGGCCTAGTAATTGTAGATGTTAAAAACCCTTCCTCACCCTCACTTGAAGGTAGCTATAATACAAATACTGATGGGAAGGCATGGGGTGTTACAGTAGCAGATAATTACGCATATTTAGCTGATGGAAGTAGTGGTCTTGTGGTAATAGATGTTACAAATCCAGCATCTCCAACTCTTAAGGGCAGCTATAACACTGCAGGAAATGCTGAAAATGTGGCAATATCGGGCAATTATGCTTACGTAGCAGATGGAGATAATGGCCTTGTAGTACTAGACATCACCAAGCCAGCTACACCAGCACTTGAAGGTAGTTATAATACCCCCGGTCATGCATATGGTGTTTCAATAGTGGGTAATTACGCATATGTAGCTGATGGAAGTGATGGACTTGTGGTACTGGATGTAACAAACCCAGCTGCGCCAACTATTATAGGCAATTATGACACAAACTTTGCACAGAATATTGCAGTAGCAGGGAATTATGCATATATCGCAGACGATAGCTTTGGACTTGTAATAGTAGATATAACAAACCCAACTGTGCCAACACTTGCAGGTAGCTATGACACAGCTGGTTATGGGTACGGTGTTGCCGTATTAGGAAATTATGTATACGTAGCTGATTTCAATAACGGACTGGTAATTCTTAGTGTTGACAATGGTTCAGACACAAATCCACCGGCCTCTGTAACAGATCTAAAAGAAATAAGTGCAGGTTCAAGCTGGATAAAGTGGGCATGGGTGAACCCCAGTGACGCTGATTTCAGCCATGTGATGGTATTTATTGATGGTGCATTTGTTGAGAATGCAGTTGGAGGAGTTTATGAATTAACCGGTCTTACTGAAGGAACGACACACACCATAAGCACAAAGACTGTAGACATATCAGGTAACACCAATCCTACATGGGTAAATGATTCAGCAGTAGCAACAACTACACTTCCTTCAGATACTACACCACCAGGATCTGTAACAAACCTCGAAGAGACAAATGCAGATTCACACTGGATCAACTGGACCTGGATAAATCCAGAAGATGATGATTTCAGTTATGTGATGGTATACATTGATGGTGAATTTGTTACAAATACAACTGACAGTTCAATTAATTCCTACAATGCTACCGAACTCTCAAAAGGTACTACATACACTATAGGTTTGCAGACAGTAGACACTTCGGGAAACATTAATTCCGTCCTGGTAAACGATTCAGCTACTGCAATAAAACTTCCAAAGGTGTTAAACCTCGCTGGAACAAACATCACAAAGACTTCTATCACCCTCCTGTGGGAAAATTCTGAGGACACCACAGAAGTGAAAATAAGCCGTGATGATATGGCCCTTGGCAATGCAAGTGGTTCAACATCTTATGTAGACAGCAACCTTAGCAGCGGTAAGAGTTATACGTACACTTTAGTCCCATACAATGAAGATGGAGTGGAAGGGAAAGCAGTAACTGCTAAAATAAAAACCAAATCCTCAAGTAGTGGAGGAAGCGGTGGAAGCAGTAGCTCAAGGAGCAGTAGTAGTAGTAGCGGAGGAAGTGGAGGTGCAACCTCTGTAGAAGACTATTCAAACCTTGCACTGAAAGATGTTGCCAATGCTTATCTGAGAATTGATACAAACGTCACCTATGAGTTCACAAAGGAAGGAAACCCCATACAGTCAGTTAGCTTATATTCCTTGAAGAACTCTGGTCAGATTACTTCCACCATAGAAGTACTAAACAACAGATCAAAACTGGCTAACAGTACTCCTGAAGGACAAATATATAAATACGCCAATATATGGGTAGGCAAGGCTGGCTTTGCAACAGCATCTAACATTAAGGATGCGCAGATCCAGTTCAAGGTGAACAGTTCGTGGATACAAGATATGGGCTTAAATCCCGAGGACGTAAAGTTACAGAGATACAATGGAACTACATGGGAAATACTGCCGACTACTCTGGAAAGCAATGCTACAGGTTATGTAGTATATGAAGCTCAGACTCCAGGATTTTCTCCGTTTGCAATCACTGCTGAAAAGGAACTTGCTTCCTCTCCAAGTAGTGAAACTGAAGTCCAGAATATCAATTCTAATGCTACATCTGTAACAAAGGATACAAAAGTTCCAGGCTTTGATGCACTGTTCGCAATTGTAGGTATGCTTGCGGTTGCATACCTCATAAGGAAAAGTTAAGTTGCAAAAAGAGAAGGTTCAACACCTTCTTCAATTTCTTTTTTTATGCTATTTTTCATCAAATAGGAAGCATCAGCAAAGTATAACATGTGATGCCCATAATTGCTGTCCTGGGATACCCTGATTGTACAGAAATCACAACATAATTGTAATTTGTTTTTTTATATTGTAGAAATAAATATACTCTGTAATACCATATCAAGAATATTGGTCTCCTTTATACTATGATTTTATCAACCACTCTTCTACAATATTAGGAGCGCTTTCGTAAAATAAAGATATGTTTATATATGTATACATCTCCTTTCAGACCGGAGTATTAAAAGTTTAAGTGGTTCGATCATGCAAAAACAGGTAATTATTCCTGTTGTACTTCTGATTGCTTTTATTATTAGTGTAGGCAATCAAAGGTACCGTTTTCAGAAAAGTGGAAATGCTTTACATATAGCTGCTGCTTGTTTCAGTAGTGTAGTACCACCGTTCTTAGGTGTGCTGGAGAGACTTGAAAAAGAAATTAATTTAGATATAAATGACACTTACACAAATTATACTGAATGTGTCTGTAATGAATATGAGGGGATTTCCAAGCCTTACACCAGAAATGAGAAGAACGTGGTCCAATATTTTCCAAGTAGAAAAAATGAAAGTAGTTCCCACTATATAATTATTACAAAAAGTGAAAATGATAATGAATTTGCTTTCGAAACCACAAAAACTGGAGTGATAAAGTGCAACTCAAGTCAAGTGGATGTATCTATTTTGGAGTCGCAGTATTTTTGATGCTAATGATCGCAGGGATCGGAGCAGCTGAAGAACTCAAAATAGATTTAGTTAGTCAATATAATGGAAATACCTACGATACCGCTAGTATTACAAATGCGATTATATCACAGGGAGAAGATTTTGTCAGTCACCGCGGTGGAAGCATTTATGACGTTGTTGTAAATGGCAATTACGCATACGTTGGACAAGGACAGGATTTACTGGTTTTGGACGTTACTGATGTTTCCAATCCTGTAGAAATGGGAAGAGTTACTACCCCATCAGTAATTAACAACATAGTAATATCCGGAAATTACGCATACTTAGCTGATGGACAAACTGGCCTTCAGGTCGTAAATATAGAAAATCCAGCAGCGCCAGCAATTGCAGGTAATTTTAGTTCAATTTATGCGGGAGGCGTAGCATTATCAGGAAACTATGCTTACATAGCCAGTGGAAGCAGAGGCCTTGTTTCATTGGATATCACAAATCCAGCAGCACCAACTCGTGTAGGTACCTACAATACTACTGGTTTTGCTTCCAAGGTTGTCGTTGAAGGGAACTATGCTTACATAGCAGACGATAGCAATGGACTTGTTGTAGTAAACATCGCAAACCCAGGTGTATTAACTCTCACAGGTAGCTACGATACAACTGGTACTGCATCTGATGTTTTCGTATCAGGAAATTATGCATACATAGCCGATGGTGACAGTGGCCTTCAGGTAATAGATATTGAAGATCCGGCAGCACCAACACTTGCAGGCAATTATGACACTGCTGGATTTGCAACAGACGTAATGGTAAATGGAAACTATGCTTACATAGCTGATGCAACAAACGGCCTTGTAATTATAGACATTACAAATCCGGCAGCACCGGCAAGTGCAGGAAGTTACACCATGGCATCAATACACGCTTATTGTGTTGATGTGGCAGGTAATTATGCTTATGTGGCCTTTGGTAGAAGTGGCCTGTCAATTGTGGATATTACGAATCTAGCAACCCCCGTAAGTGCAGGAACTTATACTACTACTGCTGGATTTGCAAACGGTATAGCCCTATCAGATAACTATGCATACATTGCCAATGGTTACATGGGTCTTATGATAGTAGATGTCACAAATCCGGCATCACCAGCAAGCACAGGAAATTATGTTACTTCGGGATATGCACATGATGTTGCAATCTCTGGAAACAATGCATACGTGGCTGATGGCAGAGGTGGTCTTGTTATCGTCGATACAACTAATGCAACAGCACCAACACTTAAAGGCAAATATACTGATACTATTGATCAGGCATTTGGAATTGCTGTATCTGGAAATTACGCATATGTTGCTTACAATAGCAGTGGAGTTGTGATTTTAGATGTTACAAACCCAGCAGCACCTGTAGCCATTGGAGGATATGACACTTCAGGAACCTCAGAAGATATCTTTGTAGAAGGCAATTATGCATATGTGGCTGATGGTGACAACGGCCTTGTGATTCTTGATATCACAAATCCAGCAGCACCAACACTTGTAGGAAACTATGATACTGTAGGCTTTGCACACGGAGTTGCTGTAGAAGGTAACTACGCATATGTGGCTGATGGTTCTAATGGACTTGTAGTTTTAGATGTCACAAATCCAGCAGCACCAACACTTGCAAGCACGTATGATACTAGCTATGCACAGAGAGTTATAGTCTCAGGTAATTATGCATATATCGCAGACGATAGCGCTGGAATTGTGATAATTAATATTGCTAACCCAGCAGCATTAGTCAATGAAGGTAGCTACAACACTGCTGGATTTGCATATGATGTTGCAGTATCAAACAACTATGTATATGTAGCTGACTTTGGAAATGGTCTTGTCATCCTTAGTGTAGACGGAGCAGCAGATACAGTTCCGCCAGCATCTGTAACAAACCTAAAGGAAACAAGCTCAAATTCAAGCTGGATCTACTGGACATGGACAAACCCCGCTGATACTGACTTTAGTCATGCAATGGTGTACATCGATGGTGTATTCACTACAAATACATCTGAAGTATATTATAATTTAACAAACCTCACTGAAGGAAGTACACATACCATCGGTCTCAAAACAGTTGATACATCAGGGAACATTAACCCCACGTGGACAAACGATTCAGCAAATGCAACACTATTGCTGGTAGATACTATACCACCAGCATCTGTAACAAACCTTGATGATTCAGATTCAGATTCAAGCTGGATCAATTGGGTATGGACAAACCCCACTGATGCTGACTTTAGCTATGCAATGGTATACATTGATGGAGAATTTATCACAAACACAACCAACAGTTCCGTCAATTCATACAACGCAACCGGACTTTCTAATGCAACTAACTACACTATTGCCATCTGCACAGTGGATGCATCAGGGAACATTAATTCTACATTGGTTAATGACACAGCCATAGCAATGAAGCTACCCAGAGTCTCCAATGTTGCTGGAAGCGACATCACAAAGACTTCAATTACATTGACATGGGATGCTTCTAACGACACCAGCCTTGTACAAATAGGAAGAGATGGCACTATCATTGGTAATGTTACCAATTCAACATCTTACGTAGATAGTGGCTTGTCAGCTGGCAAGACTTACACCTACACCTTGGTCCCATACACCAGCAATGAGCTGGCAGGTAAGGCAGTAATTGCTGAACTCAAAACCAAGTCTTCCAGTAGTGGAGGAAGCGGTGGAAGCAGTAGCTCAAGCAGCAGCGGAGGATCAGGTACAGGTTCAGCTTCAGTAGAGGACTATGCAAACCTTGCAGTAAAGGACGCTAAATCTCAATACTTGGAAATGAATAAAAATGTGACCTATCTGTTCACAAAGGAAGGAAACCCTATACAGTCAATCAGTTTCTATTCCCTTAAGAACTCAGGCCAGATTACATCCACTATTGAAATATTGAACAATAGATCAAAACTGGCTAACAGTACTCCTGAAGGATCCATATACAAATATGTAAATATATGGGTAGGCAAGGGCTCATTTGCTTCATCATCCAACCTTAAAGATGCTAAGATAGTATTCAAGGTAAACAATTCCTGGATGCAGCAGATGGATGTAAAGCCAGAAGAAATCCAGCTACAGAGGTATAGTGGAAATACATGGGAAGTGCTGCCTGCTACTGTTGTAAACAGCACAGATAGCTATGTAACATTTGAGTCAGAGACATCTGGGTTCTCACCGTTTGCAATTACTGCTCAAAAGACACTCGAGTCACCTGTAAGCAGTGAAATGGAAACCCAGACAGAAGAAGTGGCCACTGAAGTAAACGCTGTGACCAACAACACAACTTCTACAACTGAAGAGCCACAAACACCAGGCTTTGAAGCCTTGTTTGCAGTTGGAGGTCTTCTTGCAGTTGTATATCTTGTAAGAAGAAACTGAGTTTCAAAAATGAAGGGTTTTAACCCTTCATAATTTTTTTACTCGCTTTTTTAAACTAATTAGACTAAATTGTTTTCAATGACTTTTTTAGATAACTTCGAACTCTTTTGAAGTTTAAGCAAGGTATATACGGCAGTTTTACCCACTCTAACATATGCGAATATGAGAGTTTAAGGTAGAGATATGTCTAAAATCTTTAAATTACTAGTTTTGTCACTGATGTTGATATCTATCTTTGTTTCGGGATGTCTGAATTCCGAAGGAACATCTTCCAATATTGCAGGCCAATGTGGAGATGGTACATCGATTTCAGGTGATGAGTTCCTGATACTTGCACCCAAGACACTTTTTTCAGGAGGAGAAAGTGCTGTAACCATGGCTGCCTTCAATGGTGGCCAGTCTGTAATAAGATGCGTAGAATACACGCTTACAGATGCAAACAACGAGGTGATCCCACTTGTACAGGCATCTACCTCAGAAGCAGGTAATTCAGTAGCTTCATTTGAAGTGCCTGAGATAGAAGAAGGACAGTACAATCTCACCGCCAAGCCCGCGGGATTTGATGTCGAATTCACTGCTACCATACAGGTAGTGAAGAACAATCCTGTTTTTATCGAAACTGATAAACCTATATATAAACCCGGACAGACAATACACGGCCGCTTGCTCACAGTCAACAACAACCTGCTTCCCGTAGAACAAGAGACCATGGTGGAAATTGCTGATGCAAAAGGCATCAAGGTATTCAAGGAAAACCTTACTTCAAATGAGTATGGCATAACCTACTTCGACCTGCCCCTTGCATCTGAACTCAACCTGGGTACCTGGAATATAAAGGCGACTTCAGGTAGCTCCAGCTCAGAAGTAGATATTCGGGTGGAAAAATATGTTCTGCCTAAATTTGATGTGCAGGTCTCCACTCCTAAAGACTGGTTCCTTGTATCCGAACCAATCACAGGGTCCGTATCAGCAGAATATTTCTTTGGGAAGCAGGTGGAAGGCAATGTGACCGTAGATGCCATGCGTTACGTTGGTACCTGGGGACAGTACGCCACCTTCAAATCTGTGCTTAAGAACGGTTCAGTGGATTTCGAGCTGCCAGAAGTAGGTTATGCAGCAGGCACTTATGGTGCAGAAGGGCAAGGCAGCCTCATGCTCAATGTCACTGTGACCGATACAGGAGGACACAACGAGAAGTCTACACAACTGCTGACAATAGCACAATCTCCCATTGTACTGAAACTAATACCCGAGTCTAATTCCATAAAACCTGGCATGCCCTTGCAGGTGCTGCTTGTGACCCAGGATCCCGGAGGAAAGCCTCTGGATACAGAAGTGAAGATCACTGCAAGTTTCACTGATGAGAATTACAAACAGGAGACACAGCAGGATACCATAAAGACTCAGAACGGCACTTACCTGCTAACCTATGATGTGCCTGCCAATGCACATGCACTTGACCTTTCAGCAGAAGCAGAGGATGTTAATGCATCTGTAAATCTCAACGCTGTATATTCACCTTCCGCAAGTTTCATACACATCACCCAGACCAGTAAAGGAGTACCGAAAGTAGGAGAATCCATCAGATTCAAGGTGTATTCCACCAACCCAGGCACTGTGTTCTATGATATGTTCGCTAACGGCAGGACTGTATACTCTGCAACAAGTAGTGATTCTGAAATTAGCATCCCAGTAACACCGCAGATGAGCCCAACAGCAAAAATAGTTGCATACATGATTAACCCCAATAATGAGGTCTCTGCAGACGTCCTTCCTTTTGATGTGCAATTTGACACCCAGATGGACCTTTCTTCTGTTTTTAGTGAAGAATCGGTGGAGCCTGGAGACAATGTGACCGTGAATTTCAATGCAGGAGGCCAGGCCATGATCGGTGTATCCATTGTGGATGAATCGGTATACGCTCTTAGCGAAGGACGGCTTAACCTGCAACAGGTGTTCAGTGAACTGGAAAAGCGCTTCATGGAACCTCTGGCTGAGGCTCATCCCACATACTACTGGTATCAAGAAGGAGCCTACAATGTGCTGGATAATGCGGGTATGGTAGTGATGGCTTCACCTGAACTGAATATTCCAAAAGTGGAAGTTCCACAGGAAGATATGTTGATGGACGGATTCGGCGGAAAGGGTGTGGATATGGTTGTACAGGAAGAGGCGGCAGTACCTGCCATGATGCCTACTGCAACGGCAACAGATTCCACGGGAACTGTAGAACCTTCTGAGCCCCTTGCCGAAGTGCAGAGGGTGCGTCAGTTCTTCCCTGAGACATGGGTATGGGAACCTGATCTGCTAACTGATAGCACCGGAAAAGTGGACCTTAAACTGAACGCACCTGACAGTATCACCACCTGGAGATTACATGCAGTGTCGTCGGGACCGCAGGGGATAGGCATTTCTGAAACCCAGCTTAAGGTTTTCCAGGATTTCTTCATAGACCCGGACCTGCCTTATGCTGTGATTAGAGGCGAACAATTCCCGGTACAGGTGCAGGTGTATAACTATCTGGATAAGGAGCAACAGGTCTTTATTACTCTGAAAGGAGAGGATTGGTTCCAGCTTGTTGGAGATGACAAGCAGCAGGTCACAGTAGCTCCAAATAGTGTAAGTTCTGTGAGTTTCACCATCAGGCCAACGCAGGTAGGCACTCATGTCATCGAGATCACTGGACAGACTACGGAGAAAGCGGATGCTGTGAAGAAGGACATCATTGTGGAGCCTGAAGGTGTGACGAGGGAGGTAATAGACAATGGCATCCTTGACAACGCTTCGGTGGTGCTGGATGCTGGCCTGCCTTTTGATATGGTGAAGGATTCCGGCAAGATACTTGTGAGCTTTACACCGAGCATTGTGGCACAGACCATAAGCGGTGTGGATGATCTGCTGGGCATGCCTTATGGATGCGGTGAACAGAACATGATGCTGTTCTCTACGGATGTGGAAGTGCTGCGTTATCTGAAGGCTACGGGCCAAGAGAATCCTGAGATTCGAGCGAAGGCTGAAACATACATCATCACCGGCTACCAGCGGGAACTTACTTACAGGCATGATGATGGTTCTTTCTCTGCATTCGGAGAGAGTGACGAGGGAGGTAGCTTATGGCTCACAGACTTCGTATTATCCCAGTTCAGCGGTGCCAGGGATATCACTACTATAGATGAGGATGTGCTGAAGCAGTCTGCCGACTGGATAGAATCCCACCAGCAGACCGATGGATCATGGGAATCAGTAGGTTTTGTTATACACCAGGACATGATGGGAGGTATGAATGGCGCATACGCTCTGACGGCTTACACCACGCTGGCTCTTGAAGAATATGGAAATGCCAGGCCGGAGGTAATGGCAAAGGCTCAGCAATATCTTGAAATGAACCTAGCTGCTCAGGATGATCCGTATGCTCTTGCCATTGGTACACTGGCCTTGCAGAAGCTGAACAGTTCCAAGGCTGATGAGGCTCTGGACAAACTGCTGGCAATGGCGAAGCAGGATGAGGACGGTACTTATTGGGGATATGATGAAGCACCGGTGTCCACGCCTTATGGTTACGATACCTATGGTATAATCATGCCTTCCGGCAAGAATGTGGAGACCACTGCATACGCAACGCTGGCTCTTATTGAAGCAAAGGATCCGACTGCAAGCTCATCCCTGAAGTGGATCGCTGCACAGAGAAATGCTCAGGGCGGTTTCTCAAGCACCCAGGATACTGTAATGGCTTTCAGGGCGCTCATGACTGCTGCGGCTTCGGCTGGCAGGGATATAGATGCCACTGTGTCGGTGATGGCTGACAATACATCGCTTAGCGAGGTAAAGATTACTCCGCAGAACTTCGATGTGGTGCAGATAGTAGAAGTGCCTGTGGATACTCAGCAGGTGACCCTGGGCATTGAAGGCGAGGGCGAAGTGAGCTACCAGCTTGTGAAGAGGTTCAATGTCATCCTACCGGATGTGGTGGAGCAGAAGGAGATCGAGCTGAACGTGACATACGATGCCACGAGCGTTGCAGTGGATGACATCGTGACCGCAGATGTACGAGTGAAGTACAACGGTATGCCTGGCATAGAGGCCATGGTAAATTCCAGCGGCATGATGATTGTGGATATTGCTGTGCCCACGGGTTTCACTCCTGTCACAACGAGCCTGGATGCCCTCAAGGAGAATGACACTGTCACTCGCTACGAAATAGCAGGCCGCAAGGTGGTGCTCTATATCGATGAGATGAAGGTGGGCGAAGAGCTCAACTTCACCATGCAGATGCAGGCACTTTTCCCTGTAAAGGCAGCAGCCCAGGGAAGCAAAGCCTACTCCTACTACAACCCTGAGGTCAGTGCCGAGGTGAAGGGAGTGGAGATGAACGTGACGTGAAGGGGCTTGGAAGCCTCTTCATGTAACTTCTTTTTAGAGGGAATTTGAGGAGGGTAATTTATTTTTGATTTGTGCATGATGCATTTAAGAGCTGACTATGTATAAATCTGCACGTAAAAGGCTTGTTAAAAAGGGAATCTTTCTTAAGAAATTAGACAGCGATGGGTCCCAGCAAAAGGGCGTATACATTGTTAATCCGACGATCCGGGATTTTCTGAACATGTACAAGCCAAAAGGCAATTAGCATTTTGTAAAGGGTGGGTATCTGGATTTGTGATAAATCCCTACAAATTGAAACATTATAAGGAGTGATGCCAGCATAACAAACTAATTATAGGAGCAAACTCAAAAAAAATAATATGTATACACCTCATCCAGTAATTTTAGAACCGGAGGGAAATGTAATTATATGGAGATATATGGAGTTCTATAAATTTGTAGAATTGATAAATAAAAGTGGTTTATATTTTACTAGAGTTGACAATTATGAGGATTTAAATGAAGGCAGATGTTCTGAGGAGTTCACTTCCTTTTTTGAACCGGTTAAAAAATTTACTTATGCGAATTGTTGGACGCAAAAAAACTGTGAATCAAGTGTTATGTGGGAAGCATATGGTAAAGATTCGGAAGGAATTGCAATCAAATCATCTGTTACTAGATTGCGTAATTGTTTAGAGGATCCAAAAAATGAACAGTACATCGGTAAAGTGACTTATGATAGTTCTGATTTACAACCTGAAACTAATACTCTAATACCTTATTTTCGTAAAATCGAACAGTTTAAAGACGAAAATGAAATTAGAGCAATAGTTCAAATAATGAATACAAATTTTTCTTTACATTCCTTATCTCAACAAGAAGAAAATGGGATTGAGATCAAAGTTAACTTGACTGAGTTAATCGAAAGTATATATACATCACCCCGTTCATCACCCGATTTCATTATTAAAGTTAAGGAAATTGTATCAAAACACAATTTGGAAAAAAATGTAAATAAATCTGAGATATTATATCGACATAATCCATCATCTGATTTCATTACTAAACTTAATAAAATTGTGGCAAAACATAATTTGGCAAAATTTATGAAAAAAATTAAGATGCCGTCCCAATTCAATAACAGTACTAATAATACTAATAAACATAAGGTTAATAATACCCCTGAAAGAAAAATGGTAGAAAACCTTCCAGATGAAAACGATTGTTCTGGTAATTTTATCTCAATAAATACGGAAGTTGGGCAATATAGAGGTCAAAAAAGACGTGGCAATTGACCTGGTAGCCATCAGCTGCCTGTGCGAAGCACCTTCTTTTCGTTTATGTTGCTAAGGGGGAACTACCGCTATTCGGTACTACCGGGCCATGGCTTTAGGGGTGGCGACCCCCGGAAGACCTGGGATTTTGTTAAAACTCCCGAACCGGAAGTCATACGCACAGTTAAATGCGTTTTATGACTTCACTCCGCTCAAACAATCAATAAAACCTTTTAGTTTTACAGATTGAAGGGGCATGTCCATGATTGGAGCAAACTATCCAGGTTGTCGAAGCCTGGATAATAGCTAATCATGATGAAGCTATTTGCGCCAACAAATAGCACCATACCCTATTGTAAAAATGCTATGGTTTTATTTAACGTTTATTAATTGAATCTCTAAAAGGATATTCAATTATCTCCTTAGATTTCTGTTTTAATACGATACCACACAAATAACTATTGTGTGAAAGCTAATGTTTTAGAGATAGTCGCCATATTCTTTTTTTTTGTAGCAGGAAACTGAACCTCCTGAAACCGGAAATAGTCCTTTTCCCTGTTCATCAATAACTACTTCCACAGGATTATTGCCGACACGATCAATCCATATCTCACCCGAATGAATATTTCCCACGTACATCTCCTTTTCTCCATCGGATCCGTTCGTCATTACTACCGCACAACCATTCGGATGCTCTTCAGTTCCAAGCCTTACCCAGCCGATTGTATTTCCATGGTCGAAATAGTCCTGTTGTTCTCCGTATGCACTCTCTCTTCTCATTCTGATTAGATTATCAATAACTTCTCGTATTGGACTGTGCCCTTCTACATTAGCAATTCCGTAGTAATCCCCGTGGAATATTGTAGGATAGCCATCCTTTCTTAACAAGATCAATGCATATGCCAACGGCTTGAACCAATCCTCCACAAAGGACTCTAATGACTGCATCGGTTGCGAATCGTGGTTGTCTACAAAGGTTACTGCAAACATGGGTTGAGTCTTAACTAACGAATTATCGAAAATTGTCCTCATATCAAAGTTATTACTCTCTTTAGATGCCCTGTAGAAATTAAAATGCAGTGAAACATCAAATAAATCCAAAAGATGTTCTTCTCGATCCAGATAATCGTCTAATACCTCATGGTTTGATATCCAATACTCGCCTACAACATAAAATTCTTCACCCTGCTGATTTTTAATGAATTTTAAGAAATCTCTTATAAAATCTTGATTTATATGTTTGATTGCATCAATTCTTACACCATCGATATTTGTTTCATTCACAAACCACTTAAACCAGTTGTAGATTTCATTTTTAACATCGGGATGATTAAAATCAATATTAGCAAACATCAAATAATCAAAATTGCCGAAGTCTTTATCAACATTCTCTGCCCAATCTTTGTTATCTCCGAGAATTTTATACACGGCAGTCTTTCCGTTTGCGTTATTGTAATCAATACCAGTAAAATGCTCAAAAGACCATTTAAAATCAGAATATTTATTATTTCTTCCCGGGAAGGTGAATTTAGTCCAGCCTTTAACATCATAAGGCTCTGAAATAACTTTGTTCCTATCGTTAATTTCAACCTCAATCACTTTAAAGGTCTGAGTTTCATCACTTCCGGCTTTATGGCTAAGCACTATGTCAGCATATACCTGTATTCCGTTTTCATGCAGTGCCTTAATAGCTTCGATCAGCTCATTTTTAGTTCCATACTTTGTTCTTACGGTGCCCTTCTGCTCAAATTCCCCCAAATCATATAAATCATACACACCGTAACCTGTGTCACTGGAAGAGGTACCTTTGAAACAAGGTGGTATCCAAACAGCCGTAATCCCCAGTTCACTTAAATGAGGGGCGTCAGCTTTTAAGTTTTTCCAATGCTGACCATCATTTGCCATTGCATATTCAAAATATTGCATCATTATACCGTTTCTCATAAGCTATTCCCACAAACCTTTACTTTGTAATTCTGCGAGTCGATAAACTACGAACCTGTTTCAAAACTCACTTTTTCACTACTGTGAGAATTTGTTGAGAACTAAAAGCAGGACAAGTAAAGCTTTCATTGTTTGCCTGCTATAACCGAAAAAGGAAAAGTAGGAGTTTTAAAACAAGTTCTATGATTGATAATTTTTTTCTTCACATACCCCAGTAGATTTGCATCACAATTGCACTTCATATTATATAGGCTAGAAGTACAAAATGAGAAAAGAGTCATATTTTATGAATCCGGTTCTGTGGCTTTTTCAAAGGATTCTAGTGCTTCCTCATATCTTTCCAAATCACATAGGAGTTAACTAATTTCATTCCAAGCTTGAATTTTCCCCCCATTACTATTCCCAATACAGCCAGAATTAAATATTTAATTAGTCTTTTAGCCCACACCTTTTTCCTCTCCTATTGTATTCAATTTAACTTTTCATGGATAAATATCTCCTAAAATTCCTGGGTTCTAATTGGAGATATTCTTCTCATCCAATGGCCTTTTAAAATATAATTTGTAAAAAAGATTTGAGAGGTTTTACCCCTTCACCCAAGATTGGAGTAACGGAGGAATCCCCATATAAATTATTCATTCATCCTTAGATTTCTAAGTGACATATTTCAATTGTCCTTTTTTCATGTTGCTACCCTTCAAAAAGAGATTTTTTCAGTGGTTATTAGCCACGGGATCCCATCACAGGATAAACGTTACTATTGCCAGTATTACAAAGATTATCACTAGCCACTTTGCGATGTCCATCGACATTCCGGCAACTCCACGTGCGCCCAATACATAGGCAATAAAAGCCAGTATCAGGAATAGAATAGCTAATCCTATCAACATAGTAGAACACTCCCTATAAAATTACTCCCATATAATAAAATAACCCCTGTACATTTAAGAGCTTTGCTACAAGAAGCACTAAATTTACTCCAAAAACTCCTGGTCCTGATGTGAGATTCTCTAAGAACAAAATGGATTTTAGGATAAGATATAAGTAATGAGGACAAAAGATAAATGTTCATGATTCTGCAGTTGTAATAAAATTAATGCACATCTGGATTTGAGAAATCGCAATTATGTTTCGATAAATGGAGATTAAGTGAAAGACTACTGCAAATTATTTATACTAAGTCAGAATAAATTCTTTAAAATTGCGATTGATTTAGTCACTATTATTATTCTTTATGTACTGTTACTGGCACTGATTGTGGGAGTTATGAACACCCTCATGGATATCAAACCAGTTATATTAGGAACTGTTGGGGGCGGTTTTAGTCAGATAGTATCCAATGTCTTAACGATTTTTGTTCTTATTGATCTTTTCAAGACCTTTATTGATTATCGGGAACATCAGGAAATCAAAATTACATATCTAACTGATGCTACAATTTTGATAGTAATGCGTGAAATTGCGGCAGGAGTATATGCCCAAAGATTTGATTATCAGTTTGTATTAGGCCTATCGATATTGCTGTTTACATTGGGTATAGTAAGGGCTTTAGCTGTCAAATATCCACCCAAATTATGATTCGTCCCATTTGTAGTGGTAATGATATACCAATTCTGCATAAATCTTGAGAATAATTGCCAATTTTAATCTGCAAATATCAGGAATGAAAGTTTTTATGCAGAGTCAATTAAGCAAAAAATGGATATGTATGAGATAAAACGAATCGAGCAGCTAGATCGCTAAAATCTTCGGCTTATGCTAAGAATTAATCGATCTTTGATTTTTGATGTCCTTGGAGCCTATGTATGTGAGTGCACGCATGGTAATGCCTTTATGCTGAAAAAAGAATTAGATTATAGAGGGGATTTCGATGGTATTGAAATGCTCCTATTGTGAAAAATGGGGTCGTGGTTATTAGCTGTGGGAATTCGGAGAGAAACATATCCCATAGTATTTGAATGAAAGCAGAAATGATATCTGCCCATCGTGCGGGAATTATTTTAACCTTTGTATAGTATATATCTAATATAGGAGTTGTGGGAAAAAGTTCTTGTTCCGCTTGGAAACTTCAGAGATTTTACATATTCATATATATATATGAATAATTATTGCACCATTTTCAATCTAAACAGAAGAACTGTAAGTACCATCCAAAAAGTAAGGGAAGATATGAGAAAAGAGAAGTGCTGATATAGCAAGATAAATGCAGATGTACTTCATGTAATGCTTTACATAGACTGAGAGATGGGAGTAAGAAGAGAGTGGAGGAAATATAATGGACTTCAAGTATGTATCAGTTGATGCACGCGTGCGGCTCGCTGCTTTTGTTCGCATCCATAAGGGACATCGAATAGAGATAGAAAACATGATTCATGAAGCTAAGAACGAAAAAGCACTCATGATGGCAATGATGCAGAAACATGAAGAGCTTGAGAAAGAAGTATCCTTTGCAGGTGAGATAATAACAATGAGAAAGGCATCAATACGAAAGCTGAGGAACAGAGTCGAAGACCCTACATTGCCGTGGAGGGTAGTCCGGTGGCGTATGGCTGATAATTAGCAAATCTTATCCTGAAAAAGTACCAATTTTTCTCATATACAAAGTTTTGATTGAAATCACATATAAACCTATTTTTTTCATGAAAAGACGGGGATATAGCCATAATAAAGATATATCCAAAAGTTAAGGTTTTACAGCTATCACGTTTGTTTTTCCCTCTACCTTATTTCCCCACAAATACCTCGCCTACCCAGCGTTGGCACCGTTTAACGGTGGTAATGCCTTTTTTCATCCGTTCCCTTAAGTACACGATTAAGGACTGTGTGTCACAGTTGGCATGCATCCCGATTTTACCCTGATTTTCTAAGCTCAATAACTCCACTGGAAATGTACCTTTTAATTATACAGGAAACATTTCGAAAAGTATATGTTCAATGTACATTCACTTTTATTGAGGCCTCAGTTGGGTGGGAAAAGATGAATAAAATACTAAAATGGACACTGATAATTTTTGCTGTACTTGTGGTGATTGGGATGGCAGGAGAACCATCTGATCAATCAACCAAGCCTACTGATCAGCAAGAGAGTGTAAACACTACTGTACAACAAACTTCTGAGCCTGTAAAAGAGACATCAGAAAATGATATGATTAAAGAAGATACAACTGACAAACAATATGCTTTACCTGAACAAACATCATTAGCACCTACTCAAAACGGTAACCTGACGGTTCACTTCATAGAAGTTGGCCAGGGAGATTCCATTTTCATCGAATATGCAGGAAAAAACATGCTTATTGATGCCGGTGAAAATAACATGGGTTCTACAGTATCAGCACTTCTTAAGGAACATGGGGCATCTTCTCTTAATTATGTGGTTGCAACTCATCCACACGCAGACCATATAGGAGGACTACTCACTATACTAAATGAATACCCCGTAGGTCAGTTCATCGACTCCGGATATCCACACACGTCGCAAACATACGAGGACATGCTGACAACAATTGACACGAAGAACATTCCTTTCCATATAGCAGAAAGAGGAGAAAACATTGATCTTGACCCAGGAATAGAGATCCAGGTCCTTAACTCAGGAAAAGAACAATATGAAGATCTCAACGAAAACTCTGTGGTTCTCAAGATCATAGATAAAGACGTGTCATTCCTACTCATGGGAGATGCTGGACTAGAAACAGAAGCAAGTATCATGGCTGCAGGCTACGAAGTAGATGCAGATATACTCAAAGTAGGCCACCATGCGAGCACTTCCGGTTCAGGGCAGAGCTTCATCTCAGCCGTTAGTCCAGAAATAAGTATTATCGAAGTAGGTGCGGATAATGAATATGGACACCCACATGCTGAAACGCTACAAAGGCTGCTAAGTGTATCCACAGTTTACAGAACAGATGACCACGGTACAATAACCGTTACAACAGATGGTTCTACCTACACAGTGACCACTAAAAAGACAGCTCCAAGCAAAACCAGCAACACAAGTACAGTAACCACTAAGGATACAATAACTACATCCACTCCAGACGATGCAGTGGATACATCGGTTGAAACATACACTTCAGATGACGGGATAGGGATCAGTAGTTTGAGCCTTAAGGAAGAGTATGTAAAAATCAAGAATTCGGGTTCTTCTTCTGTGGATCTCACTGGTTGGGAGATTAAAGACGAGGATAATAAAAACACATATACTTTCCCTTCATTCCAACTGGAAGCAGGTACAACAGTCATTCTCTACACTACCGAAGGATCGGATACTGAAACTGAGCTGTATTGGGGAAGTGGAAATCCTTTATGGAACAATGATGGTGATACTGCCTTCCTATATGACAGTGAAGGAAACCTTGTGGACTCATTGAGGGGATGAACTTGACCCTCAAAACCACACTTGATAGAATCGAAAACAAGATAGCTGTACTATTAGTTAGGCCAGAAGAAACCACTAAGATCAGCATTCCTCTCTCTTTATTGCCTGAAGGCAGTAAAGAAGGAGACATCCTTAACATCGACATTACAAAAGACATGCAAGAAACAGAGCAGGCCAAAGAAAAAGTATCTTCTTTGCTTGATAAGCTCAAAAACAAAAAGTGAAAGGATGAGGTGCCAGTTCAGGGAAATAGACAGAGGTATATGGTCCTGAACTGGTTTTAAGCCCTTAGAGACAAGACATCGTATTAATTCGTTTTCATTTTGTTCCAGCTTTAACACATTCCAAAACCTTAAGGACATATTGCAAAGCAATACATCATTTCCCACGGGGAAATATTCTCTTCTCATCCCCCTATCCTGCGATTAACAATAGAAATCATACAAGTGTTTAGATTACTTTTGAGTATTTCTATAAACCTATTGTTTCCAGTTATTGTTTATAAATGGTATAGAAGGTAATTTTTGAATACCGTGGTTTATCGAAATCCTCTTTTGTTTTCTAGATATCTTTTTTTACTTTTATCCAGTAAGTATAAAAGTACATAATTTCTCTTGTTAAGACTCTAGGATTAGATAGAAGCATATCAATATATTATAATAGACTTTAATTTTATATTAGCGTATTAATTATATAATATATAGCCCATAAAAGATGTAATTGAGCAATCACAAAAATCTCAAGTTCAGATTGTGGTAATAATTGCTTAATTAAAAACTACATACTAAGGCTCATTTGAATACATGGGTTCTTTTTGACAGAAGGTGTTGTATGGATGCTGAAATGATAATAGCTCTCATAAATAATGCAGCTTTGCTTCTTGCCTTAGGTGTAGCCTATGATATTCTTTTTTCTAACGCGAATATAAATACGCACCTAAAAAGCATACTTTTTGGAATTATCATTGGTCTGATAGGCATTGCTTTGATGTTGAGTCCATGGGAGCTTTCATTTGGCTTATTCTTCGATACTCGCTCTATTCTATTAAGTATAACAGGCCTATTCTTTGGATTTATTCCCGCGATTATCGCAGCGCTCATTATCGGTGCTTACCGCCTCTATCTGGGAGGTATTGGAGCAGTAATGGGTGTATCTGTAATTACAGGTTGTGTAATAATAGGACTATTGTGGAGAAGATATCATAATAAATTACAAAAAATCCTGGGGAGATTTGATTTATTCATTTTTGGCATTTTGGTTCACGTTTTTATGCTTACATGTACGTTGCTTCTTCCTTGGCCATTTGCCTTTGAAGTTATAAAATACATAAGTTTACCAGTAATGCTGATTTATCCGATTGGAACTGTGTTACTGGGAAGTATCCTGAATAACCAGTTGTCCCGCAAAAGAACTCAGGATGAACTGAAAGAGAAAGAGGCAAAGCTTCAAAACTTCATCGATAATGTCCCAGTTGGGATGTTCCGTATAAGTTCTGAAAGAAAAGTGATTCAAACAAATCCAGAAATGGCCCAGATTTTAGGCCTGAATACTCCTGATGAAGTCATCAGTTACCTGGAGAATACAGAGGAACAATTATATGTTGACCAAAAACGCAGTGAAAAAATAGTAACCCAAATTGAAAAGCAGGGATATGTTAAACACTTTGAATTTGAGGCTTTGCGTTCAGATGGAAAGCAGATATGGCTATCAATGAACGCAAGAAAGAATTGTCAATTAAAAGGAGAATCATTTACAATTGATGGCTTTGTCCATGATATCACTGAACGCAAAGTAGCAGAAGAAGCACTTAAACAAACCGAGCAGAAGTATCGGCAGGCATACAATTTATTACAGGGAGTACTTGAAAGCCCGAAAGATGTTGTTATATTCGCTCTTGACAAAGAATACCGATATCTTGCATTCAACAAAAATCATCGGGTAACTATGGAACAGATATGGGGTGTCAAGATTGAAGTTGGCGTTAGCATGCTTAGTTACATCACATATCCTGCTGACAGGGAAAAAGCAAAAATGAATTTTGACCGGGTACTTGCTGGTGAAGAATTCACCCTTGTTGAAGAATATGGTGATTCTTCACTCAACAGACTATGGTATTCCAATACTTATAGTCCTCTGAAAGACGATGATAAAAATATAACAGGTCTTACTCTTGTTTTAATGGATATCACAGAACATAAGAAGGCTGAGATAAAAATTGCTGAAGAAGCAGCAAGAAGGCGTATCCTGATAGAACAGTCACTGGATGGAATAGTTGTTATTGACCAGGATGGTAAGGTTTACGAAGCAAATCAAAGATTCGCCGAAATGCTTGGTTATTCTTCTGAAGAGATTCAAGAACTGTACATGTGGGATTGGGATACCCAATATACACGTGAACAATTAGTGGAAATGATCAGGCTTGCTGACAGCAAAGGAGTTATTCACGAGACAAAGCAGCGCCGCAAGGACGGTAGTCTCACCAACGTTGAGATAAGTGCAAATGCAGCTATATTTGACAACAGGAAATTCATGTTTTGTGTATGCCGTGATATTACAGAGAGAAAGCAGGCCGAAGAGATGTTACTGAGTGCTAAACTGACTGCCGAAGATGCAAACAGGAGCAAGGGTGAATTCCTATCGACCATGAGCCATGAGTTGAGAACTCCGCTTAATTCGATCATAGGTTTTTCTGATATGTTGCTCGATGGAGCTGCTGGGAACCTGAATGAAAAACAAACAAGGTATATCAATAACATTTCAACAGGCGGAAAACATCTGCTAGAACTCATCAACGATATCCTCGACCTTTCAAAAATAGAAGCAGGCAAAATGGAAATTCAGTATGAATCCTTCTCCGTTTCTGATATAATTGAGGAGGTAACGATGTTAATAGCTCCTCTGGCACTCAAGAAAAACATTGATCTGAATATACAAGTAGAACCGCAGCTTGGAAGCATCACTGCAGATGAAATCAAATTCAAACAGGTCCTATACAACCTTGCGAGCAATGCCATCAAATTCACACCCGAAAGAGGATATGTAGGTATCACTGCAAATCTCATAAATAATATGCTTGAGATCAGTGTGACAGATAACGGCATAGGGATTGCAACAAAAGACTTGCATAAGCTGTTCCAACCATTTCAACAGCTGAACTCATACATGACACGCGAACATGAGGGAACAGGACTTGGCCTCATTCTTGTCAAGAAATATGTTGAGATGCACGGTGGCAGTGTATGGGTTGAAAGTGATGTCGGAAAAGGAAGTATTTTCACTTTTACTATTCCGTATTAATCTGCTTTTTTTGGTTTAGTTTTTAGGCATTGAGCCTGTATCAAAACTATAAATACTATTTCTCTGAATGTTATTGTGGGGATATGAATGGAATTCAGAGAACTCTCTGATGATCAATGGAAGTTTATAAAGCCACACTTGCCACCACAACCAATTACCGGAAGAAAGAGAGCTGATGACCGTAAGGTCATCAATGGTATTCTCTTTGTTCTGATAACAGGTTGCAGATGGGGAGATATGCCAGCTATTTATGGTTCCCAGGCAACTGCCTGGAGAAGGCTGAAAAGGTGGTCAGAGGAAGGTATATGGAACGAGATAATGGAATCCCTTCGGGATTCCGCTTACCAGAAAGGTAAGTTCTCATTGGATACAGTGTGTATCGATAGCAGTTTCATCGAAACTAAAAAAGGGGAGATGACTCCTCGTACAACGGTCACAAGAAAAGAAAAGGCATAAAGATCCATGCATGTGTAAGTTGTGAAGGTTTTCCACTTACAATCCAAATATCTTCTGGAAAAGAGCACGATAGACAGCACTTCATTGAAGTTATGGAGGATATTAAGGTTAAGACCGATGGAAGACCAAGGACAAGACCTCTTGAAGTTCTGGCAGACGCTGCGTACGACGATACAGAAATCAGGCAGTACTTAAGGTCCAGAGCTATCAAAAGCAACATACCGATCAATACAAGGAACAGTAAAAGAAAGAAAAGAGGAAGACCTACTCGATTTGATGAAGAAACATATTATTACAGAGGAACTATAGAACGATTCTTTGCATGGTTGAAGATGGGATTTAGAAAATTAGCAAGTAGATATGAACGTCTTAATGTGGTTTTCAAAGGATTGTTAGATATTGCATGTTTCCTGTTGTGTTGGAAAAAGGTGTGAGTGAAGTTTTGAAATAGGCTCATTGTTAATTAAACATTACTAACTCTTTATTTCTGTATTTCATTAGAGAAGAACAGAGTACTTCAGTATTTCAAGACTTTTTGTATTATACTCTATAACCACCAGTAATTTCATTATAAAAATCCTTAAAACATAGATTTATTCCCCGGAAAAACTGGGATTTATTAAAACGCCCTAACCGGAAGATATACGCACAGTTGAATGCGCTTTATTACTTTCACCCAGCCCAAACAATCTATATGATGAAGCTATTTGCGCCAACAAGTAGCACCATTTTCTAAAAAAGCTATGGTCTTATTTAATGGTTATTAATTGAATCTCTATTTTGCTAATTTTTCTTTGTTAGAATAGAGACCATCTAATTAGCTTCCAATACTCCCTATTCTAATTAGACTATATTTTCTCAAAAGAATCTCCCAACTGAATTTTTTCCTTGCATACAATTTTGTAGTTCTGTAAGCCTCAAAAACTGATATGCCACAAAGCTCAGTAGAGAGTAGAGTTCTCTACTCTCCACTCTTACTTCTCTGATATCGAATTTAACTGTGTGTTTGATATGCCTGTGTTCTGGTTCACATTCTCCTCTTTTCTTGAAAAAAATCATGAACAAGTTATCCCGGATATTTTTATTTCGAAGATACATCCCTATCTGTTCATATCTACCGTTTTTATAGAGGAATTTTAGCTTGTCTTCAATCTTTGCATGTATATCTCCACCCTTTTTCCACATCTTATTAACCCAGTGATCAATTCTTTCGATTTCACCTTCTTTGTTTATCACAGCATTTGAAGAATACGAAATAATTGGCCTTGCATTCAAATGGTACCAGATATCTGCATGATTCAGGAAAGAGTCATAACCCCCGTCAGCAGAATAAAAATCAATATCAACATTCATTTCTTTCAATGCTTCAATGTGTTTGATAAGTTCAGGGGAATCTGATGCATTACCATTAGTATGGGTCATAAATATTGGGTATGTTCCAACCATTGTAATATGTGCTTTATCCATTTTACATTGATAATGTGGATTGTAATCAGCATGTTTATCGTATCTTGAAGCTTCAAGCGGGGTTGAATCGATCTTAGCTTCTTTTATTTGGGTAAGGCTGAGGATCTTCTCACCTACTAACATCATTATTTCTTTAAGCCCATCTTCACCCAATCTATATTTCACAAAGTGGTGTAATGTCTTTCCCGAAGGAAGTTTTATGAATCCGTTCTCATCATAAAAAGAGAGTAGAATAGCCTCTTCTTCTGTCAAAGAAGAAACAGTCTTTTCATAAGATAATTTCCTGAAACACATTACAATGAAGAGTTTTATCATCGATGAAACGTTATACTTAAAATGCCAACTTTTGTTGGTATACAAAGTACTCTCGACGTACTTTGAAATATCTTCTATGCAGAGAAAGTGCAGGAATTGGCAAATTGAGGCGCTTTCTCTGTTCAGATAATTTTCTATGGACTCCTCGAAGAGGACTCCTTTATACTCTCTAGATTTTTTAGTCATGAGGGGGGCCAAATTTATGGTATTTATAGCTACCGCCCCCCCCTAAAAAAAAAGGTATGGAGTTAATGAAAAAACGAATAGGTTTTTAAGATCAAGTTCTAATTAGACAATCTCAGAATACATTCAATCCAAAAAGCATATATACTGCATACACACTATATGTAGTGTATCTACTACATATAGCTAAAATGACTTAAAGAGGTAATAAGATGAGGAACAGAACAATAACAATACTTGCAATAGTACTCCTTACAGGGCTGGCTGCAACTACTCTCGTAAGTGCCGAGACTAACTTCTTGCAGCATGCTTCGGGTTATGTTGGAGGCTTCTGCAATTGGGGCACAGGCGGGAATGGATATGGTACAGGTTACTGTGCTGCCTATGCAAATCAGGAACCTACAGTAAAGACTGTAGAAGAAGCTCTTACAATAGCTCAAGACAAGATCTCAGTCAATGTAACAGAAAATGACATTTACCAGATGGGTAGATGGTGGATAGTTTCTTACACGGTAGATGGTACTGCCAAGCAAGGACGTATCGATACATATACAGGTGAAGTCATTCCTGACTTTTTCGCCTCACAATATGCTACTTCAGGTCAGTACAGGCAGGGAATGGGAAGAGGCTATGGCATGATGGGAAGTGGGAGATACTGAATCCCATGCCCTTTTTAGATAATTTGAAGTGATATTTAAATCCGAAGAGAACTATTTATTAAAGTATTCAAATTAAAAAAACATGTTTTGAATATGGTTATGAGGTGAATTTCGTGGTAGGCATGATGGGATCTGGAATTTATGGCGGCTTGGGTGGCATCTTAGTAGAATTATTGATCATACTTCTAATAGTTGGAGTTGTGGTTATGTTGCTTAACAGGTCTAACTTTGTAGGCTCAGGTAACAATGAAAGGCTTGTGAAAGTGGAAAAGGATGTTGAAGATATCAAGAAGGCAGTTGAAGAGATAAGGAACAAGCTCAACGAGATCTAATTTAAAAGATGTGTATATAGTGCTGAAATGATGGCTAGCTTAGAGATGGTTCCTGAATGACTCAATCACTTGAACAAATAGTTCTAATCGGGGAAGCTCTTGCCCACCCGGTGAGAATACAATTACTGTACATGCTTTCTGAAAGGGAAAGATACATCTACGAGCTTGCCAAAGATCTGAATCTTTCAAGACAGGTAGTAGACCTCCACCTCAAGCGACTTGAGAAGGCAGGTTTTGTGGAAAGTGATCTACGACTTGAAGAGAATGACATGCGTGCAAAGAAGTTTTTCCGTTTGAAGGAATTTGATGTGAAACTTTGTACAGCTGACCTGAAAAACATATTTAACTGACTTGTTCTATTTTAATTAAAATTATGTCTCAATATGAGAAGCCTTAGTATTTTGGTACCTTTCGAGGCTTGGAACCTAAAAGGCAAAGTCATAGTACATAAGAAAAACAGCTACATATTCGAGCTTGTTGAGGGAAAATAAGTCATTAAAAGATGAGGTGTGAGTGTTCGTTCTGAACACTCAGATGTTTGATGAGGTGGCTGATTCAAGGCAGTGGATAGTGCAGTACATTTCCTTGCGTGCTGATTTGCTTAGAACATACATCTTACTACCACAGTGCAGACAGGTTACAGTTACAAATTCCATATTGTTTTTCTCCTCTTTTGTTTTTTAGGCTATGAATCCACTTTCAACCGTTTGGATCTCTTTGTGGTTCCGTCACCTTGCTATTGATCTGATATATACCTTCTAAAACAAGTATATAATTATATCTATACTATATAATATGCTTATACTCATGATGATGAGATACGCTTGCTATACTATACTTGTAGATGTAGTTAGAAAAGAAGTAAAAAAGAAAAAAATATGTTGAGCCTAAAATTAATGAAATACTATGAAGTGCTTTTGAAGCGGACTACGATCGCAAGTATTGATCAATAATTATTCTACGATGACAACTCCTTTCATTGAAGGATGAATTGAGCATTCATAATCATATGTTCCAGTTTTGGTAAAGGTATAACTGAACGAATCATCCTTATTGAGTGACTTGGATGTGAAATCTGCACCTTTAATAGTATGTGGTGCTGAATCGAGATTTGTCCACTTTACTGTATTTCCTATAGAGATCTTAACAGAATTTGGTTCAAAAGCAAAACTTTGTATGGATACATCAACAATCTTGCCTCCCGTTGCTGTAGCTGATGTCCCATTAGCTGGAGATGCAGCAGTTTCATTTATCAGTGCTAGAGGCTGTTTCTCGGCGCATCCGATAGCTAGAAATGCACTGATCAGAAGTACTAATAGAATCAATTCTCTTTTCATCATTAACCCCCATGTTTGATAGTTAAATATCTATTAGAGGGCGAGAGGATAAAGGTTTTGAAAAAGGATAATGGTATAATTATTCAAATCAAGTTACTAATTCGGTCAAATGTGGTTTATTAGTGAATATTTGCGAACATTATATTCTATCATTTTCAGGTTAAATTGAGCGTAAATGAAATCCCCATTTTGTTCATGCCAGATAGCTTCTGCATATACTGGAATTCTATGACCATTGATCTCATTATACTCTTTAATTGGTGTAGACCATTTGTAATTTACAAAATGGTTATTATCCACATATTTGGACCTATCGTTAGATTCAAAGTTTACTAATGCACCTTCCTCATTGAAGTACAGTATTGCTGTAATAGTAGTTCCTTTATTGGTAAATTTGCCTTTGATCGTTAAATGATCAATTTCTTCCCACGTAATACTACTATCAATTAAAGTAGCAGGTGCCATTACACACATATCATTAAAGAATGTGACCATTTCACTTTTATCCATTACAGGCCCAAATGAATTGACAATCGGTATCAAAGAAACGAGTTTAATATTCATTGTTGCATTACCATCAACATACAAGTGTAATCCATCGAATGGGATGCAAAATAGTTTTGATTTGATGTAAAATAGCCTTGTATGCACATCGTAAAAACTATACTGGGATGCGTCAATACTCATCCAGTTGCCATTTGGTTTTTGTTTCATTCTCCCGATAAATTCGACATGAAAGTTTTGTACTCTTGGCTTTCCAATACAGCCACAGAAAGTGAGATATTTTTTGACAAGCTGTGGAAGGTGTTCTACATCATTTTTAGCCAGTATTGATATTTCAGACAGACGATCCAAACCCTTTAGTGCTTCTGTCTGATAAATTTTCTTGAAGCTTGGCATAGGCTCACCATAATTAAGGAGGATATCTTATTTTAAAATCTAAATTACCACTTTCAATTCATCTGTCATTTTATGAATATTCATTTATATACTGCTCGATAGAGAGAACGATGCAAATAAGACTCGATTATGAACTGTTACCCATCTGAGTCCATCATTTCAATAGTAGTGGGATTACTCTTATCTATAATCTCAGCTTCATTGTTTTATTGGAGTTGATAAGTTTGGCATTTACAGTTGGAGAAGCAAAAGCAATTGGGAAAAGATTAGGAATTAAATGGGACAAATTCGATGTTGATCAATTCCGCAGGGGCATGGACGTGGAACTTGAACACGGCTCCAGGGACAGTATGACGAATGTCACAAACGATGACCCTCTAATGACCGGAAAAATTGCTCTGGCACACCTGAACGAATTCCCAGATTACTATGACAGGCTGGAGAGGATGGAAAAAGAAGCCGAAGAGTTCTGGAATAAGGATTAATTCATTTATATACAGATACTTTTATAGAAGCATGATACCTTTAACTAATATTTATTTTTTACAAATAAGGAGATTATACCAAAGCTTATTTTCAATCAGGTTCTACAATAGATCCGATCATCGTTAGATATTCTATATTGTGACAGTAACTCCGCTGGTGATAATATAGGACTTACAAGTACTCATTTCTGTAAGACATATCCAACTTATTATTCAGCATGGCTGCCATCGCAGAAAGGTTTATTCTTCGACTTTCCACATCCACAGAGAGTAAAACGGTTTCGGATCTCGTACAGTTTGCCATCCGCAGATTCGATGGGTATACCTCCGCGTATCCACAGAGGACCGTGCTCACTCCTAAGAGGATACTCTATAACCACGATAGATTTCTCAATTCGGGCTACAGGATAACGAGAAATCAGGTATATGAAATAGTGACAGGCTATGCTCAAAAGCTCGGTATGCACAATCCTAGAGCACATGTGAATGAAAAATTTACACCTCATTGTTGTAGAGTATGGTTTACAACTCATCTTAGGAGAGCGGGCATGTCTCGTCTTTTCATCCAGGAACTGCGGGGAGATTCCAGGAACGAATCTATAGACATATATGATCGCATAGAGTCAGATGAACTCAAAACAGCATATTTAAAATACATTCCACTATTGGGAGTTAAATTGAGCTTAGAAAAAGAGTTAGACCCGGGATAAACCCGGATTTAATCAGATACGCCCGAACCGGGATTCGAACCCGGGTCGAAGCCTCGACAGGGCTTCATGATAGGCCACTACACTATTCGGACGCTGCGATTGCGAGCACCTCTATAAAGAGGTTTTCACATTTAAACCTTTCGTTTTGGAATTAGGTCCCGCCTCCCAGACTCGAACCGGGGGCATCGCGGTGCCTGCGCGGTAATGTGTGACTTACGTCACATGACCATACTACAGCCGCGCACTCTACCACTGAGTTAAGGCGGGACAACGCGATTAATTTTAGAGGATATGCCTCACGAGTATCACACTGATACGCATCATACTACTTAGCCTTTTCGGAAAAAACAGATATGAGCATTTTTTAAAACGGAGGAAAAGAAGGAGTAAGTTCTCCTTTCTTCTCAAAAAGGACATCAGAATGTGTCCAATTCTCCCTTTACTATCATCTTAGTGATTTCTGCCACATTAGCGAGGCCTTCATCAATGATGGCGTTAGCTTCGGACTGAATAGACGCGAAGTGTGTTCCCTTCTTCGGAATGATCTGGGCGCTTGCCACCAATGGCTGATCTATGGGCTGTCCTATCTGAGAAAGTATCCTTATGTACACATCCTCAACATCAGGGACTTCCTTTACTATCTGCCTTGCCATCCTTGTGGAAAGCAGATTGTAAAGCTTACCAATGTGGTTGATAGGGTTCTTACCGCTTGTAGCTTCCATGCTCATTGGCCTATTAGGAGTGATAAGACCATTGCAACGGTTACCTCTTCCCACAGAACCATCATCACCCATTTCCGCAGAAGTACCGATGACAGTCAGGAATACAGATCCATGCTCCAGGTTATCTGCAGTATTAACATAGGTATTGACCTTCCTGTCAGTGAACTTCAATGCCTGGTCATGGACATAGTTATTGATATCCTGCTTGATGCTGATATAGCTGTCCAGATCATCAATATGCCTGCCTATCATGGCACAGCCTACAGTAATAGTGATCTCATCGCCATCTCTCATACCCATGACCTTGATATCCGTGCCTATGCCCGGGATCTTCTTCTTAAGGTCATTTATGAGTTGCCTCTCAGTATTATAGACAATGTTCTCAAGTTCAGAGAAGGGTGCATGCCCAACACCAAAGGAAGTATCATTTGCAAAAGGCACTCTGTCCTTCCTGAACACATCCCTCAGGTCTGAAGAGCCAGTACCAAGTTTACAGTCAACGATAATGTCCTTTTCTAGGTCCATATCCACAATGTGTTTCCTCAGATACTGCCTGGCAGCTGAAACCGCTACAGCATCAGTTGGTATTTCCATACCTTCGAATTCTTTTGTAGCCCTGCCCACAAGTAATGTGTATATGGGCTGTATGACCTCTCCGCCACCGAACTTTGGGCAGGAGCGACCTGCAACTATCTGTGTTTCATCAGTATTGTGGTGCAGCACAACTCCGCATTTTTTAATGTACTCAGCACATAATGCACGGCTCACCGACTCAGAGAGACCGTCAGCAATGCTGTCGGGGTGACCGATACCCTTTCTCTCAACAAGTTCGATCTGCTGTCTGTTGACAGGAGTCTCTGTCAAAGGTTCGACCTTGATGTTTCTAATCATTGTAATCCTCTTTAAAGTAGACAAATTCCATTATTAATGTATTTTTATATTTCTAAGGGAATTAGTATAATAACTAATGCATAGTCATATTTAAGGCTAACCACAACCGCCATTACCAGTGGTAATAATATGAGTGCTGAGAAGTATCACAAAAAATCACAAAAGTAAGAAGGACAATGGCAAAACTTCGTGCACTTATACAAGACAACTTATACTATAGTGAGTATATGAAGCCTTATATGTCAGGAAAGTATTCCTCAGGTCAGTAAGAACTAGGAGAATGCACCCGGAAGTAAGAAAAATGATACGCATTGCAATACCCAATAAAGGAAGACTGCACGACCCAACCGTGGAACTGCTCAAGGAAGCAGGCCTGCCAGTGCTTGAAGGGGGCACCAGGAAGCTTTTCGCAAAAACAACAGATCCTGATATAACCATCCTTTTCGCAAGAGCTTCGGACATCCCCGAATATGTGCAGGACGGTGCAGCAGATGTTGGAGTAACCGGCCTTGATCTTATCAGCGAGACTGGAGCACAAGTAGAGATGTTACTTGACATGGGCTTTGGACGCGCCAACCTCGTGCTTGCTGTCCCGGAAGAATCAAAACTTACCACGCCACAGAGCCTTGAAGGAAAAAGAATTGCCACAGAGTTCCCCAATATAACATTAAGGTATTTCAAGAACCTGGGAGTAAATGTTGAGATCATTAAGGTCAGTGGTGCCTGTGAACTTACACCCCATGTTGGAATCGCAGATGCTATAGTCGATATCTCAAGTTCAGGAACCACACTTGCAACTAATCATTTAAAAATGATCGATAAAGTCTTTTCTTCCTCTGTTTACCTCATCGCTAACAAAAAGACCAGTGCGAACAACTGCAAGGTAGAACAGATAAGCACCTCTATTGAAAGCGTGCTTAGAGCAAAAGGCAAACGCTACCTCATGATGAACGTACCAGAAGAAGCCCTGGAAGCCGTTAAGCAAGTACTCCCCGGTCTTGCAGGTCCCACGGTCATGAAAGTAGAAGCTTCACAGTCCATCCTCGCAGTCCATGCTGTGATAGACGTTGATCTCATCTTCTCCACAGTTAGCAAGCTAAAAGCCGTGGGTGCAAAGGACATATTAGTTGTACCTATAGAAAGGCTCATGCCCTGAGGTCATAGCATGGATTTTGAAGTCATTCCCGCAGTGGATATGAGAGGTGGCAAATGTGTTCAGCTAGTTCAGGGAGTTCCCGGAAGTGAAATGGTTTCTCTGGATGACCCAATAGCTGTTGCACTGGACTGGATATCCCAAGGAGCAAAGACCTTGCACCTCATTGACCTGGACGGAGCATTGGACGGAAAAAGAATCAATGCACCAATTATCGAAAAGATTGTGCATGACGGTAAGAATAGGGGAGTAAGAATCCAGATCGGAGGAGGTATCCGCTCCTTTGAGGACGCTGCACATCTCCTTAAGCTTGGTGCAGACAGGGTCATACTGAGTACAGCAGCCCTGCGTGAACCGGAACTCGTAAAAAAGCTGGCTGATGAGTTTGGGACTGCACACATAAATGTAGCTCTTGATTCAAAAAATGGAAAAGTAGCTATAGAAGGCTGGAAGAAGCTCTCGGAATTCACCGCAGTAGAAATGGGACAGAAATTCGAGAAGCTGGGAGCAGGTACTCTGCTTTTCACTAACATTGATACCGAGGGTCTCATGCGGGGAGTAAATCCGACACCAACTGCCGAACTGGTGAAATCTGTGAAGATACCCGTAATAGCTTCAGGCGGAATCACCACACTTCAGGATATACTTACCATTCGGGCAACAGGTGCATGTGGAGTGGTTGTAGGCAGCGCACTGTACACAGGCAAATTCACCTACCCAGAAGCACTTAACATCCTGAAAGAGCAGCAGAAATAGCCAAATAAGGAGTTATATAGTTTAGATATATATACTTTAGATAGGTAAGTGAAACTTATGAGGAAGTCAAATATCTCCCGCAAGACCAAGGAAACTGATATAAAGATGGAACTTAACCTGGATGGGACCGGTATTTCCGACATCTCTACAGGCATAGGTTTCCTTGACCACATGCTCCATGCATTCTCAAGACATGGTAATTTTGATCTTGTGGTCAAAGCTGAAGGAGACCTCATCGTGGATGACCATCATCTCATAGAGGATACCGGCATAGTACTGGGCCAGGCAATTGCACAGGCTCTGGGAAACTGTGCAGGTATAGCTCGCTTTGGAGAAGCAAGGATACCTATGGATGAAGCCCTTGCTTCAGTGGCTCTTGATATGGGAGGACGCAGCTATCTCGTACTGGATGCTTCTTTTATCGCTCCGAAGGTAGGAGAGCTCAGCACGCAAATGGTGAAACACTTTTTCGAATCTGTAGTGAGCAATGCTAAGATAAACATGCATGCAAGCGTATATGGAGATAATGACCATCATAAAATAGAGGCTCTTTTTAAGGGCTTCGCATATGCCCTACGTAGAGCCGTAGTGGTGGAAGGCGGAGACATCAAGAGCACAAAAGGCGTGTTCTGACCTCATTTTTTAATTTTCACCTCAGAATTTACTTTTCAGTTTCTCATAAAAGACATGTTCATTGCCATTAGTTCTACGCAGCAGCCTTTCTACTATTAGTTCAGGAGTACTCCTTGCAACATAATTGTAACGTGGAGTACGATCCACGATTAGGTTAAGGTCACAGTCCAGACCACTTGCCTCGATGCCATCCACTCTTACATTGCTTTGAGTATTTTCCAGTATCAGCTCGGACAGATGAGATACGAATACAGCCAGACTTTTCTCGTTCTCTGACAACATTTCCAGGATACCCGATATAATCCTTGCAGAGGCACCTGGCTCTGTAATCGATTCAAGCTCATCCACAAGCACAATCTTGCCTGAACCATCTGAAACAACTGAAAAATCGATTAGCGTCGTTTCAAATGCACCTGCATCCAGAGTACCCTTGGATTTGGCAAAATAATAGAAACCATCGGTTAGCCCTACCTCCATGGCTGCTGCAGGTACGGGAAAACCCATGTGAGTCAAGATGATGCATTGTGCCAGCAATTCCAATAGTGATGTCTTCCCCCCGGAATTCACTCCGCTCAGAAGCACTACCCTGCTGTTATCTTCTTTGGGACTGAAAGATGTATCACCAACAGTGTAATCTATTGGCACCACTGTGCCATGCCTGGATTTAAGGAACAGGTTCTCTGCATTTTTTAAACCTATTCCTGTTCCTTCTATAAGCCTGGGAAGAGAAAGACCATACTCCGAAGCAAAGCATCCAATAGTAAAGCCAACATCGAAATCCAAGACTTCTTTTACCATTTTCTGGATAGTCTCACGAAGACCCATAAGTGAACATGCTACTTGCCTCTTATGCTCTATCTTTCTTTTCGCTATCCTCTCTTTTACATACTGTTTCAGGACAGTTACCTGTGTCCTGTCAGCCTCTACCGGATGGCTGATGTTCTGGGGGAATAATGCATCCAGGAGAAGGATCTCTTTCTTTTGTAGGGAAAGGGTTGTGCATATATTTTTCCTGGCTTTTTCCATCACTGAAACATAATTATGACGCAATTGGTTCTCCAGCACTGACTTTAGTTCACTGCTGTCGTGCATCATCCTTAGCATGTCCTGACCACTGAGAACTAACTGGCTTTCCTTGAGAGTGTTTCCAAGCTCCTGATTTGCAAAGGCATTTGCACTTGCTACTGCAGCATCTATTCCTTCAAGTATAACTGCAAGTCTGTCTATCTCAGGGTCTATCCCTCCCCTCACATCGCCATTCTCATCTATCATCCAAATGGCTTTTTCCAATTTATTTAGAGTTGTATCATCCACTTCCTGCAGGAATGGCATACCCGAAATCCTGATTATCCGGGTAACCTGAATGGAACTCTCTATGACACGCAGATTCCGTGATACCTGAAAGATCTCATTCTCAGGAACGATCTTCCAGTCCTCACAAGCTTCCAGATCAGCAATTATCTCGATCTCTACATCCTCAGGTAATTCACAGGAGAATAGGTCGTCGTCTGTTGCGATAACATGAGAATAACCCCTTGCTGAATCCACGATATCAGTGAGAGAACTGACAAGGTGCACGTCCAGATAATCTCCAAACCGCCTTTTTGCCTTTTCAAACCTCTTGGGATCAGTGGTAAGTATCACCCGATCCCTTATTCTCACGGGCTTCTGTTTCAGATTTAGCGGTTTCACACCACTTAGTAAACATAAAAAACCCTCGTTTCCTTTGAGAATATCAGCATGTTCGATATGTTGTGACACTGAATTCCTTATAGATTCGATCCTGTCCCTTCTGGATGCAGGATAAGGAAAAAATGTATGCATCTTCTCTCTGGCATAACCTGTATGGGCAAACAGCTTGATAATATCCAGTAATCTCTCATATATATCCATAGCCTCACGGGTTTTCAGGAAATCTTGCAACTTGACACCTTCCATTTTGGAGCTTACCTCCTGTACCAGGGAGATCGCATATCTCTGACCCACACCTTCCATGCATGATATACTTGCCACATCACCGCTAAGGATGGCTTCAAGGGCATTTTGCTCGGTCCCGAAGTGTTCTATAAAACGTCTTGTCATTTTTTCCCCGATGCCAGGGATATCATTCAAGGAACGTATGTTGTCTTTGTATTTCATGCTCTCACATACTTATATTTCAAAGAAATCCCCCAGTTTACAGGGAGATATACCCCGTTCCACCTTGTACCTGTCTTTCATAGACATGCCACTAACAGAAGAAGCAGTTTTAGGCTGGAACTTCTTAGCCTGCTTCTTATTTCTTCTGCGGTCTATCATCTGGGAATCATAGTAGACATCCCATAGTTCCTCCACTTCATCCGATACGTTCATAGATGCCAAATTCCCCAGAAATGAAGAAGTAACGACTATGAACCTGTCAAGACCTACAAAATGACCATTACCTATCCACGCTTTATCCCCATGGACCACAGCCACCGGTAGGTCTGGATTCTTCCTGGCCAGCCACCTGCAGAACATATCTTCTATCCGGTGTTCTGGCTTGATATCTACTGTAAGTATTCCCCTCACAAAAGCAGGTCTTGCGAACATGCAAAGCCTCTGATAGGAAAGATTTACCTCCCGCATACAGCGATAACATCGCTGTTGCAGTTGCATCTTACCTGAAAAGAGAGACGGAACATCCTCAGATAAGCTCAAAGTCCTCACAAGCTCTAAAGGGTCACAATCTGCATGTCTGAGCACCAGGTCTATGAAATGGATCGGATCAGGTTCTTTCCTGCTGGAGAACTTTACATGGTGATTCCAGTGCTTCCCAAAAACACGTGCTATAAGTTCTGTGGTTAATGCTGCCGATTCGAAACCAACAAGCTCAAGATCCGTTTCGAGTCCTGCAAAATCAATCTTCCTTTGCAGTTCTTCCAGATCTTCAGCAAACATAAGTTGTGCATTAGGTAACTGCCGTAATTTCAGGCAGGTGAGCAACACTCCCTCCACAGTTGTCCTAAAGCCGATAATCAGGAACATGCCTCCATGAATGCAGAAAGATTTGTCTGACAGCGACCCTTGATCTTAATGTAAGGTCTTGCCCGTGTAATGACCACACCCATACGGGCAAGTTCCTGCTCACAGTTAATCGGCCTGGATTGCATGATACGGCTGGCACTCACAGGACCAATTCCTGGGACCATTAATAATTCCTGCAGGCTAGAATTGTTGATATCTATAGGAAATATTTCAGTGTTGGATTGGGCAAGCAGGATCTTAGGGTCCTGATCTTTCAGGAAACCTGTATCTGTATATATTTCATCAAGATCCTTTGCCTTTAGCCCATAATCCTTAAGCAGGTAAGATGTCTGGTAAAGCCTAACCTCTCGCCATTGAGGTGAAGGAGTATTGTGTTCAAGAGGGGTGTCAGCTACAGGATCGAAACTCATAAAATAAGGTCTTCGAAGATCGAATTTGTCCATGAACTTATTCACAGTGTGCACAATATCCCGATCAGATTCATCTGCGGCACCCACAACGAACTGTGTATCATTGGCTCCGATGATACGACCACCATAACCAACTTCTTTCCTTTTTTCGATTATAAGTTCCTTTGTCCATTTCAGGCGCTGAAGGACATCGTTGCTGTAGTCGAAATTCGGACAAACCTCAGAATAGTTGATACTGCTCGTTGTTTCGGCATTGACCCCGAATTTGTTTGCTACATCCGCTATCTCTTCCAACAGGTATTTCGGAGTTCCTGGCATTAGCCTCATGTGTATGTATCCCTGGAAACCCTGAGCACGCAATTTTCTGGCTACCTCAAGCTGTTTTTCGGAAGTGTTCTCAGCGTCTCCTATTACACCGGAGGATAGGAAGAGGCCTTCCACAGCATTTCGTCTGTAGAATGACCATGTAATCTTTACGACCTCATCCGGCGACAATGACACACGAGGAGTATCTCTTTCACATCTGTTAGGACAGTAGGTACACTCCCCTGAACAATAATTAGTGAGCAATGTTTTGTAAAGCTGGATACACCTGCCATCGGGAGCAAAAGCATGGCATACAGCACTCTGGTTGCAACTATCATACTTAGTGCCTGATGCCAAGTAGCGCATACGCTCTGTGAGGGTCTTATGGGCTTCATTTGGCGTTTTCACATGACTCACAATGAAGTGACTGACGATTGAATATAAAACAGGGCTGTAAGCGATGTGAAAGTATTAAGAAGATGTAAAAAGGCATGATTCGATCACATAAGGTGTGAACGGTTATTCTTCATCCTTTACTTTGATATTGATCTTCAACTTAGTAACTGCTTCGAGTTTCTTCCATTCGACTGTTACGTCTTTTTCAAACTTGCAGTTTTTAACGGTTTTGTCAGGAAGTTTACCGTCCACTTCATACACAAAGAAACCTTCTTCGCCGTTGGTGGATACTACATTTTCAAAATCACTGTCCTGACGGACTTCCACCACAGCAACCTTTTTCAAGGCTTCCAGCATAGTTGTACCTTTAGTTACTTCTATACTCTTCGTAGGTGCAAGAATGTCCAACGCGGAAACAATATTCTTGTTGTTCAGCTTCAATACATGGGTTTTTCCATACACCTTGCGCTCTATTAGTTGAGCTTCCTCGAGAATTGTTGCATGTTTCGCTGCAACCGGAACAGATATATTAAGCTCCCTTGCCAATTCAGAGATGTGCACCTCACCCTCACACAGCTTTTCCAACATCTTTAAGCGTGTATCACTTCCCAGGGCACTGAATACCTTAAGACGTTCAGTATTGTTTAAGTCTTGAGGTTCATTGTTATCAGATGGGCTCATATATATCAAAACTATTAATTATACATATATAAAACATTCCCCGTTAATAGTCTATTGCATTTTATACTTAAGTCAAGCAGGTAATGTATATAAAAATCACTTTGTCGTACGTAAGCATAAAAGATACAATAGATGAAAGTTGGTGCTACTCTCCGCCTCCATGCAACGCCTGTATTTGTGTTCTAAGCTTCCATTCCAGCTCAGATAAGCTGTTAGTTTCAAATTCATGAGTCAAGAACCTTGGTCTGACGAAATTCACGATTTCCCTGCATCTTTCGTCAGTAAAAGGCATATGCTGATCTATTTTAGATACATGTTCCATGACAGCAATAAGCCGTTCATGGAACGAAAGATCATAATAACCCTCTGGTACTCCTTCTCTTGCTATCCGCATCTGATAATCACCCGAAAGACTGCAATGGAAATGCATACCCTCTATCCTATCAATAATATTCTCCGGATACCTGCCCAATACCTCAAGGACCGAATTAATTGCAGTTTTTTCCTCAGTACAATTCATAATGGCATTCATCAAATGGCCTGTGTCAAGCGTAAAAGCCCAATTATCGAATTCAAGGGAATTCACAAAATGCATTGTTGCAGCAGTATCCAGCAGGTTTAAGCCAGGCCACCACAGATTCTCTAAAAAAAGTCTCACAGGTGGCTCTCCCTTTGGAAAAACAGATATTGATTCATTGAGAAACTCTGCTGTAGTATCCATAACTTCTATATCAGATACCCCGAAATCCCGGGTGAACACATGGTCCAGTTCCACATAAGCAACATGGAAAACCCCGTATTCAGCATTAAGAGAAGAAGCATTCTTAAGTGCATTTCTAAAATTCCCTATCACATCTTGGCGGTCATGTCCTCCGAATAAGAAAAACTTTTCATTTTCATCCATATCCCCATTGAAAGCGTTCTCATCCACCCATGCACGGTGCCTCCCCATCCAATAAGGCAAATGCACACCTTCAACCACCCCAGAAGGAAAATCCTGAAGAGTGGTATGATCAACAAAAAGTTCCACACCTTCCAGTCCATGAGAGTGCAAGAAAGACTCCACTTTGTTCCAGTCATTTCCAAAACGTGATAGATCGCTCTCATGAAGAGAGAAGTTCATTAATTCTCGCATGAAACCACCGAGGAATTCACTAGTTTATAAACCATTTTTCTCAGAATAGATGTGTTCATTAACTCCTTAATGCTAAAACCTCACAAAGATGCATGAAATATCTATAGATGTATGATGATAAGGAATCATGTATCTCCCATCACACTATTCTTCACCAGCCAAGCTGTCATGTAAACCAGGTTATCAACAATACTATCATAATCGCTCAGCAAGTCCTCGGGTGGCTCTTGGTTGCTTTGCATTATATGCGGAAGCTGCCGAATAAGAGCCAGAGCCATTGTCCTGGCTGAAGTATCAGGAAGCAAACCCCAAGAAACCTCATCTACGATGTGTGTAATTGCAGCCGTGGCTGCTACCAACGAAGGGTTAAGAGCCAACTCTCTCAGGTCTTTCAAGAAACGCATTTTACGATTCTCACCTGCCATATGAGAAGCCACTTTCCAGTAATACGCTTCGTCCACCCCGAATCTTTCAAGCCTTAACAGTACATTGCACTGGGAAATAGGTGTAAGTTCTGACTGCTTTTCAAGTGCTTTTTTGGTTGCCTCGATAATACACTTTCCTATAAGCTCACCCAACTTGGAATGCTTTCCTGCATCCGTGAGCTTCAGCGAGCTTGTCATATTACTGACAACAGCGATCATATCCGTGCCTGAACCTGTGGCAATGCCCTGAGAATATCTGCTAGGGACCATTAATTCCTGCAAGGCTACTGTTTTTGCTTCCGTGGCAGTCATGATGACACGGGACATTGCGTATTCCGGCAGGTCCGCATTTATTACAAGAATAGTATTGATAGTTCCATTTATAGGAAAATGATTTCCATTCTCCTGATAATATGAAGAAGGATCGCCGACTCTTCCACCATTGATTTCCACACCGCCTGTAACAATAGCTGTGACTTCCAGACCCCTGAAACCCTTGTTTACTATAGCAACGTTCTTCATATTAGCAGCAGTAAGCATTCCAGAACTTTTTAGTGGGTCAAAGCCCAATTTTGAAGCAAGCAAGGAAAGATAAGCAGATACGTTTCCTCCTTCCAGTTCCTCTCCTTTTTTTATACCACGTTGGATCTGGTTATTGATAATACATTCCAGATCTTCACGATAACCTCCGTTTAACCATGAGGTTGTAAGAGTACGCCTGCCTTTGGGAAGCTTCAAAACTATAGAATAATCCTTCCGGTATACTTTTTCGCCAGCTGGAAGCTCCAGTAAATATTCGACAGTACTATTTTTACCTTCCTGACAAATATTGCAGCTTTTATCCGTGGACGAAACATTGTTCATAAGAACCAACCTTTAAGGACAATAGAACTATATGCGGCCTTTCTGTGAATTTGGGGCACGGGGTTTTCCCAGCCCAAGAAAACACAATCTCTGCAAAAGTTGTGACTATTAACTATAAATAGATAGTGTATCAGAGTGTATATATGTTACAGGCGTTAGATTTTTGCAATACAGGAGTGGATCATATCATTAATAAATCGGCAACACCTGATAATGATGCCTAAAAAATGATTATTAGTGGAGGGAAAATATGAAAAATGATGAAACGATACGTCATGAACTCAAAGATGTAAAGAGAGCTATAAAGGTGGAAAAAAAAGAGAAGGAAGAAGAGAAAAAGGAAACTAAGAAGAACATCCTGGGCTTATATGAATAATATTATCGGTATATGTCCCTTGCATACTGATATTCAGTAGAGTTCATTTACTTGATTAAATTATGAGTGCAAAGTTAGCTTATCTGCTAACCTGGACTCCCTTTTGGCTACCTTTTTGCAGGCTGCGGACGTAAAAATATACCCATGCATAAGTAATGAGGCCGCCCAACACGTTACCAAATAGCAGGCCCCACCAAACGCCTGTAAGACCCATTTTAAGATAGAAAGCAAACACAAAAGCAAACAGAGGAGTGAATATAAGGGAACGTATTATGGTAGTTATCAGCGAATTTATTCCCTTGCCTACTCCTTGGAATAAAGATGAAGAGAGCAAACCCATAGCTGTTGTGGGGTAGAATATACAAACAATTTTTAAAAATGTAGTGATGTCACTCATTATGTGTGCTGCGGATTCCGCTTGTGTAAAAGCTAATGCAATTTGGGGTGCAAAAACAAAAGTAAGAACTGCAATGACCACCTCAATAGCTGTTCCCACTTTTATAGAATAAGAGTTAATATCCAATAATTTTTCATAGGAATGTTCGCCGTATGCAAAACCTGAGACAGTGACCACTGCAGTTCCCATTCCTATAAGAGGGGCTATAGCTATCATCACTACACGCCACCCTACAGTATAAACAGCAACACCATCCGTATTATCAACTGCAATAATGACTAAGTTCATGATCAACATTGTCATGGCCATAGTCACTTGTTGCATGGTTGCTGGCAAACCAACTCTGAAAATATCTTTGATTATATCCCAATTTGGAATAAAATCACGGAAATTAAAAGAAACATATGTAGTATTATCCAAAAATAACCACTTTGCCATGATAACAGCAGTTATAGCCATTGAGAGTACAGTTGCCCATGCAGCTCCTTTCATACCCATTCCCAGAGGATATATGAAAATTGGATCAAGGATTATATTGAGCACTGCACCCAAAATCATCGCATTCATCGCTCCTTTGGCATTACCTTCACTACGTAGTATCGCACCTGCAACGTTAGTGAAAAATAGCACAAAACTACCAGCAAAAATAATGTTTCCATAATCCATGGCAAGCTCTGTAGTTTTACCTGCACCAACTGTCATAAATATCTGTTTTGAAAAAATCAGCATTGGTACAGTGAAAAGTACTGATAGTACTAGCATGATGACCATACTATGTACAGCAACATAATCAGCTCCAGCTTTGTCCCTTGCACCAAGTTTTCTAGAAATCGCAGAACCTGCCCCTACCCCAAGACCAGTTGACAGAGCGATCATCACCATGAAGAAAGGAAAAACAAAGCCAATTGCTGCAAGTGAGTCTGCTCCTAATCCAGATACCCAGAAAGTGTCCACCAAATTGTACACTGTCTGCACAGACATAGCAAGTATCATAGGTAGACCTAATTTGAGGATTGCCTTTTTGGGGTCACCCATTAGTGTTCTGACACCTGCGGTCATATGACCTGATTTGTTGTCCTCACTTGTAACTGGATTTTCATTCATTTGTGGTCTTCCTATTTTGATTACATTTTGAAATATTTATTCCGGCTTTCTTGATCATGTTTCTGAAAGCCAGCTTTTCCTCATCAGTGAAACCTTCCAGCAGCATGTCATTCAGATCACTTGAAACAGACCATACGATTTGTCTCATATCATGCCCCTGTTCTGTTAGAAATACCTTGTATGCCCTTTTGTCATCAGGATCTACAACCCTGCGTACGTATCCGGCATCCTCTAGACGGGCTGTGGACCTTGCACTAGTTGCCCTATCACATTTTAGAGCTGTTGCAAGATATTCCTGGCTAATACCATCTTCATGTAGTAGCAGCATTAGAAAGGGAAATTGTGCATCGCCTATACCATAAGGTTCCAGTTGTCGACCCATGAAGTTCCGAATAGATCTGAAAAGGTGGGATACATCCCTGCCAATTGATTCCTGTGTTCTTAGTTGATCCATAGAATTTGAGTTCATATTGTTGCGCTTGCAATAATTGCATAAGCAACTAATAAATATACCGCTTTAGTTTTCGCACATGATTGGATTTAGCTAATATATTTATATTTAAAAAAATATAATATATTTGGTGATTTAATGTCGCTTATAACCTGGTCTGACAAGTATAGTGTAAATATAAAAGAGATTGATGAACAGCACAAGAAACTGGTTGGAATGATCAACGAGCTCCATGATGCAATGATGCAGGCAAAGAGCAAAGAAGTATCTCTTGCTATCATCAATAAAATGGCTGATTATACAAAAGATCATTTTTCCACTGAAGAAAAATATATGAAACAGTTTGGATACCCAGATTATGAAGCACATAAACTCTCACACGAAAAATTCGTTGAACAGGTGCTTGAGTTCAAACAAGGATATGAAAATGGGAAATCTGGACTAAGCTATGATCTTCTAAATTTCCTCAAGAACTGGTTGGTCACTCATATACAATCCAGTGATAAAAAGTATTCAGCTCTATTCAATGAAAAGGGACTTAATTAATCCCTTTTAATTACTTTTTGAAGCTTACAGGTATATTAGCCATCATTACGGCTAAGATCTACTCCCATGAGTTCGAGGAAGACCTCTTCTAGAGCAGGTTCTATAGTACGCATTTCTATAATTCTGCCACCATTTGTGGCTACACGCCCTGTAATATCATTTACAACAGATATATCTGCTGTCACTAGCACGAACCTATCTTCAAGACGTTTTACTCCTTCAACGTACAGATCAGCAATATCTTCGATCATGAACTCCAGCCTGTAAAGCACCCTGGAATGTTCTTTCCGTATCTGTGAAGCTGATCCAAGAGTTACTTGCCTGCCATCTTTGATTATTAAGATCCTGTCACAAAGCTTTTCCATTTGATACAGGTTATGAGCACTGAAAATGATGGTCTTTCCACTTTTCTTTAGAGCTCTGATATATTCAGTTATGAACCGGGAAGTCATAGGGTCAAGCCCTGAACCTGGTTCATCATAAATTAAAAGTTGTGGATCATTGATAAGAGACCGTGCGATAGCAACCTTACGGCGCATGCCCTTAGAAAGATCACCGATCCTCTTACCTGCTGCATTAAGCGAAAGGTCAGTAAGCAGAGAATGTATCCTTTTTCTGGCAACGTGCTTGTCTACATCGTAAAGCTCCCCGAAAAAAAGCAGGTAATCTTCCACATACATGCCTTCGTAAAGAGGAGATTCTTCCGGCAAGAATCCAAGGGTAGATTTTACTCGTACAGGGTCCACAGAAATATCGATACCATTTATCCGTATGCTACCTGCTGTAGGATGTACCAGGCCACTGAGCATTTTCAGAGTAGTTGTCTTACCTGCACCATTAGGACCTACAATACCGAATATTTCGCCTTTTTCCACATTGAAACTTAACTGGTCCACGGCAACAAATTCACCGTATTCCTTTCTCAAGCCGTTCACTTCTATCATGTACAGAAAGAAAATAATACTTCAAATTATATATAATTACTTGATATTATTTACTACTAGCATTTAATGCCTGCAATGGGACTCGGACATTCTATACGCTCCATATGTATTAATATAATAAATACATTATATATTTTGATGTCAGGCTGGTATACAGTTGCTAAATGGGAATTTCTAAGATCTGGAATGAAGTTCAGCCGCAGGTCCGTGCTTGCGATCCTTTTCACATTACTGCTGCTTGCAGTTGTATCATATGCAGTATCTCTTACAGGCATGAACCTGGACCAAAAAATATACAGTGTTGCTTCCTCTTCACCAGCACTGAACAGTATCATAGCCAGCGATGACAGATTTGACGTATTTCCTACAGATAGCCAGGATGCAGACATAACAATTGCAGAGGACCGTGCATATCTTTCAGGAACAAAAAAATCAATTGCAGCTGCTGATGCCTTAGAGAAAGTGTTCATTAATTACAGAGAAACTGTCCTTTCATCATACAACGACATCAATAATAGCCACCCAGTATGGGTTACGATTCATGACCTTGACAGGCCTGAAAGTTTCCAGGTGCTTGGAAGCGTTACAAAGAATGATGATCAGTATTCTGATACTGAGAATGGAAATACCGATGGTTTCGGAGAGCATTACGGAAATTCAGTCATGGGTAAAAGAGCTTCAACAACTATTTCACCTGAAGAACTGGAAGATCTGGAAAATACCAACTCTAAGACATTTTTTGAGAGGCAGACCATTGCCACACCTTCAAATTTCAATCCACCTATACCTTTCACAGCAATACTCTACTCCTTCCTGTTTATATTTCCGATATACTTTGTATCTCAGTTCTATTCTTCCAGCATAATGGAGGAGAGAACGAACCGTAGATGTGAGCTGCTGCTTGTGGCACCACTCAGAAGCAGAGATATAGTGCTTGGGAAAACCATGCCGTATATATTCGTTGCCACGCTCTTGCTATCTATAATATCTCTTTACATAAAAAGTCCTTCAGATCTCCATGAATTGGGGACAGCCCTTGCAATGATAGCAGTGATACTTCCCGTATTGCTTCTGTTCTTTTCATTATCTTTCATAGCAGCCATATTTTCCCGCAGCTTCAAAGAACTGACATTTGCTATGGTATTCTTTTCGGTGATCGTTTCCGGATACATATTCTTCCCTGCAATGTTCGCAAATGTGCACACAGTAAGCTCGATATCACCAATGACACTTATAGTGAACCTGATAGAAAAAGGAGATATTAGTTTTGGAAAGTATGTATTCTCCACACTGCCCTTTTATCTCGTTGCATTGAGCCTCTATAGTTTTGGTACAGCCATTTTCAGAGAAGAAGATCTTTTCAGCCAGAAGACAATACCCGAAAAAGTTGTGGATTGTATAGAAATATTCCTGTCCTCGCGATGGGGGTCCGTATTTGCTCTTAGCATTGTATCGATTCCTTTCGTATATATGGCCCAACTAATGCTGATAGTTATGCTCTTCAACCTGCCTCTTCCTTACTCAATTATTGCAATGATAATACTCTCGGCCTTGGTGGAAGAAATAGCAAAATCCATAGGAATCTACACCATCATGAAAAGAAGGTTAAAACCAGCGGACCTGAAAACTGCAGGAATGCTTGCATTACTTGCAGGTGGTGGATTCTTCTTTGGAGAGAAACTCGTATCTGTGATAACTCTTGCACCCATAGCATCGTCAGCATTCGGATCAGTAATGACAATGGGCGCATTGCTCCTGATACCTCTATTATTACATGTAACAACCACTGCAGTCACTTCTTTGGGAATGCACTTTACCGGTCATCGATATTATGTATTTTTCCTTTTAGTGGCAACGGCGATACATACTATGTACAATACTTACCTGCTTAGGGGGATTCTTTTTGGATAAGACAAAAGTGTACCCGAAAAAGATAATGTCCATTGCCAGAAGGGAATACAGAGGTCTTTTGCTTGAAAAGACATTCATGCTTTCCGTACTTGTCCAGTTGTTCATTGCTTCCTTTTCTGCCTTCCTTGTTGTAGGCCTTACATCTTTCTATGACCCCATGGCCCTGCAAGGCATGCAAATGAAAGAATCAAAGATAGGAGTTATTGGAGACAGCGAAGGAGAGCTTTTCAAGTTAATGAAAATAAACGATCTGGAACCTGTCCAGTATGCAGATTTTGGAGATGCATATAATGATTTCTATGACAGGAAGATAGATGCTATCATAAACATACCTAATGAAACGGCTGAGGGCCATAATCTTATCAACCTAGATATATATCTTCCAAGGTCTGAACTGAAAGCAACTATTGTTTCTCTGCAGTTGAAAAAGCCACTTGAGAAATTCGAGCAAAGTGTAAGAAGTGTGAGAACTTCACGACTTGATGGCTACACACCTCTTGAAGTTCAGATTATCCGAGGGAACAAAGGTTCATCTTCCAGTAAACTGGAATTCATCTATGTAGCGCTTCTGCCATTACTTATGTTCACTCCTGCGTTCATATCAGGGGGACTTGTAATTGATATGATAACCGAGGAATTTGAACGCAAGACCCTGGAGTTGCTGCTTGCTTCTCCGGTATCATTCCTTGATATTGTAGGAGGAAAAACACTGGTAGCGACTGCCATTGCACCTGTGCAGTCTATTGCATGGATATTGCTGCTGAGCCTTAATGGGATACATATCGATAATTTTATTGAGATACTTCTTATAGTGACAATAGTGTCCCTGATATTGGTTACTTCAGGGAGTATTATAGCTGTATCGTGCAGAGAAAGAGGAACAGCCCAATTGTTCTATTCACTGATATTGATACTGCTGTTCATGTCATCATACCTGTACACTAATTCGCCTCTTAATCTTGTTTCAAGACTTTCACTTGACAGCATAAGAGGTCTGGAAGCTTTTACATGGACTGCAGGATACATGTGCCTTGCTGTCCTGCTACTGTGGCCGCTAACCAAGGTAGTACAAAAACAACATATGAAGGTCTGATATGAAAAGGACGGCACATATTGTTATTACATTCTTAATGATAATATTGCTGGTTTTCATCCATCCTAGCAGTGCATATGATTTTCAGCAGGAGGATATTTGGGTTTATAAAGGAAGTCTTGAACTTGGCCTTGGTGAGAAGGCTAACATTGAAAGATATACCCTTAAAGTGTATAGCTTCGACCAGGAAGCTACAGAGCCATCTGCTGTGATTCTCTTATACAAGAACAATGACTTCAAAAAAGAGTATTATGTAGATGCAGGCCCCAACAGCCAGAAAATATATGACAATAATCTTAAGATAAAAATAACTGGGATGGCATCTCGAAAGATATCTCTAGATGTTTATGGGCATGAATATGAAAAGGTATGGGTATTGTCAACATCTAAAATATCTCTTTCAAAAGGGGATGTGGTCCAGGACGGAGCCTATGCAATATCATTAACAAATGTCTCAAGCAAAGAAGTTAATATTTCAGTTACGTCTCCATCCGGGAAGTATGAGAATTCTTTTGCTTTAAGAGATTATCAAAAATATGACAATGAATTCATGGTCAGGCTGACTTACATAAATACAGCCAAATCACAGGCATTCATTGAGACATACAGACCTGGAAAGCCAGACGTAAATATTGCTTTATCCCCTTCAAATGATACATTTTCAGCTGATGAACCTGTCTTCTGCGTTATCAGGCTAAACAACAATGGTACTTTGTCTCTAAGAGAAGTAAAAATAGAGAACAAAGCTACTGAAGGTGTATTCAGTGAACAAACATTGTCATTGGATACTCTGACACCGCTGCAAACAATGGCGTTAAATTTGGGTCTTGATGTACCTGCAGCAGCAGCAGGGAGAAATATATCAATCACTACAGAGGTGTCAGGTAGTGATTACTCAGGAGATGCATACTATGCAACTGATACTCATGAGTTGTTTGTAGGGCCTTACATATCCATAACTAAGGCAATCAGTGGAAATAAAAGTACATCTGGAGAAACTGTTGCTTCAACGAATGAACAATTGAAGGTTAGTCTTAAAGTGAAGAACACTAATGACATACCTGTTGAATTAACAGTAAGTGATAGTGTACCAGAGTCTTTTGAATTGGAAGGTACACAAAATCTTGAGTGGGAGATGCAGATAGACCCTCATACTACAAATGAGATAACGTACACTGCAAACCCAACAACTCCTGGTAATTTTACTTTAGGCAATGCTGTTGCTACCTGGGAAGATAATGGGAATATGTATGAGGTAACATCAACAGACCCAGAGGTATTGGTAAACGGTTCCTACGTAGTGGCAGAGAAATCAGTGAGTAGCGAATATGCTATGGAAGGGGAGACTGTTGCTGTAACTTTGCAGATCTCAAACAAAGGTGACCAAGAAGTTCAGATCAGTGCACATGATAATGTACACGCCAAAGCTGATATTATTAGTGGTAGCCCGGAGTGGTCGGGTAAACTTGCACCCGGAGAGATAGCCCAGCAAAGCTATGAGATTGTATTTTCAGAAGCCGGGGAATATACACTGCCTGAATTTGAGGTTGATTATACTGATAAACAGATGAAAGAAGTAAACGTTTACTCGCAGCAAGTAGAGATGTACATTGATAGGGAAGCTATTGATAGAGGAACTGATAAAGCTAAAGCTTCTAGCATTACTTCTACAGTACAAGAAACGCAGGCCAGTGAACTTACAAACATACAAGCTGCAGGTTTTCTTGCTTCTTCTTTTGTGGGATTGTTCTGTATTGTATCGATGATACCTGTAGCAGTATTTTTTTTAATAAGAAAAGTATATAAATAATCTCTTAATAATAGGATATAGATATTCTAATCAAAATATGCTATGAGGACACATGGACATTATGTACTCCGCTTTCTCGCTGGTAATATTCGCCCTGCTAATGCTGCTGGCAATCCTGCTCATGGTATATGTATCTTCGGTAGTTGCGATACTTGCTCTTTTACTGGTTCCGATCATGGGCGTTTTCATAATGCCGGATACTGCATTGTCTTTCCTTGCTTTCAGGCATGTAGTGCTTGCAGAAGGGAATGTGCCTATAAACAACTACCATATCCTATTGTTCGTCTGGTCCACGCTCATTGGCATGATCGTTTATTCGGAGATCTTCACATGGTATCTGGAAAGAAAAGCAACTAAAAATGTACAGGTTAAATCTCCAAAGGCAAAGTCTCCAAAAAAGATCATAGTTTCTGCTAAGGGAATCGTTTCAAAAGCTCGGTCATTGATCCACAAGTAAATTGAAGGAAACTTTGTTGAGGATATGATTAATACCTTCAATGTGGCAGTTAATGCTCTCACAAAATGTGCTTATGAGAGTGCAGAGCAGAGCGCTATATAGACAGATTATACTACAATAGCGTACTATCCCAAACTTGTTTTTGCAAGAGAATTAGTTTATTAAATTTTTTTGTTGACACGAAATTAATGTAAATTGTTGCGAGTACATATTTTATATGATTCTTTGGTATCAGTGGTTTAACAATGTCTGTTAAAATGTAAATATCGCAATGTTTAGATATCTTCCATAAATCTTATATACATCAAACATACACTCTAGAATGTCAATGAAAAAAATAACATTGTTATTAACTGCATTGATATTTTTAATCCTGTTGCAATTTTGGGATTTTTCAGAGATCGAAAGCGTATTAATAGAGATTGCTTTGCTTGTACACTTGACTGATTACCTTGTAAAAAACGTATTGAATTGTGATTAGTGGTTACTATAGACCACATACTTTTTACCAGGTCTTCAACCAAGCATCTTATAATTTAGACTGTATATAGGTATTAAGCATGTTTGAACGTGTGGCAGATTCATTATTTGGTATTTCTGATGTATTAGGAGTATATTTTATTTTTATTGTTGGTGTATTTTTAACTTTAGTGGGTATTGTCTGTTTATTGATGATTATTGCATGTTTATTTAGCATCGTTGGGTATGTTTTGCGCATGCCTAGTTAAGATTTGATAAAGAAATGGCATTTGGAGACACACTCTTTGTTTTAGTTGTATCACTGATTATTGGTATGCTTTCTCTTCAGGTTGGCACTAGCTTCCTTGGGTTGGCGTTGTTGGGGATTTAAGTTTTTGCAAACAATAGTTAGATAAATATCACATTACAAAATAAGAATAATAAAAAGATAGATGATAGCGATTTTTAAATAACAAAATCCGGCTTTGTGTATCCTAAGTGTATATTGACTGTACAAAGAATCATAATTGGAAGGCAGAGATGTAGAACTGTTTATGAGTTCTACATATTCTGATCTATTCTTTCTTTCCATATTTGGCTTTTATTTCAGCCTGTTTACCACAGCTTTTTTTGCCTTCCAGACATACGCTGTGAACGCAATGTGGTCCGGCATAGGAAAATATAATGGGGGCTACTTTTCGAACTTCTTCGAGCATAGCGTCGGCAACTGTTCTGAATTCCCACTGTGCACGGTTGCAGAGACGATATGAAAATACGTGTAATAATTCACGGGCGTTGAATGTAACAATCATCTTTGTTTCGGCTGCATTTGGCAGAACAAAACGAGCGTCCTCATTAGACGATTCGCCTTTATTTCCAAGGGCTTCGACCCATTCATTATACCATACCTGCATGGTACGCATCTGATTGTCGTATTTTTTAACAGCATCCTCGCCTAATGCTTCAATTTGCGGTGGAAGGATATAGGCGAATGTTCCTGTGCCGTCTCCGATAGCCTTTGTATATCGCTGGCTCTTGACTGAAAAACTAGCTATCCTGTGCCTTGTTATCTGGGCAAGGAATGCCCTTGACACACCTTCAATGCCAAAAGTGAAACTGATATGCTCAATAGGAGACATGTGTCCCATGGCAACCAGACCATTGATGAAATTGGACTGATCGTTTGATTCTATTTTTTCGAGCAGTTCTCCTATATTTGCATTTGAGTAGCAGAGTTTAGCCGCCATGGCTACGACATTCTCCGGATTAGGCGTGTGTTCCAGAAGACGAACTTTTACGTTTGTTCTACCCATTAGTGTGATCCCCTTTTCATGATATTGCTTTCATAAGAATGAACTAGAACCATCTTAAACGTGTTTCTTTATATGAATGACCCTGAGAAACGTTTTTGATATCTAGTCTTTACCAAATAGGATATCTATTTTTTGCAGCCTGATGATAGCAGCAAGGTAGATCATTCAATTCCCTTTTAGAAAGGGATATTCGTACTCGATAAAAAAAATACATAAGTTAAGGTCAGTTGTCTGAACTGAATATTTAGGATACCTACAGAGCGAGTAAAAGATAATATTTGACACTTTGTTTTCACGTTTCTGCCTCTTATTTTACCCTGCTATAAAAGAATCTCTTTATCATTTCTGCTGTTATGATATACAAGAACACAATAATTCCAAGAATAAATATAGTGGAAAAAGATAGTGGCTCAAAACCAAAGAGTCCCGCTAAGGGAGTAATGGGGAACAGCAACGCAGTTACAATCGTTAGAAGTGTGGCAATAGACAGATATTTCCCTGGTTTGCTTTTGAAGAAAGGCTTACGACTTCTAATAACAAGCACGATCAATGAGGCAGAAACAACTGACTCTAAAAACCAGCCTGTTCTGAACTGATCTGTCATTCCCGGCAATAACAAAATAAGTACGCCAAAAGTAAGATAATCGAATACCGAACTTACAAAACCAAATGTTAACATGAACTTACGAATGAAAGCAACGTTCCAGCGCCGTGGAAATTTTACCATTTCAATATCTACACTATCAGTAGCAATGGTCATTTCAGGAAGATCGGTTAACAGATTGATGAGAAGGATCTGCTTTGGCAATAAAGGTAAAAAAGGAAGAAAAACGGATATACCCGCCATGCTAAACATATTCCCGAAATTTGCACTTGTGGCCATGAAGACATATTTCTGAGTGTTGGCAAAAGTCATCCTTCCTTCGTTCACACCTTCAACGAGGACTCCAAGGTCCTTTTCTAGAAGAACAATATCGGCTGCTTCTTTCGCAACATCAACGGCACTATCCACGGATATTCCAACATCTGCAGCATGGAGTGCCGAGGCATCATTAATACCATCACCAATATACCCCACTACATTTTCGTTTTTCCTTAGAGCAAGAATTATACGCTCTTTCTGATTAGGCTCTATCTCCGCAAAAATATTTACATTATTGGCCTGTTCAAGGAGGGCTTCATCGCTCATTTGCCGAAGTTCAGCGCCAGTAACAATCTTAGAGCTTGATAATCCAATTTGCTGGCCGACATTACCTGCTACCAGCTTATTGTCCCCCGTAATCAACTTCAATTCAACTCCAAGCTGTTCCATGCTCTTAATAGTTTCAGTGATGTTAGATTTTGGTGGATCAAAAAGGAATATGAATCCCAAAAATGTCATTTCAGTTTCACTGTCTTTACTAATAACTGACTCTGAATCCAAATTCCTATAAGCAAGACCCAGTGTTCGCAAACCCTTATTGCTAAATTCTTCAAACTTTTGTTGAAGTTCACTACGGACCTCAGATATTTCCACGATGCTACCATCAGCAACTTCAGCCGAAGAACAGGCTTCAAGTATGTTTTCAAATGCACCTTTGGTAACCATATGATGTGCACCATCTTTTGTGAATAGCACACTCAAACGCTTACGGATAAAATCATATGGCACTTCATCAAGCTTCTGATAATCAACAAGGTCAAACTGACGTGCAGCAACGATGGCTTGATCAATAGGATTATCGAAACCTGTTTGATAATAAGCATTGAGATAAGCATATAAGAGAACTTTGTCACTTTCATAGCCATCTATATCACAAGCTGAGTGTACTTTTAGTATCCCTGAGGTCAATGTTCCAGTCTTATCGCAACATAGCAAGTTCATACTACCCAAATTTTCAATGGAGGAAAGTCTTTTGACTATGACCTTCCTATGGGCCATGCGCTTAGCTCCATGAGAAAGATTAACGCTGATGATAGCCGGTAATAATTGCGGAGTCAGCCCCACAGCAAGAGCTAGTGAAAATAAAAAGGAATCCAGAATAGGACGTGCCAGATAAACATTAATAGCAAAGATAGCTATAACCATTAGAAGAGTAACTTCCATAAGGAAATAGCCAAATCTCATAACACCTTTTTCAAATTCAGTTTCATCCGGCCTTAATTTCAGTCTTTCTGAAATCTCGCCGAACTCTGTTTCCTTGCCAGTGCGCACAACCAGCACATTTGCACTTCCACTGACTACATTTGTTCCCATCCATAGTGAATTCACACGTTGACCAAGAGGAGTTCCTGCTTCCAATACCTTTGCCTCTTTTTCCACTGGAAAAGTTTCACCTGTAAGGGTCGCTTCATTGACAAACAGATCTCTCGATTCCAGTATAAGACAGTCAGCAGGTATTATATCTCCAGCATTTAGGACCACAATATCGCCAGGTACTATACTATCTATTGGAACCTCAGTTTCTTTCCCATCACGAAAAACAGTAGATTTTATTTGTACTGTAGCAACCAATTTCTCAAAAACGTTTGCTGCACCTTTTTCCTGCCAGAAGCCCAAAAGACCGCTAATCAATACAATAATAAAAATGATTAGAGCATCTGCTGGATCATGAAGGAAGAACGACAATCCAGCTGCAAAGAGAAGAATAAGTATAATAGGACTCCTGAATTGACCAAGCAGGATCGTTAATGAGTCAGACCTTTTTGAAGGCTTCAATAGGTTGGCACCATAAATCGATAGGCGCTGCTGAGCTTGATCACTGTTCAAGCCTTTTTGTGTTGATTCAAGTTTTTGAAGCATCTCTGAAGTCTGAAAACTCCAGAATGGTAGATTGTGATTGTTCATACTTGAAGAATATTATAAGATTAACAAAAGGTTATGTCCCCAACTGATATAATACAATGTTGAGAGAACTATAGAAACTCCTAATTGAGTAGGAGTTTTGGTAGCTAATTTCCAGTGAGATCTAATTTTTGCCGTAGGGATTCTATTATCTTGTCCCATATCCCTGCTTCTGACCACCTTTTCAATCTTCGCCAAGCTGTAACTCCAGAATCATAAGGAGGTGGCAGATCTCGCCATCTGCAACCTGTTATCAGAACATAGAGAATACCGTTGATGATCTTACGGTCATCAACTCTCTTTCTCCCGGTTATTGGTTGTGGAGGCAGGAATGTTTTGATTAATTTCCATTGTTCATCAGAGAATTATTTAAAACCCATTCAAATCCTGGCTCTGTAGAAAACCTCGATTTTCAGGGACGAACTGGAACTGCTGCTTGAGCTTATAGAAATCCACTCAAATCTGCAAGTATTCTATCCTTTGAAGAAAGGAATATATGCAAGAATGCATATTAATATAGTATATGAGTAATATTACCCGATTTTGGTTCAGATGAGAGTGAATTTCATTTATTCTGATATAAGGAGGCTTTTATGCTTAATATTTACAAATCAATGGAAAACGAGATTGTTAGCCTCGATAAGATTGAGAAGGGAGCATGGATAAATCTTGTGAATCCCACTGAAGAAGAAATTCTCACTATATCTGAAAGTTTGAAAATCCCAGTCGAACATCTCAAAGCTGCTTTGGATGAAGAGGAGCGTGCCAGAATTGAAGTGGATGAAGAGTGTACCATTGTATTGATATCTATTCCTGTTGCAAGCAAAGACACATCAAAAAAAGGAATATATTATACAATCCCACTTGGAGTTATAATCAATAATGAGAATGTTGTCACTGTGTCTCTTAGAGAAAACTCCGTCATAACAAGATTTCTAGAGAATAAAGTCAAATCGTTTCAACCTTTCAAAAAAACACGATTCTTACTACAAATACTATATCGAAGTTCCAGAGATTACCTCCAATATCTAAGAACCATTGATAAAACAAGTGATGTTATCGAGAGCAAGCTGCATAAATCTCTAAAAAATGAGGAATTGATCCAACTGTTAGAGCTTGAAAAAAGTCTTGTTTATTTCTCTACATCATTAAAAGGTAATGAGATAGTCCTTGAGAAGATTCATAAAGCAAATCTTATCAAAATGTACCCGGATGATATCGAATTACTTGAAGATGTTATTATCGAAAATAAGCAGGCTATCGAAATGGCTAATATTTATAGTAACATCTTAACCGGAACAATGGATGCTTATGCATCAGTAATATCTAATAATCTAAATATAGTTATGAAGTTTCTAACATCTGTTACAATAATTATATCAATTCCAACGATGGTCGCGAGTTTTTTTGGTATGAATGTAGACGTTCCCTTCGAAAATAATCCCCACGCTTTTTTGATAATATTCATGATCTCGACATGGGTCTCGGTTGTATTAGCTGTGGTTATGTTGAGAAAAAAACTGTTCTAAAATTTATACGCTTGCGTATTACTAGTTCCGAAAGTAGATTGAATTGAAGCTTTGTATTATCCGCATTAGAGACATTACCATCAAAAAAGATAGGAAATATCTCAAACTCTTTTCCTCTATTTCTTTGCAATCTCTAGTTATTTCTAAACAAGCTCCATCAGAGCCATGACAATATCAGACTACTTCTTCTCATCTTGTTACTATGTCTAAATAATTATTCTACGATGACAACTCCTTTCATTGAAGGATGAATTGAGCATTCATAATCATATGTTCCAGTTTTGGTAAAGGTATAACTGAACGAATCATCCTTGTTGAGTGACTGGGATATGAAATCTGCACCTTTAATAGTATGTGGTACTGAATCGAGATGTGGCCACTTTACTGTATCTCCTATAGAGAGCTTAACAGAATTTGGTTCAAAAGCAAAATTCTGAATGGATACTTCAATGACCTTACCGTCAGTCGTTGAATTAGCTGGAGTTGCAGGTGTCTCGTTAGCCTGAGCCGTAGGCTGCTGTCCAGTACACCCTATGGCCAGAAATGCACAGATTAGAAGTATGAAAACAATTACGTCTCTTTTCATTATTAACCCTCCGATATTTAGGCTCTGTAGAAATCCTTCAAATCCAAACAATTAGGAGTATCTATAAAATTTCTAAATGTGATACTGGATGTTGATTATTTTTGTCGAATTTAGACTATAGCTATTGATTTCAATAGGTTTTCTGCATAACCCTTAATTGAACTCTTTAAGACTTACCTTATCATCAACTATCTCGATATACTCGCATTTCTTTTCTTCTCCAAAACCCCAGCTACCTGTATTTGCAACCTTTTTTTCGTCATCCACGTATGCCTCATGGGTATGTCCGTATATCAGGTACTGTTCAGGATGTATGGGTAACAAGAAATGTCTTGTATCTGCGCCGGCAAGTTCTCTGATCGGTCTAAAGATTTTATATTTCTGGTAGTTCTTGATCCTTATTTCAGGTGGCTGTCTCATGGACATGAGTGCGGACTTAGGTTCACTTGGGAACCTCTTCAGGCTATCCCAGAACGAGCGTTTGGACAGGAGCAGTTCCCATAGTTTTTCGGCAGCATTACCCGTGTTATCTCCGGCAAGGCACATGTGCTCACAGAATGCCTCGTATGTTTTCATAGATCTATAAAAAGGGTTACACAGCACTTCTAACTGGTATCCGTGGAAGAAAAAGAACTCCTGTTCCTTGCTCCTGATCACCACATGTTTTTCCACTTTGAAGGGAAATAAGTTATTATTTAAAAGTCCATTAAGGCGAAAAAGGTAGAAATCATGGTTTCCTGCAATATAATGAATCTGTGTATTCTCCAGCATCCTGTTCAAAGTGACCAGAGTCACCGAAAATTCCATTACAACTTTAGTGAAATCTCCTCTCCATGTCTCTAGTATGTCACCCAGAAGTACAAGGTGTTCGATCTTCCTGTCCGTCAAGTATTCTATGAATTCTGTAAATTCCTTTTCTTTTGATCCCTTCATGCCCAAATGCACATCTGAGACAACTACGATTGACATTAATTCATCCTCTTTAGATTCCGCCGCATGAACAGAATATAGCAGCGTCCTGTTTATATCCCATGATTTAAAGTGTTTTTCATAACACGACCAGAAACCATCGTGACAATATTCGGCATATACAATCTGCACTATGTTTCTAAATATTGGGTTCTGCAGAAATCCTCGATTTTCAAGGAACAAATAGAATTAAGATTTTTCTTAAATGTCTCCCTAGATATAGTTTAAAAATAGCTACTTCTGGCTTTAGATGTTAATTTCAATAGGTTTTCTACAGAGCCAAAAGAACAATTATTTATATCTAACTGCAGAGTCAGGTTAGTAATTGGATTGTAATTTCATGAAAAAATACAATAAATGGGTCATAAGTTCTATTTTGATTAGCATACTTTCGATAGTCCTTATCCTTGTTTTCACTCTGGATACTACAACAACTGCGGTTATAAAAGATATTAGGCCTGGCTACATATTAGCAGCACTTGTTATTCACATTTTTTCCTTCATAATCTGGGGTTTGCGCATAAAATCAATGACAGGTGCACTTGGACATAAAATCGGCCTTCTGAGATCTTTTGAAATTGTGGTCTCAGGCACCTTTGTTGCAGCCCTTACTCCTTCTTCCATAGGCGGGGAACCTTTAAGGATCCACTTCCTTATGCAGGATCAGATGCCAGTTGGGAAGGCTACTGCAGTTATTCTAGGCGAACGAGTACTTGATGCTATATTGATGAGCCTATTTCAAAACTTCACTCACACCTTTTTCCAACACAACAGGAAACATGCAATATCTAACAATCCTTTGAAAACCACATTAAGACGTTCATATCTACTTGCTAATTTTCTAAATCCCATCTTCAACCATGCAAAGAATCGTTCTATAGTTCCTCTGTAATAATATGTTTCTTCATCAAATCGAGTAGGTCTTCCTCTTTTCTTTCTTTTACTGTTCCTTGTATTGATCGGTATGTTGCTTTTGATAGCTCTGGACCTTAAGTACTGCCTGATTTCTGTATCGTCGTACGCAGCGTCTGCCAGAACTTCAAGAGGTCTTGTCCTTGGTCTTCCATCGGTCTTAACCTTAATATCCTCCATAACTTCAATGAAGTGCTGTCTATCGTGCTCTTTTCCAGAAGATATTTGGATTGTAAGTGGAAAACCTTCACAACTTACACATGCATGGATCTTTATGCCTTTTCTTTTCTTGTGACCGTTGTACGAGGAGTCATCTCCCCTTTTTTAGTTTCAATGAAACTGCTATCGATACACACTGTATCCAATGAGAACTTACCTTTCTGGTAAGCGGAATCCCGAAGGGATTCCATTATCTCGTTCCATATACCTTCCTCTGACCACCTTTTCAGCCTTCTCCAGGCAGTTGCCTGGGAACCATAAATAGCTGGCATATCTCCCCATCTGCAACCTGTTATCAGAACAAAGAGAATACCATTGATGACCTTACGGTCATCAGCTCTCTTTCTTCCGGTAATTGGTTGTGGTGGCAAGTGTGGCTTTATAAACTTCCATTGATCATCAGAGAGTTCTCTGAATTCCATTCATATCCCCACAATAACATTCAGAGAAATAGTATTTATAGTTTTGATACAGGCTCGATCTTTTTAGCTGTTCCCTTTTCTTTATATCTATTCCGTGGTATACTGTCAAATCCCCGTCTGGATGTGGTTATAGTATTAGGAGAACTTATTTCAGTAGTTAATCTTGTACTCGTAATTTATGCATTACTGAAACCTCGTTATGTTAAACTTGCTATACATTATCAAGTGGGATGGTTGATTAAGCATCTTAATGGCAGAAAAATAGCAGACAAACTGGAAAAGGTATCTAAGTCAATTGACAGGGAAATTGATGAGTTTCATAAAAGCATATTTCTCTTTTTCACTGAAGGGCATTCAGGTTTGTTCTATGGAATTGTATATACTTTTATATACTGGATTATCGAATTTTCCTCTCTCCCAGTAGTCCTTCTGGGTCTCAATCAACAACCTTCCGTACTAATCTGTTTCGCAGCACAGGTACTGCTCCTTATTATCATAGTCGTACCTTTGACCCCAGGTTCAAGTGGAGTGGCCGAATTTGCCGCAATTTCTCTCTTTTCAGTCTTTATGCCGGTAAGTATTCTCGGAATTGCAGTGACAGCATGGAGAGCTTTTACTTTTTATACTAATATTATAGTAGGAGGATTTGTGAGTTTTAAATTGTTAAAAGATACGGAGATTGTACGCAAATTTCTAAGGTGATCATTGATCGATTTTTGTTCCAGACTGTACCTATATTCAATCCTCTATTCCTTGGAGCCCAATGGTTCACGCTTCTCATGATTCTGATCTAAAATAGGATCTTCCTCGTTCTTAGTTGCTACAATAGTTAGATCCAGTTTGGAATTGAGTTTAAAAAGGGTTTTATTCTGTTCCAGCTTTTTGCGGTGGACAGGCTTGGTTATCGAGCTTCTAAAGATATTAGTTGCATTTCCAAGGCATAATATCTTTCAGCTCAGGATATTAAAAAAGCTGGCATTAGCAAGCTGCCTTCCGACCTGTCCCTATCAATGTCGAGCTGGAATACATTATTTTATAGCCAGCTCTGGATGTTCTCATCGGTCACATCGAGCCCGCTAACCTTTGCTTTGGAATACGTCGTAAATTTGTACAATTTTTGGTCATATAAGAAACCAAAGATGTAATCTGTGAAATAATTGCCGAGCGGTTATCTGTCGAAAGTGGGATGTAGTAGATAGTGTATAAGTAGATAGTATTCATACTCGGAGGGGGTAATATAATTCAGTATATTGCTTTAGGCGTTCTGCTTTTACTTGTGATAGTCTTTGTGTATTATTTCAACAGACTTAATGTGCTTTCCAACACTATTGATAATTCATGGGCGCAGATTGATGTTCAGCTGAAGAAGAGGACTGACCTTGTGCCAAACCTTGTAGAAACTGTAAAGGGTTATGCGGCACATGAAAAATCAATTTTTGAGGCTGTATCTGATGCAAGAGCAAGGATGATGGGCGCAAAGACAATTGATGAAAAGGATCAAGCTGGAAATATGCTTGCTGGGACTCTTAAGTCACTTTTTGCAATAGCTGAGAATTATCCAGAACTTAAGGCAAACCAGAATTTCCTTATGCTTCAGGAAGAACTTTCTGGAATTGAGAACAAGGTTGCTTATGCGAGGCAGCACTATAATGACAGTGTGCTTGTTTTCAATAATCTTGTGACTACTCTACCAGGCTCGATTTTTGCTGGAATACTTGGTAAGAAGACAAAGACTTATCTTGAGATTGAGGCTAAGGAAAGAGAGCCTGTCAAGGTTCAGTTCTAATATCAAGCTTTTTCCTTCTCTTTATTTTTGGGTGTGATATCTTTGCGAACTATGGAAGAACAGATAGCTGCTAATAAGAGAAATTCGTTTCTCCTCATAGGGATTGTGAGCATTGCCCTTGTGGGTTTGAGCTATGTATTCGCGCAGATTTATGACCCTTCACTTGTTTTTGTCTTTCTGATTATCGCTGTGATTCTTTCCACTCTTGGCACGATTGCTTCTTACTGGTATTCAGATAAGATTGTACTTGCTGTGACAAAAACTCGTGAGCCAACACAACTTGAAAATGCTCATCTTTCTAATGTAGTTGAAGGACTTGCGATTGCGGCAGGAATTCCTGCACCACGTTTTGTGGTTATTGCTGATGAAGTAAACCTAAATGCTTTTGCGACGGGGAGAGACCCTGAGCATGCTGTTCTTGCCGTGACCTCTGCACTTCTTAAGACCATGAACAGAGAAGAGCTTGAGGGCGTGATTGCACATGAGATGTCGCATATCAATAATTATGATATCAGGCTCGCTTCGATGATTGCTGTGCTTGTCGGTATTATTGTAATTGCTTCACAGATTTTCCTCAGAAGCTTGTGGTTTTCTGGAGGAAACAGAGACAGAAGAGGTGGAAATGTCATCTTTTTAGTGATTGGCATTGTACTTGCTATACTTGCACCGATTTTCACACAGTTGATTCAGCTTGCAGTTTCACGACAGAGGGAATATCTTGCTGATTCAAGCGGGGCGTACCTTACACGTAATCCTATGGGGCTTGCGTCTGCATTAGAGAAGATTAAGGGCCATAATGTTAATACAAAGGTGAATGGGGCTGTTTCTCACCTTTATTTTACCAACCCATTCCTTTCAAAGAATGCAAATTCTCTATTTTCCACTCATCCACCCATTGATGAGAGAATTAAGAGACTCAAAGAGATGTGAGTTTTTAGATTTTTGAGTTTCGGACGTGTATCGATGGAGTAAAAGTTGCGCTGGTATACCGCGTTGCTTGGAACGATGTCTGTTTGCTAGTTCTCTATATACTATTCAATTTTCATACTTTTTGGAATTCTACGCCTCTTTCTAAAGTAGAGATTTGCAATGATACTCCCACTGCAATCAGACTTTTTGTTTTGATACCACTTAATAAATTATAAATTCCCGTACAAGATTGTAGACATCAGATTAATATAAGATTCGATTAAATGTTAATTTTAGTGAGGCGAAAAAATGAGTTTTAACAGTTGGGCAAATTCAATATTGAAAAAAACTACGTGGGTAGATATGGCGCTAATAAAAATCAGTGCTGCAACCTTTGCTTTGATGGTAGCGAAATTATGGGAGCCATTGCTTAGTTTAGATTGGTATTGGTATGCTATCATTTTTGTGCTAGCTGCGATAAAACCAATGTATCAAGCATTAAAATAGGACCATTTGGTTCAATTATGCAAAGTGAGTTTAAAACCAGCTCAAAGACTTCCTTTTCACAGCTAAAGGCTTTTCTAACTCCACTTAATCATCAGAAGTCTTTATTAAACTTGTATTCATATAAGTGCCGATGTTAGTGATTATGTGTCTATATCATATTTATGAATGCAATGGTTGAAGAGGGTTCTTTTAATGAATAATCCTAAAAATAATTCAGCCAGTTATTCAACTCCAAAATTGAGATTCACAAATCGCTCTCTATTACAGCTTTTATTACTTGGGTTGGCAGTGCATATTATACTACCACAGTTTACGACCCTGGAAAATTCCATGCAAGTTATCCGTACAATGGTATTGTGGGCTGTACTCTTTGCTGTAGGGTCGCAGATAGTGAGTTATATTGGCAGTGGTTATCTTTTGAAAGCAACAGTTGCTATCGCAAACCAACGTTTATCGGTAACATGGGGCATAATTATTAGTCTTGCAGCTTCCAGCATTGGCGTTATCGCCGGAGGGATGGTTGGCAATGCAGCATCCACATATAAATGGATGAGAAAAATGGGTATTAACGAAGAAGGAGCAGCGCTGGCAGGAACGCTACCTTCATTTTACAACAATGTTTTATTGCTTTTTTTATCTATCTTCGGCATGATCCACTTGCTTTTAGTGAATCAGCTTTCTATCTCGCAATCGATGATCTTTATTATCATACTCTCAATTATAGGATTATGTGCAGGTTTTGTTATTTATGGGTATAATCATCGTCAACAGTTCACTTCAATTTTGATTGGATTTGCAAGTTGCCTGGCACGTCTGAGTCATAAGCCTTACACACCACGTACAACTGAAGAGGATGTCTCAAAAATGTTTGATTCTATGAATGTGTTACGTAGTGGTGGCTGGCGTGGTCCGGCAGCCGGTGCGATTATGAATACAGGTTTTGATATGATGACTCTGTATTTCCTTTTTACAGCAGCCGGCAATAGTGTGAGTCTTGGGGTACTACTTACTGGATATGGTCTTCCCTTACTTTTTGGTAAAATGGCCTTTTTTATTCCCGGCGGCGTTGGGATAGTGGAAGGCACAATGGCCGCAATTTATGGTGGACTTGGTGTTCAGTCATCTATTATAGTTCTGGTTGTACTTGTCTATAGGATGATCTCATTCTGGTTGCCAACATTACTAGGATTTCCATTGGCAGCTTATCTTCAGAATTCAAATAATCATTTTAAATAAAAAAACCGATCTGGCTTTGTAAGTTGCCTAAAATAGTTACTATATTTATGCATTGCTTCTTTGATATTTGCCTGCTTAGTTTCATTTCACTAATTTTATGGCCAGACCCTTCTCCTCAGGTACACAACTGCTAACATTCCGGCAACCGTAGTAATGGCTTCAAATACTGAGACTGCTTTTCATTTATTGTTGAACTTGCTGGTTCTTCTATTGATGGCTCATAGTCGATTGTTTATGAGCTTCATTGAGAACTGGACGTCCGTGCTTTGATCGGCTGATGGTTCAGTTACATTGACAGTCGTTCCATGTATAATTTCTGGTACAATTACAGGGGAATATTGGCATTGACTGGAAAAATCAGTATAGTGATGTTATCCATATATTTTAATACTGTTATCACACGGAAAAGGAAAGTGTGAGTTATGCAAGTCATTTATATAAAAATAAGACTGCACAGAAGCATACAATTCAGAGAGTTTATATAGAACTAATTTCCCAATATAAATGGGGAATTTAAGGCTGGGTACCATTTTGGTTTCCATAAACCATCTGATACACCACATAAATGAGGGTTCAATATGTTGGTATTAAATGACAGTGTACAGGAAAATGACAAATTATCTATACAAGATGAAACTGAAGTAAATAATACTAGAGATGAGAACCTTGGTGATAAGTTCCTTGAAGGCGATGATGCTGTCAAATATTGGTTCTTGGGATCATTGGTATGGTTTCCTATATTTGCCACATTAGGGTTCATACTGGCAATCAAATTCTTCCAGCCTTATTTCTTAAGTGATGCTGCTTTTCTGACATTTGGACGACTAAGACCTGCTCATGTGAACGGTGTGCTTTTCGGATTCGTTTCCTCGGCTTTGATAGGCGGGATGTTCTGGGCTCTCCCACGACTAGCCAATACACCCATCTATAGCGCCAGGCTGGCCAAACTTTCCGCTGTGTTATGGAACTTTGGCCTCCTTGCAGGAATAATAATGATCCTTTTAGGTGATACCCAGGGTAGGGAGTATGCAGAACTTCCCTGGTCTATCGATGTCCTTATAATGATTACATTGCTGCTCATCCTTTACAATATCTTGTCTACTCTTGGCCGAAGGGTTGAGAAAAAACTCTATGTGTCAACCTGGTATTACACAGGCACATTTATCTGGTTTCCTATAGTTTATTTTATAGGCAATGTTATGTGGAGACCTCCTTCAGGAGCCTTGGAAGGAATAACAGATTCGATATTCAACTGGTACTACGGCCATAATGTTTTAGGACTTTGGTTTACCACCCTTGGAATAGCAACCTGGTACTATGCAGTGCCACGCATGATAAACAGACCTTTGTATAGCCATCTTCTTTCGGTTATAAGTTTCTTCAGCATTGCATTCTTCTATACTGGCGTAGGAGGCCATCATCTGCTGCAAACACCAATACCCGAGTGGGTGAAGACAATTGCAGTGGTTATGAGCATTTTAATGTTAGTGCCCGTTATAACATTCATGGTCAACCTCGGACTAACGCTGCGGGGTTCCTGGGGTATTTTCACACAAAATATTCCCTTCAGATTTGTCGTCACCGGGTTCATATTTTATGTTCTTACTTCAATACAGGGAAGTTTCCAGGGACTTCGGAGTACTAATTCTTACCTGCACTTTTCCCAGTGGCCGGTCGGCCATTCCCATCTGGCAATACTTGGAGGTTTTGGATTTCTGGCAATAGGAATAATGTACTGGCTAATACCAAAGATAACTAGGACAAAAATATACAGTGACAGGCTAATGAGTATCAGCTGGTGGCTCGCTCTTATCGGCTTTATTATGTTCTTCAGTGCTATGACAATAGCAGGACTTGTGGCCAATTCTGCCTGGTACCAGAATATCACAGTTGCTCCGGTTTTGAAACTTCTGCAGTTCTGGTATGTGGCCAGAGCAATGGGCGGTGGAATGGTCGTTGTGGCCGGATATATTTTTTCATACAATACACTGATGACATTTGCAAGATCAAAGGAACCTCACGTCGAAGAAGAGATATTCCAGATATCTCATGAAAAAAGTTCCCGACCGCATTCAAATATCCAGAAAAAATCTCAGCATGCTATGAGCATGCCTATCATAGTAGTGGGCGGTATGAGCCTTTTTCTCCTCATGACCTGGATGGTCGTTGCTATGCCAGCACTTAACTTAAACACTGTGACTCCTTCGGACTTTGCGCATTCATATACAACAAAGGAGGCACAAGGAAGGGAACTATATAAACAAATGGGCTGTTTCTATTGCCATTCACAATTTGTAAGACCTCAGGACTGGGCAATCGGAAGAGTTTCTGAACAAGGTGACTATTATTATGATTCGCCACATTTCCTAGGAACAGAGCGTACGGGTCCCGATCTTTCACAAATAGGGGGTATGATGCCAACAGAGTGGCATTATCTCCATGACCGGGACGCCAGAATAACCAGTCCCAGTTCTATCATGCCTCCTTTTGGATTCCTTTCAGATACGCAGCTTGATTCTCTGGTCACGTATATTCAGAACCTGGGAACATATAATCTTACAGTAATGAATTTCCATCCAAAAGTACCTGATGAGTATCAAGACAAACAGCAGCCATACGCTACTTATATCTCGGCTGTAACGCAGAATTATAGTTTTGATAATCAGACATATACAGGAGATGAAGTTACAGGAGCAGAGTTTGGAGTTCTCTTTGAAGAAGGCAAAAAAACTTATACTCAAAACTGTCTGCGTTGCCATGGCTGTTCGGGAAATGCCCAAGGACCTTATGCAAGACATGTTGTAACCCAGCCTGCTAATCTCCATGAAAGAATATTGAGCTACATGCCACAACCAGGTGAACCATATCATTTCTGGAGAATTAGTGAAGGTGTCCCAGGTACGGCAATGCCAGCCTGGAAACTCAGTATCAACGAAACAGAAAGATGGAAGATTAACCTATATGAATTGAGCTTTGCATCAGGCTCAATAAGAACAATAAGTGGCGACGTTTCAGATGCTGAAGCTATTAATTTCTCTAATCAAACACATATTGTACCGCCTATTGAAGGGACGCAGGATCAGTTCGAGACAGGACAGAAACTCTTTAACCTGTACTGTGCCCAGTGTCATGGTGAGGGTGGACAGGGAGATGGTGTTGCCTCTATTTTAAGCCCTGGCGGATACATTGATCCGAAACCTGCAAATTTCACGGAATCTGGTGGTGATTTCAAGTATTACGGGCAATATGTCTGGAAGGTAAGTGAAGGCGTGGAAACTACAAATATGCCTCCATGGAAGTATGCTCTCAGTGATGATGAGATGTATGAAGCAATTTTTTATATCCAGAATTTCTCTGCATCAGATGCCTACAATGCCAAATGGGGACCACTCTATAAGGACGAATTTGCAAGGAACATGAGGAGCTGATTTTGTATGAATGAATATAATCTGGCACTGTTCATTACAGCATTTTCATTATTCCTCATTTTTCTTGGTTTTTTGATATGGGGGATTAAAACCGGACAATTCGTGGATATTGAAGAAGCAAAATACCGGATGTTGGAGACCCCTGATCAGCTTACAGAAGAAAATAGATATAAGAAACATAAGGGGGAAAGGATATGAGCTTTACACCCGAATATGCATCCTACATAAATTATTTTGTATGGCTCACCATCCTGGTCGTGCTATCAAGTTTAATATTGATCTGGCTGAGTGCAAAGAATCAGGACCATTATTCACTGGAAGACGCAAATTCCCATGCTGAGGAATTTGCCGGTATAATAGCCGAATCCCATGGGCCTATTACCGCTTTCCTTTATGTGCTTTATGTTATACTGCTGGTCTGGACCATAGCTTACTTTGCAGTTCATTGGGGTGAGTTTGGAAATATGTCTGGCAATATGTTTGGCATAAACATTAGCGAATTAATGTCTATTTCTTTTGATTTACAAATAATAGCTGTGTGTCTTATAAATATCGGGTTTGTTTCCTTATTACTAGGCAAATCAATTAAAGAAAATTTAAAAAAACATGATATAATATCTACATCAGCATATGTGCTTGTAGCATTGTCTGTTCCTTATATGATATATTTCAGAAGCACCCGCATAGTCTCTCAATCAGTTTCTCCTCTGTTTCTAATACATTCCTTGATAGGAATCATGATTTTGATCCTGGGATTTATATTTGTGATCAATAGACGAGATTGGAAAATCAAAAGAAATTGGAAAAAGAAATCAAATATGCAGATTCTTTTAATTCTATGGGTGGTAAATTTTATTATAGGGGCATATATGCACTTGTTCCTTATATGATAACTTTCTCATGGAGGCATGACTGATACATTTGAGATGAATGATATCGTTTAGATGGAACTAGACATTATGCTTAATAAGCCATCTATACATATTTTTACTTTTGACTTGAAACCAATGCCTTCCACATCTCCGACCTTCCAAAGACCATCAATAATTGAGGAATAAATTTGCAGACCAATTTACCATTTCAGTTTATATACAGGAACCCAAAACACCATGGCTATAGCTAACGATACTATTTCAATGAGAATTATGAGAATGACAAGACTTAATGGTAAATTTTGATGCAAGTACAATACTACTAGATTAATCATAATAAGGTCTACTACAATATACAGAAGTATCCTTGTCGGGAAACTCATCGGAAATGGAAAATTGGGATTTCTCCACCTGGGCTGATTTGCCATTATATTACCACTTAAAATCATTACTTTACAACTACTTAATGCCTCTTAATGAGGATGATTTTTAGGCTATGTCCCTACCCCCTCATACAGCTTCTACTTCTTTCAGAATGTATTTTCTGATGGTGGGGTTCAATACATTTTTCACTACCAGATCCACTTTTATTCCAAGGAAATCGGAAAGGTAGTTATCAAGATGAACGAATATGAAAATAATAGGAGTCTTACGTATAAGTTCTCTGTTTCATTTCAATACAGTTTTATTTATTGAAACTATTTTGCTTATGTGGGTATGGTACTGAACAAGTTAAAAAACTATTTAGACAAGCCTTTATGGGTGAACAGAATAGCGTACTATCTGCTTATATTCATCTTAGCGCTTTCTGGGTTTGCAATAGTAGTAGGGATATTTTATACCCTAATTCCTGATTTCAGTATCATAAACAACACCGCCTTTGCCCAATACAACACCACTCAATTAAGAAACATGGGCTTCTTCGACAACGAGCGCTACCTCATCAGCGCCCTTGTGCAAAGCCTTGCAGCTACCATAGCCCTCGTTATAACTCTGAGCCTTGTGGCAGTGCAGCTTGCAGCCCAATCATATTCCGCAAGGGTAATTGATGTTTACAAAAACAATCCTGACATGTGGATACTGCTCAGCATCTACATTGTTACTATTTTCTACGGGCTTGGACTGCTCAAGGTGATAGACATCGGTGTTGCGGGCATCAACATGGAATTTGCTATTTTTGCAGCTTATTTTCTGGGATTCTTTGCTTTTGTGTGTTTAGTTCCGTATATGTTGAAAACTTTGGATTTGCTGAAGCCATCGACTGTGATTAAATTGCTAGCGGCTGATATTACAAAAGAAAAAGTTCTTACTTCCATCAGTGCTGAAGATAGTAGTAGTTATAAAATTGATCCAATCCAGCCAATTGCAGACATGGTAAACAGTGCCCTAGAGAGGAATGATTATGCGACTGCAAGAGATGGACTTACAACTATCAAAAACTCTACAATTCACATGTTGGAAAACACTCATTTCAACAGTGATAAAGAAAAAGATTTAGCAGAACATATCTTGAAACACCTACAAAGACTCGGAATACAGGCTATCAAAAAGGAAAATGAAGATTCTACCTTATCGGCAATAACATGCATAAACGAAATAGGAATAAAAGCTGCGGAAAGAAAACTTAAAGAGTTTATAGTAAGTGCTTTAGAAATGCTCAAAAATGTAGGAACAAAAGCAGTAGATAAAAAACTTGAATTGGCCGTAAAGAAGGTTGTACTAGCACTCTGGGATATAGGAACAAAAGCAACTGGCAAAGAACTTAACTTGGCTACAGAGGAGGCTGTACAAGCAATCTGGGATGTGGGAACAAAAGCAGAGAAGATCTTGAAACCATTGCAGAGTGGGTTGCATCGGCGCTCTGGAATGTAGGGTGGGAAGCAGCAGTTAAAGATTTTGATTTGGCTGTAGAAACCGCTGTGCAAGCTCTAAGAGATGTAGGAATAAAAGTGGCAGAGGATAAGCGTGAAAAAGAAACACTATATATTGAAAATGGACTTAAAGCATTAATGAAGAAATCTAAAGAAAAAGGATGGACAGAAATTATGAAAGAAATCAGAGAAGCCTTTCAAGCTATTGAAAATGCAAAAAAAAACTACTCTAATACCTAACATCCTCATCTTCCACGAACATCCGCGCCAGCACACCCAGATGGTCCTCGTGGAAGGGGTCGAGTTCTTTGCGTTGCAGCACCTCGAATTCTACTCCAAAATCGCCTTCCAGCTTTTTGACTTCGTCCTTGAATACCTTTTTTGGACTGGCTACGGTGTCTATGCTACGGGATTTGATGGAAAGCATCAGATGACCATCGTCTTCTAAGAAGTATTTGGAATTAATAGCAGCTATCTCAGCCTGGTTGGGCTGGGCTACATCCTGGAATATTACATCCACGGTTTCCACAATATGAGCATAAGAACGGGGCTGGTTGGCATCAGCAAGTATGGGGATGATGTTAGGGCGCTGGTCGCAGAGCTTTATAAGATCACGCATAGTGCGCGGGGAGAACTCCACAGCGTACACCAGACCGTCGGTCAGGATATCAGAAACATGGCTTACTGTGGTACCCGATGCAGCCCCTAGGTACAGTACGTGGGAATCATATTCAATGGGAATCTCAAAACCCTTGAGCACCATAGCACCCAACTTGCTTCTGTGAGGGTCCCACTGGCGGTATTCCACGCCATCCACATCCATAAGCCGCTCACCGTACACACTATGACCAGGAAATAGATTATGCGTGGACAGTATCTTCCTGTCGTCTATGATCACTTCAAAGATACCGTCTGACAACTGCTCTACTTTCATGCGGGTCTGCCTCCCGATCTGTCATTTGTATTCTTACTGCCTTTGTTCATGCCACCCTTCTTCTGACCGCCGCGCTTCTTAGCTGTCCTGCCGCCTGCCCTTCCCGGACCCGGCTGTGTGACCTTTGTAGACTGCTTCTTAGGTGGCTCTGGGTGGGCTTTTCTGATGGATTCCACTTTACGCTCAAGATTGTCCTTTATCGAAGGGTCAAGTTTTCCTCCATAGGCGTCCATACGCACAGCCAGACTTATCTTAGCTGCCAATGACCTGGCGATCTTACCCCTCTGCCACCACGGTGAACCTTTGATGAGAGGATGATTGAATATCACACCATGCTTTGGAGATGGAGCACGGGATCTAAGATGCTTGAAAAGAGCATTATTAGCCCCGATGACCTGCACAGTACTTGAAGGAAAAGCCGCAAGCTTCTTCAATCCTCCGGCAAGGCTGATGAGCCTTGCACCCAGAGGAGCACCTGCTATATTTGTAAGGTTTGGAGCTACTACACCCATGTTTGCCATGATGTATTGCTCCAGATTCTTGCGGGTATCATATATCCCGCATAGATTGGTTGCAAAGTTACGTAAAAGGTCCTCATCCACCAATGACAATTCCGCACCCATGGAACTACTGGCTTTTGAAAACATATTATGATCTTCAGGTACATTCTCCCGCGAGCCAAACCTTGCCACGAACCTTGCCATGGACTCCGCTGTAAGCTCCAGTTCCGGGAAATACACGCCATACCACTCAGTAAGCCTTTCAGAAAGCTCGTTGGCTGCTTTATCAACATCATCCATAGCCTCGACGGCCTGAATGATGCGTTTATCATCGGTATCAGTCATGGATATCTGACGCTTTGCTGCCTTTATGCATACTTCCCGAAGCAGCACGTCATAATCCTCTTCAAGTTCAACAAAACCACATGCTAGTGCCAGCTCCCTCAGACCCAGGCCATGTGTAGGAAGCTCTTCATTTTCCACAGCAAGCAGCATGTGCTGAGCCAGCTGTTCAGGATCATTCTCCAACAAAGAGCACTCTTCGACCTCACCGTTTTCGGAGAGTGTTAGCGTACCAAACCACGTAACTGCCTTCAAATTATTCCTCCACAATAGAAGCCCCTGTGTTGTTGGCTTTGGTAATTATCACTTTACCTCCGATGGTGCTATCCAGGAATGCCTGAGCATCTTCCTGCAGATTAGCTGCATCTTCTGGATTAGTCGTAAAAGCATATACTATAGGCCCAAAAGAGCTCATACCTGCACCATAGGAACCACTATCCTGCAAAAGTTCAATAAGGTCCCTGACAGCCTGATGCTGCAACCTTACTTCCCTTTGCTTGAAACCTAGTCCCTGAAGAAGGTTGGTTGCCTCTCCAAAAGCCTCAATGTCTTTTTCCATAATAGCAGGCATCATTTTCATCAGCACTACATGAGCAACTGCCTGTGCTTCTTGCAATGGGATGGGACATTCCTTTCTGAATATATCCACTTCCTGGGCATCATGGGCTCCTATATGCATGTCCTCACCTGGCAAAGCCAGTACTATTTCCCAATCCGGGAAATCTTCCCTGAAAAGAACGGGTGCAGGAGGCATCTTGCTTGCCGAGGATGGAGAGAATGACCCCTTATCCTTAAACTTATGTCCGCCATCAACTATGAAACCGCCTTTTTCAAAAGATGCAACACCGATACCAGAAGTACCGCCACGGCCCACAGCAATAGCCATATCTCTCACGCTCAAACCCAGGTCATACAACCTGTTCACCGCAGCTGCAACTGAAAGAGCTGCCTGAGTTCCTGAACCGACACCCACGTGATTAGGCATGTCTTCTTCGATTGTCACCCTTATACCCTGACCCTCAGGTAGCAAAGTCTTTGCCGCTGCCTTCATGCGCGGTGCAAGCAAAGAGTGACCTATAACCTCGATATCGTCAGCGATCTCCGCTGAGATAACTACATGGGGATAGTCAATAGACAATCCAACCCCACCGTCCACTCTTCCAAGTTCAGCATTCATATCTATAAGACCCATGTGAATTCTGGAAGGTGACTTTACTCTAATCATTCAGGTCTTAATCATCACTGAATGTTATTAAACTTTGACACTTGGGATTCAATATAGCTTCAAATGGTGTTCATCTATAGGTGCGCACCAGTAACCATCCAGTTCTGAGCACTCCCCAGTTAAGTGCAAAACGAAGGAATACAGGAATAAATCTGTAAATACGTATCCTAACATCAGCCATCAATTGAAGATCAAATGCTTTTTCATGGAATCTGGGTTCCAGAAAATATGAAAAATTTCGCCAGTACTGATGCAAAAACCCAAATACCCCATAAAGAAAACCACACAACATACCTGTATCCGCAGGGTCGGGAAGTCCAAAAAGTAGATCACATTTTCCACAGCGCAATCTGATATTGGATATTGTACCCTTGAAAAGCCTGAAAAGAGGCTTTTTGATATTATTGAATATCCTCAGTATGTCCTTAGCCTTCAGTTCTTTTTTCATTTTTGGACTTTTTGCTTCATTTATGATCTTTTCTTCAGATACTTCGTCCATATCCTTTACAGTAGCAGAGCTGGACTTCTCCACTTTTTCCTTTTCAGAAGCAGCCTGCCCTTTCTTTGAGTCTGAATTATTAGGTTCATTTGGATAGAACACTTTGGAATAGGACAGAAAGAGCCATTTGACCATTATCTTTCCAGAAATATCCTGATCTTTCTTTTTCAGGTCCACTACCAGATCTATGGCACAAAACAGTACAAGTAATATCAGTAACAGGATTATCATCACTGCTATCTGTACAAACTGTATTGCAGTGAACATAGTATGCCCAGCTCAAATAAAGAAAGACAAATAATTGGATAAGATGAAGAGAATATCTTTATCTATTATCGTGCCCGGTTTACTGTCCTTCTACATCTATTTTAACAGATCCTTCATCCTCTGGAACTGTCACAGGATCGGTACTATCAGTACTCTTTTCCTTCTTAGCTTTCATCGTCTTTATCTTCTCGATAAGACCCGGAACTGAGTCAATGAGGACACCAATATCGGATTTCCCCGAAACTGACATTAAACGAACTCCATCTTTGGACATAACGATAAAAGCCACAGGCTCTATCTTTGCACCTGCTGCACCGCCACCGCCAAAACCTTCTTCGTTATCTTTACTCTTCCCCTCTGCGCCGCCTGTACCAAAGCCAAAAGAAACCTTTGTTACGGGAATGATGGTTGTATCTCCAACTGTTACAGCATCTCCCACCACTGTCTTGGTACTCACAAGTCTTTCAAGTTCACTGGACACTTCTTTCATAAGATCTTCAAGTCCCATGGTATTTACTCCCATAAACGTCGATAACTACGTTTTATAAGTCTATGAACCATACATGATATAATTTGTCCTGAATGTCCTGCATTATGCATTATCCTGGAAGAAGTTCATCAATGAGAACTTCACCTTCTCAGGCTGCACATCTATAAACTCTTCTTTTTCATCGGGGGGAAAGATCTCAAACACCGCAAACTTTCCGTATCTTTTACGGGAATCGGTGAGGAAGCGTCCGTCAAGTAATATCCTTACTCCATAATCAATAGGAGATCGTACTACCCTTCCCATGGCCTGCCTTATCTTACGGATAGTGGGAATCTGCACAGCATAGTCCCATCCGGCTCCGAACCCATAGGAATGATCATAAGCTGATTCAACTGCGTTCATCCTGTCATTGAGAGCCGGATAACCGACACCTACAATTATGACCGTTCTACCCCTGCCATCCCGGAAATCAACACCTTCGCTCAATGTACCCCATAAATATGAGAAAAGCACACCTTTTCCTCCCTTCTCACCAAGCTCAAAAAAAGCTTCTCTCACTTCATGGGAAGACACACCTGCTTCATCCAGGAACGTGGGTAAATTCAGTCTATCGCCAAGTTTTGAATAGTATCGTCTGGCCTCAGCTGCGCTCTGGAAAAAGATTATTACATTACCTATGGAATTCTCAATGGAATCTTCCAGTACCTGTTCCACAGCCTCCAGAGCATGAGGGTCATCCCTGCTTCTTGCAAACAGCGGAGGAATATCTACTGCTATGGTAAGACGCTTTTCAGATGGAAATGATGTGCTATAGGCGAGTTCACACGTTTCCCGCTTTATACCCAGAGTGGCCTTTACCATATCAAAAGGCCGCAGTGTGGCAGACATAAGAATGACCGAGAACACGGAAGCAAAAAGAGGTTCTGTCACATTGCTGGGAATGCAGGTGAAAAGTTCCAGGCGACCATAGATAGCATCATTCAAATCCCTGCGCACATTCATGATAGGATAATAACGATGATCATTAGACAAGACAAGGTATGACGACAGAAAATCTGCAGCATAGCGTATATGTGACTTTTTCAGCACCTTGCTTAGACCTTTCTTATATTGCTCTTTATATTCCTCGTCAAGCATTTGTCCAAACTCGCTGGCTTCGGAAAGTACAAGCTGTATAGCAGCCTCATCCTTAAAACCCATTTCCAGCGCCTGTCTCATTAACCTGCCTCTTACCATATCATTGCGTTCATAAGGATCGCTGATGCGCATATCATACCAGAGCCGACCCACTCTTTCCCTTTCACCGAACTTGAACCTGTTATTGTATGTCTCCCGGATGATATCGTTTAGCGTTTTGAACAATTCAAATGCACGGCTTTCAGGCATTTGATCTTTGTTAGCTTCTATCTCCGCAATGGCTTTCTCAATTGTATGTTCGGTGATGGTTACAGAAGAATGCGAGCGTGCCGCAGATTCCAGGTTGTGTGCTTCGTCAAATATAACTATGACATCCAGAGGCTCCTTATCCAGCCAAGTAAGCAATGTTGTAAATATCTCTGCACTCAGTACATGGTGGAAATTGCAGATTATAAGGTCTGCATGCTTCAATTCCCTTTTAAGCAATTCGTAGCCACACATGCCTTTTTTTGTGGCATACTCGTTTATCTCCTCAGGGGTGCGTACATCAGCAAAAAGCCACTGCCTGAATACTTCACTTTCAAAACGCAACACCTCGTAGAGATCGTTACATGCCCTTTCCCTTACACCACGAGTCTTTTGTTCGGCTACCTCTATTTCATTAAACAGAGCATCTCTTAAGGCTATGAGAGCTGGGTCCTTGGAACGTTTGTAATTCTCAGAGGCAGATTTAATTTCCTTTTTCTTGAGATCAAGTTCCTTTTCCAGCTCTATCAGCTCAAAAGTATTCTCCCTTTTGAGCCGGCACTCCTCGTAATCTACTTCATGGGGACACATGGCAGCCTTACCCTTTACTACTGCTACCTTGACATCATTTCCCCGCTTTATCTCCTTAGCCTCGCTAATGAACTGCACCATTTGTTGATGTACATTAGTTGCAATTATCACTGTTTTCTGCAACTGTTTGCCCACAAAGAGCGCAGGAGCAAGAGAACTGAGGGTCTTGCCAGTACCGCAAGCGCCCTCGAAAAGTATAACCTCTTTTTTAAGAAGTGCGGAATATATCCTTTCCATAGCATCCTGCTGGTTAGGATAACAGTGCTCCTTGGGAAAATATTTTAAGTATCCTCTCTGTCCGCTCATCGCACTACCTTATACCTTTCTATACTAATAATTTGGGTTTAGATCTTCTTTGCAGCCATAACATTTGTATTACAGCTTGAGATCAGCCTGCTGGATGGGGTTTCTAGTATTTTAATATTAACTTTTGTTCCCTTCTTGAAACCAAAGTTATTCGAAGTATTTGTAGTGCTTCCCACCTGCACTTTTACCGTTGAATTATTCCCCAGGCCATCGTCACCATTTAGGACAATAGCTTCTCCTGCAGACCAATAACCATCTGCTATACAAGAGTTGCGTGTTTCATAATGTGGTCCTTTTCCTGCAGGACATAGATCCAGATATGTTACCTGCACATCTCCATTCACGATTCTTCCTCCGTGTGCTACAACTCCGGTATAACTGCTACCCTTGCCATCAATAACAATCTGTATGTCTTCAAGGGGTAGGGGATCTCCGCCCTTATGTGCCAGAGTTATGAAATTCTCCCTGTACCTGATCTCATTAGGTACGCCACCTTCTATAAATTCTATTTCCACATCAGCTGTTAGACCTTTTTTTAGAGGGTTAGGTATTCCGGCAAGGGAAACAGCAGCAACTCCTACAAGCAACATTGTAAGAACCAGCATCAGCAATGTCCCTATAACAGGACTTATTCCCTGATCTGTGAACCGAATCTTCAAGAAGCTGGAAAAGAGTCGTTTTTGGTTCATACTCGAATTACAGAAAACTTAGTATATAAACTATTCTAAAATAATTATAGTTATATAATAAACGCTCTCTAGGTATTACTTTTAAAGAATACAGCAACAAAATATGATTCGGTTAAAAAATAAAAGTAAAAATGAAAATAGCAGACCAAAAAAAGTGGCCTGCTAACAAAACAAACCGTTAATGTGAGGTTTAACTTATGCTGATCTTTCCTTTTGGTCTGACAACAAGCGTTTCTTCACTATCTTCTTTATCAGTTATATCATTCGCATTATATGCATCAGCGATAATGTAAGCATTCCCCGCAGTGGTTGTAGTGAAAGTTACGCTGTTAGAACCATTCACTGGTATAGTGATAGGATTCTTATGATCATTAAAATAACCAAGATCGCTGTAAAGGGTCACAATTGCATTAGCAGGTTTACCTGTATCATCCTTTACCTCTAAAGTCAGCTCAGTAGGCTCATTAATTAAGAGTATGGACTTATCAGCACTCATCGTGAGGCTTCCGAGGTGGCTAATTATTGAAAGAGTGCTGTCAGCATATACATCGCCTCTTACTGTAGGCAAATCCACTGTCACGTTTTTGCTATTCAGGTATTCGTTCATGTAAGTAATGTTTGACCCTGATAGGATAATGGGCACAGAATTTTGCCCTTGTACATTCATCTGATACCACATTCCCCATTTCTCTCCAGAATTTAAATTAGGAAGTTGCCATGTAAGTATCGACCTATCACTTAGAGTTGTAATTGTCGGTTCCTCATTGCCAATTCCCGGAGATGTAGGAATTATAAAGTAGCTAAGGTTACCATTTGTATTGTTAGTACTACCATTTATGAATGTAACTGTTGCTTTAATTCCGTTTAGATCATAGTTGTGGGGTATCTGGATGTTCATTACAGGTCCTTCAGCTGACAAGTTTGTGATCTGTTCAGCAATACCTTTAAAAATATTTTTTAAGACACTGGAGTTTGGTGCAAAATAATATTCACCCCCGGTTATGCTTGCAATATCCGCAAGAATTGGATCTACTTCAGATTTGCTGTTACCGAATCCTACTGTATATATGACCGTATTGTTCTCCTTTGCCCGGTATGCCTGCTCCAGCAAGGAATGGTAACCTGCATTATCTATTCCGTCTGTCAGCAGAACTACCGTAGAATTACCCGTTACTAAAGATAATTCATTGTTTGCAGCAAATAGTCCTTCATCAATAGCTGTCATACCATCAGCTGTTATTGTGTCTATTGAATTTTCAAGGTGTGAGAGGGAATTGTGATCAAATGAAGAAACTACACTTGAAGTCCACTCATTCCATAGAACCGGAGTATTTTGGAAAGAGTCATCTTGCATGGAAAATGCAATATCGAAACATTCAGAATCCATATATGTCGCTGTCTCGACCTCTGAAGCGGCTCCCCATAATGAACCACTCCATTTTTGAATATTGACGTCACTGGCGTCATCTGATGTCACAAGGAACATCTCACTAGAAGTCGGGTTAGGGGTCAATTGCACCCACTTTGGATAGGAACCTATGTTTGATGCAGAAGCTGTATTGCTCCATGATACACCATTCCATATACAGTATTTTGGATAATTGCTGCTAGTTCCCCAAATAACCATTCCATTGCCTGAAATCGAATCATATCCAACATCAACGGTCCTGACAGTGGGATATTTCACAGTTGTTGGAACAGAATAGGAAGACCATGATGCACCATTCCATATACCTACACGGATACCATAAGCATCCTGATGAGCTGCCATGATCTCATTTGAAGTTGGATCGGCTGCTGCTGTGATCCAGCAGTCATAAGTGTTGGTTGTTGACTGGGAGTATGGTGTAAAAGAACCAATAGATTTGCTGGACCATGAAGTGCCATCCCATATATACGATTTTAGGTTCACATTACACGTATATTTAAATGTATTATACACATACTGTTGTGATATTTTCCAGTCTGCATAGACGACTATAGCTCTACCACTGTTATCATATACAACATCAAAACACTGATATCCATTTGAACTTGTAGCAGCTTTTGTTATTTCAATAGAATTTCCCCACTTGGAGCCATCCCATAACTGAGCACGTATGACTCCTCCACGGTCCTGAGTTGCAAGTACCATTTTATCAGAGTTTGGATCAGCTGCAAGCTTTACCCAATTAATAGCACCGTTTCCTGTACCACTTACGTATGCAGCAGAGCTCCATGCAGAACCATCCCATACCATATACCGAGGAATCATGGAATTGACGCTCCCATCAATATAAACTGCAACAGCATCTCCTGAGATCTGCTCATACTGCACATCAAATCCTCTTTTTGCGCTTGAAGTCAACATCTTGCTAAGCGTAGTTGCTGATGACCCCCAAGCTCCATTCCATACCTGGGCCTCAACATAACCCTGGCTGGTACCTGTTAACATCATTACCTCGGATCTCATCGGATTTGGTTCCATTACTGTGTAGTATGGATTTCCAGTTACTGATTTTGCTGATTTTTCATCCGACCATTGAGATTTATCCTTATCCCATAACCTGAAACGTGATTTCAATACACCAGACTCTGAATACGCGGTCAAAATGCTATCCGTTTGTGAACTTGAAACCTGGACCGTGAACTGAGTATCACTTAGATCAGTTCCTGCCTTTGTAACTTCCAGATGGTATATTTTTCCTGCAGAAAGCAAAGAAGATACTGAGCATTTACCTGTGCCACTTGAAGAAGACAAAATGTCTATTCCATCATAGAGTTTGACCTCCATGTCAGAGGAATCCTCCCATGAGATAGTAAGGTCATACAGAGCAGCTGTTTCTGGGGTAAAATAACCAACCCATGTACTGTTACTAAGAATATAAGTGGTCTGAGTATCAGTCAAGGAGACTCCTTCATTACTATAAAGCACAAGTCCAGCTTTGTCCCCAGCACTTTCATTGAAGTTAGACATGAAAACATGAGATGATAATTGAGTTGCACTCTTCTTATCGATGTATGTGGCTATAGAGAAATCCTCCTGCCATATACCCACATCATTTACACCCATACCTGTTACACGAACAGTCCAGCTGCCTGATTCTACAGTATCTGTATCACTATCCGGGTAAAGATTAGAAAGTGGACTTATCCAGATATACTCAGATTTTCCATCAGTGCCAGGATAATAACCTGTTGTGTCGTAACCGACACCATAAGCCTTTCCTGATGGGCTTATCAACTGGAGATCAAGATTTGCATAGCTATGCTCCCATTGAAGTTTCACTTTAAGATCATTGATGGATTCATTTATCTCAAATGTATCTTCAAAATAGTCAGAAGATAAGGGTTTGTTAAATGAGAGAACGTACCCATTTTCGTTCAGGGAAGTTTCTGCCGAATACGATGCAATCTGGCTACCAATTCCAGATATTATCACATTTCTTATCCGATTATTGCCAATGTAAGGTGGATTTGGATTTGGTTCATAATCTCTATAATAGTCGTAGTAATCCCTTGAACCAGTGTAGTCATAATAGTCATAGAAAGAAATTGAGTTCGCACCGGAGTGTATGTAATTTGTAATGTCATACTGATATGTCTTCCATTGACCACTATTAGCAGGAGTACTTACTGAAGGAACCAATCTGAAATTTTCACCGTTTACCTTGATAAGACACTCTCCTGCACTTGTTCCACCATAAAATGGGCTTGCGTCAAATACATCATCAAAATCATAACCTTCGAAGCTGAGAATGTACCTGTCTTCAATGGATATTGAGTCTTTGAAGTTGTAAGAATATGGTGTGAAACCTTCAAAACCATACTCTATATCTGTAATATCATAATCGCATATTTCCTGTGCAATGGCATTATATATCGAAGCCAGATCAGAACTGCTTGGAGCAGCATAATATTTTCCTCCTGTATCTGAAGCAATAGTTCTGAGAAGGCTTTCATCGATCTCGTTTCCAAGACCAATCGTGTATATAGTAATTCCATTTGTTTTTGCCAGATCAACAGCAGCTGTACCTTGTTGATCTACACCCTGATTTGTCAATCCATCCGTAAGAAGGATCATTACCTTACGGGAGTCGGAGCGTCCCTTTTTTATGAGCATGGAATTGGCATCTGCCATACCATTTCCCATCGCAGTTCCTCCAACTGCATGCAATTTATCAATGGAACTATTGACAAGAAGCAGATTTTCAGATGAATTGAGTGGAGTTAATTCCAGATCTATATTGCTAGGTAAGAATGGCAGATATGCAAAAGAAACAACACCCAATTGAGAATTCGAAACAAGATTTGTTGCAAACTTCTTGGATGCCGTCTTTGCAGCTAACATAGCATTTCCATCCATACTTCCCGACCTGTCAATAACAAGCACAACATCAAGAGGTGCTCCTGCATAGTAATCAGGGTCCATACTACCAGAACGGTCAAGGACTAACATGGCATTTGATGCTTGTCGTATGACAGGGAGATTTCCTTCGAAGGACACCACTGTAGTAACGTTAACAGCCTGACCGGATTTCAGGCGAGATTCAGGTTCCACATCAATGTATGCATTCAGGAAAGGCACATCTTTGACCTCAACGAGAGCAGATGCATTTACATTACCTGCACTAGCAACAATTGTAGTATTTCCTGGAACTTCACTACACACAAACTTTAAGGTCGCTTTGCCAAAGGAATTTGTTGTTGCATTTATACTTGTAGCATTGATATTTTCCATCATAAAATGTCCTACTGTAGCATTAGTAGTGCTGACGGCGAGATTAATCTCAGGTAAAGTATGTCCCCATTGGTCCAGTGCAACCACTTTGATTGTGCTTTCATGAGTTCCGTTCAAACCCTGGGCCAGCAGAGTATTTGGCGTAGTGTATATATCAAGATTGGAAAGATCACCTGCTATAAACTCTAATGTTGTGGAGTTAGCAATGTTCGTGTAACCGCTGGAATTCCTGTATGTAGCAGTGATATTTACATTTTCAACATAAGGAGTAGGGCCGATCTTAATAGTTGCTTTTCCCTCTTCACTTAGAGGAAGTATTGCAGAACTGCTACCACTATAGAAAACAATCTGCTCTGTTATGGGTGATACTTCTGGAATGATGGGATTGAGGAAATCATCTACAGCCTGGCCTGTGAGACTGTAAATATCTTGATTATTCGCATAGGCAAATGTGGGAGAACGTGTAAGGAAAAGCCCATCGACCACGTCTGCAAGCCCTGTTATTCTTATCTCATTGACTAAAGAAGAATTGGCAACCGTGATATTAACGGTGTTCACACCTGCTCTTTTGTCTGTTCTGAATACTGTTGAAGCAATCCCATCAATTCCGGTGACCGAAGTTAGATCGCTGAGGCGCAATGAATTGTACTCATGCGGACTATTATATGGAGTACTATCAGGTGGAGTTGCAGTAAAGATGACAGAAGCATTACTTATTGGGTTATTGTAAAAGTCATAAATAAATACAGTGATCGCTGAAGTCGTATTCACAGTGTATTGATCAGTATAAGTTGTAAACATCCTGAATGGTGTGCCTGGTTCAACTTCAATACCCTTTGTGCTGGTAATTTCTCCACATGAAGCAGAAATGTGAATGTTGCCTGCAACAGTAGAATTGATCTCTAATAATACATCCGGATCAGCATTTGTCGTATTTGTAATATCCACATGTGTACTATTGGCCTTTATATGAGTCAATGTATATGGTGCATTTCTGATCCTAATCTCATGAATGGTATTTCCGAAAACATCTTCAAATGTAATGTTTAAGGTCAGTTCAGCAGTTTCATTGATATTTCCAAACTGGTCTAACATATCAGCAGTGACATTGAAAACATTACCGGCAGTCACTGGGTTCTCCGATTCGACCATGCTGATACTTACTGGTCTGAGAGGCGAGAAAGTTATGTTTGTATTATTAGAAATACTCCCAGTGGTCGCAGTTACTGTTGCAAGCCCGGACTCTATGGTCTTAAGAAATACCCGAGCATATCCTGAGGAATTGGTCACTGCTGAGTTTGAGTTCAAGTAGCCCAGGTTTGTGCCAAAATTCACGAGAATATTGTTCAAAGGTATGGAGTGGCCTGTAACCCTTACCATCACACTTACATTGTTGCCTGCACTGTTCTGCACTTGTGATGGGTACATCTCTATAGATGATGGTGGTGGCACCAGTACAGCAACAGCCATTACAGACATACTTAATGAAATGAGGACCAATAATAGGACCATGAATTTTGTTTGAACTCTCATTGCAAAACCTCAGGTAAATTCGTATTTCAGCGACATTGGATATTTTCAATTAACAATACACCCACTTTTATTCATGGACATATATATAAACTGGATGAACATTAATTTCATTTTTCTCTCTAATACATTCGGATTTCACTTGCTCAACGATATTACTTTTTTAGGACAGAAAAACAGGAGCTTTGAATAACATAAATCGCAACGTGACTATAATTGAAAAATGAATGTCAGGCTAAAAATATGCCTGACATGAAAAATATAACAATGTAAATTGGCTCTAATTTATCCTGATCATACCCTTTGGTCTGATAACAAGCAATTTGTCACATTGCTTTGTGTCAGTTACATTGTTTACATTATATGCGCAAGCTGTGACGTAAGCGTTCCCTGCCATGACACTTGAGAAAGTTAAGGTTCTGCGACCATCCACTGTAATATTTACAGGAATCTGCTGACCATTCAGAGAACCAAGGTTTGTGTATAGAACAACATACGCAGAAGTATAGTTACCAGTAATATCCTTTACCTCTAATGCCAACTGCGATGATTCGTTTATCAACGTCATTGGCTTGCTAGCTGTCATAGTGAAGCTTCCAAGTGGATAAGGATTTATGCCAGCTGAACTACCTCTAGCACTACTACCTCCTCCAGGCACAGATGACTGAACTTCTTCACCGGCTACATTCATATAGCTAATATTGGAACCTGTCATAACCAGGGGAACATACCCAGTTCCTTCTACAACCATCTGATACCATACTCCCCATTTTTCTCCTGGACTTAGAGTTGGAAGTTGCCAGCTAAGTACTGACCTATTACTTAGGGTTATAATGGCTGGTTCGGCATTGCCTCTTGAAGGATATTTAGGAGACATAAATGAATTTCTATCACCTGTAGTTGAGTTACTGCTTCCAGAAATGTATGTGGCATCTACTGTGCCAAGAAGCGTAGCATAGTTATGAGGTACCTGGATGTTTAACACAGGTCCCTGAGCTGAGAAGTTTGTGATCTGCTGAGCAATACCTTTGAATATGTTCTTCAAGACACTGGAATTTGGTGCAAAATAATATTTTCCGCCAGTTATATCTGCAATTTCAAGAAGCACAGGGTCAACTTCAGATTCACTTTTCCCAAATCCTACTGTATAGATGATAGTATTGTTTTCCTTTGCCTTATATGCTTCTTCTAATAGGGAATGATAACCTGCATTATCCAAACCATCTGTCATAAGTACTATTGTAGAACTACCATTAACAGAAGCCAGTTCTTTATTAGCAACAAACAAACCTTCATCTATTGCTGTCAGACCATCAGCCGTGATAGTATCTATTGAATTGCCAAGATGAGCGAGAGAATCATTGTTCAAAGTAGATGTCACTTCAGCGGTCCACTCGGTCCATAAAACCGGGGTACTTTCAACAGATGCCTCCTGAGAGTTGTAAGCAATGCCAAAGCACTCATAGGAATTAGTAGATGAAGTTTCAACCTCTGTGGCACTACTCCAGGAAGATCCGGTCCATTTCTGGATATTCAGATCGTAGGAATCATCAGATGTCATGAGGAAAATTTCATCTGATAATGGATCTGGTGTCAATTGTACCCACATTGGACTGCCTGAACCGAAATTAGAAGCTGATGCCTCATTGCTCCATGAAACACCATTCCATGTTTCATATTTAGGTGTTGAGGTCATGTCTCCCCATACTACAAGACCCGTACCGCTTGATTGTTCGAAAGCAGCATCTACAGTCCTTCTGGCAGAAGTACCAGCATCAGTTTCAAGTAATTTTCTGGCAGACCATGAGGAACCTGTCCAGGTGTTTGCATATACATCATTAGCAGTATCTTGAGAAACTAGTAACAGATTATCTGAATGTGGGTCTGCCGCCAATTTCAACCAGCAGATGCTATTTGAGAACGAATAAAGATTATGTTCACTTTCCCAAGAGTTACCATTCCAAATACGATATTTAACATAGTTCGAATCCGCCCAGACAAGCATTGCACGTCCTGTAGTCTGTTCATATACTATGTCAAAACACTGATAAGCTGATGTTTTCGCATTTTTTGTAATTTCAACTGGACTTCCCCAAGAGTTACCGTTCCATACCTGTGTACGGATGTAATTTGAACTATCAAGGGTTGCAAGAACCATTTCATCTGAATTCGGATTTGCCTCCAGTCTGACCCATCCTACTTTTCCCGGACCAGTAATTTTAGAAGCAGTTGCAGAAGCAGAACTCCAGGAAGAGCCATCCCATATTTTATATTGAGGAATATTACTTATACTTCTATTCATATAAACGGCAACTGCGTCACCAGATACTTGTTCATAGTTTAGATCAAAACCTCTTTTAGCATTCGATTCCAGATTATTACTGAGCTCCCTGACAGAACCCCATGATACGCCATTCCATATCTGAACATTGACATGATTACTACTATCACCTGTCACCATCACTATTTCAGGTCGAATCTGGCTTGATTCCAACACTACAAAATACGGATTTGTATCAATATTCTTAGCAGATTTTTCTAACGACCACTGAGAACCATTCCAGGTTCTGAACTTCAGTATTTCACTGTTATCATTATAAGCAGTCATTATAGTATCAATGGGTAAAGTTGTAACATTAACCACGAAATGAGTATCATCATAGGATAATGCACCTTTAGTAATATCCAGATAATAGGTTTCTCCTGCAAAAAGTACAGAAGATACTTTACATGTACCTGTACCACTTGAGGAATCCAGCAAGTCTGTACCATCATAAAGACAAGCCTCTATATTTGAAGAATCATCCCAAGATAGATTGAAATTATATCTGCCAGTGGTATGGGCGGTGAAATATCCTACCCAGTTACTGTTTTTAAGAATATAACTAGATTGAATGGCACTAAGTGAATTACCTGCAAAACTATAAAGTGCAAGTCCTGCTTTATCCCCACGGCTTTCATCAAAACTTGATATAAAGGCGTGTGATGATAGTTTAGCTGCACTTTTTTTATCTATGTATGTTGAGATATTAAAGTGCTCAGTACCAGATACTGAACCTGTTACGCGCACTGTCCAGTTGCCTAATCCCACGCTATCAGAATCATTGTCCGGATAAATATATGACACTGGCTGTATCCATATATATTCAGAGGTATCACTTTCCGGATAGTAGCCTGTAGTGTTATCATTTGTCCCGTATACCATTCCTGATGGACTTGTCAGTTGTAAATGAAGATCTGAAGAACTGTTCTCACATTCAAGCTTTACTTTTAGATCATTTATTGTTTCATTTATCGGGATAGTATTAACAACAGAGTCCTGGAATACATAATCATAAGAAGTAAAGCCTTCTACACCATATTCAACATCAGAGATGTCATAATCGCTTAGCTCCTGGGCAATAGCATTGTATACAGAACGCAATTGCGAACTATCTGGTGCATAATAATATTTACCGCCTGTTTCTGACGCAATATAATCTAACAGCGATTCATCAACATCACCAAGACCAATCGTATATATTGTGATACCGTTTGCATTAGCTACTGGTATTAAATCTTTAGGATCGCTACCTCTATTTGTTACTCCGTCAGTAAGCACTATCATTACTTTTCTTGACTCTGAACGTCCATTATTTATAAGCAGACTGCTGGCATTAGCCATTCCATAACCCATTGCGGTATAGCCGCTTGCTGACAACGAAGAAATAGAAGTGTCCACAAGAAGCTTATTATTGTAAACATTCAAGGATGTCATGCCACGATTGACAGTACATGTTGTGGAAAATGAAACAATACCCACCTTAGAATTCGATACCAGATTATCTACAAATTCCTTTGCTGCTTCTTTTGCATCTGCAATGGGAGTTCCTGCCATACTCCCCGACCTGTCAATGACAAGGACAACATCAAGAGGCGTTCCTGCATAATAATCAGGGTCCATACTACCGGAACGATCGAGAACCAGCATGGCATTTGCTGCAGGTCTTGTAACCTGAAGGTCTCCTTCTACAGATACAACTGTAGTAACGTTTACTATACCCCCAGAGTTCAGAGATTCAGGTTCAATAATCACATTTGTACTGACAAAAGGTACATTTTTAGTCGTTATTGGAGCAGATACAGTTGCATTTCCTGTAGTGACAATAATCGCAGTAGTTCCTGGGACAGTACTCGACCAATAGTTCAAAGTCGCCTTCCCGAAATCATTTGTTGTTGTGTGTATTGTCGTGGCGTTAACACTATTCAACGAGAGGTAACCCACTGTAGAGTTTGTAATATTGATAGTGAGATTTACTCCGGGCAATGTATGACCCCATTGATCCAATGCAATCACCTTAACGGTACTTTCGTGATTACCGTTCAGATTCTTTGTCAGCAAAGTGTCGGGTGAACAGTATATCACAAGACTTAGATTGGAGCCCGGTATAAATTTCAATGTTGTGGAGTTGGTAATATTTGTATAACCACCAGCATTTCTGTAAGTAGCGTTGATACTAACATTTTCGACATATGGGGTAGGACCAACCCTCATAGTTGCTTTTCCCTCTTGATTGAGAGTGACAATCGCAGAACTACTACCACTATAGAAAACGACTTGCTCATTAATAGGGAAGCCATCTGGAATGATGGGATTGAGGAATTGATCTACAGGCCGGGCAATCAGCTTGTATGTATCTTGATTGTTAGCATAGGCAAATGCAGGAGAAGGGGTCAGGAAAAGATTATCAACCACATCTGCGAGCCCTCTTACTGCAATCTCACTGCCTAATGAAGTATTGACAACTGTGATATTGATAGTGTTTGTACCTGCTCTTTTATCCGTTCTGAATTCAGTGACAGCTAAACCATCGATTCCTGTAATGATATTCGGATCGCTGAGGTGAAGAGAATTATATTCATTTGGACTGTTGTAGATTGTATGTACTGGCGCTGTTGCATTAAACCGAACGAGAGAATTTCTTACGGGATTACCATACATATCATAAACACATACAGTGATATCCGAAGTCGTGTTTACAGTGTATTCTTTATAATACCATAAGGTTATTCCATGTGGTTCAGCTGGTAAGACTTCAATGTTCTTTGAATTGATCACTTCTCCTGAAGATGCGGAAATAGTGATATTACCGGCAATAGTAGAATTGATCTCTAAAGTTATATTTTCATCAGAAGTTACTGAATTTGTGATAGCTATATCGGCATTACCAGTATCTGTCAAGTTACTAGCCTTTATATGCGTCAAAGTGTATGGTGTCCTTATGATTTGGGTCTCATTTACATTCCCATAAACGTCTTCAATTCTAACATTCAAAGTCACCTTAGCAGTATCATTAACATTACCAAACTGATCCAACATGCCTATTCTGACTGTGGTAATGTTGCCTGCAATCATTGAATTCGTTGATTCTGATATGATTATACTTTTGGAGCTAAGAGGAGAAAAAGTAATATTTGTAGTGTTTGAAGTGCTTCCAATGCTTGCATTCAATGTTGCAATACCAGAATCCGTTGATCTAAGAAATACCTGACCATATCCTGAGGCATTGGTCAAAGTTGAAACTGAGTTCAGAGTACCTAGATTTGTGATGAAATTTACAGCCATATTACTCAAAGGTGTAGAGTTTTCTGTGACTCTGACCACTACGCTCACATTATCTCCTGCACTATTCTGAACATGCAGCGGATATACATCAATAGTTAAAGCCATTGCAGATACACTTAATGAAAGAAGCATTAGTAATAGGATCATTAATCTCGTTTGAACTCTCATCTCAAAACCTCAGGCATATTAAAATTTGGCAAGATTGGATATTTTCAATTAACAATACACTCAAGCTTCATCATGAACATGTATATAAACAAAATGAACATTCGTTAGTTAGATATAGCGCGATTGATATTTTTATTTACAATAGATAATATTGCTGGCAGCCCAGTTCACTTAATATAGAAAATACTACCCAATCATAAAACAAATAAGGAATGGTGCAACTGCTGTCTAAAAAAGAGATAGATATTAAAATTGTGAATTAATATATTTATAAATAAATTTCCAGCTTTGTCCATATTCTACAAGGCACCTCCAAATACTTTTATATATAAAAATCATAAGTAAGCTGATGGATGAAAGAGGTCAAATAGCCATAGACTTTCTGCTTGGAATTTCCGTAGTGTTAATTGCAATTGGTTTTACACTACAGTTTGTGCCTGGTATTTTCATCTCAGGTTATGGAGGTGAAGAAAAACTTGGTTATGCAGCTTACCGTACTTCGTGTATTCTTGCAGAAGACCCAGGATGGTGGTCAGATAATACATCCAATGCCAGTGGCACAGAATGGGAAAAACATCCAGATAAAGTACAACGCATAGGTCTTGCTGAAGATAACGATGTTAATTCCAGGCTCACTGAAACCCCAAATACGCTCTCAAAAGAAAAATTTATCCAATTTATGATCATTGATGAAGAGGAAATCATAAGGAAGCTAGGTCTTTTTGATAGCGTAGAAGGCAAGCAGATGAATTACAGGTACAATATCTCTTTCCTTATAGATGGACATCCGATGGTGATAGACAACTATACTGCTGTAAGAGGTGATAAACTTCCTGATGACAGCAACATAGCAAAAATTACCCGTATAGTGCTATTAGAAACCGGAAATGTAGCTGTTTTCGATGCCAGAACCCTTACCACTGATTCTTCTTTCTCCGAACATGCAAATATCAATTTCAAAGGACCTGTAACCGAGAACCTTACAATGCAAATTACAAACTTCAATGTCTCAGGTTTAGGTGCTGCATTCATAAATGCTACTCTAAATGGTTCAACATTATCTGCATCTTCAGATTATACTTTACTGAAGAGACCTCTTTATGGGGATTTCAGACCCGATTCTGGTCAGTTGCTTGAAGATGACTCTCTGCGCATAAGTTTCAACAAGAGCCTTTTTACATCCAACCAAGAATATCAGCTCATACTCAACTTTAATAATGTAACATTTACTAAGCAAGGTCCTCTTTTTTCTACCTATGAAATTAATCTCGAAACACTCTATGAAACTGCTCTTTTGACAGTAGAGGTGTGGTAATGGACGATAAAGCTCAACTCCATACCCTTGAAGGAGTTGGTGCAGCCATACTTATTACAATGACCCTTGTGATCATTACACAGAGCGCTACGGTCATAACACCTCAGCATGAAATGATGCTGGATGTACAACTTGAGCAGATGGCATATGATGCTCTTACTTTATTGGACACAGCACCCTCTTCAGTAATAAGCACCAATCTCACGGAATGTGTTGCAGGGTGGGATATGAATGAATCAAACATACAAAATAACGGGCTTCCTTCTCTGGACAATCAACTTTCCTTATTGTTACCAGGCTACCTGTACAATGTGGACTTAGCTTATGTTCAAAATGACGCTCTCGTAATTAAAAATGTTATTGTCAATGGTGATCCCACCGAGGATGCAGTAATTGCATCCAGAACTGTCATGCTTACAAATCTCTCTGTTGTGGAAACTCACGGAGCATGGATCATAGCATCAGATGAAATTAAGGTGGTAGAAGTGAGGCTCACATTATGGCAGATTTAAAAGAAAACACATCCGGACAGATCATAATCCTTTCAGGATTTGCCATTTGTATATCACTGATAGCTCTTGCAATACTTGTGAACCAAGCAATGATTACAGGCTATTATTCATCAAATGCGGCTTTGGAATTTCCCAAGCATGAGATACGGGATATTACATCACAAACCAGGGAAAGCAGTGTTTCCATGGCAGAACTTGCTCTTCGCCTCAATCAGAGCAATAACCAGAGCATAGAAGATAATTATCGTTCACTTTTCAATCAGTATGAACAACAGATGGAAACAATTTATACGATCCATGGAGACGAAGTCCACATCTCACTCAGCGAAATGAACCTCACAGCTACTGCAATGAATTATTCAGCTGAAAGCACTGTATGGGTGAACATAACATATAATGATGGTATGACCTATTATGCTTTACTGCCTGAGATCATCGAGGTGGGAACATGAAGCATTTAATGACAAATGAACATGCTGTCTCAGTGACATTGGAATATATTCTCTTTTCATTAATGTTCATTGCTCTTTTCATCCTGCTTCAAATGAACTTTGGAGATATGTTAAATGGCCCGAAAGACCTAGTTATAGAGAACGATTTCAATGATATAGGTAACATGATAAGCACACTTGTGACAGATATGTATCTTATACTTCCGGAAAATGGCATCATAGAATCCGAATACATGATACCGTCTGAAGTTGGTGGTGAATCATATATGATAAATGCTAATTCTGTCATGACAGATCAGATATTTGAACTTGAATCAGCATCTGGAAAGAAAACCAGCGTAACGATAAGCGGAATAGCGACTGCAATCAACATCAATGGTACAGTTTCAAGCAGTTCCACACATCATAGGATAAGATATGACTCAAGAAAATAGGAAAGATTCTGCCGTCTCAGAAACGGTAGGTTACATCTTAATGTTTTCCATTGTGATATTGTCCATGAGTTTCATATACACCATGGGATACCCTGTACTTCAGAAAAATATAGCAGCCAGTGTGTTTGAGAATGCTGAGCAGAGCTTTATCGTACTACAAAGCCACATGAAAAGAGTTGCATTTGACCAAGCACCTGTAAAGGTAATGAAAATCAAATTACACTCATCAACCATATCCATAGGTAATGGCTCTTCAATATTAATCAGTTATAATAATAACAGTTTTTCTTATGATACGGGTAAAATAGAATTCTCAAAGGACGAAAAACTCCTAGCATATGAGAATGGAGGGGTGTGGAAACAGAACTCACCTTCAGAGGTGCTGATGGTATCCCAGCCTCCCATATACACTGGTAGAGTGAACAATGTCAACACTACAACTATAGCTGTTGTTAGAATCAAGGGTCATCATTCCACTTCTGGAAGCGGTATAGCAAGCATATCCATGAAGCACAATGACAGCAGTCTTATAACACCCGATGCTCCCGTAAATGTCATCGTTCAAATCAATAGTATATATGCCAGCCAGTGGACTAAATACCTTGAAGAGAATGGTTTTGATATAATAAGTTCAAACTCTTCAACTGTATCTGCTCGCAGGGATAATACCATGCTTTTTATTGGCAACCATGTGGTCGACGTATCGATCACATGATCACGTTTTAATCTATGCTCATCGTTCCCTTTGGCCTTACCACCAATATTCCATTGCATTCAATGGTGTCAGTAACATTGTTGACGTTGTATGCATAAGCTCTTATGTAGGCGTTTCCTGCCGTCACACTTGAGAAATCCAACTTTTCCGAACCTACTACAGTCATATTTATATGATTTTGACCATTGTTGAAAAAGCCTAGGTTCGTATACAGAACAACATAAGCAAAACTGTAGTTACCTGTAGTATCTTTTACCCATAATGTCAGTTCACACGGTTCATCTATAGAAGTCAGAGGCTTATCGGTGGTCATTTTAAGACTGCCCAGAGAATATGAACCAATACCAGCTGCACTACCACCAACGTTTGCACTGCCTGCTGCAGGCAAGTATACTGTAACGTTCGTACCATTCAGGTCCATGTAGGTAATATTGGACTGTGGCATGATGATAGGCACATAACCCGCACCTTGCACAACCATTTGGTACCAAACACCCCATTTCTCTCCAGGACTGAGATTCGGAAGCTGCCAGGTAAGCACTGACCTGTCGCTTAGAGTAGTAATAGCAGGTTCTGCATTGCCCAGTTTTGGATATGTAGGAACTACAAAAGAGGTCCTGTTGCCGACCGTACCATTACTGCTGCCTGAAATATATGTAGCTTTTGCAACCGTGGAAGATGTCACATAATTTCTGGGGATATGGATGTTCAGTACAGGTCCTTCCGCTGAGTAATTTGTGATCTGGGATGCAATTCCCTTGAATATGTTTTCCAGAACACTGGAATTTGGTGCAAAGTAATATTTTCCTTCTGTAAGATCTGCCACTTCAGCTAGTACTGGATCAACTTCAGATTCATTGTTTCCGAATCCTATTGCGTATATAGTGGTGTTTCTCCCTTTAGCTTCAAGAGCCTCCAAGATAAGTGAATGATAACCTGCATTGTCAAGACCATCTGTCATAATGACCATGGTCGAATTTCCAGGTATAGGGGCAAGCTCTTCGTTAGCCTTATACATTCCTTCGTCTATAGCGGTCAGACCATCAGCAGTCATTGTATCAATAGCATTGCTCAGATGGGAAAGCGAATCATTCTGGAGAGTAGATGTAACACTAGCTTTCCATTCTGTCCATGAGACCGGAGTTGACGCATATGAAATGTTATGAGGAGTAAAAGCAAGATCAAAGCACTCATAGCTATATGATGAACTTATCTCTACCTCTGCTGGGATGCTCCATCCTGTTCCATCCCACTTCTGTATGTTAATATCATTACTACCGTCCGATGTCATGAGAAATATATCGTTAGATAGAGGATCAGGTGTCAGCTGTACCCACCTTGTGGTACTACTACTTTGAAGATCAAATGCATACGCCTCTGAACTCCATGAACCACTCCATGTTCTGTATTTGGGAACTGCAGACGAATCACCCCATACGACCAAACCCTGTCCGCTTTCCTGTTCAAAGGCAACATCCATAGTCCTTCTATTATAGTCAGACAAAGAGGTTTCAACTCGAATAGGTGAAGACCAGGAAGCTCCATCCCAGACAGTTACGTAGATATCATAATCTCCAGTCTCTATACCCATGATAACATTATTGGAACTTGGATCTGCTGCCATTTTTATCCAGTAGATACTGTTGGAACTGAAAGAAGGAATTGTATTTTCAGAACTCCATGAGTTTCCATTCCATATCCGATACTTAACCGTGTTACTTGATCCTTCCGACCATGTCACGATTGCATTACCGGTCTGTTGTTCATAGACGATGTCAAAGCACTGATAATTATAAGTCTCTGCATTATTAGTTAGTGATATGCCATTACCCCAACTGTTTCCGTTCCAGACCTCGGCTCTCATGTCCAAGGAATCATCGAGTGTGACAAGTATGATCTCATCTGAGAATGAATCAGAGGCCATTTTTATCCATCCTACATCCCCGGCACCTGATGAAATGGAATTTGCAGCACTTGCGGAAGACCAAGAAGCTCCATTCCATGTTCTGTATCTGGGAATACCGTCATCAATACCCATATCCATATAAGCTATCAGGGCATCTCCCGAAACTTGTTCATATGCAATGTCAAAGGCTCTCCGTGCTGCAGAATCAGCACTTGTTGAGAATTCATGTACTGAACCCCAGGTAGTGCCGTCCCATACCTGTACATTTATATCTCTCTGATCATCCAGTGTTCCCATGATCACCTCTGGCTTGATGAGTGAAGATGCTGTTACAATGAAGTCTGGCTTGCCACCTACAGCATTTGCTGATAGTTCAGATGACCACTGCTGGCCTTTCCATATTCTGTATTTAGGAGTGGTAGTACCGTCGTAATATGAAGCGATAACATTCCTAAGGTCTGAACTTGATACAGAAACATTGAACTCAGTATCATTCTGGGAGCCTGAATATTTGCTGATCTCTATATGATATGTATTACCAGCATAAAGAGGAGAACTTAAATCACAATTTTGTGTAGTGCTATTAGAGGAGTTTAATAATTCAATACCCTTGTAAAGGAATATGCCGAATTCACTGCTATCTGCCCAACTCAGATTGAATTTATAGATAGCATCGTCATCCACAGTGAAATAGCCTGTCCAGGTACTATCATTTCTCAAATAGCTTACCTGCGAAGTATTGCTCGCCACCGAGTCAAAACTATACAGTACAAGACCAGCATTGTCACCTCTACTTTCGTCAAAGCTCGATATGAAAGAATGGGATGCTAGCTTTACAGCACTTTTTTTGTCAATATGTGTCTTAATACTGAAGTTCTCTGTACCGCTGCCGGAGCCCTTTACGCAAACGGTCCAATTACCCTGAGGCACTGAGTCTGAATCGTAATCAGGATAAGTGTAAGACAATGGGGATATCCATATATATTCCGAAGGTATGGCAGTAGCGTTTGGATAATATCCTTTGGTATTATTACCCATACCATACTTTGTGCCATCAGGAGCGATCAGTTCCAGATTGAGGTCCTTAGTATTGGTCCAGTCTAACTGAACCTTCAAATCATTGATAGTCCTGTTCACCTCGAACGTATCAGTGAACACACCACTTCCTGCCACACTGCCCGATGATGTATAATCATAAGGTGTGAATCCCTCTGTACCGTATTCAATATCAGTGATATCATAATCACATATATCCTGGGCTATGGAGTTGTATACATTTTCCAGATCGGCGCTTGTGGGCGCATTGTAGTATTGGCCACCGGTCTCAAATGCTATCTTTTGCAGAAGTGGTTCATCAAGACTGGTTCCAAGACCAATGGTATAAACTTTTATGTCGTTGGCCTGAGCTATTGAAATTGCATTCGTACACTCCTGATCGGAACCGGCATTACATACACCGTCCGTGAGAACTACCATTACCTTCTTTGTATCCTCTCTACCGTTCACCAGAAGATTATTAGCTGCAGCCATAGCATCGCCCATAGCTGTTGATCCAGTGGGATTCAATGTACTTATTGCAGTTTTAATATTGGTTTTATTGTCATAGGAGTTCATAAGGGTCAGTGCCCTGTCAGTAGAAGCAGAACTTGAAAAGGATATAAGTCCAACCTTTGAATTGGATACAAGATTATCCAGGAAATCTTTTGCACCGTTCTTTACATTTGTCATTGGCTGGGGTGGACTCACTCCATCGTTTGTCATACTGCCCGAGCGGTCAAGAACAAGCACTACATCCATAGGTGTGCCAGCATAGTAGTCTGGATCCATACTACCTGAACGGTCCAATACAAGCACGGCATTCGCAGCCGGTCTTGTAATCTGCAAGTCTCCTTCTAGGGATACTACTGTGGTGACGTTCACTACATCACCGGACTTCAGGGATTCGGGTTCCACATTGATGTATGTACTGAGAAAAGGCTCATCTTTTACCGTGATAGGAGTGATTGCACTCACATTACTTGCAGTGACAACAATAGTAGTATTCCCTGGAACATTAGTACAGAAGAACTGTAAAGTCACTCTGCCAAGGTCATTAGTAGTTGTATTTATTGTTGTGCCATTGACATCATTCATTGATAAGTATCCTACTGTAGCATTAGTAGTGCTGAGGGTAAGGTTGATCCCAGGTAATGTATGACCCCATTGATCTATAGCAACTGCTTTAATCGTGCTTTCGTGATTACCATTTAGACCTTGAACAAGCAAAGTATCAGGTGAAGCGTACACAACAAGACTTATGTTCGTACCTGAAAGGAAATCCAAGGTAGTGGAGTTTGTGACATTTGTAGAGCCACTGGCATTCCTATAAATAGCAGTGATATTGACACTTTCAATATATGGAGTAGGCCCTACCAGAGTACTTGCTTTACCCTCACGATTCAGAGGTAATATAATGGAATTGCTTCCACTGTAGAAGGCTATCTGCTCTTTTATCGGAAAGCCCTCTGAGACTATTGGATTTACGAATTGATCTACTGCCTGACCCGTAAGCCTGTAAGTATCTTCATTGTTAGCATAAGCAGATGCAGGAGAAGAGGCAAGGAATAGATTATCGATCACATCTGCAAGCCCTGCTATTGTGATATTGGCATTTATGGAACTATTAGCTACCGTGATGGCAACAGTGTTTTCACCTGCTCTTTTATCGGTCCTGAACACACTGAAAGCGATACCATCAACACCTGTAATGTAGTTCGGATTACTGAGGTTAAGGGAATTATACTCATAAGGACTGTTATATGGAGTAGCTACTGGAGGCGTTGCATTAAATAGAACAAGGGAATTTGCTACAGGATTATCATACACATCATAAACTCGTGAAATGATCGTAGAAGTCGTGTTTACGGTGTATTGGTCATCATACCATAATTCTATTCCATATGGTGAAGCTGTTTTAACTTCAATGTCCTCTGAACTGATAACTTCACCTAAACATGCTGAAATATTAATGTTACCTGCAATTGTAGAATTAATGACTAAAGTTATATTTTGGTCGGTAGTTAGAGAGTTTGTGATAACTATATCAGCTGTGTTTTCATCTGTTAGATTACGGATGGCCCGTATGCTCGTCAGAGTATATGGACTCCTTATGATCTGTATCTCTTTGAGAGTATTTTGAAATACATCTTCAAATGAAATGCTCAAGGTCATATCTGCAGTATCATTAACATTACCAAACTGATCCAACATACCTATCCTGACAGTAGTTATGTTGCCTGCAATTATAGGGTTCTTTGATTCTGATATGACTATCCTCTCAGGGCTAAGAGGAGAAAAAGTAATATGTGTAGTGTTTAAAATGCTTCCAACACTTACATTCAATGTTGCAATACCAGACTCATTTGTGGTAAGGAATACCTGACCATATCCTGATACATTCGTCAATGTTGAAGCTAAACTTAGATAACCTAAACTTGTGCTGAAATTTACACTCATGTTAGCTAAGGGGGTGGAGTTATCTGTGACTCTTATTAATACACTTACATTATCCCCTACATTGTTGTAAATACTGAGTGGATATGCATCTATAGTTAAAGCCATCGCAGACGTACTTAATGAAAGAAGTATCAGTAGTAGGATCATGAGTTTTGTTTGAGCTTTCATTGCAAAGCCTCAGATGATTTTGTTTTTTGGTAATATTATATGTTGTTTATTTGCAAATCGTGTAAGTTCTTCATGAACATGTATATAAAGAAAATGAAGGTTAGATTTTCTTTTTACAGTTTCTTAATATTGTGTGTACTGCTGTAGGTAGAAACTTAATCCAGTTTTCATACTTGTATCCAATGAACCAGATTTTCGGAATATTAAAATGCTGTAGGGGCATAGTATAACCCAGATGGACCGAGAGATAAAGATAATTCACACTGGAGATACTCATATAGGATATCGGCAATACCACAGTGATGTACGCAGGCAGGATTTCCTGCAAGCGTTTTCAACGGTCATCGATGATGCCATTAAAATGAAAGTAGATGCTGTGGTACATGCGGGTGACCTTTTCGATTCAAGGACTCCTTCGCTGGAAGATATCCTAGATACCATGAAACTTTTTTCCCGGCTCAAAGAAGCAGATATTCCGCTTCTGGCAATCGTCGGCAACCATGAAAGCAAACAGAGTACCCAGTGGCTTGACCTTTTTGAAAGCATGGAGCTTGCAATAAGGCTTGGAACTGTTCCTTACATGCTTGAAGATGTAGCCTTCTATGGCATTGACAGTGTTCCAAGATCAAAGATACCTCTTTTCGATTTTTCTACCTTTAAAGAACCTCTGGATTCATCATACAATGTACTTGTGATGCATCAGCTCATGAGCCCTATAACTGTAGGCGAATGGGACTGTGCTTCTGTGATAGGATCTATACCCTTCCATGTCGATGTGATGCTTCTGGGAGATTACCACAAGTGTGAGAAGATAACTGTAGGCGATACATGGGTAACATATTGTGGCAGCACTGAGCGTAACAGTCTTGCGGAAGAAGAGAAGCGTTCTTACAACATCGTTACCATCTCAGAAAAAGGTATTGACATCAGTAGAAAGATGATTCTCACCCGGGAATTTCTCAGGATACCAGTTACCATCAAAGATCCTGCAAAAATATATGAGGATATATTATCTGCTGTGAAGGAACAAGACGTGAAAGGTAAAGTGGTGTTCGTAGAGATCAGCGGTGATGATGATAGTGTATCAATATCATATGCTGAGATAGAAGAGATGCTACTTTCGCGTAATGTACTCGTTCCAGGTGTGAGGGACTTAAGGAAAGTTACTGAAGATCTTCTTGGACAGTCTGTTTCCATATCCTTCTATGATCCAGACGAGGCAATAAAAAACGAGATCAAGAACATGCATCTTTCAGAGGGTGGCCTGCTGATGGACGAGATCGTCAGAGACCTTTCCCTTCCTAAGACAAAGGTTAGTGATGAGGCAGAAAATCGTCTTGGTAACCTCCTAGATAAGATGGACTTTTCAAAACCGATACCTTTTGAGCCTGTGAATGAAAAGATTTCCCTGCCCTCGTCTGAAACAGAGAATGAGCCCACTCTGTCTTCATCTTCTGAAGCAAATGTAATAAACGAAATTGAAAAATCTGTTATCGACGTTCCCGAGACCAAGGTCCATGAACCTGAAAAAGAGCAAGATACAGTTGGAGCGGAAACACAAAATGAAAAGCATGCTGAAAAGAAGCAAAAGGCGCCTACTCATGCAAAGCCAAAACAGTACAATCTGGGTGATTACTTTTGATGCTTAAACGCCTGAAAGTGGAAAACATCCGCAGTTACGAAGATCTTGACATCCTTTTTAAGAATGGCGTTACTGTTATTTCAGGGGTTAATGGCAGTGGTAAGTCCAGCCTTTTAGAAGCTTGCTTTACAGGCCTTTTTGGGAGCAAAACCCTTACAAAAGATTTCACTATAGCAGATATTGTGCGCAAAGGAACTACAAAAGCATCCATTGTATTGGAATTCGAACAGAAAGGTAATGTTTACTCTATGGAACAGGTATTCCGCAATGATCCTGAGTCTGGCAGAGCCTCCAACACTCGTTCAGTGCTCAAGTTCAATGGGCAGATCTTCACAGACCAGGCGAAGCGCACTTACGATAGCATTCTTTCTCTGTTGAGAATGGATGAAGAGGCTTTCAAAAACTGTGTATATATAAGGCAGGGTGAGATAGATGTGCTTATCAACGCAAAGCCTGCTGACAGGCAAAAGATGATAGATGACCTTCTGCAGATCGGAAAGCTTGAGGATTACAGAGAACGTGCAGGAAATGCCAGGATTGGTGTGGGAAGGCATCAGCGCGATACTGAAAGGCGCGTAAAAGAAGTGAAGAACGAAACAGTGGAGATCGAAGATACAGATCCTATTGGCAACTTGAACCGCTTGCTGACCGAGGCCTCACAAATTAAAGAGAAACATGTTTCTGTAATTGAAATAAGAGACAAGACAAGGTCGGGAATCGAAGAATGGCGTTCCAAGCTTGGAGAATATGAACAACTTTCACTCCAAAAAAAGTCTATTGGTACCCAGATATTGGGATTCAATAGCAAGAAAACAGAAGCATTTGGGATTATCAACACCAGCACTTCTTCTATCCAATCCCTACGCTCCCATATAAATGAACTCAAACAAAGTGTTTCCAAGATCAAGGAACAAATGGAATGGGATGGTTCAGATGTGGGACAAATGTTTGTACATGCTGAAGAGCAGGAGCATGTGCAAAGAGACAAACTGAATGGTGCCAGGCAAAAAAAAGCCTTGCACATACAGGAAATAGAAAACACAGAAAAAACCCTTCAGCAGTTTTCAAGCCAAATCAATGACATAAAGCTCTCTATTGAAAGCAACATGAAAAAGAAGAAAGATGTAGCTGTCCAAATTGAAAATCTAAAAGCTTCGCTTGAAAGTACACAAACAGAGAAATTATCCATAGCAGGAGAAATAGAATCTCTGGGTTTCACTCCTAAGAAGCTATCAGGACTTGAAGATATAATAGAGCTAGTACAAACGCAACAAAAGACTTTGCACGGGGACAAAATGAAATTGTCCACCCGAAGGGAAGAGATCAGCAAGCGCATAGAGAAAAGCAAAGAACTGGTGGGCCAAGGAAAGTGCCCAACCTGTGGTCAGGACCTGCATGGTTCTGCAGTGCATGAAACAATTCAGTCTGATAAGGAACAGCTGATGTCTTTGGAAAAAGAACTGGCTGCCATTAGCAAGAAAGAGGAAGAGTTTGGCTTAAAAACAGAACAGCTCAAGGCAGTAAAAGCAATTTCTAGGAAAATAGAAGATTATGATAATCGTATCAAGTCATTTAATGAGAAAATAGACTTGTCACAGAAGATGCTTGATGATCATGCTACCAGGATGGATGAAGATAGTAAGAGATTGAATGAGGCTGTTTCCCGCAAGCAAGAGATGGAAGCTACAATTCTACAACTGAAAGAGCAGGAACAATTACTGCAGGAGACTGTTTCTTTTGCAGATAAGAAGCATGCTGAAATCCTAAAAAAGCTCGATCTTGCAAAAAAGGCACAGCAAAACCTTATTGAGAGTGAAGCTAAAGGAAAGGATATAGAGAAGTTGGAAGAGCGGATACGCAGTGAGCAGGAAAAAATAGGACTGCTGGAACAGCAGATCAAGGATGGGAAGCAACGATTATCCGAGATAGATGAAAAGATGGGAGGCATAGATGCTGAATCCCTGAAATCCCATTTGCAGAAGTATGAGACAGCTCTCAGGAATATAGAAATTGATATGAGAAAACTGGAGGAGAAAAAAACTGAATTGATGAAGCAAATAGGAATGATGGAAAAAGAAATAGAAAGGCTTTCCCGTTTGCAACAGGAGTTGCGCTCTTTACAGCACAAATCAGATTTTCTTGGAGCAGTTTACAAGGATGCAGAGGAGCTGGAGAGCATGTATATGCGCATCAGGGCTGAGTTGAGATCCCGCAATGTAGGTACCCTTGACACTCTTATCAACGAAATCTTCACTTTTATGTATTCGAACAACGCATATTCCCATGTGCAGCTCGATTCTGAGTACAACCTGACGGTTTTCGGGAAGGATGGAACTCCACTGGAACCAAAGCTACTTAGCGGTGGAGAGAGGGCTATTTTCAATCTGGTATTGAGATGTGCCATCTACAGATTATTGTCCATGGCAATGGGTGGACCTGCAAATGGTTCATGTTTACCCCCTTTGATTATGGATGAGCCGACTGTATTCCTAGACAGAGGACATGTGCAGCAGCTCATAAAGCTCATAGACCTTATGAGAGATTTCGGTGTGGGTCAGATAATTATTGTTTCACATGATGAAGCGCTTATCGATTCTGCGGATCATTTGTTCTATGTGGAAAAAGACCCGATCACAAATACTTCCGCAATAACAGCGCGCTGAGCGAGAGTATTTATAAGCACATTTATATAAAATGAACCATAAGTTAATTATACTTTTGTTATATAATTCGCCACAGAAGGGATAGAATGGTCTTGCGAGGTATCATATGAATGGTGAGAATAGGGATTTCATCATTGAAAGGCTTGAAAGGCAACTAAGGGAAAAAGAAGCAGAAATAGATGAGATCAAAAAATCTCTCCGGGATTCCATCATGGTGGAGATCCGTAGTGAATTTAAAAATGATCTTGACATCAATAACCGCCTTTTAAGGCTCGAGAATAGGATACAGGAATTGGCCAATAATCTCAACGGTGTAATGGATGAACTGTTAGATCAGAAATCATTGATCCGTTCGTTCAAAAAATCGGCACTCGAAAAGAGAGAACATGAGATTTCCATGCCCGTTCAGCCTTCTATACCGGCTCCTCAAAGAGAAACAACAGCTGTAAAAGAAGCAGAAGCAAGGATATTCCGGGATGAGAAAAAGAAAACAGTGCCACAACCTGAAGTTCCCAGACCGCCACAGTCACCTGCTAAACCCCCATCCTTTTCCATTAGACCCACCGATCTGCCACGGGGACCGATCGGACAGACAGCTTCAGTGAATCACCGATTTAATATTAGGGATGCACAACCTGAGCCTGTCCAGATAAACAAACCGGAAGTTGAAGAGAGAAGAACTGAATATATTATAGCAGAAAGCGATGATGCACGTAATTTCAGAAAAAAGGAGAAGAATGCTTCCCAGGCTTTCAGCGGTGAGTTTATCGTTGCCAAGGACAATGTTTCCAGAAAAAAATCAGAAACAGACTACGAAAGCGTAGAGACACGTGATGATGAAGATGCGGTAGTTACAGTTACCCGCAGAAAATGAACACCTTTCAGAGAAAGGATTTAAACATAGAGGCTCCACGTGTACATAAAGGAAATTGAGTTCATTAACTTCAAGTCCTTCGGGAAAAAGGTAAAGATACCTTTCTATGATGATTTCACCACCATTTCAGGCCCTAATGGCAGTGGTAAATCTAACATAATTGACGGTATACTTTTTGTGCTGGGTCTTTCTAGTTCACGGACCCTGAGGGCAGAGAAACTTACGGACCTTATTTACAATGGTGATAAGGCTAAAAAGCCTGATTTTGCACAGGTGACCATCAAGTTCGACAATACTGACAGAGAGATGCCTGTAGATACTGATGAGGTTGCCATCACCAGAAAAATAAGGGAAACTGATAGTGGCTATTACAGTTATTTCTATTTCAATGGCAAAGCTGTGAGCCTTGCAGATGTGCATAATTACCTGGCAAAGGCCAGGGTGACACCTGAAGGATATAATGTGGTGATGCAGGGTGATGTAACCCGTATAATCACCATGACTCCTGTTGAAAGACGCAAGATCATCGATGAGATAGCAGGAGTTGCTGAATTCGATAGTAAAAAAGAAAGGGCTCTCAGCGAGCTTGAGATTGTGAGAGAAAGAGTTGAAAGAGTAGACATAATTCTTGAAGAAGTTGCTGCTCAACTTGAAAAACTTAAGGGTGAAAGAGACCAGGCACTCAAATATCAGGCATTGAAAGAGGAAAAGGTAAAATTTGAGGGCTTTATGCTCCTTGCAAGGCTTAAGGATGCAAGAAAGGAGCTTGTATCAATTGATACTGATATGGAATCGCGCAGATCTTCAATTAAAGAGCTGGAAACAACCCTTGAAGAAAGACGTCAGCGTATGGAAGAGCTGGAAAAGTCACTGGAAGAACTCACTCTCCACATACAGCGCATGGGAGAGGATGAGCAGATCCAGATAAAGAAAGATATCGAATCTACCAGGGGCGAGATTTCACGATGCAAGGACAGTATAGAACTTGCTGACAGAGAATTGGAAGATGTGGATTCCAGAAGAAGGAAGGCCTTTGTGGAGATCGATGAGGTCAAAGGCAAGGTAGCAGACCTGGATGCTAAGATATCTGAAGAAAAAGTGCGTCTTGAAGGTATCAAGGCAGAGCATTCTGAAAAGCGAACTCAGAGAATGATCCTGCAGAGCCGAATAGCCGATGTGGACACGAAGTTTGCCAAGACCCGGGATGAACTTACCCAGCTTAAGAACAATCTTGAGGACACAAGGAACGAAAAGAACGAACTCATGCGCCAGGAAGACAGGCTATTGGATGCCCTGAGGCGTAAATCAGCTGAAGTGCGGGACATTGAGAGCGAAATGGAGGATGCCCGTTCCAAAGCCGCTTCTTCAGACAGTGATATCAGTTCTGTTAAATATGACATTGAGAAGCTCAATGAAAAAATAAATACACTCACAAAGGATATAGACGACTTGGAAAGAAACCGCTCCCAGCTTAAAGGTGTGGTAAAGGATATCGAAGAAGCACTGCGTAAATATCAGGATGATTATGCCCGCATAGAAGCCAGAGTGAGGGCTGCAGAAGACCACAGCAAGTATTCCAGAGCTGTGGACATGATAATCAATGAAAAGAAACATCATGGGCTTCCTGGAATATATGGGACTATCGCCGAGCTTGGAAGTGTGGACCAGAAGTATGCCACTGCTCTTGGCATAGCTGCCGGTGGAAAGATGCAGGCAGTAGTGGTGGACACTGATGAAGATGCTGCCAGAGCCATCGATTTTCTCAAACGCAGACAGGCTGGTAGGGCTACATTCCTTCCTCTTAACAAAATGGAAGAACGTAGACCTTACAAAGACCTCAGTGACAGAAATGGTGTTATCAGCTATGCAATAGACCTTGTGGATTTCGAAACGAGGTTCGAGTCTGCTTTTTGGTATGTATTTAGAGATACACTTGTAGTCGACACGTTACAGAACGCCCGCAGGCTCATGGGTGGCTTGAGAATGGTGACGTTGGAAGGTGAACTTATCGAAAAGAGTGGTGCTATGGTGGGAGGTTCAGCGCAGAGTTCTGGTCTGTCCTTCGCCGCCTCAGAGAAAGATAAGCTTATCAAGGTCGCAGAGAAGATCACCGAATTTGATTCAAGACGCAGTGCAGCTATCAAGAAACTGGATACAGTGGAAGGGCATATTGCTGACGTTAATCGGGAGATTAATGAGCAAGATAAAGAGATATCCCGCAAAGAAATGCAGCTTGAGGAGATTGCAAGTAGGGGTGAGCGTCTGGCACAGGTGCTGGCAGCAAAGAATGCTGAACTTGCCCAGATAGAAGAGTCCCGCAAGCAACTGAGAACGGAGATGGAATCTGTAACTTCTCAGAAGACAGAAAAGGATGAACAAGCGAGCTCACTTGAAGAGAAGATTGCTGAACTGGAAGGCGAGCTTGCTGGATCTGAGGTTCCTGAACTGAACAGGCAGGCTGAGAGCATTGATGAAGAAATGAGACGCTTAGATGGACGTATCCGCGATACAGAAGCACAGATCAATGCCCTTAATCTTGACAAGGAATATGCTACTGGCAGGATAGAAGAAAATAGAGAGCTCATAAAGTCCTTGGATTCAAAGAAAGCCAGTCACAGGCAGCGGGTGGATGAACTCACAGCTAAGATAAAGGAACTTGAGATCCTGCTTACCCAGAAGCAAGCTCGTGAATCAGAGCTTGTTAACGAGTTAAAAGACATGCAACAGCAGCGTCTTGGTATGCAGAATGAGTATGGTCTTTCCAGAAAGCAGTTTGAGTCTGCGAGAACAAGGTTTGAGGATGGAAATAGACAACTTATGGCTATGGAAGCCACTCAAGCAGCTCTTGTGGAGCAGATAGCCGAACTGACTGCAGAACTTACACAAAGAGGCATTGAAGAAACGGATGATGTTCCTGGTTCTGAAGCCGTACGTACCAGAATAGCTTCCATTGAGAAGGCAATGGAACGTCTGGAGCCTGTCAACATGAGGGCTATAGACGAATTCAATGAAGTAGAGGCAAGATTAGAGGACCTAAGATCAAGAAGGGATACTTTATTCAATGAAAGGGAACAGATTCTGGAGAGGATCAAGCAGTACGAAGTACTCAAAAAGGGCGCTTTTATGGAAGCATATAATGGGATAAATACAGCTTTCCAAGAGATATTCAATGAGCTTTCGGATGGCAGCGGGGACCTTGTGCTTGACGATCCTGAGGAACCGTTCAATGGTGGACTTACTCTGAGGGCTCAACCCAAAGAAAAAACTTTACAACGCCTCGAAGCTATGTCAGGCGGAGAAAAAAGTCTTACTGCATTGTCATTTGTTTTTGCTATTCAGAAATATAGACCGGCACCATTCTATGCTTTTGATGAAATAGACATGTTCCTGGACGGAGCTAATGCTGCAAGGGTGGCCGAGAGGGTAAAGAAGTCTGTGGGAAATGCACAGTTTATAGTTGTGTCCTTGAGAAAACCAATGATAGAAGCAGCTTCAAGGACTATAGGTGTAGCGATGCAGGAAAACAACATTACAAGCATAACAGGTGTGAAGTTCAGATGACTGGTATTATAGAGGAATTGGAGACATTACCTGTAGTTGAACCTGTTTCTGAGAGCTGTACTTTGTTGCCTGGGGCTATCGACCCTGAATTCCTGGAAACACTGCGTGCTCTTGGAGTAGATGAGAACCTGCTTGAGTTTTCTGATGATGTGATGAATGAACCTGTGGAGATATTAGTAAACCTTGCCAAAAATGGGGAAATAGACCCGTGGGATATTGATATTGTCAGTGTCACAGACAAGTTCCTTGCACGGATAGAAGATATTGAGATGATGGACCTGCGCATTTCAGGCAGAACACTGCTTTATGCTTCCATACTCTTGCGTATGAAGTCGAACTGGGTTGATATGGATAAGCCGGAAGAAGATGAAATATTCGACGACGGTATGGACTTCTTTGAAGTTGATGATTATCCGGTACCTAAGCTGCCTGTAAGAAGGATCGCCACAAGACCTGTGACTCTCCAGGAACTTATAGCTGAACTGAAAAAAGCTGAAAGAGTAGAGCATAGGAAAAAGGAAAAGAAGTTGCTCCGCAAACTGGAAGAAAGAGTTGCTGTTACCACTGATGAGGTTCTGGGCATAGCCCATGAAGAAGATATTCTGGGACGTGTTTCAAGACTTAACCACGTGCTCAATTCCATTTTTGAAGAGCATGAGTCTGTTGTGTTCTCAGAATTGATTGGTGAAGAAAGGTCAGAAAATATCATGACCTATGTTTCCCTGCTTTTCCTTGCTACTGAGAAGAAAATATGGCTTCAGCAGGATGAGTTGTTCGGGGAGCTATTTATACATCCCTCAAATATTTCTTATGATGATCCCAGTGAGGTTATGACAGGGAATGAACGAGAAGGAAACTATTGAAGCGGCACTTTTTGCTGCCGGTGGGGCACTGGATGCCCAAACCCTGGGAAAGATCATAGGTAAACCTGCAAACAAAACTGTTGCTACAGTTGAAACTCTCATGAAAGAATACTCAGAGAGGGAATCTGGCATAGAGATAATAGATCTTGGACATCGCTATGTGATGCAGGTAAAACCAATGTTCACAGACCTTGTAAGGCCGGTTGCTCCTAAAGAACTGAGCGCACCTATGCTGCGCACCCTCGCGATGATAGCGTATCATCAGCCCGTAGTGCAATCCGATCTGGTGGATATGAGGGGCAACACTGTGTATGATCATATAAGAGAGCTTACAGATCGTGGCCTTATCATGTCCGTACCCTACGGCAGAACAAAAAAACTGCAGACAACTCCACTTTTCGCCGACTATTTTGGATTGAGTTCCAATGAGCCTGAAGCCATAAAGCAGAAAATAATTGAACTTTCCCGCCAGCAGAGTGGTGATAAAGGGCTCAGTAAGTGGCTAGGATGCAAGGTTGTAGCATTCACCCCTATGTACCAATCTCTGGCCATATTGTGTGGCATAGAGGATTATAAAGTAATCAATGCCTATGACCCTACAGAAGAAGAAATAGAAGAACTTGCAGATGTTTCCAAACTGGTAATATCCAAGGGGTATCTGGAAAAAGTCAGCAGGTACTATGATGGGGAGATAATCGAGGTTGGCTCCACTACTTTTGATGATCTTGTTGAAGCAGTGAAAGCACTGGAAAATATTGGGAATTCCCAGAAAGTAGAACTTACTTTGTCAAACCTGCGGGAACTTAAGGAAAGATATGTCTCAAAAGCTCTTCTGATAGATAGAAAAGTTAAACCAGCAACTGATATGGTAGCCAGGATCGTGAATGATCTAAGATTAGGAGTATCTGCAGAAGGCGTGGTGATTGCTCCTGATTATGGCCTGTCGAGTAGTGATGTGCAAGTGAGTGAGGGGGCAGATATACTTGTTCCAACTCACAAAAGTGTTGAATCTGACATCATAGAAAGAGTTTGCAGAAAATATGATGCTATAATAGATGGCTTAAAAGGACAGGATATTGCTGAAGATAAAACACCAGATGCTAATACATAATTAAGCATGTCAACTGAATACATCAGTATTATTTTTTACAGCCGGTGAGTATATATACCTATATAAGTATCAAGCTATAAGTTTATATAAGGATTTACGGATATAAAGCATATTTTAAATACTGAGGATTTTCAATGACCGAATACAATATTAAGATCGAGAATGTGGTTGCCTCTACAAAACTTGCTGACGAATTTGATTTAACAAAGATCGAGGCGGAATTCGAAGGTGCTGAATATAACAAACAGAAATTCCCTGGTCTGGTATACCGGGTCTCTGAACCCAAGGCTGCATTCCTGGTCTTCACTTCCGGAAAGGTTGTGTGTACCGGAGCAAAGAATGTGGCTGATGTCCATACAGTAATAAGCAACATGGCCAAGAAGCTCAATGAAATTGGTATAAAGACCATAAAAGAACCCGAAATTACCGTACAGAACATTGTAGCATCTGCAGATCTTCACGCTGTTCTCAACCTTAATGCGATCGCTATAGGTCTTGGTCTTGAGAATATAGAATACGAACCTGAGCAGTTCCCTGGACTTGTATATCGTATCTATGAACCAAAAGTAGTTGTTCTTATTTTCAGCTCTGGAAAACTTGTGGTAACTGGCGGAAAAACACCTCAGAACTGTGCGGAAGGCGTTGAAGTAGTAAAACAGCAGCTTGACAGTATGGGACTTCTCTAAAGGGTAGCATCTTGTCAGAAAAAGACGTCTGCATACTTATTCCCACACTTAACGAAGGAGCTACGATAGCTCAACTGATAAGGGATTTTAGGTCTGAAGGGTTCAATAATATAGTGGTCATTGACGGAAATAGTACCGATAAGACCAAGGAACTTGCAAAGGCCGAAGGAGCCCAGGTAATAGTGCAAAAGGGAGAAGGCAAAGGACAGGCTGTCCAGGAAGCCTTTGAAAGAGTAGATAATGAGTATCTGGTAATGCTTGATGGAGATGGTACTTACCTAGCCTCAGATGTTCATGTAATGCTAGCTCCTTTATTTGAAGGCAGAGCAGAGCATGTGATAGGAAACAGGCTGGTAAACTTCGAAAAAGGAGCTTTTCCAGGTCTTAACCTGATAGGTAATAAACTCATCAATCGCCTGTTCAGTATGGCATACAGACAACATCTCACAGATATATTGACAGGATATAGAGCTTTCACTAGAGATGTTTATAAATCTTTTGATTTGAAGGAAATGGGATTTGAAGTAGAGTCAGAAATGACAATACAGAGCATTAAACTCGATCATATGGTAGAGGTAGTGCCAATATCTTATCTTTGCCGTAAGTCCGATGCAGCAACCAAGCTCAATCCTCTTAAAGATGGTTTTAGAATAGGAAAAACTATCTACCGTTTAGCCAGGTTCCACAATCCTATGTTCTATTTTGGATTGATTGGTACCATGTTTATTCTTTCCGGACTTGTAACAGGCACTTATGTGGTAGATCAATGGTTCAAGGGTATCACACGCATACCTATGACAGTGCTTACTGCTTTGCTTATCATGTCCGGTTTTCAGATGTTCGTTCTGGGAATGCTAAGTGACCTTATGGTTTCGATGCATATGGAAACCATGCGTTTTCTGAGGAAACAGAATAAGTCTGGAAAACAATGATCTACATCTAACAGGTGTGTTCTTTCAAAAACATCATTTTTACTTGATAATACTTCAAATCAACTTGATTTACTTTTATACAAATTCAACTTTATCTGTCTATTAATGATAGTACTTTGTTTTTACAATGATAAATAGGTCTATTGATATCAAAAAGCTATGAGTGTTCTTTGTTAATGTTATAGACTCTAAAAGTAAGTAAAGTTAACTTGATTCTAACAAAAGTTAATTTTTTAAAAAGTCTTATATAAGACCTGTACTTTGTAGGATATAGCAATCATTGAGGAATCAATCATGACAATAGTTACAGATGCAAAGAATGGTAAGATCACAGAAGAGATGAAGATCGTCGCTCAGAACGAAGGCAAAGACCCAGAGTTCATAAGGCGTGGAATTGCAGCCGGTAGGATTGTTATTCCGATGACTCCCTACAGAAACGTCAAGCTCTGTGGTATTGGTGAAGGTCTCAGAACCAAAGTCAATGCTTCAATTGGTGCTTCTTCAGATATTGTCGACCCAGATGCAGAAGTTGCAAAAGCAAAGGCAGCAGAAGCAGCAGGTGCAGACACTCTGATGGAACTAGGTACAGGCGGAGATTTCCTTAAAATGAGAAAACTTGTATGTGATGCAATTTCACTCTCCGTAGGTTCTGTGCCACTCTACCAGGCATTCATTACAGCAGCAAAGAGGGATGGTTCCATTGTCCACATGACAGAGGACGACCTCTGGTATGCAACCGAGGAACAGGCAAAACTCGGTACAAACTTCATGGCAATCCACACCGGTATCAACCAAATTGTCCTTGACAGGTTGAAGGCACACGGCAGATATGGTGGTCTCTGCTCCCGTGGCGGTGCATTCATGAGCACATGGATGCTCCACAACCAGAAGGAAAACCCACTTTACGCAGACTTTGATTACCTATGTGAGATCCTCAAGGAACATGAAGTCACACTGTCCACAGGTAACGGAATGCGCGCAGGTGCAGTCCACGATGCAACAGACAGGGCACAGGTCCAGGAACTCATCATCAACTCCGAATGTGCACAGAAAGCACATGACAAATACGACCTTCAGGTAATTGTAGAAGGTCCGGGTCACGTACCATTGGATCAGGTAGAAATGAACGTCAAGCTCATGAAAGCAATGAGCGATGGAAAGCCATTCTATATGCTCGGTCCTCTCGTATCTGACATCGGTGCAGGCCGAGACCATATAGTGACAGCAATCGGTGCAGCAACATCCGCAGCAGCTGGCTGTGACTTCCTCTGCTATGTAACACCTGCAGAACATCTTGCCCTTCCAAACCTCCAGGATGTCATTGAAGGTGTCAAGACCTCAAAAATCGCAGCTCACGTCGGTGATATGGTAAAGTACAAGGAAAGTCGTGACATTGATCTTGCAATGGGCAGGGCACGTGCAAAACTCGACTGGAAGCAGATGTACAAGCTGGCACTCGATCCGGAGCTTGCAAAGAGCATCAGGGACAGTAGAGCACCCGGCGATGAAGATGCATGTACCATGTGCGGTGACTTCTGCGCACTTAAGATTGTTAACCAGAACTACGACCTTTGTAAGTAATGCCCTTTGCATTACTTCTTACCACTCTTTTTTCTATCTTTACCTCTTTTAATTTTTTTCTGTATAGATTTAACAGATTTTTATGGACTAGATTTATGTACTGTGCTGCAAATATTTTTATTGTGAATAGCTGGCTGGTTGCACGGAACAGGACTACTACTCATAAATATGGAAAATGTTTCATAGATTGTCTTATGTATATGATTTAACAGATATTTTTATTATGAATGTCAGGACTGAAGTTGTAGATTTTACCGATGCAAAAGGAGATGCCAAAATACTTGATGTAGCCACAGGCACTGGAAAACAAGCTTTTGCATTCGGGAAAAGAGGTTATAAAGTTGTGGGAATTGATCTTTCGGAACACATGCTGAAAGTTGCTGCAAGGAAGAACAAGTATGGTAATGTAGGATTTATTCTTGCTGATGCTGCAAAGCTTCCATTTATGGACCAGCATTTCGATGTGTGCTCCATTTCATTTGCCTTGCATGAAATGCCCCTAAGTATGAGAAAAGAAGTTTTACAAGAGATTGTTAGGGTCACCAGGATTGGTGGTACTATAATGATCATAGATTATTCCTCTTCATCTGAAAAAAGAATAGGTGGGTATTGACAGTTCCAGCGAGATGGTAATGTTTGCCCAGAGTAAATTCCCTGAAAAGGACTATCCAAATCTCACTTTTGAACTTATGGATGCAAAGCAATTGCATTTCAACGAGAAATTTGATATAATCTTTTCAAACGCTGCTCTCCATTGGATAGTTGATCAGCGCTCAGTTCTCAAAGGCATCAAAAAGAGTTTGAAACCATCAGGCAAGGTACTACTTCAAATGGGTGGCAATGGAAATGCTGCAAGTATATTCGGGGTAATTGACAAGCTATTAAAAGATGAAAAATGGAGTATGTATTTTGAAGATTTTTCTTTTCCATACGGTTTTTACAGCCCTCAAGAGTACAAGGTATGGCTGGATGAAGCAGGCCTTGAAGCAAAGAGGATAGAACTTATACCCAAGGATATGAAACTTAAAGGCAGAGAAGGCTTATCTGGCTTTATTCGCAGTACTTGGCTTCCCTATACGTTGAGAATACCTGAAGATCTGCGCAGTGAGTTCATTGATTCTTGTGTGGATGAGTATCTTGAAGTACATCCTGCCGATAAAGAAGGTGTGGTTCATATAGGAATGGTCAGGCTGGAAGTAGAAGCTGAAAATTGCAAGATGTGAAAGTATCAATTATTTCTATTCTTCTGTTATGTTGAAATAATGTTCACCATACTTAAGTTACACTTAAAATGTAAATTATCTTAGTCAAAGATTATAATTTAGTATTGCAACCATTATACTACATTAATGAGTTACTGGTTTAATGTTTTTAGAAGCAGCAGATTTATATAATTATAATAATATATGGGCATCTAGAGGGTATCACAATTGTATCTTCCAGCTAGAGTATAGTCATCATCAAATTCTGGGGAGGACATTGGTCTTCCCCGGGAAGATACCCTCAATCTTCCATTTCTAACCTGTTTTATTATACTACCTCCAATAAATCAATAAATATATGGTTACTATGACAACTCTTAGACCAATGGTTCAAGTCCATTTTTCCTAAAAACTTTTACCACCTCATCTATTGGATCGCAACAGCGGTAGAAAAGGTGTGATTTGCATGAACAATCACTGCATCCAAAGCCATGAACATCTTCTGACTACAAGTCCTTTGCAAGCAGGCATTCGATGTTGATGGAAGTAATCGCATGCGCTGTGCACACCAATTGGAAGTGCTCATTAAGATTTATATAATCAACATGCCACTTGGCCTTCTTTCTTTTATCTCTTGAAGCATTACATGTCTGTGCAACCTTTTTAGACCGCCTGTACCCTGAGCAGAACCCACATAAATATAATATCCTGCCTCAAAATTGATATCTCCAAGACTTCCAATCCTAACCTTACACTGTTGGTTCTTGAAGATTAGACAATATACACTCTTCTCTTTAACTGCCTCGGTCATACCCAAACACCAAGATGCATAAAATTAAATCATTTCCCGGAGAATCTTTATTGATGAGCATGAATAAAGAGATACAACAAGCAAAGGATGTCAAAGGATTTGGACCAAGGTCTGTGGCCTATGCCACTCAGATAGATGAAGAATTTGGGGAAGCTCTTGCAGGATACTATAAAGCCGTGTGGAAGGAGCGAGAAAATGGACTTACAATGAAACAGAAACATCTTTTAGTCTTTACCATCGCATGTTCCAAACTCAACATAGAAAGTGCACTCAAAATTCTGGAGAAACTTAGAAAATTCGAGGCAAGTTCACAAGAGATTAAAGATGCCATGATGATAGCAGCCTGGACAGGTGGAATACAACATTTTACTGATTTCAGCCCAAAGATACTCAAAGAAATGGAAAGATTAGGTTTCTAAAAAACCTTTATTTCCATTTTAAAGGCCAGATAAAATCCCTGTCCAAAACATACTTATCAACACTAAATGGATCAGAAGGATAAGGGGAAAACCATATTTAAATTGTGGATGCTTTGTTTTATGTCTGAATATTTTCATCCCCAAAACACCACCTAAGCTTCCTCCCATAATGACCCATAAGAATAGCTGTTTTTCAGGTATTCTGTATTTTTTACGAGTGGCCTTCTTTTTATCCAGGCCCATAAGGCTGAATGATATAATATTAACAACTAGAACATATACCAACAAATAATTAGTTAGAAAATATCCTGATTGCATATTAATCTATAAATTGCAATAAGATATATATTATTTTATTTGGAATAGTAGTGTCCAGAAAAAGAATACAATAAATGCCTTAAGCATTTATCATTTTTCCAAGTCCCACATGTTCAGCCTGCCATCTGCTGTTGCAGCAACAAGATAACGCCCGTTGGGCGAGAAAGCCATACTGTATACGCCTTTAACCATAAGAGGAATGTTTGATACAGTTTTTCCCGAATCAAAATCATACAGGACAATATCATAATCCATGCCCACTGCAACTGTTTTTCCATTGGAAGAAACTGCAAGAGGAAAATGACCTGTACCATCAAGTTCTATAGAACGCTCTTCTTTAAGCTCGTTCAGTGACCAGATGCGCAACTTTCGCTCATATCCGGCACTAATGAGGTACTTTCTGTCGGGTGTCAGTACCATGGACATAAGGGCAACATTATGGCCCATCAGTGTCTGTTCAAGTCTACCATCAGACGATGACCAGACATATATATCACCACCAATACCCCCTCCTAGAACTTTTCTGCCATCGGGAGTAAAAAGAACACATGAAATAGTGTCTGGACTTCCTTCTAAAATCATAAATTCTTTACCATCTGGCAATGCCCATAAACGTACAGTTCCATCATAAGAACCTGAAGCAAGCAATTTCCCATCTGGTGAAATGCATACAGATGAGACAATATTGCTATGTCCTATAATAACTTTCAAAGGAAGACTTTCAGGATAAGACCAAAGCCTAATAGTACAATCAGATGAGCCTGTAGCTATCATATTGAAACTACGGGAAACTGAAATACTGTTCACACTTTTAGTATGGCCTTTAAACTCTCTTATCAATTCCCAAGAAGGCACCGACCAGAGTTTCATGAATCCATCCATGCCAGAAGATAATGCTTTTTTTCCAGCATCCAGAAAAGTTACATTGTTAACATGACCTTTATGAGCATGGAATCTGGTGTAATCGCTTTCCATATTCTCTCCTGGAAGTAGAAAGCAGTCTAATGTCATACTCCTTCCTCAAATTCCAATGAGATCGAATTCATACAAAATCTGTCGCCTGTTGGTGCAGGGCCATCATTGAAAACATGCCCAAGATGGCTACCACACCTGCTGCAAAGAACTTCTGTCCTCTGCATTGCATAACTATTATCAGGCTTTTTGACCACCTTGTCTTCAGATATCGGAGCCCAGAAACTTGGCCAGCCAGTGCCAGAGTCGAACTTTGTCTTTGAATCGAATAGTTCCTGTCCACAAGCAACACACAGATAGATACCTTTCTTTTTATTTTGGTAATATTTTCCACTAAAAGCAGGTTCAGTTCCCTTTTCCCGCAGCACATAATACTGTTGAGGAGTTAGGATCTTTTTCCAGTCCTGCTCCTGTGTTTTTACATATGATGACATATTGCCCCCTCCCTCGGATTTCAAGATCTGAAACAAAAATCTTGATTAAAAGATTCCCTTACTCAAATTTGAGAGATTCTAAATTAAATAGTTTACGCATTAATCAGGGAAACATGAAATGACGATTTGAAACTATCATGTATTAGGAATTAGATGTACTCTATAAATATAAATAATATAATAAATATAAATAGTATCATGCCAGATAAGATGGTAGGGAATTATCCATCGGATCGGGGTGATAATGTGGCATGCTCTGCTGCAATATGCATGGATAACAAAGAACACGCTTCTTGTGTGATTTACAATATGGGGTTGTCAGAAAAGTATACAGATGCCCTCATAAACTGGATAGAAAAGTACCTGGATATAAGAAATCTTGAAAGAATTGTGTGGGGAGAGACTGCTGCATCTGAAGACCCTTATCGTAATGTGCAGATTGCAGCAGAAAGCGATTTGGAATTCACTGTGTTATTTGCATCAAAAAAGGATCGCAGCAACAGTTCTGTGTTTTTCCTAGAGGGAAATCTGCTGCTGCTTTTCAATATTACGCTGCAATGTCTGAAAGAAAGCTGTGTGTCCTATGCATTGTAAAAATTTCACATAGACTCTGGAGCATCTATGCCAAGGGTCTCTAATGAAATGGCTAATGTAATGCGTGCACAGTCCACGAGCCCAAGTCTTGTAGCTCTCAGTTTTTCGTCATCGATATTTATCACTGGAACGAAACGGTAGAACTGATTGAAGGATTCTGCAAGCTCTCTGGCGTAAATGGCCAAAGTATGTGGTTTTAGCTCTCTTGCACACTGCTCTATGATACTATCAAAAGCAGCCATCTTTTTTATTAATTCTACTTCCGTATTCTCTACAAGCAGTGAAGGATCCATATCAAAAGACTCGTTCCATACTTCTTCTTCCTGAGCCTTCTTTAGTATACTGCATGCTCTGGCATGTGAGTACTGGATGAACGGTGCACCTTGTTTTTCGAAATCAAGGGCTTCTTTCCAGTTGAAAACCGTAGATTTCTCCGGTGATACTCTAATAACATCATATCTCACAGCACCAATGCCTACCATCCTGGATACTTTTTGTTTGAAATCCACGGGCATCTCTGGCCTACGCATGTCAACTTCCACAAAAGCCTGTTCTTCCACCTGATCCAACAACTCATCTGCGGAAATGAACTTGCCTCTCCTAGTACTCATGGAACCTTCCGGCAAAGAAACGAACTCAAATATGACCACTTCTGGTTCAGGTTTTCCCAGAAGATTGAGAGTTGCCTTTAACTGACCTGAAATAAGTTTGTGGTCAGCCCCTAGAATATCTATCATACGGTCGGCTCGTTCACCTTTCCACTCATGGTATGCCAAATCCCTTGTACTATATAGAGAAGTACCATCTGATCTCTGCACCACCAGTTTCTTCTCAAAACCGTAATCCTCCAGATCCAACATAAGGGCACCATCATCGACCTTTGTATGACCGGTGGCTTTGATCTCCTCAATTATCCTTGTAACATCACCGGACCTTACAAAAGTTGATTCGTAAGGGAAACTGTCATGGTATATGTTCATGCGCAAAAGAGTTTCTTTTATACCATCAAGTGCAAGGGAAACAGCTTCATTGAAGCTCTTTATTGTAGCATCATCCCCTTTTTCCACAAGCTGCATAAGCTTATCGATCTCTGCTACTTTTTCAGGTTCTTCCCCAAGCTTGACGTTAGCCTTAATATAAACATCTGCTATAGAATGATCTGATTTTTTTGATGTGTCAAAATCAAAATGTGAAAGCGCCCAGGAAACAATAGCTATCTGACGTCCCATATCGTTCACATAGTACTGGGTCTCAACATTATAACCAGCTTTTCTGAGAATGCGGACTAAAGTGTCACCAATGACCGAGTTCCTGATATGACCCACATGTAAGGGACCATTAGGATTTGCAGAAGTATGTTCAAGGAGGATCTTACCTTCACAGAAACCTCCTCCGAACGATATACCTTCAGACCTTATTTTTGAAAATGTTTCTTCAATGTAGTTTCTGGAAGTGCTTATATTGATATAAGGACCCATAGCCCTCATTTCACCGATCAAGGGAAACTTTTTGACATTAGCGTTTTTAACTATGGTTTCCGCCAATTCCTTTGGATTCTTCTTTTCCCTTGATGCGATCCTAAAAGCAACTTTTGAGGCCATATCTGCATGCTTGGATGGCTCAAGGTCAAGATCTGCAGCTTCGATTCCAAACTGGGAAATAGTTTCATTTAATAATGTTTCAACTTGCCTTCTGAAATTCAGATACATGGACACCACCCGCTTTATACACCCGTGCTGAACCTTAATATAGCAACCAGACCGCCAAAAGCGTTCATAAGTTGTGAACCTTCATCAAAATCAGTTGAAATGAATTCCACCTGGGTGTTCATCTGGTCAGCCATTTCAGAAAGTTCGTCTACAATATCCACTTTTTCTATAACTTCCATGGAATAACCACAAACTGGACAAGGACCAGGGGAGAAATAATCCTCTCCGGGCTTGAAGGCTTTTGTTAACTTTGCCTCGTGGTCCCCATTTGGGCATCGGATGGTCAGTCTTTCTGCTCTGAGGTCCTCAGATATCAGAAGAACTTCCACTGCACCTATAAGGAGATTCGCCCTGACAGATTCTTCTCCATAGGCTGCTTTGCCTGAATCGGAAACCAGTTCTGTAAAGAAACGCTGGATAAGCTTTTTTTCTGCGATAAGATCGATATCTGAAAGCTTCTCACTTGCTGCGTTAACGAGTTCTGGAAGGCCGGATTCATCAGTGTAGGCAACGTCAAAAAGATCAAGTATCTTCTTCTTCAACTCATGGTGCAGGAACTCCCCTGATTCGAACTCTTCCTTGGTAGGAGAGGGACCACCTATGAGAATACCTTCAAAATTTTTAGGATCCACTGCCATGAATACATCACTTGCAGCATCTCCTATACGTTTGTAGAACTCGTGGATAGCAATGAGCCTCAATTGCTGGAATCTATGAGCACTTTGACCACCTTTTCGCTGTTTTCCAGGTACTGTAGAAGTTAATGTCCTATGAGCCTCGATATGTTTGCCCACGAGCAAGCCCACAGCTGCCTCACGTCTGTCTAGAACCAGCAATCCATAGGTCTTTGAATCTTTAAGCATTTCTTCAAGAGGCTCAAGGTAAAAACTGGAATCGCAGTGATACCTGTATGTCACTATTGGCTGAGGGGGTTCAACAGTAGTGGTTTCCATATTTGTCTTGTTAGCACCGATGTCAACAGCACCGGTGAAGAAAACTATACCATTTTCAGGAACTTCCACGTATCTAAGCCTTGCAAGCAGGGATTCTATAGCACCCTGCACATTATCCTTTGTGATCTTGGACTTAATGTTTGCCGCTTGCCCATGTTCTCCTTTGAGCTGGGAAGTGATATCAAATATTTGTTTGTCAGGAGGAATATATAAAGAAATGAGTTCTGTCCCACGACCTTTCTTGACCCTGAGTTCCTCCAGTTTCTTTTTGAATTCATACTTCTTATGAGCAGATTGTTCTGTCATTGTGTTAATACTCCATAGTAAGACTGAATGATGAGATAATATCTAAATTTATAATTTGGCTTTATGTAGATCTTGATATAAATATAGATTATGACAGGTATTTTAAAGATATTGCTGTCAGTCAAGTAGATGCTATTCAAGATGAGAGATTAAACCGTCTCTTGATAGCAATACTACTCTGCTGATCTCAACATCGTCAGCAACCGCATAACCCAAGTGGTCTGCTATTTGTCGGGAAAAATCCAGGACTTCCTCATGTGATGGCATTGCTTCCCTAGGAAGACGGTTCCTTGAGAAACCCAGATGCATGTAAGCCTTTACCTCCACATAGTCGGGATCAGCTTTCTTTATGAGTTCAGCATAACCCTGTGGCTGGAACATGTTTACTCCTTTTATCAGGGTGATGCGTATAACTGTCCTTGTATCTTTGTTCTTCAAGACTTCAAGGGAGGTATTCAGCTTGTTCCACAATTGAACCGATTTGGGACGACATACTTTGTTATATGTTTCTTCATCTGGGGCATCCAGGCTCATATAAAGTTGAGAAGGATTTATACGCCGCATCATTTCAGGGTTAGTACCATTACTGACAACAAAAGTTGTCAATCCCTGGTTTTTGAACTCTTCAACCAGTTTCGCAAGATAAGGATACATTGTAGGTTCGCCTGACAGAGATATGGCTACATGCTTGGGCTCATTGCCTTCTAACCACAATTCCCTGTGATCAGAATCACCAAAACCTGATATTAACTTCCTCTGAGATTTTATACAAGACCCCACTATTTCCGATGGAGAATCCCATTCCAAAGGCGCAGGCGCATCTACCTCCACCGGACGCCAGCAATGCAAACATCTCTGATTGCACATGAGAGTTGGAGTCATCTGGAGACATCTATGTGATTTTATACCGTAAAAAGAAGCTTTATAACACTGGCCTTCATCTCTCATCGCCCTACGAAGCCATAGACATGTCTTGACAGCTGAGTGATTCCCTGCAAGACTATAACCTTGCTTTTTGAGAAGAGAAGAAAGATCTGTAAAATCTGGTAAATTGTATTCCTGAGAGGACATTTGGGGTTTAGTTAAGATTTGGAGTATATATACTTTGGTAAATAAGGCCTGAGTACAAAATATTAAATGAAGTGGATAGACGCTCTTCAAAGAAATATCAAAATCACTCTGCAAACTTAAGAATAGTAGTTTTGAGAGTACTAAGATCCACTACAGGCACCTGTGCAGGAGTGGGAACAACATTCACTCTTTTCTGGAACTCTGTCTGGGACTGCCATGTACCCGAGTTCACCAATAGGACATTTTTATACCATTCCACGCCCACTGTATGCACATGACCGCAATGTAGTATGTCTGGCACCTGGCCAATCACGAAATGGTCCTGTTTTTCAGGAGCTATGGATACTCTGCTACCATAAATAGGAGAAAGATGTCTGCGCTTCATCATTTCCACCATAGCTTTTGTGGGCTCCTGATAAGATACTCCCGGAATAGATGCTACCAAATCATCAATAGACCTGCCATGATATATCATAAGCCTTACACCATCAAGATCAACAACTGAAGGGTTTCCCACGAAAGTAACATTTTCAGAAAAATCGGCCCTTATATTCTCTGGCAACATGGGCTGTGGCTCTGCCTGTCTTACAGCATCATGATTACCCGGAGATATTATAACTGTGATGTGTTTGGGTATCTCACTAAAATATTCAGCAGCTTTTTTGTACTGTTGATATATATCTTGTATCTTCAATTCCATTTCCTGTCCTGGATAGATACCCACTCCGTCCACCAAATCCCCAGCGACAACAAGGTATCGGACTTCTTTGGACAATTCAGCCATTGCCTCATTGTCAGTATCACCTTTTAGAAAATCAATAAAACGATACCATTCATCTTCCAAAAATGTGGAGCTACCTATATGAACATCAGAAGTTAACACAGCTTTGCCATATGACCTTTTTCTTTCACCCAAAGTGTTCGGCAAATCAGGAATAGTGATCTTTTTAGCTATAAGCAACTTGCCATCGTTAGTAAGAGCACCTGTAATACCCACCACTTCATCCAGTACAAAACGATTAGCCAGTTCGAATAGCTCTTTATCAGCCATTCGTACCAACACTGAAATGGAGCCTGTAGTATCTTCAAGCTGTATCATCTTATGACCATTACTTGTGCTTTTGAGATCTGAGACCATGCCAATGATAGAAACTTCATTCATATCTTTATCCATGCCCTCACGGCGTCCTATGCTCTTGTTACGGTATTTGTTCAAGCTTTCTATGGGTCTTGAATTTAATCTGCCTCTAATCATCTCACTTAACCTGCTGTATCGATTCCTAAAAAAATGGACAAATTCCATATATTCCCCTACACATGTAGAATTATCTGTTATATCCATTAAAATATCAACAGGATTAGCTGAAAGAATACAGTTAACAGCAGAATCTATTGGCGCAACTATTTTAGGAATGATATGACCATTATCAGACAAATATTTTTTTTCAGGGATTTCATATTTTTCTTGAGAAACATTTTTTTCAATGAATTTATTAATATGTTCGACATCTACTACTAATACAGAAGGGTCCAGATTTTTTAAGATGTCATCCATAAGACTGTGTGGATTATAATGACAACATATCAATTCCACAGCATTTGGGCTTATTTGATATCCTTCTGCTAGGAAAACGGTAATCACTTCTATCTGATTCATAGAGGATCGGGTATTAGGAGTAAGAAAATATTTTTGTCACAAATTTTCAATCCCGGGGAAATCCAAGGAAAGTAATGTGGCCTATATGCTATGTTCTTATATAGTTGTAATGGGAAGGAAGAAACTATTGTAATTCTTATCTAAAAGCATCCGGTGAAACAATGGATCTAAAGGAAGGCATTAAAACTTTTCGAGACAGTGATAATTTTTACATTTCATTAGCTCGAGATATACTATCTGTGGCAGCAGCGGTGTTAGCGTTCTCAACCATTTCATACATAATATTTGGTATGTGGACACCAATGGTCGCTGTGGAATCCGGCAGTATGGAACCACACATGAACATCGGAGATATAATTTTTATACAAAACATAGAAAGAACATCTGTAATCACGAAAGCAGATGCATCTAGTGATTATGTGTCATTTAAGGAAAATGGGGATGTTATATTATACCGGCCTTACGGGAGAACAGATGTAACACCCATTATTCATAGAGCTATGTATTTTGTAAAAGCAGGTGAGCCTATGTGGGATGGAGGACCAGCAGCTCCTAATGATGGCTACATCACCAAAGGTGACAATGAAAAAACTAATATGGTTTATGATCAGCAAGGACAAATAAGTTATTTAACACCAGTAAAAGAAGAATGGATCATTGGAATTGCCAGGTATCGTATACCCTATATAGGAAAGATAAGGCTGATGTTGCCTTTCTGATATATTTTTTATCAGAAAACAACATCATAAGTGCATTTGAGTTGTTATAACAGGTTTGAAATTTTCAAGTGGTTTAAGTCTGTAGTCCTCAAAAAGTACACGCTGTGTGCTGGATACAGGAACGCTCAAAACTATTTCTTTTGTTCTTCCATATCTGCCTTTACTCACTACCAGAGCATTAACAATACCAAGCATATCGAGTTCTGACATAAGGTCAGTCACACGTCTTTGGGTCAGAATATCCATATCTACGTTTATACACAGCTGACGGTAGACATTGTATACCTCTCCAGTGGTAACATTCTTGTAACCATTGTTCCTTAAGTTTATGATAGCGCAGAGTGCAAGTTTCGACTGTGTTGGAAGAGTTTTAACGACTTCAACGACTCTATCAACCTCTATTTTATCTTGGGCTCGCCTGACATGTTCTTCCTGAACATGCGGTTTCTTTTCACGCTCAGCAAGTTCTCCTGCAACTCTTAAAAGGTCCAATGCACGCCTTGCATCTCCATGTTCCTGGGCTGCAAAAGCTGCACATAAAGGTATAACAGTTTCCTCTAAAACGCCTCTTTTATAGGCTATTTCTGCCCTTTCAACCAAGATATCACTTATCTGATCTGCATCATATGGTGGGAAAATGATCTCTTCTTCTCCAAGAGAGCTTTTTACCCGGGGATCCAAGAACTCAGTAAATTTAAGATCGTTAGAAACTCCGATCATACTCACTTTTGCCTGTTTGAGATCAGAATTTGCTCTGGAAAGATTATAAAGTACATCATCTCCCTTTTTAACGAGCTTATCTATTTCGTCAAGAATAATAATAATAACTTGTTTTTTCGAATCTACAGCTTCTTTGAACTTTGAAAAGACTTGATCAGTAGGCCAACCAGTCATTGGAACGTCTTCTCCAAACTGCCTTGCCAGATTAGCAAGCAATCTATATTGAGTATCTATAACTTCACAGTTGACATAAACCACACTACACTGTACATTGAGTTGTTCACCTATTCTCTCCAGCTCTCTGCCTACATGCCGTGAAGCAGCTGTTTTACCAGTGCCTGTTTTTCCATAAATAAGAATGTTAGAAGGAGTGTCACCCCTCAGAGCAGAGACTAGTATAGTTGCAAGACTATTAATCTGTTCATCTCTGTGTACTAGGGTGTCAGGAGTATATGTCGGCCTCAAAACTTCCTTATTATTGAAAATAGGTTCAGTTGCAAGTAATTCCTGAAACAGACCATCTAAAGCTTTGTTTTGCATTTTGATTACCATCCTACCACTGAAAAACTTGGACTCAACATGCAAACGTAAAATAACCTAAATAAGGTATCTAAGATATTTGCATAATATAAAGCACCAAAAAGAGAAGAAGTAAACTCTCCTATAACTTAGCGCCTTTGAATAATGAAGATCTATGTAAGCAAGTGAATCCTTTATCTCATCCTTTTTCCAATTGCTACATTGGAAATTAGGGTTATTAATAGTTATGGTGAATACCCCTTTGTTTCCATTGCAAGATTTTATAAAAATATAGTTCTGTAAAAAAATCAGTATCAAATAGCGCTATTAATATTTAAAGAATAATAGCATATATCTAGTTAGTCATTTCAAATGGAAGTTCAAATTTCTAAACCCCTTTATTTCCACTGGAGGGTTTATAAAAGAGAGAGACCCCATTGTTTCTACTGGAGTCCATGAAAAAAAATTGGTGATACAATTTATAATAATATGAAAAAAAAGCCTATGGTCATTATTCAATTTATGTTATTTAAACCTTTGTTTTAAACGAAAAAACAATGTTGATTTTTTTGATTTTAAAATAGTGTCATAAGCACTAGGTGAAATTAAACTAAAGGTTCCAGTAGAAACAATGGGGTTCCCTTGTCGTTCAAGGGTAACGAGAATAATAGTGTTAAATTAAATAGAATTACATTTTCGAACATAATAAATTTAAACATAACGGTTATTCTAACAGCAAATGCAGCAATCTGGACAAAACTGGGATGATGTTAGATCTTCTTTAATGCAAGCAAAATCACAAGATCTTCGTTACGAAAAAGTTCTTAGTTCCATGTGCACTTATCCTCACCCTATTGCAGTTGAAGCGCATAAATTGTTTATTGAATCAAATATGGGTGATTATGGTCTTTTCATGGGAACTTATGAACTTGAACAAAGCGTCTTACAGATGCTTGGAAATTTATTAAGTTCCTCTCATCCTTATGGCTATCTTACTACAGGAGGAACTGAATCTAATATTCAAGCTATAAGAGCTATGCGCAATGCTTGTAGATTCATTCAAAGTCCCAATATTGTGGTGCCTACTTCTGCTCATTTTTCTTTTGATAAAATAGCTGATATTCTTAAAATTGAAGTAAGAAAAGCTCAGGTGCTTTCTGATCTAACTGTTGATATTGAAGATGTATCTTCTCTTATAGATCAAAATACGGTTGGACTTGTTGGTATTGCTGGATCTACTGAATTTGGTCAAGTAGATTCCATATCAGAACTCTCAAGAATTGCTGCGGGGAGAGGCATTTTCTTGCATGTTGATGCAGCTTTTGGAGGTTTTGTTCTTCCTTTTATCAAGAAAAATCTACCTTTTGATTTCTCCCTTCCAGGTGTAACTTCCATTGCAATAGACCCACATAAAATGGGCATGAGTACTATTCCCTCGGGAGCTTTACTCTTTAGAGAAGAAAAAATGATGGATTTTCTTAGAGTCGATACTCCTTATCTTACTATAAGTAGCCAATGTACGCTCACTGGTACCCGTAGCGGAGCTTCAGTAGCAGCAACATATGCTGTGATGAAGCATTTAGGAAGGGAGGGTTACAGTCAGGTAGTTAACAGATGCATGTCGCTTACTCAGTTGCTTTTGCAAGAGGTCAAAAAAATCGGGCTCCAGCCTGTTATCGATCCTGTCATGAATATTTTGGCTTTGTCAGTTTCTCAACCAAAAAAAATAAGAAAGGAATTAGCCACTCAATTTGGATGGCATGTTTCTATAACCAAACAACCGTTGTCTATAAGGCTTGTTATTATGCCTCACATGACAGAGGAAAACATTTTGGCTTTTGTTAGGGATCTCAAATCTGTACTTGACAAAATTGAATTTTCTGAGAATAATGAATCTGGAAATTTCCGACATTCTGACGGGACCGGTAACATGTCTTGAGAAACTAACGGATCAAAGCTCTCATACAGAATTTAAAACCCAAGACATGTTCCGGTTAGGCATTGAGGGGATGCATTAAATATTGGAAATTGATGAGACCTGGCCTTGAAGCTTGTAAGGCGTGTGTTCATCAATTCCTCGCATAATAGACAATAATCCTGCAGAAGATATAAAAGGAGACCAAGCAGGGTGAAAGTATTAACCGGGAATACGTTAATAAGATACAAATAAATATTAATATACCACAAGATAACCTATGAAAACATCATTTCAAATTGGGAAAATTCTCGGCATTCCCATAAAATTACACATTACCTTCTTGCTAATACTGCCGGTATTCTCCCTGGTTTTTGCCACAAATCCCGCTCCATTTGGTTTCCAGGATATGACCACTCCACTAATGAACTATTTGTTATCTCTAATAACTACTATTCTTCTATTTTTATGCGTACTTCTTCATGAACTTGGTCATTCTTATGTAGCCCAAAGATACGGTGTGGAAATAAAAGATATCACATTGATGCTTATTGGTGGTGTCTCATCCATGGAAGAGATCCCTAGAAATCCTTCACAAGAGCTCAAGATGGCTTTTGCAGGCCCCTTTGTGAGTCTTATTGTCGGTACCACTATTTATTTATCCAATTTTGTGGCTGCCTCAATGATAGCTTCCTATTCAACAACTCCTATTTACATGATGTTCAATATTCTCGGTTCTATAAACATAGTTCTTGGGCTTTTCAATCTCTTACCAGCTTTTCCAATGGATGGCGGTCGTCTTCTCAGAGCATGGTATGCAAAAAGGATGAACTACGTACAGGCCACTCACTATGCCGCTTCTATAGGCAAGCTTTTTGCTTTTCTCATGGGAATAATAGGGCTTTTCTCTAACGCATGGCTCATATTAATAGCGTTTTTTGTTTACATAGGAGCTTCCGAAGAAGATAGGTCTACTACAGTTACAGTAACACTTGAAAAATATACAGTTTCTGATGTCATGAGTCCAGATGTTACATCAGTGCCTCCAGATATGACAATTGATGCTCTCTTACATTTTATGTTTGAGGAAAGACACATGGGTTATCCTGTTATTGAACGCAATTCTTTAAAAGGCATTGTGACTTTATCTGATGTGCATAAAGTTCCTCCTCTTGACAGAGTTGTCTTGCAGGTAAGAGATATAATGACCACAGACGTGGTTTCATTGCATGTGAACGATAAAGCTTCAGAGGCCTTCAAATTGATGATGTCAAATAATATAGGAAGGGTGTTAGTTGTAGATTCTAATGGCTCTGTAGTAGGCATTCTTTCTAGAACAGACCTTATGAGAGCAATGATGTTGGCCAATGAGCAGTTATAAAAAGTTGAATATAATAGATAACTAAAAAATAGTTCTAAATTAGTAGTTTTATTCCAGTAACTTATTCGTGAGGTATATATTGTGAAAAACTTATTTAATGAGGAAGATAAAACTGCTTCTGCTTCCAATAGCATTACTACTTCTTCTACTGATATATCCGTTTATAATTCGGACTCTTCTGTTAGTTCAAACACGGTTATTACTGACACATGCTCTACCGGGAACCAGCATGTTTGTTATGATCTCTCATCTTCTTCAGGTGAACACAGTTCGCAAATCGAGCCTTCCAGGATTATTATAATTGGTACAGCTCATGTATCTGAAAAAAGTGTTGCAGAGGTCAATGAAGCTATAGAAAGGGAAAAACCCGATATTGTTGCCGTAGAGCTATGCAAACCTCGGTATGATAGCCTTAAAGGAAAAACTGTTGATGCTGAAATTCCTATCAAGGATATACTCAAAGAAGGTAAGATTTATCAGTATATGATACACATGCTCCTTGCCCATGTGCAAAAAAAGTTTGCTGATGACATGGGTGTGCAGCCAGGTGCCGAGATGATTAAAGCAATAGATGCTGCTGAAGTACATGGGGCACGGATAGCACTGATTGATAGGGATATACAGGTCACTCTGCAGCGTTTCTGGAGCAAGATGGGCTTCATAGAAAAATTAAAGATGCTTTCAGGTCTGTTAGCGGCTGTATTAGGCATTGGTGGCACCAAAGATATTGATATGAATACCATTACCAATCAGGATATTGTCACGATGCTGGTGGAAGAGTTCCGTGGCACTTCTCCAAATGCTGTAAAAGTACTTATAGATGAAAGGGATGCTTACATGGCTTCAAATCTTATCAGGCTTGCATCCGGCGGTGGAAAGAAGATCATTGCTGTAGTTGGTGCAGGTCACAGGGCAGGCATTCAGAACTATCTATTGCATCCGGAAACTCTTCCACGTCCACAGTCTGTCGAGGAAATCCCTAAAAAAAGAATTAGTTTTTTGAAAGTGTTTGGTATTGTAATGTTGGCTATCCCACTGGCGGCTTTTGCGTTACTGCTTATTTCAGGTGTACCTCTAAAATCTCTTGGTATGGTTTTCATTTGGTGGTTTCTGATTACCGGAGGCTTAAGTGCTCTGGGCACCGCATTAGCAAGAGGTCATCCTTATTCGGTATTAACATCTTTCCTGGTGGCTTGGATGACGACTCTTAATCCAGCAGTGGCTGCTGGATGGTATGCAGGACTCAGAGAAGCAAAATATCGTAATCCTACCACAAAAGATCTGAAAAATCTAATGAATGCAGAATCAGTGAAAGATATGATGAAAAATAACTTTTTCAGGGTCCTTTTTGTGACTGCCATGTCTAACCTAGGTGCTATGGCTGGTAGTTTAGTAGGTGCTTATGTCATATTCCAGTTCCTGAACATCAACCCGGTAGATTATTTAGAAACTTCTTTACATGCAGGCTTAGCAGTGCTAGGTCTCTGATATTTTTAAATAAAAAAGAAAAAAGAAGGTTTAAACTTCTGTCTCAGAAGAGATCATGAAGTTTAAGTTGGTATTTTCCAAGTTTGCCGCCATAGTTTCCGGCAGATATCTTCTTAACACCAGGAACTGTTACTGCTGCCTTTATAGCAACAGCCATTGACTTTTTAATAACCTCTTCGTTAAGACCATTGATGACTATCTCATACACTGCTTTTACATCTGCAGGGATCTGAGTGTCAGCTACTTTGTCTCTTACAGTAGGACAGTATTTCTCATTAGCTGTTGCCTTCATAAATTTGGCATATTTGTTTGACCCTGATTTAGAACCGCTTGCAACAATACCGCCTGGGAAAGGTGTAATCGTGCCTTCAAGTTCCTTTATGGCATCAACAGCAACTTCTGCAGCTGTCAAGGCGGTCATCTGGCTGTCACCGAAGATGAAGAAGTTACCGCCTGCAATACCGGCAATTGCTCCGATATTCTCTTCGATAAGGAAGTCTCCTCCCATAAGAGGTATGCTGTGCATCTTGTGATCTCCAAGCTGTTTGACCGATTCCAGCCCATCACCGAAGAATCTCTCTTTGGCACCAATATTGAACTGCTTTTCTGCATTTGGAAGACCATTGAATACAGCAGTTGTCGGAGCTGTAAGTATACACTGTCCGATACGTTCGAGGAGCTGGTGTTCCAATGCCTCGTATCCGAATGTGCAGATCTGGATGTAAACTCCTGGTCTACCATCTGGTGTCTCTTCACAGGTTGCAAATCTTTCGATACCTGCTTCTGCAGGACACATGATAACTGAAGTACCAAATCCAGTTGCTTCTGTAGCTGCTACCTCTGCCCAGTGTTTAGTGGCTGCTGTTATCAATACTCTACTGATCTTGATAGAAAAAGCTTCTGCATAAGTGTCCTCTATTTCGACTCCGTTGATTTCCATAGTTATCCCCTTTGAGATTTTTCAATTATTTATTCGATAACTCTATTCAGAAATAGTTCCTGTTAAAAGGAAACAATTTAAAAGCATTTCATAGTAGGTAAACTCGCAGTACATATAATTTTCGAGTCTAAAAAGACTTTTGACAGCAATTACTGATGATGAATTCATCATCAATTATAATTAATAATCCTTTTTAGTATTTGATTTGTAACTATTCAGCCTGATAATAACACAATCATGGCATCATCCTAAATATTAAGTGAAGTAAAATACTTTCCTTACTGACGCATGACAGGATATCCTATCTCCTTCCATTTTCCCACTCCCTAAAGTGTAAACTTGGTATTTTTATACTTATACTGTTTATAATCCAAGTCTGCTATCAAAAAAGTATCGATAACGATTACTTTTTAGAAGTAACAGCTTTTAGTTTTCTGGGACTTTTTGGTAAAAACACTTGCAAGCATCTTACATGAATTCGAATAAGCTTTTCTGCCCTGTGTTCTGTTGTAGGTTTCCGACCCTGACTCCTATTCTACGGAAATTCATATTGCTCTCGTGAAGGAATTGCAACATCATTTCTCTTGCAGTTTCATTTAAAATACCTTTATCAGAAACTGCATGATTGAGTGTACGGCTTTTGGTTGACATCCTGAAGTTGGAGAAGATCACGGTGACAGTTACAGATCGAAAACTCACTTTTCTTTCCCTAGTCTTTTTGATAACATCATCCACCAATTCTCCCATCAGGGAAAATATCATATTATCTTCTCTGGTGTCTTCTTTTAGAGAAGCCATTCTGCCTATCTGGTCTGTGGCTGTTCTTTCAGTAACTGGTGATTCATCAACACCAGATGCAGCCTTTTTGAGCCATGTTCCTCGATTTTTGCCAAATACAGATATGAGTTCCAAGATATCATAATCAGCAAGTTGGCCAATGGTCTCAATACCCATCTGTAAGAGTTTCTCTTCTGTGACTTGTCCTATACCCCAAAGCTTTTTTACAGGCATGGGACTTAAGAAAGCAGTTACATCTTCTGGATTAACCCCTGTCAAACCATCTGGTTTTTTGAAGGATGATGCCATCTTGGCAATGAGCTTGTTAGGGCCAATGCCCACTGAGCATGTGAGTTTTTCTTGTTCCAGGATGTCATGCTTTATCTGCATGCCAATATCCTTTGCCTTCTCAAAATTTCCGTCACAATTGTGAGTTATTTCTAGGAATGCCTCATCAATGCTCATTTTCTCAAATGCTTCCTCACCATCTGCATGTGAGTGCAGTATGTCCATGATTCTTGCAGAAACCTCTTCATAGAACTGCTTGCGCACAGGAAGAAAAACAGCATCAGACTTGAGTGCTTTAGCCTGTCTGCAGGGCATGGCTGACCGTATACCAGCTTTTCTGGCAATATAGTTAGAAGTGCTCACCGCTCCTCCTTCTTCCCCACGATTAGAGTACATGCACACGACTACTGCCTTATCTTTAAGGAAGGGATTTTCACGCTCCTCGATAGCGGCATAGAAGTAATCCATATCCACATGTATTATTACACGTTCCATTAAAAGAAAAAGGATGAGGTAGTTTTTATTGTTAACTGAAGATTTGGCTTTGTAGAAATGCTCATTTGAACAATATATGTAACCTTGACATACCTGTCAAGGTTATGCACTAATAGTTTCAATTTAACCTCTTTTGCTTGATTCCAATACTTTTTTGCCTTCACTTCTTCCCCGTATTTCCTTTTCAGAACAGAGAACATCGTTTCTACAAGATTTCTGCAATGGTACAATATTTCCTCAAACTCATCGATCATTTTTCTACGATACTTACCCTTGATCTTCTTCCTTTTCCTTTCTCTCAAAGGAATCATAGCTACTGCGTCTAGTTCTTCCCTTACTAGAGAATGTATAGCTTCAGAATCGTAACCTTTGTCCATAAGGTAAAACTTTGATTGGCGATTTTTATGACATTGCCGTAGCAATGTCATCGCATGCTTTGCATCATGGATAGGCTTACCAGATATCTTAAAACCAGTGATAATAAACTTCTTTGTATCAATGGAAATACTCACTTTTAGGAATGATCTACGTTTCTTTCCAGTCCTAAAAGAGTAATAGTAGCTACAGTGACCACTCGTAAATCCACTCGAATCAATGGCAATTATCTCTATTTTTTCGCCATATGAATAGAACAGTTTTAGTGTTTGCTGTAACAACGATCTGAAAAGAATTGACCTAAGTCTAGTTATAAACTTGTGAAGTGTGGTATAATGTGGAACCTCTTTTAAACCAATTCTTAACTTCAAACTCTCCATTAATTCAACAAGTTCAACAATACTTCTGTAATCTACATTAAGATATTCTTTTAACAAAATCAAGGTCAATAGCTGGTGTTGTGTATATTTCCTTTTCGAATATTTGCAACTATAGATCGGCAGGTGTGATTTTCCTGATACAGCTAAAGCTGTATCAACAAACTTTAAGTACTTATTTGACAAAACACAATCATCCCCTTTGTGTTTCAGTGGAAAGTAATACTCAGGGGATTTATTCTTTTTAAATTATTAGGTCAAAATAAAAGCAAAAGTAGCATTTCTACAGAGCCGAAGATTTATTAATTTAAATCTGAGGCCATTAAATTAGAACAGAAATATAAGGAGCCAATTTGATACCTCTTGGTAAAAAAAGAATGGGTAAAAAAGTTATAGTTATTAGAATATCGTATCCCTGCAGTCCACATAGAAGTTACTGAAGTCTGGAAGTGTTCCTGTAATAGGTTTTGCATATATATACTCTTTTTCAAAGTGAGGTCTGAATTCCTTCAGCACTTCAAGGAGAGGATCAGCTGGATCCATATAAGTACCAAAGAACTCACATCTTGTTTCGTACATCACGGAACTGCAGTGTTCAAAAATATCCACCATGGCATCTGCATGCCCTGGTTTGAATGCATGATTAACGATATTGCGGAATTTAAAGTACTTGCCCTCCTTAGGTATGAGTGTCATATGTGTGAGATGTCGTAGGGTTCCTTGCACATTTGATATGAGCCTCCACATTAGTGGTTCTTTGATATAGACCATTTCTGCAAATACTGCTGTGTCCCAGAAGCCTCCACAAGCAATTATTTTTTCATTTTCCTTTGCAACTATGAAATTTTCAAGTCCATACCCCAATATTCCATTGACACGATCTTTAAAACTTTTAGGTGTAAATGGCATGAAATGTGTTCTCCCAGCATAGTATTGGTTGATAAGTTCTACAGCTTTAGGTAGATCTGACTCGTTAATGTGTTCGAGTTCATATTTTCCTTTTGTTCTCTCTTTCTTGCTGGTAGACATTTCACAGATTGTAATCTCTTTTTCCTTTATGTAGCCCATTTTTTCCATAAATTTTATGGAAGGTTCACTTGGTCCATACATATAACAATAGATATAGGAAGCATTGATATCCTTTGCACATTTTTCTACTTCTTTGATCAGTTGGGTTCCTATACCTTTTCTTCGAAAACTTGGGTCTACCATGACTTCGATTAGGTATATATATGGTTTAATAGGTCCATTTTTGACTGTCCATCCCACATAACCTACAATCTGTTCATGTTCCTCTGCTACCATTATCTCCCAGTTATCATAAAGCTCATATCTGATGGTAATATCCGGAGATAGGTCAGCCACCATAGCTAGTTTGTCGTTACCTTGCGGACTCAATTTTTCAATATTAAGCAACGCATCATTGTCACTAGATGTGAAGGGTCTGATTAGTACCATATGTATTCCCCCAAACTCATTCTGTTTCCATGACAAAAAAATAGACCATTAACTTAACTCTTCTCTTTATCAGGCGGTCAAATTCCCCATTAAATAAAGATTGATTTTGATAAATATATAGTTTTGGAACTATTTGAAAATTAAATTAAATAAATTGTAAATAAGGAACGTGGAATAAGTGATTTATTTAGTTGTAAAAATTTAACGGATTATACAAAGAAACCTCTACTTAATTATATATACGATTAGACGGAAATCTATGTCCATAGGTCGACGGATATTTTGTTCAGAAGATATTTATACTAATGCATAGTTAATAAAGTCATTAATAGGTTAAGATTGGTCATTGATTTCCAAAACAAAAATTGGAGGTTTATGCTATGGAAAATATAAAAACAACTATAGTCAATTACCTAAAAGACAATTCTTTTATGGACAAGAACGCCAATTTGACAGATACCGATTCTCTTACTCAGAGTGGGATCATAGATTCAATTGGTTTACTCGAATTGTTGGATTACATAAGTGAAAAATATTCAATAGAAATTCCTGAAGACATGCTTATTCCGGAAAATCTAGATTCATTAAAAGGATTAACTAGTATGGTAACCAAACTTACAAAGTGAGATAATGAAAATAGATGCATATCTTACAGAGCATGCCAGAAAAACACCTTCTCGCATTTTCCTAGAAGAGGGTAATAATTCCATATCATATGGGGCCCTTGAAGCTAGTGTTAATGACATAGCTTCATCTATGCGGGAATATAGGCATTGTAGGTTTGCAATACTTGAAGAGATGGGCATCCAGTACATAAAAATGCTTATGGCAGTATACAGATCGGATAATATTGCTATCCCTATGCCGATCGAAATGCCTCCATCTAGTCTGGAAAAGATACTTGATGCTGGACATGTCAGGAATATAATTACAACAGAGACACAGTACTCTAAATTTGGGGAAGCTTTTTTCGAGCGTTTTGGGACTGTCATCATCATTTCAGATGATAATTCCTGTAAGTTTTTACGCAAGGAACTATCAGTAGAGTCAAATCACCCTAAATTAAGACTTGTATTGTACACTTCTGGTACTACAGGTATTCCTAAAGGGGTCATGTTAAGTGATAAAAATATTACCACAAATGCAGCAGCTATTATCAAAATACTAAATCTCACTTCCGCTGATAAAGCAGCACAGGTAATATCCCCACACCACGCTTTTGGAAATTCAATCATTAATTCCCATTTGATGTCAGGCGGATGTATTTCAATGGGGAATATGAAATTCATAGGCTCGGTTTTTGGTTTAATTGAGTCGGATGTTACTGTATTCTATGGTGTACCCAGTACATATCGTATACTTTTGCGTTATCCGGATAGGTTCAAAAAGGCATTTTCTAATGTCAAGGTTGCTGCCTCAGCAGGCGGAGGTATGACCAAACAGATAGTCAGGAACATAAAAGAATTGGCTCCTGGCATCGAGATATTACCAATGTATGGTCAAACTGAAGCTACAGCAAGGCTTGCATACGTACCAAAGCAAGATGTCGAAGAGTTCATCGAAACTATAGGCATGCCAATTCCGGGTGTAACTCTGGATGTATTTGATGACAACAGAAATCCCGTAGAACCAAATATCACAGGTGAACTGGTTGCTAAGGGTGATAATATACTGTTGGGGTATCTAGATGACGAAAATGCAACAAAAAAGAAGATTGTAGATGGATGGATGTATACAGGAGATCTCGCACAGAAATTACCCAATGGATACTTTAAATTAATGGGACGCAAGGACGATCTCCTTAAAATAGGGGACCATTTGGTAAACCCAAGAGAAATAGAAAAATCTATTGAGAACAACAATAAGGTCTCTGCAGTTTTTGTTGTGCCAGTGCCTCATGACCTGATGGGGACTGCCATATGTCTCATGGTGATACCTGAGCCTGAAACTGATATTGACGTTTTGTTCAAGTTCTGTCGCAAGAATCTTCCGTCTCACTTACATCCTAAAGAGATTCTCTTTATTGACCACCTTCCATTAACTGAGAATGGTAAGATCTGTAATCGATTGATTCTAGAGGAATACAAAAATGTCAAAAATTGTATGTAAAAAATGTGTCCTGGACTCTGATATCCCAGGTATAACGATCAATCCGGAGACTGGTCTCTGTCATTTCTGTGAAACTTATAAACCTCTCACTGAACCTGAAAAGGAACAATACTTGACAGAGATGGAAGAGATATTTGATAGAATTAAAGGCAAGGGTGAATATGACGTAATCTATGCGTTATCAGGTGGAAAAGATTCTTCATATACGCTCTATAAGCTCAAACAGGATTATCCATTTCTGAAAGTCTTGGCTGTTCTGTTCAATAATGGTTTCATATCTGAGAATGCAATTGAAAATGCCAAGAAGATGTGTGAGATCACAGGATCTGACTATTATGAGCTGACAATGGACAGGAAACAGCTATGCGGCGTTTGGAAAAAAGCTGCTGATTCTGTAGATGCATTTCCTAAATTTGCCAAATACAGAGCCAGTGATATCTGCAACACTTGTATCAGTATTATTAAGCAGAAGCTGATAGAAAATGCCATTGCCAGAAATGCACCAGTCATAATATTTGCTTTCACAGCTGGTCAAGCTCCTAATCCTATAATCAAGTTAAACTATAATTTCATCAATTTATCAAGAAATCTTTTTGAAAAGCAGCTTCAAAAAATAGGTATTGATGACAAAGATGAAAGTTTCATGATCAAAAAGTCAGTCATTGAAAAGATGGACAAGAGCAATCCTCCTATGATCATTCATCCTCTATGCATGTGGGATTATAATGAGGATATGGTAGTTGAGACTGTGACCAAGATTGGATGGAAACCTCCAAAACTCAATGACAGCAACTCGACCAACTGCAAGTTGAACTCCCTTGCCTGCCATAACCACTTGGAAAAATACGGGATACATCCTTATGCATTCGATATAGCAGGAATTGTCAGGAACGGCGATATGTCTAGGGAAGTTGGATTGGAAAAACTTCATCAGGGATTATCACAGCCACTAATAGATGAAGTTTCCAAGGAACTGAAAGTAAAAGTGAACCCCTTAAAAAAATCATGATCTAATTTGATAGTTGCCATTGCCGCAAGGATAAGTCCCTTGCATTATATAATAAAATTAATTGTGTAATAATATTGGAGGAGAGAAATACTATGCAGATAATGGATGAACTTAACAGAGATATTGATAAAGCAGCTCTGACTCTCAGACACTTTATCAGAGAACAGATTTCCGGTTTTAAGAAGAAAGGTGCGGTTGTAGGAGTATCAGGCGGTATCGATTCAGCTGTAATCCTTACTCTCTGTGTAGAGGAACTTGGAGTTGAAAATGTATTTGGAATGCTCCTTCCTGAGAAAGAATCAGCTGCTTCAAGCACTCCTTTAGGTGCAGAAATATGTGAGAGTCTTGGAGTAACTTATGAAGAAGTTCCCATATCACCGATACTTGAAGCACTTGATATTTACAATAAAAAGGATCAAGTAATAAAGAGAGCTTGCCCTGAATATGATCCCAAGATTCACCAGACATCTCTTGTGCTGCCCGACTTCTTGAGCACAGGTGCAGTGAACGTTCCATATATGAAACTTTTCAAAGATGGTGAGTTTGTTGCACAGCACAGGTTAAAAGCAAGTGATTATCTGGAGATAATCGGATTGCAGGGTGTCAAGCAACGTTCCAGAATGATCGTTCAGTATATGTATGCTGAAAAAATGAACTACATTGTTTGTGGAACAACCAATAAGACAGAATTGGTTCTGGGTCAGTTCGTGAAGTACGGAGATGGTGGTGTGGATATTGAGCCTCTGGCAGATTGCTACAAAACTCAAGTCTATGCTCTGGCAAAATACCTCAATGTCAATGAAGAGATCATCAAGAGGCCACCAAGTGCAGATACATGGAGCCATTATACCACAGACCAGGAATTTTATTGGCGTATGCCCATTCAGATCATGGACCAATTACTGTATGGTAAAGAGCATAAATTATCTCTTGACGTGATCGAGAAGAACACAGGACTACCCAAGGAAACTGTGCAGAATGCCCTGAAGCACCTTGATAGGGTGGAAAGCACTACAGAGTACATAAGATCAGCTCCTCCAACCTGTTATATCAACAGATGAAATGTGAGATAAATGCTTGGTGGCAAAGTTGTATTGGTGACTGGAGCAAGCCGGGGTATAGGTAAAGCTATAGCCTTGCTTGCTGCAGAGAACCATGCACACGTTATTATCAATTACAATAAAAATGAGCAAGGTGCTGCTGAACTTGTGGAAATTATTCATGGAAAGGGTTTTTCTGCTTCTATGATCAAAGCTAATGTTTCATCAGAAGATGAAGTAAAAGACATGTTCAGCTCAGTAAAAGAAAATCACTCCAAGATCGATGTGCTGGTAAACAACGCCGGACTTATGAGAAATAGTCTTCTGGCACTTACCAGTACAGAACTTTTTGATCACACTATCGATGTAAATTTAAAAGGCACGTTCCTTTGTACCAGGTATGCATCGAATATGATGAGAAAGCAAAGATCAGGGTGTATTATTAATATATCTTCCATTGTTGGTCTGCAAGGTTATGAAGGCCAAGCCGTCTATTCTGCAAGTAAGGCAGCTGTGGTTGGATTTACACGATCTGTTGCAAAAGAACTTGGAAGGTATGGTATCACAGTTAATACTATTGCACCAGGCCTTATAGAAACCGATCTCATCAAAGATATGAAACCCGACATAAGGGAAAAAATGCTATCCAATATTTCCCTTGGAAGGATCGGTACTCCTGAAGATATAGCAAAAGTTGTACTATTCTTAAGTTCAGACCTTGCAAGTTATGTTAGCGGATCTGTTATTGCAGTGGATGGCTGTCAAACGATATAATTAATTATTGTCATATATCGTTCACATTTTGAGAAAAGGGTATTATTATGAGCACTAAAGTGTCCATTATTAAGTGTGATGATTATTCAAAAGCAAGAGCTGCTATCAAGGAAGCACTCGATCTTATTGGTGGTCTTGAAAAGATCATATCTCCAGGTAATCGTGTGTTATTAAAACCCAATGTACTTGCCATTAAACGCCCAGAGGCGGCTGTTACTACTCATCCTGCAATTGTATCAGTGATGTGTGAACTTGTTAAAGAAGCAGGTGGTATTCCTATCGTAGGAGACGGGTCCGGGGTTACAAGTTCTGCTTCAACAGCTACTGCAGAAGCACTTAAATTGTCTGGTATTGAAGAAGCAGCATTAACTTCGGGTGCAGAGCTTATTAACTTTGAAACATCGGGCTTTGTAGAAGTTGCTATTCCAGGTGCAAAGCAGTTTCCTAATTTGCACATAGCAAAAGCAGTACTTGATGCTGATGTAATTATCTCTCTTCCAAAACTCAAGACTCATGAACTTACGCTTTACACTGGTGCTGTCAAGAACTTTTTTGGTGTTATACCTAGGAAAGACAGAAAAGATGCTCATTTTCTGGAGGACCGTGATCGTTTTGGAGAAGCGGTTGTTGATATTTATTCTTTCGTTAAACCTCATCTTGCAGTCATGGATGGTATAGTGGGAATGGAGGGTGATGGTCCATCAGCTGGTACCCCAATATCTTCAGGCGTGATCATGGCAAGTTATGACTGCGTGGCATTGGATGTAGTAGCATCGGAACTCATTGGCTTCGATCCCTTGCAGATACCCACGAATAAAGCTGCACTTGCCAGAGGATTTGGTACTAAGAAACCGGAAGTTGTAGGAACACCGCTGGAACAAGTGAAGATACAGTTCAAAAAGTCAACAGGCGGAGCTCTTGCTCTTATGCCTCCTTTATTTAGAAGAATACTTAGAAAGCAGTTCACAGTAAAACCCTTCATCAATACTTCTATATGCACACTTTGCAAGGCATGTGTTTTGAACTGTTCAGTGAATGCTATTGAGGAAAAGAATGGCTCATTGAAGATCAATGAAGAAAAGTGTATCCAATGTTACTGTTGTCGTGAACTTTGTCCAAGTCATGCCGTAGAGATCCAAAAGTCACTACTTGTAAGGATCGTGACCAGAGGAAAAAAGTAATTAAGGGCAAAAGATGGGTTGATCAGAGATAAACAGATCAATCCTCTTTTATTTACTTAACTATATTAGGTAAATCAACAAGATTCTGATTTAACTTCTGGTTTTGCTTCTGATTTTTCTTCGTTCTTTTCTTCATCCCCAACGTCCAGCTTTTTTACAACTTTGGCTGGGAAGCCTAAAGCAAGACTATTCGGAGAAATATTGCGGCTAACTACAGATCCGATCCCTATTATGGAATTTTCGCCAATCTCTACTCCCTGAGTAATTATGCAGCCGGGGTTTACAGAAACACCGCGTCTGATAATAATAGGTTCTATGGTCCTTGGATATGCTTTTCTTGTGGTCAGGCTGCCTCTTGAATGGGAGGATAGTATACAGCGGTCACCAATTTCAACAAAATCTTCTATTGTGATCATTTCAGGGTGAATTCTATCAAATATTACATCATAACCGATGTACACATTTTTTCCAATATTCACTCCTCTCATTCTATGAAATTTTGCTCTCCAGGAAGGAATCGGGCAAGTTGATGCGAGTCGCTCCAAAATCCATTTCCTGAAATATTTTATCCCGAATATGAGTTTATTCTCATGATAATGCTCAGCAATCTCTCCAAAACAAATTTTGTCCCTGTCAGAAACCATATCAGAACCCATTTGCGCCCACCTGTTAAGTTAACTCTTATGTATATAATAATCACATTATTGATGTATTGATAATCCATAGCATGTTTTTTAAAACAGTACAAATATAACAATGGAATAGTTGATTATCACCTTGTATACTTCAACCACGATATTTATGGTATATAATTATAACTATATGTCGGCCAATAAAAATTTTATTGTCGCATTTTAAACCAATTCCTGAAGTTTTGCACACTCTTTATCTCGGGTTACATCAATAATGTTCATTATTTGTAGTATTATTCGTCAATAAAATATAAATATATTATTCTTTGATTTTTATCTCACAATATACTAGTAAAAATAGAATTAGGCAAATACCCGGTGTTTATGTACTTACTGCTTATGTATTCCTGTACAAGCTGTGTAACATCAAAATTATCAAAGTGCTTTTTCCACTTCGATCAAAAATAAATGGAATTTGGTTTCCCTCACTTAAAGTATTAGTGTGAACTCCAAGTTTTATACGATATTCCAGAGTTACTTAACAACTACCGTTAATGTGTCTGTGGATTTTTGTCCTTTAGAATCAATAACGGTTAGTGTCACAGTATAAGTTCCAGCCTTTGTATACGTCTTTGTAGCTCTCATGCCGGTAGCTTCAGTGGTTATACCATTCGATGCATCAAAGTCCCATCTGTAAGACACTATTTTCTTGTCATCTGTAGATAAATTTCCAGAGAAACTAACAGCTTTTCCTCTTGTAGCAGTCAGATCTTTGCCAGCATTTGCGACTGGTGGATTATCGCCGGAACTTGTTGTGGTAGAACCTGATGTACTTGTACTTGTGCTTGTACTTGTTGTGGTTGCAGTGCTTGTTTTACTGCCAACAACTACCGTTAATGTGTCTGTGGATTTCTGTCCCTTTGAGTCGGTGACAGTAAGTGTCACAGTATAAGTTCCAGCTTTGGTGTATGTCTTTGTAGCTTTTTGACCCGTGGCTTCAGTAGTTATACCATTTGAAGCATCGAAGTCCCATCTATAAGACACTATCTTATTGCTGGCTGTGGAAGAACCACCATCAAAGGATACTTTAGAATTCACAGCAGCTGTTTTATCTGCCCCAGCATTTGCAACTGGCAGATTATTTCCGGAACTTGTTGTAGTTGTACTTGTTGTGGTTGTTGAAGTGCCAACAATTACCGTTAGTGTGTCTGTGGATTTTTGTCCACTTGTATCAGTAACAGTCAGTGTCACTGTGTAAGTTCCAGCTTTGGTATATGTCTTCGTAGCAGTTTTACCGGTAGCTTCAGAAGTTATACCATTTGAAGCATCAAAGTCCCATGAGTAAGATTTTATTCCGTTGTCGTCAGTGGACGCACTGCCATCAAAGGATACTTTAGCATTCACAGCTGCTGTTTTGTCTGCACCAGCATTTGCTACCGGTGGATTGTCTGCCTTATTTGAAACGGCTGAAGAACTGCTGCTACTGGATGAAGCGTCAGAGGTATCTCCACTATACTCAATATTTGAGCCAGTGTATGGACCCTTTGCATTGTCATAGATGCGATTATTTTTCAGTACAAATTTGTGATTTGCAGAGTTGTAGTTCCATACACCTGTTGCCACGTTCTTGTTACAGTTTTTAATAACGTTGTTAGTTACATAGGTGGTGAATTTTGCACTCATTTTGTAAGAATTGGTATATTGATAATACTTGATACCAGCATGACCACCATTATCAATGACGTTGTTTTCTATTCTTGTATTATCAAACTGTCCAATTGTGATCGCAGCATTGCTGTATCCTGTATTGGTACCATATTGACCAACATTGCGCATCGTATTATCGTGTATATATACATTCTTTCCACGTATTACATTATCCCGGTCTTCACCATCTATCCAGATAGCTGCACCATTAAGGGTGTGGAAAGTGTTTTTGTATATTTCAATATTTTCTGATTTGTATCCACTGCTCTTGTCGATTTCTATACCCGGGCCTGTTGAAGTGCCTCCTGTACCAATTTCCGAATGGATCACGTTATTATAGATCTTTGCATTGCCGGAACTTGATAATCTGAAAGCGCTGTTTGTTCTTGTAAATACATCATTATTAGCTACAGTAACGCCATTCATTCCCAAAACGTACAGGGCATCATGTCCCAGCTTATATACAGAATTACCTGTGAATTTTATATTTGCTGAAGAACTGTATGAATAAGGTTTGTTTTTTACTTTTAATCCGTCTCCAGTTCCCCATTCCAAACGCATGTCTGTTACTGTAATATCTTTGCAGTTCTCGAAGTACATCAGATTATAGTATCCTTTGCCACGAGATACTGACTGTTTTTCACTATTTCCATCGATCTCAAAACCTTTGATAGTGATACCTTTTTGTGCACCGCTTTTGTTTTTTATTAAAGGAACGTCAACAGACCACCCTGCATTTGGTACCAATTTGATACAAGCGCTTGAATCTCCGGTGAGTATAGTATTTGATCCGATCTCAAGGGTTGCATCTATCCAGTATGTATTTGGCCCTCTTAGGTATACAGTGCCGCCGCCGAGGTTGTCGGTATCTGTTAATGCTTTGTTAATTTCAATGTGATCATTTGTTCCATCACAGTTATAATTTCCACTTCCATCGGTATCAACATATACTGTTGCTGCGGATGCTAAACTGGATCCGACAATTGAAAAACACAGGAAGCAGATTGAAAAGGCCAGGAACAAAACAGATATTTTTTTAATAACAGATTTATTTTTGCTTTCAGAAGTTAAGACGTTATAGCTTTTAGCAAAAGAAGGCCTTGATGAAAAGACGAAGAAACTACTAATACTTAATGCAATTAATAATACATGACGAGATTTAGCCCATCTATGAGCACTAAATCTTTCACAAATTTTTATACATTTACTCTTAAACATATTTCACTCTCCTTTGTTGTTTTAGCATAATTATAATTAAAGTTACGTCTGAAAGCCAGATTGATTTAATGCTAGATAAATATTTGCCGAAAATATGTATTCTTAAACATATTTATTTATATATTAAAACAATTTAATATTTTATAATGCGACTGGTTTTTTTAATAATTCTTTGTAATTTAAAATAATCATACTCAATCAGCTGGTTTTAAGAATAGTAAATATAGAAAATTAAAGATGACTTTCATTATTTCAATATTGCATATTTTAAAAATAGCTTTATATCATATAGATGTTATATAATTAAGCAAATATAATCAAACTTACGCCGTCATCATCAAGTTTTATATTAATTATATTACAATAGCTATCAATCAACTAAAGTTGATAATTCATATCAGTATATGTAGGCATATTCAAACTACTATTAGATTACATTTCCAATTATCATATAGGATTTCTACAGAACAGATATTCACTATGGATTTGCATTCTTGAGAACTAAACCAAAAGCAATATTGAGGTAATGATCCGTACGAATTGAGGACCGATAAAAATCAGAAATTTACAGCAAAACTTCAGATAACGCTAAAGGGTTATATAGTTAAAAATCTCTAACATGAGCTACCAAATTCAATATTTATTTCAAGGGTTTTTATGTCAAACTATAAACTTATAAAAGATATAGGGATAGTAGCCATATCTCAGATTCTAACATCTCTTGGGTCATTTTTGTTACTGCCTATAATATCAAAAACTCTTGGACCTTATGATTATGGTACATGGGCTCAAATTTCAGTAACTGTATCACTTCTGAGCCCTGTAGCTATTATGGGTTTATCGATGGGAATTGTTAGGTTTTTATCAGGTGAAAAAGATCTTAAACGTGTGAGAGAAACATATTTTTCAGTTCTCTTTATTGTCTTCTCGGCTGGATTACTCATCTCTTCAATGCTTTATTTGTCATCTAATTATTTAGCAGGATCAATATTTGGTGACCCTAAAGCATCATACTATATTCAATGTGGTTCTATTTTAGTATTACTATTAGCCGTTGAGCAAATTTCATTGTACTATTTCAGAATATTCCAAAAAATAGACACATTTGCCAGTCTTAGTATCTTTAAATCTATTGGTCATCTTATTGTAACTATTATTTTGCTTCATTCTGGTTTTGGGCTTTTATCAATAATAGTTTCTTTAGCATTAATTGAGTCCACATTGTTTGTAATCTCGATGTATTTAATAGTTTCAGAGATTGGTTTTTCATTACCAAGATTCAAAGGTATTAAGGAAATATTAAAATACAGTTTACCTCTAACACCAAATTCTGTTATTAGGTGGGTTACAGATTCCAGTGACAGATATTTGGTTACTTATTTCATGGGATTAACTTCTGCAGGAGTTTATTCTGCTGCTTATGGAATTGGAAATCTGGTTACTCTTATGATAACACCAATTCAATTTATACTGTTTCCTGAACTTTCTAGGTTATATAATCAAGGAAAAGATGCTGAAGCTGCGAATTACATTAACCTTTCCCTTAGATATTTTTTATATGGTGCGATTCCTGCTTGTTTAGGTCTCACTTTTCTTTCAAGACCATTATTAGTTATCATAACAACTCCTGAGTTCATATCTGGAAGCAATGTTATTCCATATGTGGCATTTTCAGGCTTGTTAGCAGGTGTATTTCAGATACTTATCAACATTACTCACTTGGTCAAAAAAACTCAGTTCAATTTGTTCATTCATTTATTTGCTGCTTTGGCGAATGCAATATTGAATTTTTTACTAATACCGCCTTTTGGAATAGTAGGAGCTGCATTTGCAACTCTCGTAGCATATCTATTAATGGTATTGATATGTGCTAAGGTCTCGTTTAAATATCTAAAGCCAAATATTGACTGGATATTCATTTCGAAATCTATTCTTTCTTCTTTCATAATGTGTACTTTCTTATTTTTCCTGGATTCAAATAGTTTGTTCTCTTTAGTAAGAAATGTGGTTATCGGGGCAATTTTATATGTAGTTTCTACTTTCCTTCTTAAAACCTTTAATCAGAAAGAGCAAGATCTCATCAAAAGTGGAATTTCAAAAATTATAAAAAAGCGATCTTAAGTTTGGTTATTGATTCCATATCATAATATCAAAAGAGTTAATAAATCATGAAATAAAATTGCTTTTATCAATTCAACAGAAGTCTCATTTTGTAGCCGCTTTTCCCTTTTCCATACATATTTTCGATTATGTCGATGGTTTCAAATCCAATCTTTTTATATAACCCAATAGCAGCGTTGTTTTCAGCATTAACAAATAACCAGATCGATTCAATGTTGTTAGCTTTCAGTTCCTTAATACTTTCCCGTAAAAGTGCCTCTCCAAATCCTTTTCTTGAAAAATTAAAATCTACTGCTATTGAAAAGATGACTGCAAATTTTCTTATTCGTCTTAAAGAAAGCGTTGGTTGTATATAGTAACTGCAATACCCAACAGATTTGCCATTATATTGAAGGACATAAAAAATATTTTGAAATAGCTGTGAGTATCGGATCAGCTTTTTCTCTGATCTATTAGGAAAATTTTGATTAAATATTTTAAGCACATCATTTAGTGATGCCTTGTCAACGGTAGTAACATTTCCCTTATAGATTTTGATAAATTTATTTGAAATGCTATATCCAATTATCTCTTCTACATATCTTCGTAAGCTCTTTAAAACGTTGAAAGGCAATTTTAGAAATTTGAAGAGCATTATTTCCTCAACTCACCTTTTAAGTAATCCTCTACAAGCCCTTAATAACTTGTATCTCCGACTAGTATAATTAATTAAATAATGGGGAACTAATTCCGGATTAAATCCAGTGATAAAGTCTGTGAATTGGGAATGATTTGCTGCCAACATATTGATCTCTTTATGGCCTTCTGCTTTTAGATCGCTGATCACATTATAATATATTAGAGAATTTGCTCCACTTTTCCTATAAGATGGATCTGATGATGCTGTCCACGCATATACCCGTTGTTTGTCCCATACTCTTATCTGAGCTGCTACATATTCTGCGGACGGGGTCTCAGCAACCCACATTTCACCTATACCTTTCCGCTCCAATAAATCAATTACTCGGTCAAAGAAAATCTTCTGTACAGGTGAGGTAAGATTCTGTCTGGTATAAACCATTGAAAATAGATTGTAGTATACATTAGAATCTTTTAGTTTTTTAACCACTAATCCTTCTTTTGCCGATTTATTGATATTCTTTTTCAGGTCTTTAGAAAGCCCAGCATCTATATCTCTTTCTAAATTAAGGTAGTATGCATAAAAAACACCGGATTCCCATCCGTTCCATGTAAATGGTCTAATGTCCTTAAAGTCAGGAGATAACTTCATTTCAATACTATCTAATTTCATATTGGAAAGAAATACACGCAAATGGTTCAGTATTTCATGGGAATCCTGAACTTGTTTCCTCACGCTGACACCTGGAAAATCTTTGATTACAATTCCACCGTAAGGGGTCATTTCACATGTGGAAGAAGCTACCTTAAAGATCCGGTTCATTTTTCTTATAAAAAGTGGGAATCCACCTACCAGAGCATCTTCTTGGAAACAACCATATATTTTTAAATCTTTGCTAAATGTATCTCTGCAAAGTGTTAACCAATCACTTGTATGAAATACAGTTCCACATGAAGATGTTTCTACAAGTTCGTCCCAGAGTTTGTATTCAGCTGGATCAAGTTCTCTAATTTGTATCTCTGACATTTTTTTCCCACCAATTGCAAATCTCTGCTCCACTAGTTATGCAAGCATTTTTCTCGGAACAATATTTCAATATCTTTTCATAGAATTTCAGGAAAATCCCATCCATAGAATTATTGTGCCAGAGGATGGTAATTACACCTCTATATTGTTCAACTCTGTCGATCAATTGCTTTGTAAGTTCCCACGCTTTTTCAAAATCCAATCGCATGTAATCCATCAAAAGTGTACGGTCCATTATCACAAGTGGGATCTCAAGAATGTCTATTTCCTTAGAAGTGTTCAGGTTAAATGGCTTGAATGGATGACAAGTTCCATTCCTGAATCCTGCGCAATTCGCATACCCAAATGTTGTATCATATTTGAATCCTGCTTTGCTTAATAGTTCCCATGTATCCGGCGTTTTGAATCTAAGATAGTGGTTTCTGTAGCCTATAACCTCTTTTCCAGAAACGCTCTCAAGCAACTTCTTTTCCTGGATCATCTTTTCAATGTTATCATATGATCCATGTCCTCCATGCAGGCCTACTTCCCATCCTTTATCAGAAATCTCTCCAATCTCATTAGCAATTTCTTCAAGATTGTAGTTGAAGTCTCTTTCTCCAGGTCTGAGTGCAAGGAAATATAAACTTGATTTGGCTCCGTATTTGTCTTCAATCTCCATTATTTCTTTAAAATTCCTGAATGGATGTTTCTTTTTATTGAGAATAGAGAACGCATATCGCATACTGTTTCTATAATTGCCTTTTATTATGGATTTTGCAGATTCAAATGCACAGTTTCCAAATCCCTGTTTAATGACATCGATATCATGAGTGAGGCAAACAGCAAATTTTTTCCCATCAGGGTATTCTGGATTCAATCCATTATCCATCATGTATTTAGATACAGTTGGCTCCATTAAGTTTGAATGTTTACTGAAATAGTAAGGAAACCTCGCATATTGATCTAAAAAAAGTGGGTTATATTCTTCCCTTTTTGTAAAGAGTTCCCATATTTCTGGCTCTGCGCGCAGTTTATCAATTAGGGCCATTTTGCACACCTATTACTTCCATTCTATAAAACTTTATGCTATAAAAATACAAAAATCTTTGTCCTCGCTTCTATATACCATTTTTCTGATCCATTAATAGATATAGAAATACAAAAAACAAGTTATTACATATTTTGGAATCTATTATAGCTCTTCGATTATAATTATTATATTCTACTACATATCCAGAATATCTATATTTTGAATTTATGATAATAATGCTAAAGGATCATTGAACTATAAATTGTTTTAAATAAAGGTAATTAAAGCAAAAAAAAACTGAGTGAAAACAATCTTTTTTGCGTTCACACTCAGCTAATCTAAATTTTCTTCAGTGCTGGATTACTTGACAACTACCTTTAATGTGTCTGTGGATCTCTGTCCTATGGTATCAATAACAGTTAGTGTTACTGTGTAAGTTCCAGCCTTAGTATACGTCTTTGTAGCTCTCATGCCGGTAGCTTCATTAGTTATACCATTTGAAGCGTCGAAATCCCACCTGTAAGAGACTATCCCCTTGTCATCAGTGGATAAACTGCCAGTGAAACTAACAGCTGTACCCCTGGTAACGGTTTTGTCTGCCCCGGCATTTGCAACAGGTGCCTTGTCTACTGGAGCGCTTACGATTACCTTTACTGTGTCTGTGGATTTTTGTCCACTGGTATCGGTAACTGTGAGTGTCACAGTGTAAGTTCCTGCAGTAGTATATGTCTTTGTGGCTGTCTTACCTGTGGCTTCAGAAGTAATGCCATTTGAAGCATCAAAGTCCCATGAGTAAGATGCTATTCCCTTGTCATCAGTGGATAAACCGCCAGTGAAACTAACAGCTGTACCCCTGGTAACGGTTTTGTCTGCCCCGGCATTTGCAACAGGCGCCTTGTCTACTGGAGCGCTTACGACTACCTTTACTGTGTCTGTGGATTTTTGTCCACTGGTGTCGGTAACTGTGAGTGTCACAGTGTAAGTTCCTGCAGTAGTATATGTCTTTATGGCTGTCTTACCTGTGGCTTCAGAAGTAATGCCATTTGAAGCATCAAAGTCCCATGAATATGAGGCTATACCCTTATCATCCGTAGAGGCACTACCATCGAAGCTCACACTAGAACCTGTGGTTACAGTCTTATCGGCACCTGCATTTGCAATTGGTGAAGCGTCTGCTACAGAACCTGTAGTTACTGTCAATTTTGGTTTCTGGGCAGCGTTTGAAGACTCTGAACTGTAGAATGCAATGTAATTTCCACTTTCTGTCTTCGCCTTAAGGAAGAAACCAGTGTTTGTGTACTTGCCACTTATATATTCCTGTACAAGCTGTGTGACATCAAATTCATAGTACTTGTTGCCAGGCACTGTGCTTGCCGGGAAAGTGAGAGATGCGTATGGTGTGCTTCCCTGAGCAACTCCGTTCTTATCGTACCAGTTTCCACCTGCTGTTGTCCATGCAGAAGTTGAGGTTCTTGAGGTCCAGGTTACATACTTTGGGTCCCATTCAAGTGGTCTGTAAACTTCAACTACTGTAGCAGAAGTGCGGGTAGCACCTGCAGGATAATACCAGTAGAGAGAAAGTGTTGCCTTTGATACTATGTCTGTTGTGCTATATTCACTAAGATTGAACCACATTAAATCTCTTGAAGCACTTGTGCTCTTTCCTATGTCAAGATAGGTAGAATCTGCATAGACAGTAGTTGGACTTGCTTCACGTAGCCTGTTGTCATATGTATCTATATTAAATCCGGTATTTGTAACTGGTGCGGTACTGACGACTACATTCACTGTGTCTGTGGATTCTTGTCCATTGGTATCGGTGACAGTCAAAGTGACTGTGTAATTACCTGCACTACTATAGGTTTTCGTAGCTGTCTTACCGGTTGCTTCAGATGTTATTCCATTTGAAGCATCAAAGTCCCATGAGTAAGATGCTATTCCCTTATCATCCGTAGAGGCACTACCATCGAAGCTCACACTAGAACCTGTGGTTACAGTTTTATTGGCACCTGCATTTGCAATTGGTGAAGCGTCTACTATAAAATCTGTAGTTACTGTCAATTTCGGTTTCTGAGCAGCGTTTGAAGACTCTGAACTGTAGAAAGCAATATAATTTCCACTCTCAGTCTTTGCTTTTATGAAGAAACCAGTGTTTGTGTACTTGCCACTTATATATTCCTTTACGAGCTCTGTGACATCAAAGTCATAGTACTTGTTCCCAGGCACTGTGCTTGCCGGGAAAGTAAGAGATGCGTATGGTGTACTACCCTGAGATACACCGTTTTTATCATACCAGCTTCCTCCTGCTGTGTTCCAAGCAGTGCCAGAAGTACGGTAGTTCCAGCTAACATATTCCGGATCCCACGCAACTGGCCTGTAAACTTCAATTACAGTATCAGAAGTACGGGCCGTAGATGAAGGATAATACCAATATAGTGAGAGGGTTGCCTTGGATATCGTGTCTGTTGTGTTGTACTCGCTAAGGTCAAACCACATGAGATCTCTGCAAGTGCTTGTACTCTTTCCTATGTCAAGGTAGGCGGAGTCTGAATAAACAGTAGTGGGATTTGCTTCGCGCAGCCTATTATCATAGACATTCAATGAATCATCTATCTGGTTTGAAACTGCGTTATTGACAACTACTTTTAAGGTATCTGTTGACTCCTGTCCGCTTGTATCAGTAACTGTAAGTGTTACCGTGTAAGTGCCTGCGGTTGTATATGTCTTCGTAGCAGTCTTGCCTGTTGCTTCAGAAGTTATGCCGTTTGATTCATCAAAGTCCCATGAATATGAGGCTATGCCTTTGTCATCTGTAGAGGCGCTTCCATCGAAATTAATAGCGGAACCTATGGTCACGTTCTGGTCTGCACCAGCATTTGCAACTGGCTCGTAGTCTGTCGTTGAAGTTGATGAACCGCTCTTAGATGCCTGTGCAGTGTGACCATATCTGCCAATGTTGACCCTTCCACCATTAGGTGAAGGTTCATTACTGTAGGATGAACTATAATACCCTGCATCTATCAATGGGCTGCTTGCTGAATCTGTTACCCATTTACCACTTGAATAGTGGCCTGCTTTGCTCTTAAGGTGGTAGTCACGAGAGCCAGCATTTGAATCTGTTGAATCAACACATAATGGGTCAACATTCAGGTTGTTGCTCATCGTAAAGCCGCTGCCATAGGTTTGACCATTCTTGTTGTTGTAGATGTCGTTGTTCTGGACTACAAACTTAGAGTAAGTAGGATTTGTGTTCCAGATACCCACACCTGATCCGGTGATAGATGAAACACCATCACTGTTCATGATTATGTTGTTCCTAACATAAGTTGTGAATTGTGTCTGTTGCTGACGCCTTCCGGACCTCAGGAAATACTTTACAGCTGCATGTCCACCATCATCAAAGACGTTGTTTTCAATAATGGTATTTTGGAAATCTCCTAGAACAATAGCAGCGTTACTAAAACCAGTATTACTTGAGTACTGTCCGACTTTTGTAAAGGTATTGTGATGAATATACACATCACGAGCGTGTATTACGTTATCCTGATAGTTTGCGGATATCCAGATACCTGCACCTTTAATGCTGTGGATACGGTTGTTGTATACTTCGATATCATCAAATACACAGCTGGATGTTGAAGAGGTACCTATCTGAATTGCAGGGCCTGTTGATCCATCAGAAAGCGAGGAATAGATCAGATTATCGTGAATCGTAGAATCTGTACAACCATCTGAATATCTGCATCCGCTGTTTGTTCTTGTCATGATGGTGTTGTAAGCATGTTCTACATTGCTGCATCCCATAGCATAAAGTGCATCATGACCGAGTTTATATACATCGTTGTAAATGAATTTTATATTACTGCCACTCTTAATTTTCAGTCCGTCGCCACATCCCCATTCAAGGCGCATGTTTGAAACTTCAATGTTATTAGCACCATCAAAATATATCAGGTTGTAATATCCAGCACCTAGTGGCACTCCCTGATTCGCACTGTTTCCATCTATTGTGAAACCTGTTATAGTGATACCATCATCAGTTCCAATATTTGCGATCATAGGTACATCTGCGGACCAACCAGCTTTTGGAACTAATTTGATCTCAGCTGAGGAGTCACCTGTGAGTACTGTATTTGCACCTATATACAAAGTGCTGTCAATCCAGTAAGTATTTGGACCGCGTAAATATACAGTACCACCACCACGTCCATCTATATATGCTAAGGCTTGATTTAATTGAACGTGATCATTTGTTCCGTCGCAGTTGTAATTCCCGGTTCCGTCTGTATCAACATAAACGACCGGTGTTTTTAAGGCTGCATAACTTGCTGCAAAGTCCAATCTTAGATTTGTTTGATCTTCAATATAAGTAATATTCAACTCGGAGTTTTCTGTATTATTTTCATAAAAGTCAAGTCCTATAGTTTGAGTATCGTTTTGTGTAAAATCCCAATTGTAGTATTGAGGATCATCCATGTCAATAGATGAAATAGAACTGTTCAGACTACATTCTGTCAGAGGGATTATTGTTAAAAAAACAATAATCGACAAGCTAATTACGTTTTTCGTCCTCATGTTTTTTCACCGTATAACTTCAAAACTATCTGGTCATTAATATATATGATATGAGCATAACAAAATGTACACGTACGTACATCAAAGATTTATATAATTCTCTTTGCTTTCAAATTCTACAAGCGAAGTTAGAAAAAGTATCAAAAAAGTATATAAAAACAAAAGCTTAAGGCATGACCACAGGCTTCAAGACAGTTCATCTGAAGTAAAAAAGAATATCAATAACTTAAGAATTATGTAGAATAATATCTAAGTAGCAGATCATGTTTACTATGTCATTTTCTTTTCAAAATAACATCTAGTCTACAATATTTATCAATGATCACGTCACTTCTTAAGATATTTCTCTTAAAATCAATGGTAAAAACCACTTTTGCATTTCGTATCAGATGTTGGTATATTTCCTACTTTATGCCATAGAAACCAGCCTGCATGTATGAATACCAGAACAATTCTACGGTCCTAAAACCACTATTTCTCAACAATTTAAGATGATCTTCTATAGTAATAGGAAAATATTCAGTACCAAAACGCTCAAGATGGGTTTCTATCTCTTCATAGCTTCTGCCATGTGAGGCTTGGTACTCACCCCAGTATCTTTTTCCAACAGAGATACCTTCCTCTGTAAATGGTCTGATGTTTTCGAAAGAGATGAAAAGACCATCATCTTTCAGCAGTTCGTAGCACATCTTTACCGCCTTGGCCCTGTTCTCACGGTCGAGGTAGTGGTGGCACTGGATGGCTGTTATAATATTCGGTCTTTCTTCGAGTTCCTGAAAGAACTCTTGGGTTGGTGAAGCCTTCAGAAACTCAAGTCTTTCATGGCTGCAAGATACCAGCTTTTCCTTTGCCTGCTCCAGCATTCCTTCTGATGGGTCAAGCATAAGGAATTTCGTATCAGGGAACTGGGCAATAGCCTTACAGATAAGCGAACCTGTTCCGCATCCTGTATCCATCCATATTTTCGGGCAGGATGGCAGCGATTTTACAAGGTTAATGGTTTCCTGGTGGATAGATGTGTAATAGGGAATAACAGATGAGATCTTCGTGTCATAATCCTCAGGCAAGTGAGGTGTTGCATTTTTTGAAGCTTTTATTGAAGGCATATAGAGAATTGGACTGTTTCCTTCTTTATATTTTCTTTGCAGACCTCCTAATATTGTACGCGATAAATGACTGATAAGTTAACCCAAAAGGTGGAGCTGGAAAAGCAAATTCTTAATAAAATAATGGAAGTTTACCAGAGACTTTTTCTGAGAGAAGGTTTTACTGTACTTCAATTGCACAGATATCGAAAGGAGCAGTGTAACATCACACGTGATTTCTTATCTCTACGTCTTCCTGCTACAAGTGTTAACTATAAAGAAAGATCAGTTGCTGTGGTGTTGATGAAGAGGCAATGACTGAAATTCTAGATTCAACTTTGAAGATGACAGAGAATAAGTTTCACATATAACAGAAGTCGGAGCAGACTGTGTTGTTCCTTTGAGACGGTATTGATGATGGTGAGTTACGAAATCAGAGATGCGGTTGCAGGAGACTACCATGTAATCGATGCATTGGCGGTGGAAGCATGGCAAGTATTGAAAGAGGGTTACGACCGTGAGCAGTGGGATGACATGCTGGTGTCGATTGGAAAAATGTCCAAGCTAGCTGAGAAGGGGCAACTGCTTGTTGCGTCCGACAAGAGCCAGATTTTCGGAGCTGTTGCGTATATGCCTCCGAATGCTTCTAACCCCAACATTTTCCCGGAAAGCTGTCCATCCATTCGCATGCTGGTAACCCGCCCCGCATATCGCAACTTAGGAATTGGCAGGAGATTGACCGAGGAGTGCATCCGTCGCGCAAAACAGGACGACGCTGGCTGCATCGGTCTGCATACCAGTCCCATTATGACAGTTGCGCTACCTCTTTATCTGCGCATGGGCTTTGTGAAAGACAAGGAGTTAAATCCCATCGCAGGGGCGCGCTACGCACGCTATGTGTTGAAGTTTTAAACAAATAATCCATCTATGTTTTTTGATTACATTACTGTGTTTCCAAAGTGAGTTATGAAAAAAAACATATGATTTCGTGATTGTTGGCTCCGAAATTGTGGTCCATCGGGCTATTTATAACAGCACTTCAGCATTTTCCGTAGTGTATGCCCATTATCCCTATGATATGTCCATGTCTTTGTTACAGGGAAAGGCCTGTATCACTATACTTGATAGTGAAGGGTAGTATAGACTCCCAAGGACTTACCAGTAATCTTGCAGAGGCTCTGTCTGTTAATAAGGTTGCTAATATGCATGGTATATTTGCTATTAACAGAGGGCTTGCTAAAAACTGATCATTCGTATAATTGATCTTCAATTAGGAGCAAAAGGAGGAGTAACATGTTATACAGAAAAATGCCAAAGAATGAAGATGAGCTTTCAATACTTGGTTTTGGCGCCATGCGCCTTCCAACCAGATCTGACGGCAGCATTGATGAAGAAAAAGCGACTCAGATGGTTCGCTATGCAATAGATAACGGCGTCAATTATGTAGATACTGCCTGGCCTTATCATATGGGAGAAAGTGAGCCTTTCCTTGCCCATGCGCTTGCAGATGGGTATAGGGAAAAAGTAAAACTTGCTACGAAAATGCCTCAGTGGATGGTCAAAAGTCAGGCAGATATGGACTATTTCCTCGATGCTCAACTTCAAAAACTCAATACCGATCACATTGATTATTATCTTGTACACAGCCTGGTAGGCAGTAGCTGGAAGACTGTTCGAGATTTAGGAATTGCGGAGTTTCTTAACAAGGCTAAAGCCGATGGACGTATTATCAATGCAGGCTTTTCGTACCATGGTTCTGGAGAGGATTTCAAAGATATTGTAGATGATTATGATTGGGATTTTTGCCAGATTCAGTATAATTTTCTGGATGAAAACATCCAGGCAGGTACAAAAGGACTTGAGTACGCTGCTTCCCGTGGCCTTGGAGTTGCGATCATGGAACCGCTTAGAGGTGGCAATCTTGTGGATCCGGTTCCTTCTGAGGTCATGGACATCTGGAACGAAGCTGAGATCAAGAGAAGTCCTGTGCAATGGGCATTGTGCTGGGTCTGGAACCACCCCGAGGTTACAGTTGTGCTTTCTGGTATGACCGAACCCTCTCAAGTTGAACAGAACCTTAAGGCTACAGAGGAGGGTTTTGCCAGTTCTTTGACTGATAAAGAACTCTATCTTGTGGAAAGGGTTGCAGAGAAATACAGGAAACTTATGAAGATCAACTGTACAGGATGCAGATACTGTATGCCATGTCCTCAAAATGTGGATATTCCTGCTTGCTTTGAGACATATAACAATCTTTTCATGTTTGGTGGAAAGGATAGGTTGATGATGATGTATGCTGCAAAGCTTGGAGGTATTTTGAGAGGAGCTGAAAGGAATTTTGCATCTCAATGTGTGCAATGTGGTCAATGTCTTGGTTTATGTCCTCAAAATTTGTCTATACCTGACCTGCTTGAAAAGGTTGCAGAAGAGTTTGAAGGACCGGGTTTGGAAGAAAGGATGGAATTTGCAAAACAGTTATTTGCAAATGATAGCTTTTAAGGGAATTAATGCCTGAAGTATATTTTATTTGCTAAAAACAGCTTTTCTAAAGTGGAAAGTGTTGGAACTTGAACCATAAAATTCTGAGAATCTACACGCAGAAGATCAAATGGCAAAGCAAATATATGGCAATCGTAAATTCTGATTTCAACTTGATAGTTTATATTTGATGTACTTTCATTGATCATAATATTATGTCCAAATTGGATAGAAAGGAGAAAAATTTATGAGTGGCAAAATAGAATTCACCCGAAATTATTCTGATCAGAGTACTAATCAGGGATTCCAATTTGAGTTTTACTGCGATCGCTGTGGTACTGGTTATAGAACACGTTTTAAGGCATCAGCTATCGGTAAGGTCACTGGGGCGTTAGATGCTGCCAGTGGTATATTCGGTGGTATTTTCGGACGTGCTGCAGATCTCAGTGAAAGAGCACGGTCAGTAGGATGGGAAAAGGCCCATGATGATGCTTTTTTAGAAGCTATGCAGGAATTGAAGCCTGATTTTATCCAGTGTCCTAGATGTTCTTCATGGGTATGCAAAAAAAGTTGTTGGAATGATAAAAAGGGGCTTTGCAAAAATTGTGCTCCTGATATTGCTGTAGAAATGGCAGCTGCTCAATCAAGCCGTACAGTAGAAGAAGTTTGGGCTCACTCTAAGATGGCTGAAGAAGATAGAGAGGTACTGAAAGAAGAAAGCTGGAGAGAAGGTGTAAGTGCTACATGTCCACAGTGTAATGCTCCACTTTCTGATCCTAAGGTCAAGTTCTGTCCAGAATGCGGTGCCAAGATTCAGAAGGAAGTATTCTGTACAGGCTGCGGTGCTAAACTGGACCCAGGAGTAAAATTCTGTGGTGAGTGCGGCACAAAGGCCCAAAATGTATGAGTATGGAAAACTGAGTTACTCTCACTTTTCCAGCCATTTTTTTAGTTCATCGGGCCGAAGTTCCGTTGAAAATGATTGTTTTTAGCCTGCACTATTTCAATAATTCTTTTTTCTCCCATGAGGGCAGACATATACGCATAATCCGCATACCGATATCTGTCCGTTGTTCTCCATCTCTTTGAAATAGTCTTCACACTTCTTTGCATCATACATCATTTCTCTGCTTTCACTTTCAACGAAATCCCTTCCTGTAAAAGCCTGAACAGGACAGATTTTCACACATTCGTTACAGGTTCCACATCTGCTTTCCATTTTGCTTCCTGTAGGTGAGAGGGGGGCATCTGTTAGGATTGTTGTCCATCTAACCCTTGGTCCGTTATCTGGGGTTATCAGAAGACAGCTTTTCCCTATCCAGCCCAGTCCAGCCAGATGGGCTCCCAGCTTGTGAGAGAACTGTGCACATATCCTTTCATCATCAATCCTTTTTGATGAAGGAAGAGGCAGTACTCTATAACCCTTTTCCTGAATATGATTGCTCAAGATTGAAGCTATCATGTCCAGTCTTGAGTTGATAACATCATAGGCATGATGTTTGTAATTTAATAACGCAGCCCTCTCATTTCTGTGTGGGAGTTTGTTGACAATAGGGTCGATCAGTTTTATTCCGAGTGAAATTGCATATGGATATGCAGATAGATTCTCACCACCCTGTTCAACTATAAACTCTCTTGCTTTTGATAGGTCCGATACGCCAAAATACTGAACTCCATTATCCAATGCTATTTTGTTCAATCCGTTCTGAAGACTCACAAAGATCCCTCCGGGGATATTGCTCAGGTATATGATGGTGCGTTTATCTCACCGCTGCTTACAGCTTTAACGAATTCTACAGGATGCTGGATCAATTTTGCTATTTCTTCAATGGACATTCCCTGACCTAAAAAGCTTTTTGCGACAACAACCATGGATTCACCTATCTCGATAATATGTTTGTCAGGATCATATATCCTTACTACACGCTGCTGCCAGTCGTGTTTCTTAGGTTGGTGAACATATTCGATATCATCAAATTTCTTCAGATGCTCAATGAAAGCATCAAAGTCTTCCTCCTCAAAATATAGCTCAAAATTGTGTGACCTTTTCATAACAGATTCTTTGTCAACTGATACGATGTCAGCAAAATTGAACTGTATTGCAAACCCACCACTGAATGTGACATTCCATCCCAGATCTAATACTATCTTCTGACCCAGTACTTCTTCATAGAATCGTTTAGAAGTTTTCAGGTTGCTAACCGCAATTAAAGGGCATGTAAATTTCAATTTGTTAATCTCCTGCAACAATTACTTGTTCAATTTATTCCCTTTATACCAATTAAATTAATGTGTCCTCCCTTAGAAAAAAAGAAATTCAGAATATTTCCAGATAGGAAAACTTTTCCAGTATGATTAAATGGCCTATTTAGGCATTGATGAGTCCGACTGTATCTATCAGCAAGCTAAATAATGACCATATTACAATCTAAAAGATATATTTAATAAATAATTAAGAAGATTTTTCATATCCATCGTTTTTGTCAGCACAAATTAAGATGTTGAAAATATGATATTCATTAATCCTAAAATATCAGCATAATTGGAAATAATAAATAAAAAGGCAACTGCAGAAATCTGCAGTTAGAATGCTCTTTTATTTAAGCTCACACGCGACTTTTTCACTTCCACCCTGCTTCTTCACATATTCCAGAGCTTCTTGTGTATGGTCGAATATAAGTACATGCCTCTTTTCCATCAATTCCATCAGCTCTTCGTCACTTTCCATTCTTTTCATCACTTCGGGTTGTATTGATGTAAGGTAAACTTTCTGATTCTTTCTCTTGCTCATGCTTATGAAGCTTCTAAGCCTCTCAAGGCCTGTAGTATCTATGAACGGTACATAGCGCATTCGCAGTATTATATGAGGCCTACTAATGTTAATGTGCTCATTGATCTTTCTTTCGAAAACATTCATGGCCCCAAAGAAGAATGGTCCATTGAGGGTATATACAGAGATGTTCTTTTCCAGGTATGGGTCGGCAAAGATAGTAGCGTTAATACCAGTTGATTTGTCGTAGTTTTCCATCGTCTGGATGTCGATGACATTTGTAAGTCTTATGAATAGCAGGATTACGGCCAAGAACATGCCCATCTGCACTGCGAAAACCAGGTTTGTGAACACAGTAAGAACAAATGTTGCAACTAGGACCAGAGTGTCCATTTTACTGATACGCATAGTGGTTTTGAGTTCAGTTATGTTGATCATCCTTAAGGAAACCAGGATCAGTACTCCTGCAAGATATGCTTTTGGAATGAATGCAGCTATAGGACCAAAGAAGAGGAGTATTGTGAACAATATAAGTGCATGGATTATTCCGGACATTCGGGTCTTTGCACCCTCACGAATATTAACCGCACTCCTTGCGATAGCGGCTGTACAGGGAATTCCTGAGAAAAAAGGCAATATCAGATTTCCAAGTCCCTGACCCATAAGTTCCTTGTTGCTGTCATGCTTTGTGTTTGTCATACCGTCACAGACCACTGCACAAAGCAAAGCTTCTATAGTTCCTAAGAGTGCGATAGTAAGTGCAGCTGGCAGGACAGTTAGCACCAGATGAGGATTGAGATTTATCATCTGCAAAGTTGGAAGTCCAGCAGGAATACTGCCTACTATAGGTATTTCGATCTTCACATAATATATGAGCAATACTGATAAAATCAATGCTACTATGGAAGCTGGAAGGCTATTTAGGTATTTTATTTTAGCTAATATTCCAGGCAGGAACAACAAGAGCGCTATAGTAGCTGCACATATCAACATTGCATTAGAGTTAGCTGCACTAATATTCTGAACAATAGCAACAATTGTTTCCCATGCGTATTCTTTTGCAGGGATCACCATACCCAATGCGTTTGGTATCTGGCCTATCAATATGATGGCACCGATACCGCTTGTGAATCCTGAAATAACCGGCAATGGGATATATTTGACTACCTTACCTAGTTTGAACAGGCCGAAGAGTATCTGAAATATACCTGCAAGAAAACCTGCAAGTAATAGTCCTTCCAATCCATAGCTATTAAGGGTGGACAGGATGATCACAGTCATAGCACCAGTAGGTCCTGTTATAGAATATTTGGAACCGCCAGTGGCAGATACAAGCATTCCGGCTATCACGGCCGTATAAAGACCCATCACCGGTTCCACACCTGATGCAATGGCAAAAGCAATAGCAAGTGGCAGTGCCACGATAGCTGTAATAAAACCTGCTTTGAGGTCACTTAAAAACGATTCTTTAAAATACCCAGAAATCCCGGTTTTTACATCCATGTTATCTTGCTCGATACGCGGCATTAATTGTTCATCAAAAGAATGTAGACTAATCACCATATATTTATAATTTATCTATGATGAAAATCTGGTAGTGACCTAACAGGACGGCAGTGGAAGAGTACATACTGATAAAGGCTTTGTTTGAAACATCAAACTTACAAAAAAGCACAAAAATCCTACGTATAGATGATCGTAAATAAAGTAAAAAATGAATAAACTGAAAGTTCTGGTCAGGATTGTTGAATTATGTCAATATCCCACCCTTGATTACTCATACTAATTTAGCAAAGAACTCCATAGCTTTCTGAGTTTCCATCACAGGAATAGTCTCACATTTTATAATGTCTCTCCAAGGGCATGTAGCAGCCATATAGGCCTCTGCGTTCTCGAGTTCGTACACCACAAATACCCTGCATGAAGATAGATCAGACCATTCTGCAATTACGTTGTATCCTTTAGGATATTTCCATTCCTCATAGCGCTTACCCAATTCCATGTCATCCTTTTTATCCCACGTCATTATGTCCATGAACAACATTTCTTCAACCCCCTTTTAAATGATATACGTTTTTTAATAAAACATTATTTTCATTGAAACTATTTATTCATTATTTAAAAAAACTTTTCTAATATATTGTTGATAGAAACATTATCAAATAGCAATTAAAAAGTGGACTTTTTGAATTTGCTTTGCTCTTCAAGACTAAATCAAACACTCACAAATCAAAAAACATGATTAGTAATAGAAATAGTTATATATGTCTCTACGTAAATTTTATACACAGGGGTATATTTTCAGTTGGTATAAAGGTCTGCTGAAAAGGCAGCTGACCTGCTTGTGGTTGGAGGCAACAAGAACCATTCTTTGCCATTTTTACCCTTGAAAGGATAGTCAAGGTACATAGAGGAAAGAACATGAAAGTTTTAGCAATTAACTCAAGTCCCAGAATGGAGAAGGGTAATACTGCTATGATACTGAACCCTTTTCTTGAAGGAATGAAAGAAGCAGGGGCAGAGGTAGACCTCTTCTATACGAGAAAGCTCAATATCAATCCCTGCACAGGAGAATTCAATTGTTGGTTCAAAACGCCGGGGGAGTGTTATCAGGATGATGATATGCAACTGCTATACCCGAAGATAAAGCAAGCAGATGTGTTTGTGTTTGCCTCGCCGCTTTATTCTGATGGGTTCAACGGTCCTATGAAGAACTTAATCGATAGGATGATTCCAGAACTTGATCCTTCTCTGGAGCTGCGTGATGATCGCTGTCGTCATCCTCATCGTGGGGTTGCTAAGGACCGAAAGATGGTATTGGTTTCCAACTGTGGTTTCTGGGAGATGGAGAATTTTGATTCCCTGCTTGCTCACATGCAGGCCATTTGCAAGAATGCATCATTTGAGTTTGCTGGGGCACTGCTGCGCCCACATGGTGAAAGCATGCCAATTATGATACAGATGGGTGTGCCGATAGATGACATCTTCGAGGCTGCAAAAGATGCAGGTCGCCAGCTAGTAAACGAAGGTAGGATATCACAGAAGAGTCTTGACATCATAGGCCGTGAACTTTCGCCACGCGATATGTTTATTGAAAACTATAATCAGTATTGCAAGCAGATTATGGATTCATTAGGAAAATAAGTAATGTATACTTATTTCTATTATTTTTACACTCTGCTCGATGGACACAATTCTTTTACCACGCATTCCACGCATTTAGGATTCCGGGCTATACACACATTGCGCCCGTGCAGGATCAGGGTCATGGAAAGCGTTTCCAGATCCTCTCTTTTTGCTATTCTCATAAGGTCCTTCTCTATCTTTTCAGGCTCTTCGTTTTGAGTAAAACCTAAACGATTTGATAGCCTTTTCACATGCGTGTCCACTGCAATTCCCTCTATTTTTCCAAAGGCTCTGGAAAGCACAATGTTGGCAGTCTTTCTTCCAACTCCAGGAAGCTGTAGCAGGTCTTCCATGGTATTCGGCACCTGGCCTCCGAAATCTGAGAGCATAATCTGAGCACTCTCTATGATGTGCTTTGCTTTCTGATTGTAGAAGCCTGTGGAATATATTTCCTGGCCAAATTCCGATACATCCGCACCAGCGAAGTCTTCCAGACTGCGATACTTTTTGAAAAGAGACTGAGTAACCTGGTTCACCTGTTTGTCTGTACACTGGGCTGAGAGGATAGTAGCTATCAGCAATTCCAAAGGTGAACTAAAATGCAGTGCAGGAGCAGCATCGGGGTACTTCTGCTTGAGGAGTGCAAAAATATGCTCAAAATTGTGAGTGTTGCCTGGGACCTTTTCCTTATTATTCATGCGAGTAGATAGCAACTGCTAGTTCTTATCACTTTTTTAGAAAAAAATACTAAAGGGGGAAAATAGAGTAAAAAAAGAATGGCTACAGGCACTCAAAGCCCGTAGTACTCGATGTTCTTGTCAGCAATAGCTTGTATCTTGGCTATCTCTTCTGCACCGCCTTCCTTGCTAAATAGATGCTTGAAACGGCTCTGCATCTTGAGATAATCTTCAACTGGTGCAGCTTTACCGATCTTCCTCACCTTGGTGACCTCGCCGTTCTCCATTTCGAACAGTGGCCACAGACCGGTTTTAACAGCCATTTGTGCAACTTCTACAGTCTTGGAAGTGTCGAATCCCCAGCCTGTTGTACAGGGGGCGTGGCAGTGTATATATGTTGGACCTGGGGTTTCAGTGGCCTTCTTCACCTTGGAGATCATGTCTTTTGCATATCCCAGAGATGTGGTAGCCACGTATGGTGAACCATGTGCTGCAATGATTGCAGGCATGTTCTTTTTAGGCCTTTGGTTACCAAAGGAAACCTTTCCGGCAGGACTTGTGGTGGTTGAAGCGTCAAATGGCGTTCCACTGCTTCTCTGAACTCCTGTATTCATGTAAGCTTCATTGTCCACACAGACGTAAGTGAAGTCATGTCCTCTTTCAAAAGCTCCTGAAATGGCCTGCAGACCAATATCCATGGTTGCACCGTCACCACCAATGGTTACGATCCTTGTATTGCCCTTCTTACCCATAGCTATCAATGCGGCTTCTATGCCTGAAGCAACTGCAGCAGCATTCTCAAACAGGGAGTGTATCCACGGTACGTTCCATGATGTCTCAGGGAACGGAGTTGTCATAACCTCAAGGCAACCTGTAGGACTGACTACTATGCAATCCTCACCTGCACCCATAAGTGTGAATTTGGCAGCCATTGCATCACAGCAACCTGCACATCCCCTGTGTCCTGAAACGAAAAGCTGTTTCATAATAGTTCCTCCCTCACATCAGTGAACTGACTTTCGACCTTGATACCAGACTTCATTACTTCCTGAGCCTCAGATATAATATTCTCTATCGTGCTCATGCGTATGTCACGACCTCCGTGACCTATCATGTAACCTACAACAGGCACATGGTTACTGGTGTTATATAGGCAGGATTTGGTTTCAGTGAAAAGAGCACCTTCGTTAAGTCCCAATGAGATGTTTTTATCAAGAACAACAACGATCTTTGCATCTTTGACAGCTTTTCTTATAGCTTCTGCAGGGAATGGTCTGAAAGCTCTTACCTTCAGCAATCCTACTTTTACGCCTTTCTGCCTCAATTTGTCAATGGTATCTTTAATAGTACCTATAATGGAACCCATTGCCATGAGAATGATATCTGCATCTTCTGTCTGGTACTCATCAATAAGACCACCGTAGTACCTTCCGAACAGATCATAGAACTCATCAGCTGCATTCTCTATCTTCTTCAGAGCATTTGTCATGGCCTTCTGCTGCATATATCTGAACTCTGTGTAATAGTTAGGATCTGCAAAGGCGCCAAAACTCAATGGTTTCTTAGGATCAAGTACATTCAAAGGTTTGTAGGTCGGCAGGTATTCGTCAGTAAGGTCCTGCTCCAGCATCACAAGGGGCTCATACACATGAGACAGGATGAATCCATCCATACATACCATGGCTGGCATAAGCACGTCTTCATCCTCAGCTATTTTGAATGCCTGAGCAGTCATATCAGAGACTTCTTGCAGGTTCTCACCGTACAACTGGATCCAGCCAGTATCTCTTTGGGATATTGCATCCTGGTGATCATTCCAAATGTTGATGGGTGCGCTGACAGCCCTGTTGGCAACTGTCATGACGATGGGTAGCCTCATACCTGCCACATTGAACAAAACTTCATGCATTAGCTCAAGACCCTGTGAGGTAGTGGCGGAATAACTCCTTGCACCGGTAGCAGAAGATCCCACAAGTGCAGAAAGTGCAGAGAATTCAGATTCTACATTGATGCACTCACAGTTCTTTATCTCTCCATCGGCAATGAACTGAGCCAAGTCTTCCACTATATGGGTCTGGGGGGTGATAGGGTAGGCGGATATTACATTTGGCCTACATACCTTCACAGCATGTGCCACAGCATAAGATCCCTCAACGACGACCATTTTATCCATTTTTAGATCTCCTTTTGGTGTCATTACTTCTCCTCCAGTACCATGGTTATAGCGCTTTTCGGACATTCGTTAGCGCATATACCGCATCCTTTACAGTAATCATAATTGAACTGGAAATATCCATCCTCTTTGGGAAAAACGGACATATCCGGACAAAGCAGTTCACAAAGCTTACATTTGATACATTTTTCATAGTCGTAGACAGGTCTGTAGGTCCTCCAGCCACCTGTCTTGTTGACCATTGTAGTACCAGGTTCACAGACACCTCCAATTGGTATCTTCATGCTTTAGCCTCCATCATCATATCGTAAGCCTGCTGGATAGCCTCAGCGTTCCTATCTCCCACTTTACCAGGGAATCTTTCTTTTACAGCCTTCTTAATCGACTCAGGCCTTATCTCCCCGGTAGCTCCTGCAAAAGCTCCCAGTAACACTGTATTTACTATTGGTCTGCCAATTATGTCCAGTGCAATCTTTGTAGCATTGACGGTTACAACTTTAGCCTTAGTGTCAAGTTTGAAGTGTGATGGGTCAAAGTCACTGTTAATAATTATCGTACCATCTTCCTTCAAGCCACCTGCAACATCCACTACCTCTATGAGAGTTGGATCCTGTACTATTACGTAATCAGGCTCATATATCTGGCTTCTAAGCCTAATTGGTTCGTCATTTATCCTTGTGAATGCCTGTACAGGTGCTCCTCTTCTTTCTACTCCGAAAGCTGGAAACGCCTGGCTGAATTTACCATCAGCAAAGGCTGCAACGGCTAAGAGCTCGGCAGCAGTGACCGAACCTTGACCTCCCCGACCGTGTATTCGTATCTCTTTCATCTGGGATTCTCCACAACATTAAAATAATCATCATCGGCACAACTTTGTTGCTTGTTGTTTGGTTTCTTAATATCCCTGCCGAATGATGGATAAATTTGATCTGCATTTATTCACAAATGTGTATAGATGCAACTTTAGACCGTGTTGGTTATGAATCGCATGATAGTTATAAAGCCTTTCGGTTTGAACAAATATAAAACTGTATCAGTTACCGTGAAAATTACTGTTTTCATTCTTCTCGGAAAACTGTGTACATAGACTATCCATAAGCTGAATTATCGATTTCTTATCCAGTGTTTTGGAAATCTCTTGTCGTACGTGCCGCCCGCCTTTTATACCTCTTGTGAACCACTGGGCATGCATTCTTATATCAACATGTTCTTCAAGGCCATACAGTTCAAGCAGCCTCATATATTCTTTAAAATCTGCAATTCGTTGGGAACATTCATCTGTATTTATTTGTTCTCCGGTACGAAGAAAGTGTGATATATCCCTAAAAACATGTGGATTGCTCATAGCAGCCCTGCCTATCATCAAAGCGTCACATTCTGTATAGTCAATGATCTGTTTTGCAGAATATCCGTCAACAATGTCACCATTTGCAATTACTGAAATTGAAAGCTCATTTTTTATGTTTTTGGCATATTTATGTTCAGCTTTTCCTGCATATTGTTGAGCTTGCGTTCTTCCATGAACAGTAATAGCACTAGCTCCGGCTTCTTCTATTATTTTTGCGATCTCAAGTGTTTCTCTCATGTCACGAAGCACCCTGATTTTAGCTGTGACCGGTACACTTACTTTTCCATAAACACTAGATATTATGTCTCTTATCTTTTCTGGAAATTCCAGTAATGCTGAACCAGAGCCATCTTTAACAAGCACTTTAGCAGGGCATCCTAAATTAATATCAATAATATCAGGGGCATACTTTTCTTCTACAATACTCGCTGCATCTGATATTGTGGTCGCAGAATTTCCAAAGAGTTGAATAGCAAAAGGTTTCTCTTCCTCACAACTTAGACCCCTGCTTGTTGTTCTTGCATTCTCATGTAGTACTGCATCGGCACTGATCATCTCAGAATATGTAAGTGCAGCACCGTACTTTTTGCAGAGCATCCTGAATGCGGGGTTCGTTACATCTGCCATGGGTGCCAAGAACAAATTTCCATGTATCTTTATGTTTCCTATCTTCATTTTTCAGGTTACCCCGGAAAAAGAGTTTTTTAACCCGCTATTCGTAGTATGATATAAAAAAGAATGCCCGGAAAAAAGAAAGCTATAGGGTGCAATTATGGCACCTTAACGGAGCTCAGTACTTCGACATTTGAACCTCTTGCTACCATTTTTGACACGCCACCGATCAGAAATCTCATCACACCGCTCTTTCCAAGCCTACCCATTACTATCAAATCAATGGCATTTTTCAAAAAGCATCTAACAGCACTGGCTTGATCTGCGGTCTTATCAGCAAACGGTTGCCCAAAACCCCTTGAATAAAAATGTGTTGTTAAACTTATATATAGGTTAGTTGCCAAAGACATTTTATTTGGAATGTATAGTATTTATAACATCAATGAATGTGTGAATCACATTTCTAAGGTCAATAAATAACAGCAGGTTGTGTATGACGAAAATTTTAGCTTTTGTCGGGATGCCGGCTTCGGGCAAATCAGTGGCTGCATCGATTCTGGGTGAATCAGGTATCAAGGTTGTCAATATGGGTGATGTGATACGTGAAGAGGTTGTACGCAGAGGGCTTGAGCCTACGGATATTAATGTGGGTGGTGTTGGTACCGATCTGCGTAACAAAGAGGGCAAGGATATCGTAGCCAAAAGGTGCATTCCAAAGATACGAGCGGCAGATTCCAGGTTCCTTGTTGTGGACGGTGTGCGCAGCCTTGTAGAGATAAATTGTTTCAAGCAGGCATTTGGTTCTGATTTCACTCTGGTAACAATAGATGCACCTCTTGAGATAAGGTTTGCACGGGTTCAGGCCAGAAAAAGAAGCGATGATATGAAGGATATCAATGCTTTACGCATCAGGGATGAGCGTGAACTTGGCTGGGGCATGGGTGAAGCAATAGCTGCTGCTGATATAGTTATTGAGAACACAGGGACTCTTGAAGATTTCAGGAAAAAAGTGCTTAATGTGGTGGGTCAGTCATGATAGAGGTACGAGTTTCAGCTAGAGTAAACCCTACGGAAACCGAGGAGAAGGTAAGGACAGCGGTTCAAAGCATTTTCCCTCTGACGGATATTACTTACAATGCAGCCAATGATACTGTATTGCATGGCATGGTTGAAGGGACTACTAATCTTGAAGGACTCCGTCATCTTCATCTCCTGTTACGGGAAGAGGAAATTATCGATACTGCACGTACTCAGTTAGAGGTAGGTATAAGGGAAGATGAGCCGTCCACATCTTTCAGGATAAGCAAATTCGTGGCTTTTGTTGGCCGCCTGAATTTCCCTGCAGATGAAGAGCCACTGGGTTCCATACATGTAACAATGAGTGCAAGTTCATCTTTTGAGCTTCACCGTCTAATAGAATGGCTTACTCCTCCTACCGAAAAAGGTAAGATACTTTTCGAATCGGATATAGAGGACGTGGAAAGTGCATGAAAGCAAGGAATCTGAGCTTTTCCTCCAGAGTAGAGGCAGGACATTCTTTTATCTGGGTCTATCAACTTGAAGACCTGGGATATACAGGCTGGGAGATAGTGCAGGAGGGCTTACAGACCCTGCATAACGGGAACTTAGGCAAGGTCCGTGAGATCCGCGATACCACTGACCTGAAAATCACAATGCATTTACCTTTTTCAGACATGAACCTGGCAGGTCTCAACGATGGGATACGCAATGAAGCATTAAAGCAGATGCACCGCTGCCTTGAGCTTGGAAGCGAGATCGTGGAGCTGGCGGTAGTTCATCCAGGTTACTTATCCCCATATGGCTCACAGATGCCTGAAAAAGCTTGGCAGACTCATATAGAGTCCATACAAAACATATGCGACACTGCTGCAGAGTATGGTATCACGATAGCTGTGGAAAACATGCCTGAAATGCCCAAAATATTTGGAAAATATCCTGATGAGATGCTCAGGACCCTTGAAGAAGTGAACCGGGACAATGTGGGCATGACTCTGGATGTAGGCCATGCGAACACAGTGGGAGTTGTGGAGGAGTTCCTGGAAAAGTGTAAGGATCAGATACTGCACATGCATATTCATGACAACCACGGAAAATCAGACGAACACCTGCCTTTGGGAAGAGGAACCGTCCCATGGAAAAAGGTCATGGAAAGCGTTGAGGGTTACAATGGCAGGCTTGTAACCGAAATGGCCAGCCTGGAAGAAGGTGCGGAGTGCATTGCATATCTTCAGAATCTCTGAATATAACAATATCTCACTTATTTTTCTTATTCTTTAACCCTGCCGTGTCTTTTGTCTATTTCATCCATCATGTCGAGCATCTTGCGGATAGCTGTCCTGATGGCATCTGACTGGTTAACGAATTTCTTGTCATCCCCTACGTGTTTGTTCAGGTCATCCAGCAGTTCCTGGGGGATCTCCACGCTTACTTTTGGCATTAGGTTCACCGTCTGAGTAAAAAGAGTTAATAGGATTTATGTGTTTCAAAAATTTCACTGAGATATATAGAAAGCAAACTGAACAAAATAGCTACGAACAATAGAAGAGATTGGCGAGCCGGAAGGGAGTTGAACCCCTGGCCTACGGATTAAGAGTCCGTCGCTCTGCCTGGCTAAGCTACCGGCCCATCTTCTTTACTGACGTGATGCCTCCATACGTATTTGCCCAATATATACGTTTCGGTATAAACGCGATATAGTATTTATTGAAATCATACAATAATTATCGGTGGTGAGAAGTTTATATATGCTTTACCACGCAGCTCTGCAGTCCCATGATCTCCACCATGTCGCTGTTGTCGGGGCTGTGCACGATCATCTGTCCCTTCTTAAGGTATGGAATACGCTTCTCATATTCTTTTTTGACCTTTAGTGCTCCGATTGCAGCATCGTTTGTCAGGTTAAGAATGATACGCGTGTTGACCTGCTTGAATACCGTGTCATCAATGTCCTGAGGGTCCTGAGTGATGAGGCACAGTCCTAATCCTTCTTTCCTTCCCTGACGTGCAGCATCTGCAAATTTGGACACGATCCTCTTGCTATGATCCCCCGTGGTTCTGGCAAGATACCTATGGGCTTCGTCAAGGGCCAAGATGATGGGTGTTTCCTTGATGGCAGCTTCTCCAGAGGTGCTTAGCTTGTTATCCACTATTATCGTCATCAAAGTGAGAGTTATCAGGTCACGTATACGGGTATTGCTGATGTATTCTGTGGGGAACACGCTGATCTGTCCCGGTTTTATGATCTCATCCAACATCTGGTCTATAGGTCTTGCAGGTTGGTCGAACACCCTGCTAAGAGCTCTGTCCCTTACCCTGCGCACGATTCCATCATAAGAGGCTTCGTGTATTTTTCCGCTTTCCACATAGTTGTCTCTTGTCAAGTCATCGCTGACGTGGTCTAAAAAGCGGTTGTACGTATGTTCTCCTGCCTTTTTGAAGAAATCGTCAAGAAGCAATTCTACTCCCTGGTACTGGAGGTCGGTCATCCCCACAGGTGCCATGAGCCAGGAATTATTTCTCACCATCTCAAAAGGTATGGTAAATTCCAATTGTTGTGCCCGTGAACGCCCATTGTATGATTGTCCATCAACCTTTGCCACGAAGGTCCGGGTATTAACACATCCTCCAAAATCCACTTTCTCGGATTTGAAACTGAATTCATTTTCCTGTGTAAGTTCGGGATTGTCCTCAAACATCTGTGAATACTCATCCTGCGGGTCAAGTATCACAAGGCATGTATTTTTTCTAGCACCGGTGCCTCTCACATTGTAGCGATTTTCCGCTTCCATGAACTGCCTCAGAATATTTTTTGTGAGGAATGTCTTGCCAGTCCCGGTACTACCGCATACCAGCATATGCCTGAACACCAGAGGATCACCCATTGAATAATCATTGCGCAGGTAATATGGCACAGTTGGAGGAACTGCATGGGTTTTCACAACCTCACCGCCAACGCTTAGATGTCCCAGGAAAATACCTTCTTTGGGAATGTTAAGCCCTATCTGGATCTTCATTTTATCTTTAACAGGCATTATAGGTGTGTTTGGCCTAGGTATCCTATCGCTCATGCGCCGGACAAAGCCATTACCTCTGGGATAAAGGATACATATAGGGTCCAGATATGCCAGAAACTTATAATCCACTTCATTTGTAGTGTTGGATCTGAGCATCCTGCGGGAATGTATCTCAGTGGCATCATCTACCTCAAATTCCTGCTTGTACTGCATTTTCCATATTCTTGCAAACAGGTCTTCTTCTCCGTAAGGCACAATAACATATGTTCCCAGCCGGACATCCCTTCTTTTTTCTGTGTTAATGTATCCTGTGATCGTTGCTCCGGATTCCGTTATCTCAAGAGGTTCTATACCTGTGGTAATGATACCAAAGGCTTCATCCATGCTACCTTGAGTATCAGAATGCTTTTCTATAGCCACATCGTATTCTTCAAAGCTGAACTTTTCCTCAATAGTTGTTTCCACAGTTCTTACAGTAATTTCAGTGTCTTTGTCTCCTGAAGTCACGTAGGCAAGTATATCCTTATCCATCCTCATCACGCTCACCCCATCTGGTCTCATTATAGCTGGTATCCACACGGGAGTACCTGAACCTGTCTATTATTTGCTTTCTTTCTGATACCTTTATCTTCGCAATGGAGTCTGCTTTCTTCAATGTGCTAGGTATCTCGCTTACTGCAATATCATAAAGTACTTTTCTTGTAATGATATTCCTCATCTCTTCTTCCTGAGTAAGCCCATATGGAGCTTCTATCTTAAAGAGCAGGTTCTTTGAAGGAATGTACACCACAAAAAATGTTAGTGAATAGTATTCATGTGGGTACTTCGCTCTGAGTTTTTCCTTAACCAGGGGTGATGTGGTTCCAAGCATTCTTTCATAGAACTGGTTAGGTTGCATGAACCAGTTAGTGTAAGTTATATAGCGGTTGTATCTGTTCTTTTCTTCCCTATTCCGTGGTGAAGAAAGCAGATTCTTAAAGAACTGCGCATCCATTACCCAAGGCAGGTCTTTCATACCCTCTTTTCTAAGCGTTTGCATTATCTGCATATCTTCAGGATTTTTCACAAAGCCAATAAAAGGAAGTTTCCTGTCAATATGATGGTCTACGATGTCGATATAATTTTGAAGAATCTGTTCTGTATGAGGATCATAAAGCAATTTCACACCCTCAGATTCCACTACCATCCAATACATAAGATGCTTTGGATAGATTGGTCCATCCATAATAAAAAAGCCTCGAGGGTCAAGTTCATCCTTCAGCCACAGAATGTGTTCGGATTCTGAAAGGTATAGGGCTATATCATGAACTATTCTGCCTATCCTTTTGTCCAGCAGGTCTGGAGGTATGCGGATTATCTTACAGCGGCTTGCTCCCTGATCAACGCTTTCCCAATCTTCTGTGGTATCTATATGCACGCTATAACCACGTGAATAGGTAGCAGCAACTATTGTTCTTCTATTGTGCAACTCAAGATCAGTAGGTGTAGATGCCATGGCACAGTGACAGAAATCCACGTAGAGGCCGTTATCAAAGGATCGAGGGGTTGTACTGCCACTGTCACATGAATAGGTTACAGGAAATGGGTCTTGGCTCTGTGACATCTTTTCTATGTCCACTCTTCCTCTTTTGAGTCTTCCAATGGCCTTGAGTACGATCTTACCATCATGTTTCAACTCCTTGAGCCTTTCCAGAATATCCATGACTCCATCAACTTCGTCTTTTTCTGAATCATCAGGTTTGAGGCATTTGTCAATACGGTCAGCAAGCTCAGATATAGCTTTTATATGGACCGGTTCAAGGGTCATGTAATGCAATTAGTACTGATGAGAGATATATATTGGGTTATGTGATTTGAAGAACTTTATCCGGAACTATCTGAAAATTAATCAGTAGTTCTCTACTAAATCAAATAAACTTGCGTTGTTATCAACCGGATTTTTTTGAAAGATTTAAATACAACTCGAGAGAAAAATGCCTACAATAAACCTCTGATCAATCAATAAAACGTTAAATATAAGGAAAGATCAGAAAGATAAGTAAATTATACTAGACAAATTAAAACGAGGTAATAATTATGGATGCATATAGTTTATTCTTGATATTACTTGGACTTTATGTTCTAATGATGATCGGTATCGGCTGGTATTTCACCAAGAAACAGAAATCTGTTACTGATTTCTGGCTTGCTGGCCGCAAAGTGAGTTATTTAGTCATTGGCTGCTCAGCTGCTGCATCGTGGATCACAGCAGGTGGGATTCTTGCCGTAGTGGGTCTTTATATGGTTTTTGGGATGGGCTCCATTTGGGAATTTGCAGCTCCTAATGTCATTGCTCTTATACTGATCGCGCTTCTGGTTACTAAGATCAAGCATCTTCCTGCGATAACTCAACCTGAATTGCTGGAACAGAGATACAGCAGCGCTATCCGTGGTCCTGTGGCTTTGATAATCTCTGTTGTCATGATCCTTTTTGCAGTGGCAGATATCAAAGGCTTTGCTTTCGTACTTGAGATTTTCTACGGCATACCCCAATTGTATGCTGCCGCTATAGTCGCTTTAGCTGTTTCTTTATATGTTACTTTGGGAGGGTTTTATGCAGTTGTATGGACGGATATGATTCAATTTACTTTTCTGGCAGTTTTCAGTTTTGCAATGGCGTTCCTTATTACTGGTGCAGCTGCTTCAGGTGATGTTCTTACCCCCGCTATGACTACTTCTGAACTCTTTTCAACTGTGCCTTCCGGTTGGTGGGATCCATTGAGTGTAGGTCCTCTTGTGATATTGATATTTATATTTGCCATTATTCCCGGCTGGATCACAGAACAGGATCCTTGGCAAAAGGTCTGGGCATCAAAAGATGAAAAGACAGCAAAATATGGTATGCTTCTAGGTTCATTCTTTATTTTTCTGATTTTTGGCGTATGCTGTATAGCAATTGCCATAGGTCTTAATCACATTTATCCTGAGATCGCTGCAGCTGGACCGGCTGGTATGGCAGATGCAGAGCCTGCTCTGTTAAATTTTATATTCCAGAATTGTTCACCTCTCATAATTGGTTTGTCTAGCGTAGGCCTTGCAGCCGCAGCAATGTCTTCTACAGACACCTTCGCTACTTCAGGTGGTTCTTGTCTTTCTCGTGATATCTATCAGAGATATATAAAACCAGATGCAACTATGAAGGAGGTTCTCATAGCTAACAGAATAAGTATAATCATCATCATTCTAGGTGCTACGATTGGTTCTTTTTATATCAATGGCATAATTGATGCTATTCATATAGCTACTTTCATAGCCAGTTCTTCGTATTTCTTCCCACTGATGGGTGGTCTATACTGGAAAAGAGCTACAAAGGAAGGTGCACTTGCAGGTCTTATTGTAGGTTTTATTGCACAGGTAGTTTTTACTATTGCTGATCTCAATGGTTTTGTTGATCTTGCAAATATTCATCCGCTTCTTTCAAATCATGGGGTCATAGCAGGTATGGTATTGAGTGGTATAGCTTTCTTTGGTGTTTCTTTAGCCACAAAGCCATCGGATACAGTTAACCTTGCTCCATTCTTCAAGGAAGCTGCAAAAGAACTTGAAGAAAAGATCGTTGTGGATGAGGCAGATCCAGAATACAAGAAGATGCTTAAGGCCATGACAGAAGAAATAACAGGTGACCGTGCTCATCTGCACCTTATTCTGGAAGCTTCTGCGACGGTCAATTGGAACAAATTCGTTAAGGATGCCACTGGTAAATACCATGAATGGGTAACCCCAACAGGTGTAGACTCAGTGTACAGGTTGACTAAGTCCGATATGCTTGCTTGCATTACAGTTACCCGCGGAGAAAGCGAGAAAGAGATCTGGTTTTCATGTGAACCAAGAGTGGAAAATATTGATCAGAGCCGTAAAGAAATGTTTGTATCATTCGGTGAAGTCTCAAAAACTTTGAAGGGAATGGGTGTGTTACTCACCCTTCCTTAATTTTGTTAAACTCTTCTTGTTTTTATAATTTTTACTAAATTTATACGTAAGTATTTTAACCAATGATGTATATATTAGATTGGTGATAGCGTGGAGGAACGCATCAGACATCCCATTTCTGAATTAGAAGTAGACGAAAAGGAGAAAGACCGCATACAGAAGATACTGGAAGATTTCGAAAAACTCTCTCCATCGGAAAAGCTGGATGTATTGCAATTGCAGAATATTATGCTTGAGACCGTAGCAAGGCATAATGAAAAGTACGGTATTCCCAGGCGCACTATAAAAGTTGAAAGACCTTTGAGTGAGATTGTTGCTCACATGTCCAAGGTCTCTATAGACTACTCACAGAACTGCGTAGATTATTATGTTGAACACGTTGCTAAGAAGGGAAGATTAAGACAGGAATGACTCTCCTGCTCTTTTTAGTGATTTAAATTCTTTATACTCTTTTTGTTCCAAAACTTATATCTTGTTGATGTTTCAATTCTTAATTATGAATAATGTTATTCTTGATGATATCGGGAGTTATCCACTTCCAGCGGGTGTATCAAAGGAATGGATGCAAAAAGCATTCTCAAACTATTATGAACGTGAAAAACTATTTCCGCTGATCAATGCTGCATTCCAGCAGAAGATTGATGCGGGAGTTGAAGCTCCTACTTATCCTCAATACCAGGATATGACTGAACAATTCCTTTCTATAATCAAGGACCCGGATAGCACGGAAGAGCCTTTCAAGGTCAAAGAGAGAGATGCAAAAATAGTGGAGTTAGAGGCTATCCAGCCAGCAGCTTATGAATACATGCAATCCCACGGTGGGAAACCGAATACCAGAATATGCATTACAGGCCCTCTGGAATTGTATTTAAAGGAATTTGGTGGAACAGAGTACACTGATATCCTGTATCTTTTCGCAGAAAATGTTGACCTTTTCCTGAAAAACTCTATTGAAAACTCAGGATACCTGAATGTAAGTGTAGTTTCCATAGATGAACCAAGTATTGGAATCAATCCACAGGTAATGTTTGATGACGATACTTTAATAGAAGCTCTTAAAATTGCTTCAAAATCAGCTCACAAAAAAGGTATTGATGTACAGATCCACTTGCATTCGCCCCTACACTATAAGATCGCTTGTGCCACTTCCCAAGTCAATGTGATAGGAGTGGAATCGGCAGGTCATCCCTCATACCTAGATCTTATTGACAAGAAAGTACTGGAAGATTCAGATTCTTTCCTAAGAGTGGGTGTTGCGAGGACCGATATTTCAAATCTCGTTTCTGTACTTAATGACAAATATAACACGAATGTCTGGAGAGACGCTGCTCGTCTCAAAGAGCTCGTCACTGATCTTGAAACTCCTGATGTTATAAGGAAAAGATTTGAAAAAGCCTATTCTATATTTGGAGATAGGATAAAATATGTAGGTCCGGACTGTGGCCTGGGATCATGGCCCTCTCAGGAAATAGCTTTTCAGTTACTTCAAAATGTGACAGCAGGTGTAAAGGGCATTCGTATGTAATCTGGCGCTTAGATCAGCAAAGATACGAATAAATTTGTTATTTCTTGGGCTATGGTGGGTGTGATGTTTGCTTCTATGTAGGCAGCTGCCCATAGGAAGACTATCATGATGCTTACCATGGTCCACAAATAACGAGATCTGATATATGCTGCAGCAATGTCATTTATAATCATCAGGTCTCTTTCAAGCTTTTCTACTTCATCACCTAATAGCAGGTTATCTTCCAATATCTTGCCCGAATACACTCTGGCAAATCTGTATCCAATTGCAGCAGCTATGATTATGACAGGTAGCTCTATTATCCCATGAGGCAGGATAAAAGCTAGGAAATATACTATAGAAAAGAGTATTCCAGGTACAATTCCCTGTGATCCTGAAAAGTCATAGAAAGATATGGCACCGTTAAAAACAAAGAAGGAAAGTGTTATTCCAAGCAGCATCCCATTCATTGTTAGTGTTATAATGGGAATGAGATGTGGAATCACGTAAGCTAATAGTCTGAAATTTTCTTTATTGTAGTTTGCGCACTTCCAAATAGAACCTTCTTTTTCAGAATTATCCTGAGCCCTTAATCTGGATACTCCAGGATCTAGTTTTTGGAGGATATCTTTTATGAGTGAGATAAGAAACTGGAACACTTTTTCTAGTTTCACTGAAAATGTCGTGTATTTTTGGTTCCGTGCGCGTAGCTTAAGCTCAGCGATAGAAACATTTTGAATGTAGGACAATAACCCAGGTACTATTGAAGTCGTGACGACAGCAAGCGAATTGAACAGGAAGATGGACCACATCAGGTTCAAGTGCTCTGCTACAGAGTCTACTTTCTGCATGGCCATGGAAGTGGTCGAGGTTATGGCCATATCCACAGATTCTGAGGATGATGATACCAGGCTCAGGAAATAGAAAAGCATACTTATAAAGCATGAAATGAGCACGGTTATTATGAATAGTTTTACAGACCAGTGGATCTCCTGCTTGCCGATATGAAAATTATTTTCATTTATATTTTTCATATTCTCTCAATTTCTTGTATAAGTCTTATGGACGTACAGCTTATATATAAGTTTATTATTATATTAGTATATTCCATAATACATGAGGATTAAGGATGAGAATACAAACTGGAATTGAAGGTTTTGATGAACTTGTTCAGGGAGGGCTGCTTTCTGAGAGGGTTTATCTTGTAAGTGGCCCCCCAGGTAGCGGCAAAACCACATTCTGTGTTCAATTTCTTGCACATGGAGCGGCACTCGGTGAAGTAGGTCTGTATGTGACTTTACTGGAAAGTCCTCAGAATATCATTGACGATATGTCCAATTATTCAATGAATATCATTCCACTCATAAAGCTGAGGAAACTTCTTTTTGCAGACCTGGGTCCGAGGATGGAATATGGGTACATGGATGAACTCAATGAGATTGTATCTCCCCAATATGAGGTCAGTAGAACTTCAATTGAAAGCGAGGCTCCGTCTCCTGCAATGGTATTCAAGGAAATTGCCGCTTATGTGGCAGAATATGGTGTAAAAAGGCTTGTGTTGGATTCTGTATCTGCAATCCGTTTTACTACAAAGGACCTCTCTTTGCAGGAAAAAGAAATGACAAGGTTCATAAGAAACCTCAAGAAGCTTGGATGTACTACCATATTGATAGGAGAACTAACTGATCCAACTGCTTATTCAACAGAGCAGTTTGCAGCGCATGGCGTGATTTTCATGCATAATTTCCTTTATGATAAGAACATGACCCGTGCTATACAAATTATCAAAATGAGAGGAACAAAGCATGATTGTAACATGCGCACAGTGCAGTTCACTGATAAGGGTTTGAAGATTGAAGGATATTTGGAATAATGGATTGATCTAATGGTCAAGATCTTTAAGAAAAAGGAAAGTAAAAGAGAGCTCACCGAAGGACAGCAGCAGGCGCTCGCGAAGAGTTCCTATGAACTGGGTTTTGAGGTAGGGTACCATAAACATTCGGAGATTGGATGGGTTAAAGAAAGATTTAACTCACTTTACGAGTTTGCATCTCAGGGCGACATAGGTAACTCTGTCAAGGTAAATTATGAGGCTGGGAAGTCCGAAGGTTCCAGAGCCAGGGACCGTGACATGAATGCTGGCCTCTCTAGGAAAGGTCTGGAAAAGGAAAATCTATCACCTTCCTCTTCATCGGTGCTGCTTCCACAATCTTATAATGGCTCAGGTATAGATAATGCCTTCCGAAAAAGGGAAACTTTCCAGGGAGGATCTCCAGCTCCCTTAGACAGGCCTCAGCTTACAGATCTCCCCGAGAACACCTCTCTTACAAAAGCAGTGGAAAGACCATCCATGTTGGATGGTTTCAAACGCCTTTCCCCAAAGAAATAATTTTGTTCAAAGGGACCCATACCCTGTGAACCTTTGCTTTTCGTCCAGATCTGTGAGTATGAACCTGTCCTGCTGTGAATAAGATATTTCTTTCGTACCTGTTAGTTCAAGTGTACATTCATCTCCAGCAGATGCTTTATCTACCACTTTCCCTTGTTTTTCTATGCTGGTTATGCGCATAGGAGAGGATTGCAGCCCTACAAAAACATGCACCACTCCACCACTATTGAAACCTTTTGAAAAGGGTGAGAGTTTGCATTTAATCTTCAGATTCTCAGTGACCATTTCCTCAACAGAAATAACATGACCTCTGTCTATGTCCTTTGATTGTATTCCCTTAAGGGCGAGGCCCACTCTTGCTCCCGTAGGCGCAGTCTTCACATCTACATCATGCATCTGGATAGACCTGATCTCCAGAGGTTTTTTGGTGGGATAGGCTGTCATTTTATCTTTTGCGTTAATAGTGCCTTGTATCACTACACCAAGTACTACACATCCTATTCCAGTGACGTTGAAGGATTGGTCTATGATTACTCTTGCTGGTAAAGTGGCCTTTTTTCTATCCTCTTCATCGACCTTTTCTCCCATGCTAAATATCTTTTCTTTGAGTTCCTCCATGCCTTCAAAACTTTTGGTGGAGGCAGTCATATACTCCCAATGCTCAAGCACTGTACCTTTTGTGATCTTTTGTAATTTTGCCTTCAATTCGTCTATAGCTTGAGGGTACGTGGTATCAGATTTTGTGAGCAATACAAGGCCATGTTTGTAGCCCATGGACTCCAGACAGACAATGCATTCTCCGGCATAAGCATCCAGACCGGTGGGAGGCACGCACAGGATAGCAATGTCGGAAAGCGTAAGAGAGGCAATTAATGGTTTAATAGAATCGGGGTATCCAGTGGGGTCGACGATTGTCATTATTTTGTCCCCCTTGGCAAAATCATACATTGTAAAGTCGGAGACACTCCCTTTCTTTCCTAGTTTAGCGGCAAGTGTTGTTTTTCCGCTTTGCTGACTTCCGATTATAGTTATTTTAGTCATGTTTGCACCTGGATCTATATGAGATTACGAATGCTATCATACAAATATATCTTTTTTCATGACCACAACTGGCCTTCCCACATGGCCAATGTCTTATCACTGGTGCTTTTGTTCACTTTTGTGATGTGCACAAGGTATTCATTGTCCACGATTTTGGGTTCACTGAGCATGATGTCCATTCCAAGCCTTCTCATATACTCCTCAAACCTTGATATTGTTGTTCTGTCTTTCACTCTTATGGTGAATTCTTCTGCAACCCTTTCTCCATCCCTTACTTTTATGATAGATTCTTTCATAGGCCGCAGGATACTTTCCCCCAGTTGTAGGCAACGTTTTTTGAACTCTTCGTCACTTTCGTTCCATTCCACCGACTGGAAGCCCTCTCTCACAATTCTGGAAAATATGAAATCTCTTCCACTCTCATTATACACTTTCATGGCATGTCGTAGGTCAGAACAATTACTCTGTGAAGCTGTGTATTTCATTGGTTGCAATACCATTTTTGGGTCCTTGATAACAACGCCTTCGTGGCCCATCCTTCCAATTTCCCGGATGATATTTGTTATCATATCAGCAGCTTCCTGGATATCGAATTCTCCAAAAAGCCTGACTTGCCTGAAGCCGTATTTTTCAGCAAGGCTTCTGCGCTCATACAATGGCAAAGGTAAACCTGTATTCTTATGCCTGATATCAAAAACAAAAAATTCTAGGGATTCTATTCCGTATATTTCTTTGGGTACGTAAGGATTGTCAGGTCCTACCATTTCCCCATAAACCACCAGTTGCGGGTTCTCAGTGAAAAAATTATGGTTCAACAGAGTATTAGCCTTCCCTGAAGAATAAGGACACACATGACCGCTGCGTGTAAGAGCCACAAGCTTTTCATCTAGTGAAATCACTCGGACGTTGTAGCCATTCATCTTTTCTTCTACTGCAACCTTAGCTATATTCCCAAAATTGTATTTGATAGCAGGTCCAAGCAGCATTGCTCTTTTTATCTTTGGGAATCCAAAAATAAGACTAAAACTGTCATCTTTTTGCACAAGGATACTCCCAATATCCATGTGCAATGCCTTATGTTCAAAACGGAATAGGTGTTGATACCCATTCCAATTAGGTACCAACACTCTTCTTTCCATTAGCTCTTGCATCTTTTGAGCAGAAATGCCCAGAAAAGATGCTGCACCCTCAATGTCCAGTTCTATTTGTGGATAATTCTCCATATTCACTGTGCCATTGCATGTACCAAGTTCCTTCTTGTAATGAGTCCTACAAACTCATCCTCAAGATTCAGTACAGGCAAACCTCCGATGTTTTCTTCAAGCATCATCTTTGCCACATTTGAAAGGGGTGTGTTCGTATGAACTGTCTTTACACTCCTCTTCATGATATCCGCAACGATCAGGTTCTTGATCCTGGCTTCCTGCTGGTTGCCTGAAACTATGTCCCTGAAAGCTCTCATGGCTTTTACTACGTCTTTTTCGGTGACTATTCCTACCAGCTTGCCATTCTCTATGATGGGAATTCTTCCTACGTTCTTATCGAGCATAAGGTGCCTGATATGGCTCACGCGGTCACCGGGGCTTGCAACTACAGGTTCCTTCTGCATGAACTCCCCGGCAAAGCCATTGAAGTTGTTAGTTTTGAGAAGTTCCGCAGGTGTTATCCAGCCCATGACTTTGTCATCTTTGCAGACTATGATTACCCCCTGATTCTTGTCAATAAGAGTGACAGCGTCCTTCATCTTTACATCAGGGAAAACCTTCGCAAAGTTGTCAGAGACAGCTGTAGCCACATGCAGTGAGGATGCAGGCATGCTCCCCTTCTTTCTGGTACCAAGTTCCCTTGTAAGGTTTCTCATAGTGAGGATACCAACGACCTTGTCATCATTTTTTACAAGGACGCGCCTCATTTCTTTCTTTTCCATAATATCAAGTGCATGGGAAAGCGTATCTGACTTATTGATCGTTGGTGGTTCTGTCATAATGTCCTTTACTTCCATATCTTTCACCTTCAGTTGTATCCGTTTTTGTTCCTTCACTGCGCTATTCTTATCAAATCCTTCCTTCTGACGACGCTAACGATCTCGCCATCCTTTTCTACTGGCAGGATTCTTGAATTCTCCTCTACAATGAGTTTTGCAGCTTTAATTGCTGAATCATCCCATTTTACTGTAGTATTGATATCCGACATGATATCTTCGGCAACAAGAGGAACTTCTTTAATATATCTATGTGCCCTCTGCCCACCGGCTGTAGGGCGGCGTGTCATCTTGATGTTCTTTGTAGGGAGACTTCCATCTGCTTCTGCCATTATATTAAGGGCAATGTTGTTAATGGATATTAGCCCTACCACATTTTCGGAATCATCAACAACCAGGACCTCTTCCACATTATTTTTATCCATCTCTTCCATTACGTGGTTAATTGTGTGGTGCCTGTGTACACGAACCGGTTCATCAGATATAATCTGATGTACTTTCTTACCGAATTTTTGTTCTTCCAACTTGGAGACATATCTTACGAGATCTGTCCCCGCAATTATACCCACAAGTCCCTTTTTCATTACCACAAGGTAATTGATGTTGTTTTCCAGCATGAGATTCCCAGCCTGGGATATAGAAGCTTCTGGATAGATGGTTATTGGATCTTCTGTCATCACCATGCTAACGGGAACCTTATCTATAGGACGTCGCCTCCATATAGGCTCTGCTTGGGCGAGTTTCCTGCTAAGATCAGCTTTTGAGACAATACCTATCATTTTTTCGCCGTCACCTACAACTACGGTGCTAATCTTATGCTTAAGCATAAGATTCCTTGCATGTGATATCGGTTCATCGGGCCCCATCATGAACACCGGAGAACTCATTATGTCTGAAACGTTCATTCAATTCCTCCAATTATTACTTTATCAATCGCTAGCTGCTTTTCTGGCTCTGTAGAAAGCCACTCTAATCAACATCAACTGGATTCAATTTTCATCTTTCTTCAATATCATGAGTACATTTCGAACAATTGTTTGCTTCTATTATCACCAGTATGTAGAGGATGCAGCTCGCAGGAAATCCCTTTCAGTAATGATGCCGCAGAGTACATCATTATCTATTACCGGCAGAGAACCTACTTCTTTCTCTATCATCAGTTTTGCAGCATCTCCCATGTCCGTTTCAGGTGAGGCCCATACAACATCTTTGGTTATAAGTGAGGTTATTGGCTCACTGAAAGCCTCATGGAAATTACCTGTAACCATTTTTTCAAAGGCTTTTCCGCTTCCTAGGAAATTCATAATGTTGGAAGCAGTAACAATTCCTATCAGTATTCCATCCTTTACAATAGGCAATCTCCTGAATCCCCTGTTGACCATTATCTCTGATGCTTCCTCTATGGTGGTATCAAATGGTACAGTTTTCACTTTTGTGCTCATGTAATCTCTGATGGAATCATAGTCTATTGTATCTGCCATTAGATCCAGAAAATCCCTTTCTGTGAATATGGCGCATACCCTTTTATCCTCGTCAACTACAGGCAAACCTCCTGTATTTCTCTGGATCATCATTTCCACAGCATCGGAGATACTTGCTTTTGAGGTAACGAAAGCTACATCACGTTGCATTATCTCGCTTACGTCAGCATTGATGGCTGCCAGCAAATTTTCTTTATAGTAATTTTTCACAAGTAGGTTCTTTGAACCTCCTCCTAGGAAATTGACAATGTCCATTGAGGTAATTATTCCTTCAAGGCGTTTTGTACCCGCATCTGCAATTGGTACTCTTCTAAAGCCTTTACTGGTCATCGTTTTTATGACACCCATGATCGTTGTCGTAGGTGGAAGAGTTATCACATCTTTCTTGGCCACGGCATTTATGTCACTTTTCTTTTCTGCAGCCTTGGCTTTGAACTCAACAGGTGCTACATCCCTAGTACTTGTACTAGTGAACATACCAGGTTCTTTTTTTGGGTTACTCCGGTATTCTGTATTTGAATTTTTCAGCAATTTTGATCTATCTTCTGTGACCATGTCTGTTCTCTTCTTTATCAATTCAACCACCGGCACAATAAAACATTCTTCTGTTTAACGGCTTTCCGGGACCAAAAAGGAAAGGTCCTCATCTTCATATTATTGCTCTACCAGTTTCAGAAACCAGTGCCCACAAGGCAGGCAGATAACAAGGCAGATCTGCTTACAATGCCCAATAGTTTCTTATTGCTGGCTACGGCTATCCTGCCAATATCATACTGCAGAATCTTATCAACGGCTTCCTTTAATGAAGCCTCCGGGGGTAAAGTGTACATAGGGGTGGACATGACCTTTTCCACCTTCGGTGAGTCACCAGCTTTTGCAATGTGCCCATCAGCTTCCCCTATTCTTGCATAACCTGCTTTTATGATATCTCTTCTGGTCACCATACCAAGTGTTTCATGGCTGTGTGATAATACGGGTATTCCAGTATAATCATGTTCAAGCATTTGATGCCATACCTTGGATATACTGTCATCTGGATAGCAAGTTACCACATTTGTCATCATGATCTCTTCAATGTACAAAGGAGACTTTTTTGTTGGTTTGATGGTCGCTAGTATATCCACATCGCTTAGAATACCTACTAGCTGCCTGTCAACGCCGGAAACCACAGGAACTCTGTGTTGAGATGCATCAAGCATTAGACGGGCAGCTTTCAATATTTCCATCTCAGGTGTGATCATTGGAACCTCCTGAGCATATCCTTCCACTGTCACATTGGACTTGGTGGATTTCATTTTAAGCACATCCCCATCTGTAAGTATTCCGCTTACTTTCAGGGAATCGTTCACTACAGGTACCCCTCTCAAAAAATAGTCACGCATTATTTGACGTGCATGGGTCATAAGGTCAGTCTCTTTAACATACAAGGGATCCTTCGACATTATACTCTCTACTGTCATAGATATCCTCCATTTAGAATGGACATGTCAATGATAACTCGGCTAGTCGTAATAGCCTTCTTCTTCTTTGCAGTCTTCGCAGAGTATAAGTCCATTCATCAGGGTGAGGTCTGTATATGCGCCACATCTCTGGCATATTCCTCTTTCTATTCCTGTCTCTTCCTCAAAATTGCTCTCGTCCCGATGCAGTTCTATCAGACTTTCAAGAATGGTGTTAAGTCCAGGTGATATTGTAAGAAGATCTCTGTCGGTGATGATGCCAACTATTCTGTCACCATCTATCACTGCAAGCCTGCGGATGTTGCATCTGGTCATCTGTTCTGCAGCTTCTATGACGTTTGTTGATGGTTTTGTTGCTATGATGGGGGAAGACATGATCGTGCCCGCCACAACTGTATTTGGGATCATATTGTTGATCACCACCTTACTGATAATATCCGTCTCTGTGATTATTCCCACAGGATCATCATCCTCAGTGATGATTACACTGTCAACATTCTGGCGGATCATCTGCTGGGCAATTTCAAGAACACTAAAATTGATGTTTGCAACGACCACATTGGTGGTCATGACTTCACGAACTGACATTTCCTTACGGATCTCCATAACGGATGTATCAGTTTCAAGGTCCCATTGTGCACCCAAAACCATTGCATAACACGCTCCTATTTTGTTTAAGGAAAGCGATTGCCCACAAAGAAATGTTATTATTAATTGTATATATAGGTGTTCGTAGAATAGATACAATAAATAATAGCTGTCTCTTGAAGATATATCCAGAGAATATAACTTCAAGCCACGGGCAAAAGATAAGAATTAAATCAATACTTTTATATGGATCCATTCTTTTTGGAGATGAAAAAAGAGTGAATAAGTCAAATCATGTATGCCTTTTTTAGCTCAAGAATATAAAACTTCTTCATTTTTAGGAATGCTTCAGTTACTTTTGATAATTTCTCTTCATCCTTATCCTGAATTATCTCTTTCATAATAGTGGGAACTATCTGCCATGAAACTCCAAAATTGTCTTTGAGCCAGCCGACAGCAGCATGAATTCCTGACCTGATAATTCAATGGTGACCATCTCCTCTGTTCCAGAAGGAGTAACATGAATCTTTGTGGTATCAATGATTTTAGAGTCCTTGAAAAGGGAAGTGTATAACTTTGCAGCCTCAGCATCTTCTTAATCAAACCATGAATGTGGCACTATCTTTTGCATACTAACCCCTTATGCATTAGAGTCTATAATAGGTGTATAATGATTTGCTTTATACCCTATAAAAAAGAAATGTCAAAGTATCTTTATGCAGTGTTTCTTTCATTCTGGATTGATGATTATCCTTGTCCGGTTTCCTGCACTAAGTTCCACATCTTCATTGAAACCTGATTTTGCATAGGCATCTATGATCTGTATAGGTGTGTCGATATCAAGCTCATCTACCAGCAATGCATGGTCTGCCCACATGGCTACTCTTATCCTACCTGTATCATCGGAAACATATATGTTGGAAACCATGTTCACCGTACCATCATCCCTGTTGAATTCTCTTATTTCTCCCAATCCTGACACAGAACCCTGTATGGAGTAGGACTCGCCTGGTACGATATCTGAAATAGCAGTAAAGTTTTCCTGGTACTTAACAGACGTTTCTGTTTTCTTTAGTAAGCCATGGTTGCCGATCTGTATTTCGACTTGCTGATTGAAGTTGTTTTCCCGTGCATAGCCATTTATTACCTCTATAGCATCCCCTAGACGAAGTTCTGCCATCTTATCAGTCTTGTCATCCCACATTGTTATTCTTATTTTACCGGTATCATCACCGATCGTTATATTTCCCACACGGCCTTTTGATCCATCTTTCTTGTTGAAATTGCGGATGTCTGAAATATCAAGTAGCTTCCCAACAACGTTAATGCTTCCCATGCCGTCTTTGATATCTGATATTTTCATTGAAGCATGTTTTACCTGCACTTCTTCATCGGTTTGTGACAGCACCCCGTTACTGCCGATATTTACTTCCACTCCTGAATATCCTTCTTTGACATAACCACCTAACTGCAGGTTTTGACCAATCTCAATGAAACCTTGGTTTATCAGGTCTGCTTTATCATCCCATAGAGTTACCCTAATACTTCCAGTTTCGTCAGCTACCAGTAGATTTCCAACTCTTCCCACAGTGCTATCACTGCGTGTGAATTCTCTTATTGGGAAAACAGATACTACCTTTGCAATGAAATTAACATTTCCACAGTCACTTTTTATATCTGTTATCTGTTGTGAAGACTTTCCAGTTTCGTTGAGTCCCAGGTCATGTGCCACAAGCATGGCTGCTGTCTTTTCATCACACAGGCCACCCATTTGTTCCACTTTCTCATTTACCTTTTCAGTAAATTCTTCTTTGCTTATGGATTTGCTAAGTTTAGAGTAGATCTCGTCTATCCCGTTCATAATAATTCCCTAGACATGTATTATTTGGAGCACTTTCATTAAGGTTAATAGCTCGGCTTTGTGTATCTGATAGTATGAGAGTGTATTAAATCTGACGAAACTATGAATCATAGATTCCTTATTCTCGATAACATATATTAACAATTAATTACATCTCAGGACCGATACATCATGATCCGTAAATGCAATGAGCATGGATATTTCAGAGGTGAGACATGCCCGGCATGCGGTGTGGAAGGCCGGTACGTCCTTGACGATGACCGCGAGGAGCGTTTAGGGAAGTTTGTGTCTGGAGCACTTCGGCATTTCCCTGGAGAAGTAGGTCTGAAAATGGACCACCATGGATGGGTTAGCTTGGGGCATCTTCTGGATGTTCTAAGTGAAAGATATAGATGGGGTACCAAAGAAAGGCTCATTGCTCTTGTCAAGTCTGACAGAAAACACCGATATGAGATAGATGGTAAGCACATAAGGGCAAAGTATGGTCATTCGGTAGATGTAGAACTGGAGTCCGATTATCCTGAAAACGAGCTTCCATCCCTTTATTATGGTGTCAGTCAGGAAGAGGTCGATATGTTGCTGGAGAGTGGCATTATGCCTATCAGACAAACCTACGTGCACCTTAGCACATCTTATGAGAGAGCTGTAGAGGCTGCACTTGTGCATACTGATAATCCTGTGATACTTGAGATTGATGCTGATTCTGCCCAACAGGATGGAATAATACTCCTGACAGCCAATGAGGATATTGCTCTGGCAAAATCTATTCCAGCTGAGTATCTGAGCATAGTTGAGAACTAAGCTCATTCTCTGATCTTTTTTCACTTCACCGATACCTCGGTGAGTTTTTCCTTTTCCTGTATCTCGAACTCTACACCCAGAAACAATTCTGTTATATAGATATTTGTCAGTGTATGTTTTGAGAGTTCGTATGTTGTGAAAGTCCCACTCCCGGCAAGGCCCATATATGTCACAAGTTGGTCTGCTAGGAAAGGATCAACTGAGGCACCGGAGTTGAGGTTCACTATCATGCGCTCTGCCGTCATCTCTCCTACTTTTTCTGCAGGAAGCCCCTTCTTGCCAAGATGGCTGGAACCACTATAATTACTCCATAATGTTATACCGCTTCCCGTTGAAATCTCGTCTTTGTTGCATACAGCTATATCGCATTCAATCCCCTTGCTTTCCAGCAGTTTTTTGGCTGCCCGGGATTGACGCTGTGCCACATGTTCAGGCAGATTAGAAGAATATGATATTCCTTTGATATTTTGTTCCAATCTTTCAAACTCAAATCCATGTAACTTCGAAGGTTCAAAAACTGCACGTACTTTTCCACCCCCCTCAGGGTAGTATCCTCTTTTTAGAACTTCTATGTTACAGTGATATCCCATTTGTTCAAGTGCTTTATAAGTCACGTTATTAAGATAATCCATTGTTGGAGACCACGCTACATCAGTTCCACCAGTGACGTGAACTATAATCTCTCCTCTGGAAAAGGCTGCCATTGGCATAATGCATTGAAGCAGGAGGGATATACTTCCTGCAGTGCCTATGTTCACAGAGCATGTTGCCCCCTTTATTTCCAGTGGAGAAAAGGTGATCTCTTGTGAACCAATATGCAATCCTTTAACTTCGGCATCACAGAGCTTTGCAGCAGTTGCTATGGTTTTCATATGCTGGGCCTTAAGCCCTGGCTGTGGTCTATTCGATCTGATATTAAATATCCTTACATCCGTTGATTTAATGCTTGCCAAAGCAACAGCCGTCCTTAATATCTGTCCTCCGCCTTCGCCATAAGAACCATTTATTTCTATCATAGGGCATCCTTTTTTGGCATTTTCTTGTATGCACCTTTGACAGCAAAAAGCAGTGGATCCTGAAGGGTAGATACGGCAGGTGAGTAACAAGTTTCCATTTCAAGAAGTTCATCTATGGTTTGTTTTCTCTTTATTGCCAGTGAAAGCCCGTCAATGCGTTCTTTTGTACCAGTTGTTGAAATTATCTGAGCACCTACAAGGCATCTGTTGTAGAATAGAACCTTTATGAATATCTTTCCTCCTCCCGGGAAGTATTCGGCATTCGTTGAACCTGTAGCTATACCACTGATCACTCGCATTCCTTGCTTTTCTGCCTCTTTGGTCGTAACACCCACAGACCCGATCTGCAGATCACCGATCACTGCAACCCAAGGATTAACCACAGGATTGAATTTTGTGTCTTTATTATCCAAGTTGTCGGTTATTACGCCTGCCATTCTGCGCGCTGTACTTGCCAGATGGCTCAGCATAGGCTTGCCAGTCACAAAGTTATATATCTGGGTGCATTCTCCTCCGGCGAACACATTCTCAATAACATTTCCATCTGCTACGACTTGGAGTTTATTGTTTGTGACTATTCCCCCTACAGCTCCTATGTCTATTCCGGCCTCTAATGCAAGGGATGTATCAGGTGCCACACCAACTGATATCAATACTACATCTGCAGGTATCTCCCTACCATTAGCTGTAACTGAAGTAATTTTATCATCACCATTAAGCGATTCAGGAGTATGTTCTGTTAGGACTTGTATGCCTTCTCTTTCCAGGTATGATATTACCATCTCTGCCATATCTGGGTCAAGACTGGATGAAAGGATTGTATTGCTACGGCTCAATAATGAAGTTCGTATCCCTCGGCGGGCAGCAGCTATAGCAACCTCAGAACCTATAGAACCAGCACCTATTATAACGACATTTTTTGCATTTTTCAGAGCTTCAGCAATATGCATGCCATCAGATAGTGTACGGAGAGTGAATACATTCTTTAGCGATGTACCTGTTTCTATATTTCTTGGGATATAGGCTTTGCTTCCGGTAGCTATCACAAGCTTGTCAAAAGCAAGTTGTTCCTCCTCAATACTTATTGTATTGTTAGTAAGGTCGATAGAATCTACCTGTGTACCTAGTCTCAGTTTTATCCCCATTTCCTGGAAGAACTCAAGGTCTCTTACAATTAATTGCTCAAAGTTTGGTATTTCGCCTGAAAATACATAAGGTATGCCACATTGACTGTATGATACATATTTATCACTGGATATCACTGTCACTTCATGATTCCCATGCCTTGTGGCTCCTGTAGAGACTGCCATGCCCACTGCACCGCCTCCAATAATCAAGAGTTTTTTATCTTGTCTTTCTTCTCTTTTTGTCATGGATCAAAACTCAGAGCTCTGTGTATTTAGTTCATTCGTTTGTCTGATTTCTTTTTTTCAATGGATACTTAGTATCTTTGCAAATCCATAAGTTTATTATACTTCATACGGATATTACCTATTGTAATCATTACTTATATGGCTACACTAACTTGAAATTGATCAAGGATCATTGAGGATACTCATGGGACATGAGTATTCTAATCACGCAAAAATAGTTATTCATCATCTAATTTACAATAATCGGGAAATAAATCAGAATTCACGTTTGATTATTAGCATCAAACATCCCATTTGATAAAATGCCAAAGGGAATGGCGGTAAGGGTATGTAATGTACTTATGATATTGGGTTTACCAATTGAACGTTAGTTGCCCTCGTAGTGCTGTGGACGTGTGTTCAATCTATAATAGGCATATGTAACGTTGGATTACGTGTGACACGTCGGAAAAAACGAATATATCTGAGATAAGGTTCAGTAGAATACTACTGTTGAAGTGACCTAAAAACGGTATCAGGTCCTTTGCACCTGAGCGTTGTAAGTTACTTGTTAGGCTGTTTTTGCAAGAAGGTCAAGCTATGTGCCATAGCTAACAGTAAAAAAATTCGGAGAATTATGTATGCAAAATGCAGATACTACTAAATATATCATTCATTCAAAGATCAGCGCAGAAGGTATTATTGAACGTCCGGATATAGTGGGTGCGATCTTCGGGCAGACCGAAGGTCTGCTTGGGTCAGATCTGGACCTACGAGACCTGCAGAAGACTGGAAGGATTGGGAGGATCGAGGTTCTTGTCAGCGCGAAGGGTGGTAAATCAAAGGGTACTATTCTGGTGCCTTCAAGTCTTGATAAAGTAGAGACTTCTATTCTTGCTGCATCCTTGGAGACCATTGACAGGGTAGGGCCATGCAGTGCCAAGATCGAAATAACTAACATTGAAGATGTGAGGGCTACCAAGAGGAAGCAGATCATAGAACGTGCTAAGTTCATTCTGACTGGCATGTTCGATACCAATGTGCCGGAGTCTCAGGAAATAGCCGATGAGGTCCGTCAGTCTGTACGCGTGGAGGAAATGCAGTATTTTGGAAAGAACAAGATTCCATGTGGTCCTGCTGTATTTGATTCAGATGCGATAGTTGTAGTTGAAGGCCGTGCTGATGTGTTAAACCTTCTCAGGTATGGTATCAAGAATACTATTTGCGTAGGTGGTACCAATGTGCCCCCTGAGGTTGCAGAACTAACAAAGAAAAAGGAAACTGTAACTGCTTTTACTGATGGTGATCGTGGAGGAGAACTAATTATAAAGGAACTTCTTCAGGTAGCTAACATCGATTACATTGCCCGTGCCCCGGATGGCAAGAGCGTTGAAGACCTTGTGCAAAAGGAAATAGTAAGGGCTCTAAGGCAGAAGATACCAGTGGAACAGGTAATGGATAGGTATTCGTTGAAGGATTCAGATTCCATGACGACTCCTACTGTGCAGAGAGTGCCAAAACAGAAAGAAAGAAGACCTGTTGAAATCCCAAGGGTTACAACCCCAGCCAAGTTAAAGAAACGTCCCATTAAGCAGCGTGAGTTCTCTCAGGAAACTGTGGCTGTTCAGGCACCTCATAAAGAAGAACCAGAAGTGGTGGAAGTTATCAAACTCTCTCCAGCTGCTAAGAAGTTCAAATCCCATGCTGATGAACTCATGGGGACCTTTGGTGCACGTTTCTTGGATGCTGGCAATAATGTGATAGGTGAGACCGCTGTGCGTGACCTTGTCAATAACCTAAAGGATTATAATGGTGATATCAAAAGCGTTATCTTTGACGGTGTCATTACTCAAAGAATACTTGATATTGCTGAGAACAAAGGTATTGAAAACCTTGTTGGCGCCAAGATAGGAAGCATCACTAAGAGGCCTTCTTCAGTGAAAATACTGACCGTTAGAGACCTTTAGTTCTCGAGGGTCACCCTTTAATTTTTAGGCTTTTCTTTTTTTATTTAATTCTTCTTTCAAAGAAACTAAGTTACATTGTTAGTTATTCTTATATAGTACTTTGAAGGAAATATATTTCCGACAATAGCCTTTTATTGAAATCAATTGATTTACGTTTGTACATTAATTTCATCAGTGCACAGTAGCACAGTGTACAAACAAAAAAAGGATATGTTGGTTGGTATGCACAAAGACGAATTGATTCAACTGCACACATTGATGGCACAAATGAAAAGCTGTCTGGTAGAAAAGGGTTTTATGAATGAGTTTTCTACGTATGACTCATTGGCAATAAGTCCGGTACATGTTCATAGGAGCAAGGCTGAGCACAAGCTTGCTATCTTTGTACTGGGCAATAGTCTTGCATCTGTCATGGCTAAGGATGAATTTTCAGGCTTTGGCAGGACATCTGAGAGAATGAGGGAACTTGCCACGCGTATGCAGCATAGCATCATGCAGGAAATCTCTGAAATCTGATCCATTCAGAACATTTACTCCTCAAAGCTTTCAGTATCCCTAAGGGATATACTTTCAATTTTTTCTGCAAAGATGTCCAGATTCTTAAACCTATATGAGGATAGTTTCATCTTCATTATTATTCCATCTTCGCCATCTGAATAGTACTCCTTTTCTACCCAGCAAGGAATGAACCCCATCTTATGATAAAGGTTTCTAGCTTTTATGTTGCCTGTCCTCACTTCCAATGTAGCATATTTCAAGAGGTTTGAATAGAATACTTTGAACAATGCATCTAGGAGCATTCCACCTATGCCTCTCCCCTGGAACTCTTCGCTCACAGCAAGAGAAAAGACTCTACCCTCACTCTCGTTCAGCCTATATCCTACTATGAACCCGACTACAAAGTCTAGGTATTCAGCCACTAGGAACATATCCCCATGCATCTCATAAAAGTGCATGTAAGCAAAGGGGTTATGTTCTGCAAAAGACTCAGATTCTATGCAAAGCACATCTTCAAAGTCGTCAGTTTTGAAGTTTCTGATCTTTATATTCATAATACCAAGATTACCTCATTTTGTTTTCACATGGCGCAGGTCTATTGCCTGACCTCTTGTGGATACTCTCATTTCCCTGCCATTCATACGCGCCCTGCCTACTCCTATTGCCTTTTCGCCTACCACAAATACTTCGTCTCCTTCACGAATGGTAGGATCTGTATCTATAATTCCTGGGGCCAATATAGAACCTCTTGGTATGAAGTCGTCTATTTGTACGATATAGGAATTGCGTAGTATCATCATTTCTGCACCTGCAATAGTGACTGCCAGTGTGCCATATTGAGGTATGAGGGTTGCAAGTTGAGTTTTCTCATAAAATGATTGATATCTGGGGAAAGGTCCTCTTATTTCAGAATTGTCTGGAACCAAGGTCTCTCCTGCTCCTTTCCCAAACTGATAATCAGCAATTGCTTTCAACATAGATGCTTTTCTTTTTGTTTCGTTGATTTTCCTTCCTGTGCACAGTCCTTCCATGGTATTACTAAGGTTCCTGAGTGATTCATGAGAAGTAACGCTGCCAGTATTTGTGAAGTGTATTTCCAGTCCAAGTTTATCCGCTACCATCTCGCATATCTGCTTATAAGCTCCATCTACATGTGCTACTATTGCAGTGTATCTGTGCTTTGAAAGGTAATCTTCAAGGCACTCTGAAACCCACTTCATCTCTTCAGCATCCCAATTTCCTGTTACAGCAACATCATAATGAGCTGCCGGATAGGTTAGTTCTAATTCTCTGGGAACTATTCCAAGTGGCGATGTAATTATCACTTCATGCACAAATTTGCGGTACTTGCCTAAAGCAAAACCAAACTTCTGATGAGATTGTGAAATAGAATAGGGTTTCTTTGCAGAACATGGTAATAGCAGAAGTACATCCAATTCGGGAGGAGTATATCTTTCCTGTATTCTGCGTGCGAATCTGACCACTTCTGGTCTTGTGAGGGAATCTCCAGAATTAGCAAGCATCTCTACATTGCGAGTGATGGGGGTACCTCTTTCAATATGTTCATATTCCCTGTCAAGTAACCGAAGTAATGCAGTAAGCCAGGGTCTGGTACGGCATTGACCGTCAACATATTCCCGCAGATTACCAGCAGATATTTTTTCCCTTACCAGGGCAAGTTCAGCTTCCATTTCGTTGATATTGTGTTGTTCAAGAAGTTGCGCTCTAGAAACTTTATCCATCTGTTTCAGTTCTGGTGCTGTAGTAGATGCACAGGCAGAACATCTGCAGGGTAGCTCAGAAAGTGATCCCAGGTGAAAACTGCCTGCATGAGTGAGATAAAGGTCCTTATATGCTGCAAGTGTAGCTTTAGTGGCATCCAACACGTCAGCTCCCATGTAAACAAGCATTGCAAGGTTCTCAGGAAGACAGATGTTAGGGAGATATAATGCTGTATCATCAGGTGTATTGTGTTTCAGGTCAAGAACTCTTTCCAGCAGGGCCCTTGCATTGTTTTCAAATACTCCTGCTCCTTCAAGTACATATAGATCCGCAACTTTTAGTTCTCTTCCTTTACGGTATATACTTCCGGTGGCACCAGTTGTTACAATAGTTTCTATATCTTTCAATATGCAGTCAGGAGCATCAGGTGCAAGACACATATGAGGTAGTATAATTAGCCTATTGTCTCCAATCTCGCTTCGAAGTTGATGTAATTTTTGCTTAGCATTTTCTACATTACCCATTTCCCACAAAGACCCAGCATCCACGATCTGTCCGGTGTTGTCATTGAGCATTTCAGCTTTGAGGATGCAGGGAGTCTCAATGGTCTTAGCAAGGAGTAAGCGTCCTTTTCTTGCTGCACCATCTCTCTGGTATACTTCGAAGTATTGTGTCATTATTTGTAGGATACTGCATAGTTGAATGTAAATGTTTGGTACAAAGTTCTGTTCTCTAACCGATATCTTTAAATTCTGACCATATCTCTAAATTCAAAGCTATGCTTAATGTTGACCTAATAGAAAAAATGAGGAATATAGTGGGTAAGGAAAACCTATCCATTAGTTCCTGTGAACTATATTGTTATTCATCTGATGCTTCCCAGATCCGGGGAGTGCCAGAAGTGGTCATAAAGCCACTCAGCACTGCACAAGTTTCGGAAATCATCAAGATAGCTTATGCTCATAATATCTCAGTAACTGCCAGAGGTGCAGGTACAGGTCTTTCTGGTGGCTGTGTTCCTTTAGAGGGCGGTATTGTTCTTGATATGTCTGCCATGAACAGGATAGTGGAGATGGATTTTGATAACCTCCAGGTGGTAGTGGAACCGGGAATCGTCCAGGAAAAGCTCAATAAGGCCTTAGAGCCATATGGTTTCTTCTTCCCTCCTGACCCTGGAAGTTCTGCAATGTGCACTCTGGGGGGGCTGATAGCCAATAACGGTAGTGGTATGCGCTCAGTGAAGTATGGTACTACTCGCAGTTATGTACTTGGTCTTGAAGTAGTAATGGCAGATGGTAAAATTGTAAGAACTGGCTCCAAAACCATGAAATCTGTTGCCGGTTACTCTCTTACTGACCTTATGGTGGGTTCAGAGGGAACTCTTGGTATCATCACCCAAGCAATAATTAAGGTGCGTGCCATTCCTAAAGACCGTTCTGTTATATTTGCCTCATTTGATAATCCTGAACTGGCAGGTAAGGCTGTAGTTAAGGTCCTTGCATCCGGGATAGTTCCTTCTGCATGTGAGATATTGGATTCTAACATAATCCGGGCTATCAATACATATGATCCAAAAATAGGTCTTCCACTAGCTGGCGCCATACTACTTTTTGAAGTAGATGGTAGTGAGGCTGAAGTGAAAGAAGGTGTAAATCTTATAGTAAAAACGTGTGAAGGTTTGGCATCTGGAATCAGGACTGCTTCAGATAAAAAAGAAAGGGATGAGATATGGGCTGCCCGCAGGCTGGCAGGTGCAGCTATTTCTCGCTTAGACCCTATGCGAACCAGAGTATATGTGGGCGAGGATGTTGGAGTTCCCATAAAAGAGATCCCAAAAATGTTGTGCAAGGTAGATGAGATTTCTGAAGAATTTAATCTGCCTATCATGACCTATGGTCATATTGGAGATGGAAACCTGCACACAGGCATGTGTATCGACATGCTCAGTGATGAAGACTGGATTAAGCTGAATGCTGCTGCTGATAGGATCCACCGTACAGCTATTGCTATGGGAGGAACGACCACTGCGGAACATGGTGTGGGCAGTGCTCGATCTGAATATATGCGCTTGGAATTGGGTAATGCTTTAGATATTATGATAGCGATCAAAAAAGCTCTCGATCCCAAAGGAATACTCAACCCCGGAAAAATGGGGGTGTAATATGTCCAATCTTGATCTAAGATCAATTCTTAAATGTGTACGGTGTGGCACATGCAGGTCTGTATGTCCTATTTTTGAACAGACAGGTTGGGAATCGGCAAGTTCCAGAGGTCGTATGCTTGTTGCTCATGGGATTTACCATGGTTTAGAAGCAGACCAAGATGTGCTTAACAGTCTTAATACATGTACTACTTGTGGTCTGTGTGAACAGATGTGCCCTTCTGGTGCTTCTCCTACGCAAATTGTACAGAATGCCCGCCATCAGCTTGTGCTTAAGGGTAAAATGACAGATGCTCAGGCTGCACTGCGTGATGAGGCAACATCAAAGGGTAACCCGCTTGGAGAAACGCGTTATCGTCATGCATGGCTGAAAGATCCTTCCGACATCAAAGAGCATGCTCCTTATGTCTTTTTCGTGGGCTGTCTGGGTTCTTACAGGTATCCTGAGCTTACTCGCAGGACTTTTGATCTGCTTAAGAAGTTCGATGTTACTCTTATTCCTGAGGAGGTTTGCTGTGGTTCACCTCTGTTGCGTACAGGTTCTGATCCAGATTTTCTTATCTCTAAAAATCTGGAACAGATCAAAAAGATCGGTGCTCATACTATAATCACAAGCTGTGCAGGGTGCTATACTACTCTTAGAAATGATTATCCAGATGGTCTGAAAGTAGTACACGTTTCAGAGTTTCTGGCAGAACATCTTTCAGAGATGAACCTAAGGCGCCTGGATATCAAAGTGACTTACCATGACCCATGTCATCTTGGAAGATGTAATGGTGTCTTCGATCCACCACGGAAAATCATCACATCGATCTGCGAACTCAAGGAAATGAAGACTCATCACCAGCAATCCCGTTGCTGTGGTGCAGGTGGTGGAGTTCTAAAAGGTTATCCAGACTTATCTTTGGCTCTTTCAAAGAAACGCCTGGAAGAAATTCCAGAAGGTGTGGATTATCTTGTTACGTCCTGTCCGCTTTGCAGGACAAATCTCCAGCGTGGAAAACCAAAAGTAGAAGTGATCGATATTTTGGATTTAATAGACATGGCAATGAAATAAATAGTTATCATTGCCATTCTTTTTGTCTTGGTGGCCTTCTGATAAAGCAGTTCCAGCTATTACCCACAAGGTCCAGTCGGTCTGCGCGTTTGAGCCCTTCGTAGACAAGCATTTGATTATGAGTGTCCTTATAGCGTAAAAAAGCCCTTTGTATCATTTTATCTTTCCTGGAAGTTGCAACATAGATATTTTTGCCCGTGAAAGGATCGATTCCCGTATGGAACATGCATGTGGCAGCAGTCATGGGCGTGGGTGTGAAATCCTGTACCTGCTCTGTGTACCTTCCGGTATCTCTTATGTATTCTGCGGTTTCGATCATGTTGTTAAGAGTGCATCCCGGATGGCCGGACATCAAAAATGCTACAAGGTACTGGTCTTTTCCCAGTTTCCTGTTGATCTCCTTGTATTTCGTTTCGAATTTTTCAAATACTTCCCGGCGGGGTTTTTTCATGGCATCGGTAACTGCATTGCAATAGTGCTCAGGCGCTATTTTGAGCTGGCCGCTAATGTGATGGGCACACAGTTCTTCCATATATTTTTCATCAAGGAGTGCCAGATCATAACGCACGCCATACCCGACGAAAATCTTTGATATGCCTGGTATTTCCCGCAACCTTTGCATAAGCTCTATTAATTTCTGATGGCTTGTGTTAAGTGACGGGCAAGCTTTGGGATAAATGCATAATTTGTCTGTACATGTCCCTTTCTTTTCCCACTTCCCGCATTCCATCCCATACATGTTCGCAGAAGGACCGCCAAGTCCGTTGATGATACCTTTGAAGCCTTTGATTTTCTTCAGTCCTTCGGCCTCCCTAAGTATTGATTCAATGCTGCGGCTGGATATCATTCTTCCTTGGTGCAGGACTATAGCGCAGAAAGAACAGGAACCAAAACATCCTCTGTGAGTGGTGATGGAGAACCTGGCCATGTCAAGGGCAGGTATGGGTTCCTTGTATGATGGATGTGCGCTCCTTGTATAAGGCAGCTCATACACATGGTCCAATTCCTTTTCATTAAGAGGCCGCATGGGCTTGTTCTGTATTATCACTGTTTTTGGATGAATCTGTACTAACCCAAGTCCTCTTATAGGGTCCTGTTCATCGAATGTAAGCTTAAAAGCTTTGGAATATAGCACTTTATCCTGTGAAACTTCTGTGTAGGAAGGTATCGCGATATTGTTTTTGAGTATCTCCTCTCTTTTTTCTTTCCACTTTTTAACTTCCATTTTCCAGACAGTGCCGCCAATGTCAGTTATATCTTTTACAGCTATGCCTTTATCCAGCTTTTCTGCTATCTGGAGTATCTGCAGTTCACCCATGCCATAGATGAGCAGGTCTGCAGGTGTGTCTGCCAGAATCGACTGGCGAACTTTGTCTGACCAATAGTCGTACTGAGCAAAACGGCGCAAAGAAGCTTCTATGCCCCCTATCACCATAGGTACATCAGGGTACGCTTCCCGCAACCTGTTGGAATAAACGATAGTTGCTCTATTCGGTCTCATTCCAGGTTTATTGCCTGGGGAATATGCATCTTCATGGCGCAATCTCTGGGAAGGAGTATAATTACTGACCATTGAGTCAGTATTTCCGCCGCTTACAGCGAAGAATAGGCGTGGCTTACCTAATTTCTTAAAATCATCAATACTATCCCATTTAGGTTGTGCAATAATGCCTACTCTGTACCCAGCATCTTCAAGGATCCTGCCGATAATGGCCGTTCCAAATCCAGGGTGATCTACATAGGCATCCCCAGTCACAATGATCACATCAAGCTCTTCCCAACCTCTTTTCTTTGCTTCTTTAAGGTCCATTGGGAGAAATTGTGAGACAAATGAAGCCTGTTCTTTCTTTTTTCCTGTCATAATTAAATGATTTTAAATATGCTTTTTGCCATCCTATACGATAGTTCTATCTGATGTTTCACGTTGTCAGAAGTGGGATCTCCATGTCCTGGATACATTGTTCTTACATCCAGTTTTGTGAGTTTTTGTATAGATTCACTTATCTTTGCGGAATTACCACCTATAAAATCCGTACGGCCTATGCTGCCTTGTGGAAATACTGTATCTCCTGAGAACAATGACTTTGATACTGGTTCATAAAGACATATGCAACCAGGTGTATGCCCTGGTGTGTATATTATCTCCAGATGCTCTCCATTTCCAATGGGTATGCTTTCCCCCTCATCCAGCAGGACATTAGGCTCAAAAGAAGGTGCTTTGTTATCAAAGGCTGCAGCTGCACTAGCTTCATTATGGTGTAACCCTTCTACATCGTTTTTGTGGATAGCTATCTGTGCACCGCTCTTTTTGGCAATGGCTTCCGCGGATGCAGTGTGGTCGTAGTGGCAATGAGTGAGGATGATTAGTTTAAGGTCATGGATATCGATATTTTTTTCAATCTCTGCTATCAAAGCATCCGTATTAATGCCCGTGTCTATCAGCACTTTACCATTTACAAGATAAGAATTTGCATCATAGTATCCAGTATGGAATTTCTTCACGTTCATGTTCCTTATTCCCCTGATCCCTATATATAATCCTTAGAGGCCGAAGACCCTTATAGTGTTTTTCCTAGTGATATCTGCTATATCTTTCTCTTCTATTCCTTTGAGTTTTTCAATCCATGGAAGTGAATCAATAATAAATTCAGGTTCATTCCTGCCTTTGCGGGGGGAAAGATATGGGCTGTCCGTCTCCAGAAGCATGTGCTCTAATGGTACTTCTCTCGCGATTTCCTGGTGGTGTTCCGAAAAACAGACCAAGGTAGGAACTGAGATGAAATATCCAGCATCTACTATATTGCGCATGGTTTCAAGATTCCCCCCATAGCAGTGAAATACTACTTTGTCAAGGTGCCCTGACAATCTCAGTGCAATATCTTCTGCCTCTCTGCCGTGTATCACAAGAGGTTTATTGTATTTGTCGGCAAGCTCTATGACTTGCTTAAACACTTCTATCTGCCTGTCTCTTTCAGCATTTGACGTGAAGTAATGATAGTCAAGACCCGCTTCCCCTATTCCAACTATGTCGGTGACGTGGTCTTCTATAAAATTTAACATGCTTTGTACTTGTTCATCAGTGGCTTCTGGTGAAAGGTGGGGGCTGAATCCCAGAGTTGCGTGTATGTAGTCATATTTCTGTGCAAGCTCAAGGGTTGAGATATTGGTCTTTGGATCAACCCCGGAATTGATCATCTGGTCTACACCAACATTACGGGCACGTTGGATGGTTGCTTCTCTATCCTTATTGAATTTGGGGAAATCAAGATGGCAATGTGAATCTATAACTTGGAAATCCATGATTGCTTCTTGTTGGTTGCTGGAGTCATAAAGGGAACGATTCAGGAGATCTATATACAATACAGTTAATCACAGGTTTAAAAAGAAAAGATATTCCAGGCATTGATGCCTGGTGATAAACCAAATAAATTGCAGTTACTGCATATTCCACAATTTTTTCTTGTCAAGCAGGATGTTTATGGCTGTTATAAGCGCATCTACTGATGCTGTCACAATATCAGTGCTTGCAGCATGAGCTGTTACCACTCGCCCGTCTTCATCCTCCACGCCTATAGTAACCTCAGCAAGAGCATCGGCTCCTCCGGTAATGGCTTCAATACGGAAGTCTCGTATCTTGACCTTTGTGTATCCGGCAATCATTTGCTGTACTGCTTTAACAGCTGCATCAACCGGTCCAGTACCAATGTTGGAGGCTACTGCTTCATCGTTGCCAATAATAGCCCTGACAACTGCAGTGGGCGTTGTGAGGTTGCTTGTCATTACTGAGAGTTCCTTGAGTTTTATAGTTTCGCTGCCAAGGTTCCTTCCTAGTACATCTGATGCAACAGCATGCAGGTCTGCGTCACAGATACGCTTTCCTTTGTCAGCTATGGCTTTTATCCTCTTTACTATCTCATCAAGTTGTTCTTCGGTGGTCTGGATACCAGCATCTTCCAGAGATTTCTGAACAGCGTGCTTACCCGCGTGCTTACCAAGTACTATACGCCTTTTATGTCCTACCATCTCAGGCGTCATGATGCCGGGTTCGAATGTATCGGCCTTGGTGAGTACTCCATGTGTATGGATACCTGACTCGTGGGCAAAGGCATTCTCACCAACAATAGGTGTGTTTGGAGGCATGTGTACGCCTGTATAATTTTCCACCATTTTAGATGTCTCAAGCAGGTACTGTGTCTTGATGTTTGTCTTTGCGCCATAAATCGATTCCAGGCACATAACTACCTCTGCAAGATTAGCGTTACCAGCTCTTTCTCCTATTCCATTTACAGTCACTTGGATCTGGCTTGCTCCGGCTTCTACTGCCATAAGGCTGTTAGCCACAGCTATACCGAAATCATTGTGACAATGAACATCTATGGGGATTTTTACTTCCTTATGGATCACATCTACCAATTGGTACATGCGGGAAGGGGACATTATTCCTACGGTATCTGGTACATTGATAATGTCACAACCTGCTCCCTGTACTGCTTTGTATACCTGTGTAAGGTAGTCAAGATCAGTACGGGTAGCATCCATGGCTGAGAACATACACTTTATTCCATGGTCCTTAATATACTGTACTGCATCCACAGCCATTGTGAGCACTTCTTCTTTGCTCTTTTTTTATAGTGTGGATCCTCTGGATATCGGATGTTGATACAAATGTGTGTATCATATCCACATCAGTGTCTAGGCATGCATCCAGGTCTTTAGTTAGCACTCTTGCAAGACCACACACGTCCAGTTTAAGACCTTCGTTGGCAATAGCTTTTACAGACTGCTTATCCCCTTCAGAGGAAATGGGGAATCCGGCTTCAAGAACATCTACTCCAAGTTTGTCCAGTTGCCTTGCAATCTTGAGCTTCTGGTCATTAGTTAGAGAGACACCGGGGGTCTGTTCACCATCGCGCAGTGTGGTATCGAAAATAGTGATATTTTTGTTCAACAGCGGTTCAGTGTTATAAAAAACGATTCCTCAGTTGCATTTCTGCGCTCATAATTATCATAAAACTGTGTCTAGTTATACTATTTAAATCTTTCTATTTTGTTTCATTACTCTTCTCCAGATAAGTTGTGGAGTTGCTCAGGGCGACATGTATTTATAGCAGCGTGTACTTCTAGGGGTGCTCGCAAGGGGCTTTGCAGCGCGGAAACGCAATGCAGCTCGCTTGAGAGATCATAAAGTTAAGTTATCATCGATAAATATTCATTTCTGCTTAATTCCTTGCTTCAATCGCAAGGTATAAATAGCAAGACGAGTATTATGGTGATTCCCGCACAACAACTGTTGTGCGTGATAATCACCGCTTTATCGTAAGTGGAGGCAAGAGTTATTTCTTGCCTGACGTTGGGTTTGGCAGTTCGATTAATTCTGGTCGGTAGTGTATCATTATCGAAAAGGAATTAAACGAATTATATGCGTGCAAGAAATTCTCAGTGAATTTCCTGAACAATTCCGATATGAACTTCCAAAATTTTAAACCTATGTGTGTGATCAACAATTCTGGTTGATCCTGCCAGAGGTCACTGCTATCGGTGTTCGACTAAGCCATGCGAGTCAAATGTTCTTCGTGAACATGGCGTACTGCTCAGTAACACGTGGATAACCTGCCCTTAGGTCCGGCATAACCCCGGGAAACTGGGGATAATTCCGGATAGATTATAGATGCTGGAATGCCCTGTAATCGAAAGCTTTTGTGCCTAAGGATGGGTCTGCGGTCTATCAGGTTGTAGTGGGTGTAACGTACCTACTAGCCGACGACGGATACGGGTTGTGGGAGCAAGAGCCCGGAGATGGATTCTGAGACATGAATCCAGGCCCTACGGGGCGCAGCAGGCGCGAAAACTTTACAATGCGGGAAACCGCGATAAGGGGACACCGAGTGCCAGCATCCTATGTTGGCTGTCCATATGTATAAATCACATGTGTTAGCAAGGGCCGGGCAAGACCGGTGCCAGCCGCCGCGGTAACACCGGCGGCCCGAGTGGTGGCCACTATTATTGGGTCTAAAGGGTCCGTAGCCGGTTTGGTCAGTCTTCCGGGAAATCTGACGGCTTAACCGTTAGGCTTTCGGGGGATACTACCAGGCTTGGGACCGGGAGAGGTAAGAGGTACTACGGGGGTAGGAGTGAAATCTTGTAATCCCCGTGGGACCACCAGTGGCGAAGGCGTCTTACCAGAACGGGTCCGACGGTGAGGGACGAAAGCTGGGGGCACGAACCGGATTAGATACCCGGGTAGTCCCAGCTGTAAACTATGCTCGCTAGGTGTCAGGGACGGTGCGACCGTTTCTGGTGCCGCAGGGAAGCCGTGAAGCGAGCCACCTGGGAAGTACGGTCGCAAGGCTGAAACTTAAAGGAATTGGCGGGGGAGCACTACAACGGGTGGAGCCTGCGGTTTAATTGGACTCAACGCCGGAAAACTCACCGGGGGCGACAGCAATATGTAGGTCAAGCTAAAGACTTTACCAGAATCGCTGAGAGGAGGTGCATGGCCGTCGTCAGTTCGTACTGTGAAGCATCCTGTTAAGTCAGGCAACGAGCGAGACCCGTGCCCACTGTTGCCAGCATGTCCTTCGGGATGATGGGTACTCTGTGGGGACCGCCGATGCTAAATCGGAGGAAGGTGCGGGCTACGGTAGGTCAGTATGCCCCGAATCTCCCGGGCTACACGCGGGCTACAATGACTGGGACAATGGGTTCCTACCCCGAAAGGGGATGGTAATCTCATAAACCCAGCCGTAGTTCGGATCGAGGGCTGTAACCCGCCCTCGTGAAGCTGGAATCCGTAGTAATCGCGTTTCAACATAGCGCGGTGAATACGTCCCTGCTCCTTGCACACACCGCCCGTCAAACCACCCGAGTGAGGTATGGGTGAGGGCATGGACATTGTGCTGTGCTCGAACCTAAATTTTGCAAGGGGGGTTAAGTCGTAACAAGGTAGCCGTAGGGGAATCTGCGGCTGGATCACCTCCTAAGCGACCTGCAAACGCAGGTCAGCACGACCGACCAGAAATCGAAAGACTGCCAAATCCAAAAAAAGGATAAGCTGGTGACTCAGAAAAGGGCTTGTAGATCAGTTGGAAGATCGCTGCCTTTGCAAGGCAGAGGCCCTGGGTTCGAATCCCAGCAAGTCCATGTTAGTGCACCAAGCGAGTAATGTTGCTTGGGAAGGATGAAGTGTTCGATACATGGAATCGATCATGATGAGATCATGTACAAGTGTGCATATCAGACGTTTACTGGAATTAGTAAGGTGGACTCTGGTGAATATACCGTCAGGTGGATGGCTCGGCTCAAGCGCTGATGAGGGACGTGCCAAGCTGCGATAAGCCTCGGGTAGGAGCATGGATCCAATGAACCGAGGATGTCCTAATGAGGCCTCTTAATGCGTTTTACGCATTGATCAGTAATGATCGGGAACGCTCCGAATTGAAGCATCTTAGTAGGAGCAGGAAAAGAAATCGAAGAGATGCCGCTAGTAACGGCGAGTGAACACGGCAAAGTTCAAACTGAATCCCACCAGTAATGAGTGGGAGATGTGGTGTTATAGGCTTTTCCTAAAGGTCCTAATTAACTGAAATCGAACTTCTCTGGAACGTGAGACCAAAGAGTGTGATAGTCACGTAGGTAAAGGTTAATGGATCTGGGTTAAGTCCTGAGTAGCGTGGGTCGGAATTCTCGCGCGAATTTGGGAGGCACCAACTTCCAAAACTAAATACGACTTGAGACCGATAGCGAAGTAGTAGGGTGACCGAAAGCTGAAAAGTACCCCAAGAAGGGAGGTAAAAAGCGCCTGAAATCTGATGGTGATAGAGCGTTATGGCATGAAAGGATCTTTGGTATGAAGGAAGCAGTCGCGAGGCTGTTGTACGAGTATCATTGCCGATGTCATAACTTACGTTTTGAAGAACGGGCCAGGGAGTATATCCAAGTGGCGATGGCTAACCTTTTACGTGGGAAGCCGGAGCGAAAGCAACATGCGCGCAACCTTCGGGCCAGGCGCGGCGTATACAAGTGCGTGGAGTCACTGGGGTATGACCCGAAGCCGGGTGATCTAGGCGTGGGCAGGTTGAAGCGTGGCGAAAGCTACGTGGAGGACCGCAAGCGGTATTGATCTGCAAATCATTCGCGTGACCTGCGTCTCGGAGTGAAAGGCTAATCTAACCCGGCAACAGCTGGTTCCTTCCTAAACATGTCGAAGCATGACCTGACCAGAGATAGTCGGTGGAGTAGAGCACTGATTGGCGATCCCGGGGGAGAAATCCTTCGCTCACCTGTCAAACTCCAAACCCACCGTCGTCGTAGAAGGTCGGAGTCCGGGCTACTGGGGTAAGCTTGTAGTCCGTAAGGGAGACAACCCAGCCCGTGGTTAAGGTCCCAAAATGTCGACTAAGTGTTATTTAAAGGGTGTCCCAAGCCCCAGACAGCTGGAAGGTTAGCTTAGAAGCAGCTATCCTTTAAAGAGTGCGTAACAGCTCACCAGTCGAGGTTTGGGGCCCCGAAAATGGACGGGGCTCAAGTCGACTACCGATACCACGGAGCACCGCAAGGTGATCTAGTAGGAAGGCGTTGCGCTCGGGTAGAAGCAGGGCTGTAAAGTCCTGTGGACCGTGCGGAAACGAAAATCCTGGCAATAGTAACAGCAAAGTCAGGTGAGAATCCTGACCACCGAAGGGGCCAGGTTTCCTCGGCAATGTTCGTCAGCCGAGGGTTAGTCGGTCCTAAGACGTACCGTAATTCGAGTACGCCGAAAGGGAAACAGGTTAATATTCCTGTACTATCCAACAATAAACTGACGTTTTTGGGCAGGCTGAGCAGCGTCGTCGCGCTGTCTAAGCACCGAATCCCATGGAGAGCCGTAATGGCGAGAAGTGGGCGAATGTGTAATGGCGTAAGTCAGTTGCACCCGGGAACCCGTGAAAAGGGAGTTGGATATCCGTACCGAGAACTGACACAGGTGCCCCTAGCTGAAAAGGCTAAGGTGTGTCGGAGTAAACTGGCTAAGGGAATTCGGCAAATTGGCTCCGTAACTTCGGGATAAGGAGTGCCTGCTGTGAAGACAGCAGGTCGCAGTGACCAGAGAGCTCTAACTGTCTAATAACAACATAGGAAATCGCAAACCTGTAAAGGCTAGTACGATTTCTGAATCCTGCCCAGTGCAGGTACCTGAAACCCCGGTTCAACGGGAAGAAGGGCCTGTAAACGGCGGGGGTAACTATGACCCTCTTAAGGTAGCGTAGTACCTTGTCGCTTAATTGGCGACTTGCATGAATGGATCAATGAGAGTTCTACTGTCCCTAGCCAGAGTCCGGTGAACTTTACTTTCTAGTGCACAGTCTAGAGACCTCTAGGGGGAAGTGAAGACCCCGTAGAGCTTTACTGCAGCCTGTCGTTGGCTTGTGGTTTTGGATGTACAGTGTAGGTAGGAGACGTCGAAGCCGGTGCGCCAGCATCGGTGGAGTCGCCATTGGGACACTACCCTTCTGAAATTACGATCCTAACTCCAACGGAGGACATCGATAGGTGGGCAGTTTGCCTGGGGCGGGACGCCCTTGAAAAGATATCAAGGGCGCACAAAGGTTGACTCAAGTGGGTCGGAAACCTACTGAAGAGTGTAAGAGCATAAGTCAGCCTGACGTTATTCAGCACAGTAGTGGATGACGAGACGAAAGTCGGTTCTAGCGAACTTTTGTGATTCCCGCTTGGTGCGGGCCAAAAATGACAGAAAAGTTACCTCGGGGATAATTGAGTTGTTGCCGGCAAGAGCACATATCGACCCGGCAGCTTGCTACTTCGATGTCGGTTCTTTCCATCCTGGCCGTGCAGCAGCGGCCAAGGGTGAGGTTGTTCGCCTATTAAAGGAGATCGTGAGCTGGGTTTAGACCGTCGTGAGACAGGTCGGTTACTATCTACTAGAGGTGTGTGCAGTCTGAGGGTAAGTTGCTTTTAGTACGAGAGGAACCGAGCAACGGCGCCACTGGTCGATCGGTTGTCTGACAAGGCATTGCCGAGCAGCTACGCGCTAAGGAATAAGAGCTGAAAGCATCTAAGCTCGAAATCTAACCTAAAAAGAGACTGCGTTAAGAGTTCCGGTAGAAGACCGGTTTGATAGGGTCGGGATGTAAGCATCAAGGCAACGAGATGTTCAGTCCGCGACTACTAACCACTCGTGCCTAGTCTATCCTACTAATTCCAGACGATATCTGATATGTGTACTGAGAGTACGTGATCTAATAGAAGATTTTATATCTTATCTCATCATTTGGACTCCGCTAATTGCCAAGGTGGCGGAGCGGCTACGCAATCGCCTGCAGAGCGATACCATTCCGGTTCGAATCCGGACCTTGGCTCATTCCCTTCATCAGAGTAAGAGTATAGCGGCCATAGCGGCAGGGCAACTCCTGTACCCATTCCGAACACAGAAGATAAGCCTGTCCACGTTCCGCACTGTACTTAAGTGCGCGAGCCTTTGGGAACTACGGATCGCTGCTATACTCACTCTATGATTTAAACTCTAATTCTAATAACTACAATTCTTTAACTAGTTTATACTCTTATTTTGTTATATTTCTCAATATCCTTAAAAATAACAAATGGCTTATTTTTTTAATCTCTTTTTATGTGCATCACCAATAGCTATAAAGACAGATACGATCCAATCAATATATCCTGCTTACATGCAATAGGGGTGGCAGAATGAAAGAATACGATCTGATAATTATTGGTACTGGCTCTGGAATGAACTATATTGGATCCATAATGGATGCTAGTCCGGAAATGAAAGTTGCTGTCATCGATAAGGATGAACCTGGAGGTATCTGTCTTACAAGAGGCTGTATACCCTCAAAGATTCTGTTATATCCCGCTGAACTTGTAACTGATATCCAGAAAGCTCAACATTTCGGAATTGACATTGAGATCAAAAATATTGATTTCAGCAAGATAATGGAACGTATGCATAACAAGATCTCTTCCGACATACGATCCATAGAAGAAAATCTATGGGCTAACCCTCGCATCGATTATTACAAAACTATTGCAGACTTTATTGAGCCATATACTCTGAAAGCAGGAGAAGAAATTCTAAAGGCAAAGATGATTTTCTTATGTACAGGCTCAAGGCCATCTGTCCCTTTCATAAAGGGACTTAATGATGTTGGTTATCTCACAAGTGATACTGTACTTAAAATGTCTGTGCTGCCAAAAAGCTTGGCTATCATAGGCGGTGGTTACATTGCTGCAGAGTACGGCCATTTCTTTTCTGCAATGGGCTCAAAAGTAACTATCATTGGGCGTAATCCTTATTTCCTTCCCCAGACAGAACCCGAGATTTCAGTACTTGCAAAACGCATGATGTCAGAACACATAGAAATAATCACAAATCATGAAGTAATGGAAGTAAAACAAGTTATGGAAGGCAAGCAGATTCTGCTGAAGCACAGAGAAACCGGTGAAGAGACACAAATTGTAGCATCTGATGTTCTGGTTGCGACAGGCAGGGAATCCAATTCGGATCTTCTAAAACCTGAAAAAGGAGGAATTGAAGTAGATAAAATGGGTTGGATCAAAGTTAATGAGCATCTTGAAAGTTCCCAGAAAAATGTTTGGGTCATAGGTGATGCTACCGGTAAACACCCTTTTAAACATGTGGCAAATCATGAATCTACTATAGTCTACTATAATGCTGTTCTCGGTCGTAAAGCAACTGTGGATTTCCATGCAGTTCCCTATGCCGTGTTTTCAGAACCCGAGATCGCCAGTGTGGGTATGTCAGAAAAAGAAGCTGTGACTCAATATGGAGAAAATAACCTTTCTATTGGTTTTTATAGATTCCAGGATACAGGAAAAGGCATTGCTATGGATTTGGAAGATGAGTTTGTAAAAGTGATCCTGGAAAAGGAAACGGATAAAATACTAGGAGCCCATATAATAGGTCCCCATGCTTCGATACTGATCCATGAGATCATACCTATTATGTATACGCCAGATCAGAGTGCTGCTCCTATAATGTACTCCATGGATATTCACCCTTCGCTTAGCGAGGTAATAAAAAGAGCTTTATACTCCAGGATGCCGATCAATGAATATCATATGATACTTAAAGCTTTGAATCTGGAATGAAAGAATCTGTTCATTTCCAAAAATCTATTTTTGTTTTATTTCAATATAAAAAGTCTTAGAAATTTAACTTGTTCTTTTTTGATGAATCTTTAAATTACTATCCTTTTTACAACTCTCTCTGATGCTGTTTTTATTATTTGCAAATTCATTATATAGCAAACTTGCTTTATCTACTTTATCTAAGCTCTTTTAGAGCTTTATTTTGGAAAAAAAGTCTAATCGTCACCTTTTTATCATATCCTCTCCTTTCAATCGATATAGAATTAGGATTATCTTTTCATAGTCCTGTTTATCAAAAGGAGGTAAATTTATGCAATCTTTTATAGTAGAACATTACCTGCAAAAAGATGTAGATGTATATTGTGGCGGGCCAGACACTTTCCAGGGAATAGTTGAAGCATGTGCTGACGGTGTCCTTACCATTAAGAAAGAAACCAGATTTACTCATATAGCTATCGACAAGATTATTGCTATTTGGGCTAAGTAAGGATCTTTTCCGGATCCTTTACATTATTTATTCATATGTTTTTTGATCTGTTTTTCGTATCGGTATCCAGAAACTAAAAGTGCTGCCTTTGCCCACTTCACTCTTTACGTTTACTTTACCCCCATGCAACTCCACGAACTTCTTCACCAATGAAAGTCCAAGCCCTGTTCCTTCATATGTTCTCGAATCAGTAGGATCAAGCTGTTTGAAAGGAATGAACAGGTTTTTCAATTGTTCTTCAGGGATACCTATTCCTGAATCTGTCACTGCCACCTCTACGGCATGATCTGTTTTCCGTACTTCTATTTTCACCAATCCCTTTTCAGGAGTAAATTTTACAGCATTGCTGGCCAGATTGTAAAGTATTTGCTTGAACCTGGATTTATCCGCATGTAAAGTTAATACCTCAGACTCAATTGAAAATTCCAGTCGGATATTTTTCTTTTTTGCAAGTGGTGAAATAATGTACTCTACGTTCCTAAGAGCCTCATTCACAAAGAAGTCATCATAATGTAGTTCCATTTTTCCGGATTCTATCTTTGAAAGGTCAAGTATATCATTTATAAGATCCAGAAGATGTTTTCCACTACTGGAAATGTGTCCAATTGATTTTCTTTGTTTAGGATTTAACTCTCCGAATGTTTCTTCAAATAACAGATCAGCATAACCAATAACAGCATTCAAAGGCGTTCTTAATTCATGGCTCATAGTAGCAAGGAATTCACTTTTGATCCTGTTAGCTCTTTCAGCCATCATTTTTGCTTCGAGAATCTCCTGTTCTGCATTTTTTTGTTCGGTGATATCATCCACACTTAGCATTACCTTTGCATCACCTTGTATCTCAAGATAAGCAGTAGATAACAGGAGGTGACGAGTAGAAATTATACCATTGTGTAGAACATTCAGGCTGCCCTCAGCCTTATGAAAGTTCTCTCCGGTTTTAAAAGTTTCAGAAAATGTATTACGCACAGGGCAACTGCGACATTCAATATTCTTTCCACAGCCCTGTCCTTTAGAGGAACTAACACAGGAAAATACTTGTCCTGCCAGTAATCCCATCAGTTCTTCCTTTTCTTTGCCGGTTGCTTCCATTCCTGAATAATTAATGTTTTCGATCCTTCCCTCTCTGTTTATAAGTATCATGATGATAGGTGCGTTATGAAAAATAGTATCCATCACATTTTTTTGTTTTTTGATTTCATCTTCAGTTTTTTTGCGTTCATTTATGTTGCGTGTGACACCCAAAAAGAACTTAAAATTGGCGAATTCGTCAAAAATAGGATTTACCCTCACCTCGATCCATATTTTTGAACCATCCTTACAGAACTCTTCTACTTCAAATGCATAGGTTGGTTCGGGCATAATACCTTTTTGTAATTTGCCAAAAAACATGTTCATCTCTGCATTAACAGTTCTCAATGATTCGGAAGTTAATGTTTCCCACAAAGACCTTTGCATTGCTTCTTCAGGATAGAAGCCTGTTAATTTTTTGACGGAAGGACTTACATACAGGAATTTTCCTCCTGAACTCATTGTCCATATCACATCGTTGATATTTTCAGCAAGCAACCGGAATTTATGTTCACTCTCTTCAAGGGATTCTTGTGTTTCTTTGTATTCTGTTATGTCTTGGGTGATCCCTATCATTCTTACACATTTTCCATTTGCATTGCTGTATGGTTTACCATAGGTAGAAAACCAGTGAACTTTTCCTTCATTATCATACATTCTATACTGTGCCTTGCAGGGTTCCACTTTTTGAATTGAATTCTCTATTATTTTCTCAACATAGTTCCTGTCAGCCGGATGAACAAGGTTCATACACTTCTCGTAAGAGAACTCGAACATATCTATTTTGTGTGGATTTTTATCATTTAATGTATGTCCTCTGTTACTTTCGATATCCCATTCCCAAGGAACCATATTTACCAGTTCAAGGGCCAGTTCACATTTTTCGTCTTTTATTCTGGTTTCTTCTTCTGATCTTTTTAGAATAGTGACATCTGTAAAAATGGTCGCAAATTGCCCTTTTTGGGTCGAATACGCACAAACATCATAATAGCGGTCAAGCTGAGGCACATATTCCGAAAAACAGACTGTCTGCTCATTCAGAGCTACATTTCCATATATTTCTATAAAAGAAGTATCTTTCTCGATGCCGGGAATCACCTCTGTAACAGGCTTTCCAATGATGCTTTCATTATCCAGTCCAGTGAGTATTCCAAAAGCCTTGTTTGCTTCAAGAAATATGTAATCCACAGGTTTTCCATTATCATCTGTAACTATTTCATGGAGGGCGAATCCATTGGTGGATTTTTTAAAAATGTTTTTGTATCTTTCTTCTTTTCCTCTTGAAATGAATTCTTTTGCATTATTGTTGAGAGCTTTTTTCGCTACATGATACAATTCATTTTCATCAAATGGCTCTTTAATGTACCATGCAGATTGTGCATCATTCAGTTTGTTGAAAAAGTTTTCATCTGAATTTGAGACCACGAATATTGAAGGTATTCCACTATTATTTGATATTTCCAGCACTTTATCAAATAAGTTGTAGTTATCGCCCGAACAGAAGTATATTATAATATCAGGTTTTTTCACACCCAATGACGGTAGTGCTTTCTCATCATATTGATATATTAGGGATAGAGCTATTCCCAAGCTTTCCAGCTTATTTTTAAGGTTTTGATCGATTATGCCTTTACTATCAAATACTACTGCTTGAAGCATTTGTATTGCCTCTTAAAAAATCAAAGAATTAAACATCGCAGTTAGACTTAAAATTACAGCTAAACTTTAGTGTCATTTCATAAATATATTGCCAATATAATCTTTTCTCATTAATTATATTTCGTATCCTATAAATACCTGGTGGAATCTCTACTGTATACCTCAAATAATTAGCCTTGAGCTTTCAATAAAATCCATATACTTTCTCACTACATTCTGCTTATGGACTTGATCACTTTTTTCATCTACTCTTTTGTGTCAATTTTCGTAATAGTAAGTCCCTTGGATGGAGTTGTGACTTTTGTATCCATGACAAGCGGAATGTCTAATAAACAAAGACAGATACTTGGAAGAAAAGCTGTTCTTCTTGCATGTGCTATTTCTGTTTTCTTTGCGCTGACAGGCGATACGATGCTCAGGTTCTTCAGCATAAATGTTGACTCTCTAAGGGTTGCAGGAGGTATACTGCTGTTCAAAGTGGCCTTTGATATGATGATGGCACATATTTCCAGGGAAAGTATTACTCTTGATGAGATCAACGAATCTTTAGGACGAGATGATGTCTGGGTATTTCCTATTGCTCTGCCTATATTGGCAGGACCTGGGTTAATAACTACTGTTATAGTTTTGATGGACAGCACAGATCTTGTTCTCAACAAGATGGCCGTGTTAGCTGCCATTGTGCTAACCTTCTTTGTCTGTCTGGTATTGTTCCATTTTTCTCATAAGGTCTACGAATGGCTTGGTTACACCGGCATGCTGGTATTTACCCGTCTTATGGGACTTTTTCTGGCCGCTTTGGCAGTGGATTTTGTAACAAAAGGATTATTCAATATATTTCGTACTTTATACTAAAACTATGTATTTAAATGAATGAAATGTAAGTAGAAAAGGGATCTGTCCCTTTTCATTATTTTACTTGAACTTTTAAATCTTGATCATGTCTACAGCCTGCTGTGGAATGTACACTTTTCCTTTGCCGTCGTTGGCTTTAGGAGCATAGATTACTATTCCATCGAGTTTGTGTTCAACTCCTTTGGAGTCGATAAGAATATCCTTATTAACTGGTAGCTTATAGTCCCCGATCTTAAGAACCAAGTTATTAGAGTCTGTCTTGTCCAGTTCATACTTCCCAGGGAATGCTTCATCTACATCCACGAATAACTTCTCGCTTATATTGTCTAGGCTGAAGTTCAGCTCTTTGGAGATGTAAGTGGCTATTTCAGTGTTATCCACACGGCCCGAAAGGCTTCCAGGTCCATATGTCCACAGAGGCACATCCTCCCCGCAATGACCACCAGTTGTCCATCCGATAATGGTGTAATTATTGTTTATTGTATTTTTCAGGGTCTCGAAATTACCACTTGTAACCACTTCATTAATCTCTGTCGCTGTAAGGTTAATGCCCATCCAATTAAGCACTTCTTCATGTATTTCAGAGCTATTGGTCATATCCTGTATTTGACTTTCAAGGTAAGAGTAAGTACATTGCATGTTCTTAAGAGGATCTACAAGGTCTTCTACTGTGGTCTTTGTATATGATTCATCATTACTGCTTCCAAGCGTCATGCCACCAGTGTTGTGGTCAGGGAAGACAATTACAAGAGTATTTCTATCTTTTTTTGCAAAGTCAACAACAACTTCCACTGCTTGGTCAAAAGCAAGGAAATCCGTTACCATATAAATCGGGTCATTAGTATGCCCAGCCCAGTCAACCTGGCTGCCTTCTACCATCAGGAAAAATCCATCTGTATCCTCAGAAAGCAGTTCTATGGCTTTTTTTGTCATGTTAGCGATGTGTGGCTCATCTGATGATGTATATTCACGGTCGATCTCAGGAGACATGGCCACTCCTGCAAACATTCCCCATACTTTGCCGGATTTTAAAGACATCATATCGTCTTCGGTTTCAACGAACTGGTATCTTCTGTCCATCAGTACTTTGGTGAGGTTTTCTCCATCCTTTCGGCTGTCATTGAGGAAATCCTTACCCCCGGCAAAGACCACATCAATATTCTGGTAAACCATCTGTTCTGTTATATTGTCATACTGTTTCCTGGACTCTACGTGGGAAGCAAATGCAGCAGGTGTGGCATGTGGTATCTCACAGGTTGCTACAAGTCCAGTGGCTTTGCCCTTAAGTTTCGCTCCTTCAAGTACAGTTGCAAGAGGAACATATGGTTCAGCCACAGTTGTTGGATCGATGGTGCTTAAAAGAGTTGCCGGGTTTGGACCCACGCTTAAGGCTCCGTCAGAAGTCTTATGTCCTGTTGAAAAGGCTGTTGCAGCAGAAGCAGAGTCGGTAATCAGTGAATCGCTCATATAGGTGGAAACAGTTCCAGATACCATATCATCAAGCTGTAATTCTTCACCGCTGTACCAGCGTGCCACAGTCTGGACACTTTGCGAGCATCCATCTGGAACCATAACTATGATATTCTTTATTTTATTGTTAGTGGAATTAGTATCCTGTATCTCTGTTGTATCTTCTTTGGTATAAACACAGTTCTGTATTTCCTTACCTGATCCCATAGATACTGCACTTCCAATTAGTAACAGTCCTACTATAGTAAATACTATTAAAAGGTTCATTCTTTTCGTAGCCATCTTTTTCCCCTATGAATTAGTTTTACAGATGAGATTAAATGGTTCTACGCATTTGAATTTTGTACAAATATAATATGTGGTAAAAGGTATTCTATGTACTAGTAATATGTCTATATATCTCTCTTCATTTGAACAATTTATACAATTACATTTACAGCATTCAACGGATCATTTCCGATCTTTGTTTATGTTACTGTAATACATGCACTCTTCCCTTGAGAACAGTGGCATCTCTACAGAACCTTTTACCATCTTCACAGGTGCCCCTCTTATTACTACGGCAGGGATGCCCTCACCTGCTTCTCCCATTACAAGTTGTGCAGCAGAAACCATATTGTCAGCAACTGCTTTTCTGGTTATCTTCAGTTCCTTGCCAAAAAGGTCAAATGAACCTCTTGCATCTTCCACAGGTTCTATGCCAGAAGTTCCAAGGGCTATTCCCACACATCCTAGTCTTAATGGTTGGGTACGACTGTCACCAACAATTACACCTATATGGCATGAACAGGATTTTTCAAGCCCTTGCCTTATCATAGCTGCACTTTTTTGTGGATCCTTTGGTAAAAGCACTACGCAGCCTTCAGGTGCATTTGAGCTGTCTATCCCCGCATTCGGTGAAAGTGCTCCTCTGGTAATGGTCAGCGCTGCTCCCGGCACTCCACCAAATATCTCATCGCATTCCTCGATTATTAACTGCATTTCTCTAGGATCAAGTTGATATTTCTGTGCAAGCTCAAGAGCCTCGGAAGTTGGATCAATGTCAGACAAACTCACAAGTCGTCCTTCAGAAGTAGCTACAGCAGATTCCGCCAGTACTATTACATCAGTGTTCTGTAGGTAAATCCTCTGCTTTTTCATGGAATCGACCAATATCTGTACTATGTCTTCTCCTTTTCTTATGATCGGTGTTCTTATACCTATCAACTGCATTGGTGCTTTATTGCCTGAAGGCTCATACTTCTCATTATTCATTATGTGTTCTTCCTTCTGTCGATCCCGACATCTTTAATATTTCTCGAGTATATGTGTGCTGTCCAACAGGCATCAAATGTATGCCTCTGCACATCTTTTTCAGTTCACGGATTATCTTTGTGGCAATTTCCATTCCTTCGCTTGCGGGCTCTTCTGCATTCTCCATTCTTGTGATGAATTCCTCCGGGACTCTTATTCCCGGAATGTTTCGATTCATGTACTTTGCCATCTTTGCAGATTTGAGAGGTATAATGCCTGCTATTATAGGCACATCAATGTCACTTACTTTTTCCAGAAAACATGCAAATTCTTCGATGTCATACACTGCCTGAGTTTGAATAAAATCTATTCCAATACTTGTCTTTTTCCGAAGTTTGATGTGCTGCATAGGCTGTAAAGGATCTGTATTAGAAACCGCACCCACTACAAAGTCTGGGAACTGTTCCAGTCTATTGCCTGATAGGTCGTATCCTTCGTTCAGTTTCTTAACAGTGTTCAGTAGTTGTACTGAATCAAGGTCGTATACGGGTTTTGTAGCTGGATGATCTCCTTTGGTGGTGTGGTCTCCCGTCATAACACATATATTATGTATTCCAAGAGCCCACGCCCCTAAAAGATCTGATTGAAGAGCCAATCTATTGCGGTCTCTGCAAGTAAATTGCACGATGGTTTCATGTCCTGCCTCTTTGAGCATCTTTCCCACAGCTATGGAACTCATGCGCATCACTGCCCTTTGGTTATCGGTCACATTGAACGCATCTACATATCTTTGCAATTGTTCTGCATCCTTTAAGAAAGACGAGGTATCAACACCTTTTGGAGGCGTAACCTCTGTAGTGATCATGAATTTGTTAGATTGGAGTTTATCGCGGAAAGTGACTGGCATCGCGCACTTATATGCAGCTTCTACTTTTAAACTCATCGAAAATGAATATATTCATTCTGACTATGTTTAAATAGACATTTTAATCAAAACTGGTCTTGAATTCAAGAACAGAAATCTCCGAGGGCTCTGTTTCCGAAGGCCCTCTGTTTTGTATTTATTGTTTCAGAGCCCTGCTCTGCCTACTATCACGTCTGCAACCTGCTGGGCGCTGGTGAAGGGGAAGTCGCTTGGCTTGAGTAATGCTCCTGCTTCACCTGCCGTGACCTTTATATTTCCTGACTGGCAGGTGGTATCAGCACCAGCAGGAAAGGCTGCTAGTAATTCCTCAGGTGTTTTTAGAGGGAAATTTGCGTTCTTAAGTGCTCCTTTGATCTGTGTGTGTATTTCTTCCTTTACTTACATCTTTTTATCACCAGTTAATAATAGGCTAGTTATAATTATATACTTAATAGGCATTATTATGTACAAAACTCAATTTGTACAGAATAATGACCTTGAGTATTATTCTAAATAAGTGGCAAGTGGCTTCAAGGAATATTACTATGGATAAGATACACAACTCCTCTCTTCAATGTAAAGAACTAGAAGAACTGAAAAAGGAAATATCTTTAATGCGTAGTGAATTCAACGGATTTCTGGAAAGTTCTGGCAGGTATCTGGTGGAACAAACTACTTCGCAGTTGAGGGGAAGTTTTTCTAAAGCTCTTATTGATTACATCAAGAAAGATACCAGCGATAGTCTGGAAAAGCATATGGTTCACGACTGTAGGATGTACGAAGGTTGCAAACAGAAATTCGAGGAGCTTTTAAGTGAAACATCTTATTTGCTAAGTCAGGAAAGCGTAAGTAAAGAACTAGTGGACCAATACTGGCAGAAAATAGATCAGTTACGGCAAATTACTGGCCAGCTCATGTGTAGTCAATGTTTTTCAGAAGTTTCAAGGCTGTATGACAGTCAAATTGAGGCTATGCGCTCGCTGCAGATATATGAAAGACAGAAAGGTGATCATAAATTAGAAGAAATTCCACTAGAAGTGGTGGATTCTATCTGTGAACCAGTCTCAAACAAGCAGCGTCTTCTCATTCTCAAAGCTCTGGCAGGTAGCCCACGCGGCTTTTCAGAACTATCTAAAATAACGTATCTTAGAGGAGGTAATCTACTCTTTCATCTGCAGAAATTGCTGGACTCTAAGATGATTCTTCAGCATAATGAAAGGGGGGATTACCAAATCACACGAAAAGGTTACGTTACCATGGAAGGGCTTTTAAGTATCTATTCGAATGTGAAAGATTCTTATTATATACTTCCTACGGCTCTGTAGAAATCCTCGATATTCAAGCAAGAAACAGAATTGATCTTTTTCTCAAATGTTTCTCTAAGTATCGTTAGAAAACAACTCTTTCTGGCTGTAGATACTGATTTTAATAGGTATTCTACAGAGCCCTTCCTACTCTAATTAAATTAACCTATTATATTGGATGTTTTGTCCCTTTCTCAAATACAGAAAGTTGGAGAGTCAGTTACAATGGTTTCACAGTTACAGGCGCTCCATCCTCTACAGCATCGAGTATACTCTCTGAAATATCTGAATCGACTCTTACTTTTATGTCTCCATGACGTCCCACTGTGGCACTGAACAGAAATTCATCTCCTGCATACACCTCTACATCATGAGCTGCAAGTTCAGAGATGTTCAGAATTACATGCTTTTTTGTTTTTTCAATAATAGGGCGGAATTCTTTCTGCAAAGGCTTTGCTTTTGTTTCTCCCGATTCAAACTTCCGCACATCTATATGGATACCAAGTATGTTCTCGATACTGTCTATCACACTTCCGCCTTTTCCAATCACTTTGGGAAGATCATGTTCAAGGACCCGCACAAAGGCTTTGTTATCCGAGATCATTTCTACTTGCACAGGTCCGGTAGCATAACGCTCTATGACCTCTTTTACCTCTCCTTCTGCAAGCTTCCAGGAAGGGTTCTTCATCTCAAGGCCCACAGGCATGACTACGACCTGGTCTCCATAAGTGTATATCTCATACTCTGTTCTGCCACTTTCCAGGTCTGTTACTATGATCACGGGTCTGGCCAAGTCTGCTTCTGTCATACCAGAAGGTACTTTCACAGTGAATTCCAACAATTGGACCTTCGATATTTCTCCTTTATTGACGAAGATCACAGTATCCACTACTTGTGGTATGACTCCCAGTTCCACTCTACCAATGAGCCTTTGTATAGCATCCACAGCCCTGTTGGCATGCACAACACCTATCATGCCTACGCCTGCCAGTCTCATGTCTGCAAATACATGGAAGTCACTGGTCTTTCTCACCTCGTCATATATTGTATAGTCAGGTCTAACCAGCAGTAAGATATCTGCCGTTTTTTCCATACTACCGTCCAGTGGTGCGTATTGTGTGATCTCTTTTGGCACTTGCAAATCTCGGGGAGCTTCCATGGTTTTTACCACGTATCCCATATCATGCAAGTATATGGCAATGCCAGCTGCAAATGTGGATTTTCCAGCTCCTGGAGGTCCAGCAATAAGAATGCCACGCTGCTCCCTTATACGTTCCTTAAGAACTGTGCTCAGACGGTATTGTTCAATAGATACTTTTGCCACTGGCCTAACAGCAGTTATCTCTACTTCGTCTGAAAATGGTGGGTTGGTAATGGCTATTCTCATATTGCCAATTTGCAGCACAGATGCCCCATTGAAATCCAGCTCCATAAAGGATGTAGGATCGCTACGTGCCCTCTCTATAAGTTCCCTTGAAATGAATTTAAGTTCTCCATAAGTACAAGTTTCTTCTCTTATCTTTAAAAATTGCACAGAAGCAATACTTCCCTTCTTAGCCATAGGGGCCACCCCATTTTTGAGGTGTACCGACATGGTATCTTCTGTGAAGAACTGCTCTATCTTCAACGGTCCATATTCAATAAAGCGGGGAGATATTAAATCAACATTTATACCTTTTGCTATGGCAACCTGTGACTGCACTCTATCAGCAGTAACGAATAAAGCATCATTTTCTTGAGCTGTTTCTCTTATGAGTGCATCAATCTCTCCACCACCGGCAAGCTTTACTTCATCAAGGTTTGGTCTTCTTCCGGCAAAAATAAGTTCTATTATTCCCTGAGTTGCAAGTTTGCGCAACTCCTGAAGCTCTTCAAGTCCTTTAAACCCTATCTCTAATCCTCTGTTTGCCTGAGCTTCAAGTTCTGCAACTACGGCCTCAGGAATAATTACCTGAAAACCTGCATATTCGCCACTCTTTACCTTTATAGATATAGCACCATCAATTATAGCGCTTGTATCACTGGCAATGCGGGTTATACTTTGGCCCTCTCTCTTCATACTAATATATTAGTATCCTTCTCTATATAATTCAATTGCAGGCCAGCTAGTACACTTCATCAGGTTCGAATACTTTGTCACCTACGATCTTGCCTTCTATGGTGCGGTAGAAGCATGATCTGTATCCGGTATGGCATGCTCCTCCTTCCTGCTCGATCAGCATAAGAATGGCATCCATGTCACAGTCGATACGTATCTCTATTATTTTTTGTAGGTGATTTGAACTTTCTCCTTTCTTCCACAGTTTCTTACGACTGCGGCTCCAATAGTGTGCATACCCTGTTTCAATAGTCTTCTGCAAGGCTTCTTTGTTCATATAGGCACACATAAGAACTTCTTTAGTGTCGGCATCCTGGGCTATGGCTTGGACAAGGCCATTCTCATATTTCAGCTCATCAAAGTCTATCATTTCTGCACCACATTTTTATATTAATACTCATATATTGTTTACCTGCTCAAGTAATATCTCAGTTTACACTAATATTTGCATCTATCGCTCATGGGTGAAAGTTATGGATTATAGTTTTGATGGTTCTGGAGGGTATCGTGTTCCCACTGGTGTGGCAGGTCTTGATGTACAGTTAGGTGGCGGCGTACCGCCTGGAACAACTATTCTCCTTCTTGCAGAACCAGGCGCAGGTATGGAAGTATTTGCACATCAGTTTGCATATGGTGGACTCGTAAATCATGAAGATGTCTTTTACTTTTCATCTGAACACCCGCTGGCTGAAGTAATGTCGGGTATGGACTACTTTAACTGGAATGTCAGAAAGCATCTGGAAGACGGTAAATTTGATTTTACAGATGCCTATTCCCCACGCTTTTATAATGTACTACCAAAGCATTTGGTGTCTGATGTATCTGCAAAGGATTTTCTCAAAAGAGGGACTGATTCTCTAAATTTGCTTAAGGGCACAGTGACTCAGGCGCGTACTAGAAAATATAGAGGGGTTGTAGATTCTATTTCGTACTTCCTACGCTCCTATGAACTCAATAACGTATTGAATGTAATAGAGATCATATCTTCCATGGGTAAGGCCACCGGTGCGGTTCATCTTCTTATGATGACCAGTGGAATGCATGAACCCATTATTGAGAATAATATGAAGCACATATGCGATGGTGTAATAGAGTTTAGGATGAAAGAACGTGGTAGTGAAGTAGAACGTTCTATCCTTCTCAGAAAAATGAGGGGTATGATCGTACCTAACAGGACCATTTCTTATGTGATCACCACTAAAGGGGTAGAACTTGAAACGACAACAAGGGTACTGTGATGCACAGTGGCCATAGAAACATATTTCAGTTCATCTGTCCTTATTTCACTGATTAATTATGAAGCAAGAGCTTTTGCGTATTTTGAGGGATGTTTTCAGGTCAGCGGGTTACAGCGCTAATGAGTCTTCTAGGTATGATTTAATTGCCGAGAAAGACGGTTATAAAACAATTATTAAATTTGGATCAGATCCTGATATGTCTGATATTAAATTATTTGCTGACCAGGCGCTGGAAGGTATTGGCCTTTATGTTTCCACTACAGATGTAAATCTAGATGTAAAACACTATGGTGAAAATCTTGGACTTATAATATGGGATCGGGATGAAGTAGCTGTGCATATTGGAAGAGCTGTGCTTGCAGATATTGAAGGAACTGCAAGTGAGCTTGAGCTTGTAAGGACGCCATCTGCATATTCTAACGGATATTCTTGTGAAACTTCTGAACCACGTTCATTTTCTAACGTTTTTAGGGGAGCAGCCATGCCAGCAAGGGAAAATGCTACTCCTTCGTATCATTCTACAACGCCTGCATCTCCTTTTGCTCAAGTTATAGCCCCTACACATACCATTAATTCTGTGAATCTGGAACTTCAGGCTGCTCCTCTTAAGCTAACAAAGGATCGTGCTTCTGTGATGGGTAAACCCCATGTGCAAACTGTACAGGCTGTTATCCTTAAGCTTGTTCCTTTCTGGAGGTATTCTTATTCTCTTAAGGTAGAGAAGAAGTATAAGTCTAAAATCATCGATATTTCTGGTGAAGGTGTAGGATATCTTAATGCATTGAACGGCAACATCAGTAATATTGCTATTAATGAAGTGAGCGATGTACTGGAACTTCCAGATAATGAGTATGAACTTAAGACTCAAATAATAACTCAAACACAAGCTAAGGATTCAATTCTTAATATGCTGATAGATGAGCATACAAAAGACCTTCGTTTTGATGATACAAAGGGTGAAGCTATAATCTCAGAACATAAGAGATTCAAGCCTGCTATTGAAGATATTAATCTGCAAATAGACCTCATCTACGTGCCGATATGGGAAGTAAAAGGGCCACGGAATTCAGTAGAGCTGAATGCACATACGGCTGAGGTGCTTACTCATCCTGTAGACGATGATGTAGAGTTTATTTAACAAAGTTTGTTCGCACTATTGCGAATAACTTTTATACCATAACTACATATAAAGGTATTACTGTTTAGTCCATAGGTACTGACAGTAATTAGAATAAACAAAGAGTGATAGACATGGTAGATATAACGGTAAAGGCGGCATCAGAGATCAAGTCACTACTTGAGTCCGAGAACAAGGCAGACCATGCACTAAGAGTGTTCGTTGCAGGTATGAGTTGCTGTGGTGTGCAGTACGGTATGTCTCTTGACACTGAATTTGGGGAAGATGACATCACTGTAGATAGCCAGGGTATCAAGATCGTCCTGAACAAGAACGATGCTGATGGTCTGTCAGATGCAACTATTGACTTCGTCGATGGTCCAAATGGCAGCGGTTTTATCATTGATACTCCTAAGACATCTGGCGGCTGCGGTCCATGTGGCGGCGGATGCCACTAATTTCTTTATTTTTTTAATAATTTTAGAGGTGGACATATGTTTCCGGGCGTAGGCGGTAGAGGTGTGAACCCTGCCAAAATGAAACAGATGATGAAGCAGATGGGAATTAGCGTCGATGAGATCTCTAATGTGGAGCAGGTAATTATCCGGACACCGGATGTGGATATAGTTTTCAATGATGCTAATGTTACAGTAATGAATGCGCAGGGAGCCGATACCTATCAGGTTGTAGGCACGCCGGAAAAGGTTCCACGCAAGTTAGAAATCCCTGATGATGATGTGAGGCTGGTGGCTGAACAGACAGGAGTTTCTGAAGAGAAGGCAAGGAAGGCTCTTGAGGATGCCAAGGGTGACCTTGCAGAGGCTATTTTAGCCCTCTCTGCATAATTTTTTATTCTTGCCTGCATTTCATTCTTTATCATTACTCCTTCTGTTTAAACATTTATTATTGGCTTCGTGTGGCCACAACAGATTTATACTATTTTTCTCATTATACACGATTAATTATGTAGAATGTGCGTGTATAACCCTTCTGCCAGTTTGCCCCAAAAGCTGTGTTATTTTCCAACAATGCGGATTTTGGACATTAGGTGGACTGACATCTTATGACTCGCCATTGCATGAATAAATGAGGTATTTTTTAATTAACCAGGTGAAACTCATGGCTGAAGATTTCGATGTAAAAATGGAAAGTAAGGTGTATTATCCTGACCCATCCATCAAGGAAACTGTGCGGATGGGGGATTATGAGGCAGTCTACAACGAATTCATTCAAGATCCTCAAGCTTACTGGGAAAAAGTAGCTAACGAACTGAAATGGATGCAAAAGTGGGATAAAGTGATGGAATGGGACCATCCTTATGCACGTTGGTTCGTGAACTCAAAGCTCAACATCACTCAGAACTGTCTAGACCGTCATGTACACAACGGTAAGAAAAACAAAGTGGCTATCATCTGGGTAGGCGATGGAGGAGAGGAGCGGGTTTTCACTTACAGGCAATTATACCGTGAAGTCATGAGGTGTGCAAACGGCCTTAAATCCATGGGTGTAAAAAAGGGTGATGCTGTATGCATCTATATGCCTCTTGTGCCTGAACAGATCATTTTAACCCTCGCATGTGCTCGCATAGGTGCCATTCATTCTATTGTGTTCGCAGGTTTCGGGACACAGGCCCTCAATTCCCGTATCAAGGATTCAAATGCTAAGATAGTTGTAACCGCGGATGCAACAATAAGGCGTGGTAAGCGTGTGGAGCTAAAAGCCATAGTTGAAGAGGCTGTTGTGAATGCCCCAAGTGTGGAAAAGATAGTCGTGCTACGTAGAATGACTCCTCCAATGGAATTGTATTCGGAAATGGAGGTTGACTATCATGAGATGCTTAGTGATATACCCGAGTGTGGACCTGAAGTAATGGATGCGGAAGATCCTCTGTTCATTCTTTACACAAGCGGGACTACAGGACCTGCAAAGGGTATAGTACACACATGCGGTGGTTATATGGTAGGTGCCTACTACTCCACCAGGAATGTCTTCGATCTGCGGGACAATGATGTGTTCTGGTGTACAGCTGACCCAGGGTGGATCACAGGGCACAGTTATATCATATATGGACCGTTGCTGAACGGAGGTACTGTCCTTATCACGGAATCCACACCAGATTATCCTGATGCAGGAGTATGGTGGAGTATCATAGACGAGTTTGACGTCACTATATTCTACACTGCGCCCACAGCCATCAGGATGTTCATGCGCATGGGTGCAGATTGGCCGAATAAATATGACCTGGGTTCCCTTAGGCTGCTGGGTTCTGTCGGAGAGCCTCTGAACCCTGAAGCATTTGAATGGTATTATCATGTTATCGGGAAGGAGCGTTGTCCCATTGTGGATACTTGGTGGCAGACAGAAACAGGTATGCACATGATCACAACTATGGCGGGGCAGCCAATGAAGCCTGGTTTTATAGGTAAGTCTCTTCCTGGGGTAGTGGCTGACGTGGTGGATAAGAATGGAGTTCCAGTTCCAGCCGGTACGGGTGGTTTCCTTGTTATTAAAGAACCGTGGCCTTCAATGATGAGGACTGTCCATAACAACGATGAGCGTTACCGTCAGTACTGGACAACCATTGGGAAATATTACACTGCAGGCGATTTGGCAGTAAAGGACGATGATGGGTATATCATGATCCTTGGTCGTTCTGATGATGTGATAATAGTTGCTGGTCACAATATCGGAAGTGCTGAAGTGGAAAGTGCCCTTGTGTCCAATGCTGCAGTAGCAGAAGCTGCTGTCATAGGCAAGCCACATCCACTTAAGGGGGAAATTCTGAAGGCTTTTGTGATCCTAAGAGTAGGTTACACTCCAAGTGAAAAACTGAAGTCAGAACTAATATATCATGTAAGAATGAGTCTTGGTCCCATTGCTATGCCATCAGAGATCGACTTTGTGGATTCACTTCCCAAGACCCGCAGTGGTAAGATCATGAGGCGTGTCCTTCGCGCTAAAGAACTTGGCATGGACCCAGGAGACGTTTCCACACTTGAGGATTAAACCTCCTCGCCTTTTTTTATTTCCAAAATAATTAACAAGTGGTGTATCGTTTCTTTTGATAATTTTGCTTACATTAGCTGGTCTTCCTTTTCTTACCCAAAAGTGAGTAGTTCCAACTAAATATTTGCAGATTTTCTCTTTGCAGGCCATCATTAAAAAGAAATAAAATGTGTTCTTGACCACTATAGGGGAGAAACCTATAATGTGATCAGCAAGCTTTCTTCACTTTAAGGGTTATTTTAATATCCTACGGATTCAATCTTCCGTAAAAGAAAAGTGTAAAAACGTTAGCAATATAATACAATAGGAAATTTGTTTATGGACCTGTTTGACCTTTATCTTGATGAAGACTGTCCCTATGGCGATGAGACTGTGGATCTTCTTGGCATAGAAGGTAACGGCAGATTGCGTATCATGTCAAGGGAACATGGCGTAGCGGCTTGTGTGGAAGAGCTTGCAGCTTTCTATCGGAAAAAAGGTCTTGAGGTTACTGCACATGTGCGTGAAGGCGGGGAGTTCAATCCGCATGATGTGGTCTTTGAGGCAAAAGGTGATCTGCGCCAGCTTTTCAAACTATGGCGTATTTCACAGACCTTCCTTTCTATGGTTTGTGCCATTGCTGCCACTACTCGCCTGTACGTGGAAACTGCCCGAAAGGTCAACAAAGATGTTCTTATCGCAACCAGTAGGAAGACCCATCCGGGTATGCGCCGGTTCGAACTACAGGCAGTGAGGGCAGGTGGTGGTGATCATCACCGCAATTCCCTAAGTGATTCCATCCTTATCAGTCAGAACCATCTGGGCGTGGTTGGAGATCTAACTGAAATGAAAGCTGTGCGCAGAATCGAGATCGAACCCAGAAACGAAGAAGAAGCACTACGGTATGCAAAAATCGCCGATCTGCTGCTACTTGACCATTTATCTCCTCAAGATATTCAAAGGCTATCTCCTTTGCTTAAGGAGGAGAATCCTAACCTTCGGATAGCTGTAGGAGGTATCTCCGCCCAGGACATTCCTGATTATGCAGCACTAGTAGATATCATTGTCATATCTGCTCCCTATTATACCCCTCCTCTGGATCTTACAGCAAGGATTTATCGGACATGATCTCTTGTTTCTCTGGGAGGACAGTTAGTTAACCTGCGAAAGGTATTTATGGAAAGCAAGCAATGGTTTTGCAGGGGTTCTACAATACCGTTGAAAACTGCTCTTATGGCAGCCAGTGAACTCCTCTAAGACGGGCACTTTTTGTCCACCGAGAATATTCAAAAAGGCTTGTGCTTTGCCGTATATCTGAAGGTGATAAAGTGAGCAAACCAATATTAATGGATTTTAGTGCTACATGGTGTGGGCCCTGCAGAATGCAGAAACCTATTCTTGAAGAGGTTGAACAGAAGTTCAAGGACCAGGTAGAGTTCAAGATCATAGATGTGGATCAAAACCGGGACCTTGCAAAGAAGTACGTGGTACAGGCAGTACCTACACTTGTCATAGAAAAAGATGGTCAGGTGCTCAAGCGTTTCACTGGCGTAACTTCTGCAGATGTACTAAGTTCCGAACTCAAAAAGGTGCTGTGAACTAATTTCTCAGGCATTTTTTAGAATTATACATTGCAAGCCAGTATATCATGGTCATTATGCTTCGAAAGCTTATTGATATGGGAATATTGGCTTTTCGCCAGACCAACTCGCGCGGGGGTTTTAAACCCCATCTTTCTCTAAGGTTTATGTCGGATGAAGGGAAACCAGTTACTTTTTCTATAGATACTACCCGAAGCCCGAACAAATGCCTACAGCCAGATGTGTATCTTATAACTCATGCTCATTCTGACCACAATGGGAAATCTGCGATGCTCTCAGAGCATTCCCTTTGTTCGGATAAAACTGCAAAGGCACTTGAGATTCGCTATGGTAAAGCATACAAGGGAATCACTATGGGTGTCAGTGATTCCATAGAGGTTGCTGGTGTCACAGTTCAGACATTTCCTACTGGCCATACTCCCGGGTCCACAGCATTCTACTGGGAAAATGAGGTGGGTACACGTATTCTTGTTACAGGTGATGTGAAGGACTATTCCATGCTCCCCAAGTGTGATGTGCTGATAACTGAGGCCAATTACGGAGATCCTGGGGATACTACGTGCTATTTCGAGGATGATATAGAAGGTCTTGAGCAGTTGCTCAGGGATAACTCCTGTGTTGCTCTTGGTGCTTATGCGTTCGGTAAAGCTCAGAGAGTTGTTGAATTGGTAAGGTCGCTTGGGTATGGCGATGTTATTGAAATGGAAGCCCAGTCTCTGGAACTAACACGATGCATGCTGGAAAATGCCGGGAACGTTGTTGGTCTGGGAGAGGCTGGCGGTAATACTCTGTGTGTTGTTCCTCCGTGGGACCTGGATCGGCTGTCATGGCACACATCAAAGTATGTGATGAGTGGCAGATCAGATTTCAGGTATCCATCTATACAGATCAGTGATCATCTGGATGTAAGGGGTCTTACAGATATGGTCCGCTGGATAAATCCTGAGTTTACAGTCGTCTATCATCCGGGCGGTCATAGGCCAGGGAAGTTTGCTGCTCATCTTAATTGCCTAGGTCTTGATGCTATATCCATAGATAAAATAACCAATGTCCTGAGCAATGACTTTATTTAGTTTAGTTAATTAGTTGGCGCATATAAAGCTTTATATAAGTAACTTCCTTCTATACTATCCATTCCATTGATCTTTTCAGGAGATATAGCCATTGAAAAAAGCAACCAGGCAACCATCCGGTAAAAATAAGCAAATAACTACCCAGGATGTATCCGAGGTAAAGCAGGAAACTGCAAAAGGGATCCTTAATGTGAAGCAAAGGACTCCGGAGGAAAAAAGGAAAGCACATATTCAGGGTATTATCAAGACAGCGGTTGCCTCTATTCTGGGAATACTTGCCGGTGTCCTTGCTAATATGCAATATGGTATGGGCACTGAAACAAAATGGTATGCTGTTATTACCATCGTTGCCATTCTGGCATATTACATCCAGAGGCTAATTTATCCCGTCATAAAGGTTGATGCCAAGGAATTTGGTTTCAAGGATTGGTTCTATGTGGAATTCCTTGTGGTGGACTTCTGCCTTGTGACATGGACTCTTCTCCTGAACTAATACAATTTTCTATATTTTATCTTTTCTTGACCAGTGATTAAAATGCGAATAGCTATACTTAACAAGGACAGGTGCCAGCCGCGAAGGTGCAGTCATGAATGTGAAAAGTACTGCCCCAGAGTAAGAACAGGTGACGAGACAATCATCTTTGCAGAGGACGGTAAACCGCTGATCTCGGAAGAGTTATGTGTAGGCTGCGGTATATGCATAAACCGTTGTCCTTTTGATGCTATCATGATTATTGGTCTGCCCGAGGCCCTCAAATTCCCAACTCACCGCTATGGTCCAAATGGCTTTGCACTCTATGGGTTGCCTGTTCCACAAAAAGGAAGAGTTACTGGTATCTTGGGTCCAAATGGTATCGGTAAAAGTACTGCGGTGCAAATTCTTTCAGGAAGGCTTGTGCCCAACTTTGGAGAAGAGGGCGGTACTTGGGAGAAGGTACTGGAACATTATGCAGGTACAGCTCTTCATGATTACTTCAAGGCAATTGCCAATGGCACTCTTAAGGTTTCCCAGAAACCCCAGTATGTAGATCTCATTCCCAAGGCTTTCAAGGGAAAGACATCTGATCTGCTTGCCAAGACAGATGATAGGGGAGTTATGGATGAGCTGGTAGAACGCCTAGATCTTTTACACATAATTGACCGCAATATCACAGAACTAAGTGGTGGCGAGCTCCAGAGAGTCGCTATTGCTGCATGTGCGGCCAAAGATGCTGATTTCTATTTCTTCGACGAGATAAGTCCCTATCTGGATATATACCAGCGTATCAACTGTGCCAAGCTCATCCAGGAGATGGCACAGGAAAAGGCTGTACTGGTTGTGGAACATGATCTTGCTATTTTGGATATGCTGGCAGATGTGGTGCATGTTGCTTATGGTGAACCCGGAGGGTATGGTGTCGTGACTCTTCCAAAAGGTGTACGTATAGCAATTAACCAATATCTAAAAGGTTATCTTCCCGAGGAGAACGTGCGTGTCCGTCCCGAAGCTATCTCCTTCGAGGTTCACCCACCAAGGAATGAAACTGAGATCGATACCTTGGTGGATTACAGTAGTTTCTCAAAGAAATACACGGAAGGATTTGCTCTGGAAACAGATGCAGGTTCTATTAAGCAGGGTGAAGTGCTGGGTATAGTCGGGCCTAACGGTATTGGTAAGTCCACGTTCATGAAAGTGCTTGCAGGGGAGGTAGAACCCGACGAAGGTAAACTTGATATGAATATCAGTATATCTTATAAACCCCAGTATATCAAGGCGGATATTCACATGCAGGTGCAGTTTTTCTTGCGGGGTATATCTCGTAAGTTCGATAGCAGTTACTTCCAGACTGAAGTGGTAAAGCCTTTAGGTCTTGATAAACTATATGAGCGTTCCATCCCCGAACTAAGTGGTGGTGAATTGCAGAGGGTAGCTATAACAGCTTGTCTGTGCCGTGATGCGGATATGTATCTTCTGGACGAACCAAGTGCCCACCTTGATGTAGAACAACGTTCAATGGTCACGAAAGTGATAAAGCGCTTTGCTGAGAATAACGGTAAAACCGCCATGGTAGTAGACCATGATATCTATATGATAGACATGCTTAGCGAGAGGCTGATCGTTTTCGAGGGTGAACCGGCTGTACATGGTAAGGCTCATTCCCCATTAAGTATGCATGATGGTATGAACAAATTCCTTTCTAATCTCAATATCACATTCCGTCGTGATGAAGATACTCAAAGGCCCAGGGTTAACAAGCCCGATTCTCGCCTTGACCGAGAGCAGAGGTCTAAAGGGGAATATTATTATAATATACTGGAATGACTCAGAAGAGTCATTCTTTATTCAGACTAGCATTTTTTACTTTTATCCTGTATGTGAGTCCCAAGGATTTCTATAGGGGATATTCAATAGTTTACCAATTACAATTAATGCATAGTCACCGAGTACTTTGAATAGATATTTAAATACCTTTTTGTTATCTCTAACTGCAACTTTGCAGGAATATCTTCAGACTAAATTGTTATATAACTCTTGGAACTGCTTTAATTCATATCTTTGGATTAATTGATTTCTGCAAGTTGAGGAGGATAATATGGTAAAAATTACACAAAGCTTGATAGGCGAAGCATTGATAGGCGAAGGGCCTGAGATAGCCCATATAGATCTGGTAATAGGTCCCAAAGGAGGGGCGGTAGAATCTGCTTTCATGACCTCTCTTGCAACTCCTTCACAGGGCCACACACCTTTGCTTGCAGTACTCGAACCAAATGTTGCTACAAAGCCTGCAACTCTAATGGTAAACAAAGTAACTATCAAGAATGTATCTCAGGCTGCCCTGATATTCGGATCTGCCCAGGCATCCATTGCAAAAGCTGTAATGGACAGTGTAGAAGAGGGTCTAATATCCAAAGAAGAGGCAGAAAATCTCTTAATAATTGTTTCTGTATTTGTTGAGTGGGATGCAAAAGACAAAGATAAAGTGTACAAGTTCAATTACGAAGCAACAAAACTTGCAATTAAACGTGCTGTAAGTGGAAAACCCACTGTTGAAGACGCACTCGCAAAAAAGAACAGCGCTCATCACCCCTTTGCATAAACAGTGATCTTAACTTTTCTTTTTCTTTTTTGTCTGCTGTTGGGTTCTAATTATCCCCGCAGAGTGGATCTATTTGGAAGTTGGGTGGTATTTAGGTGGTGGCACTTATCTCTTGATCCATATAAACGCATATTCTGCGGGGATGATAACTGTAAAGTATTGGAGGCCAAAAATTGACAAGCTTCTACAATAGTTAACAACCATTTTTACCTAATCTCCAATATTATCTATATGTCCTACGTATAGATACAATTTGCTAATCTTTAAATCAAATCTGTAAAAAATTTAGTATTATCCAATTCCTTGGGCCTTTGTTTACATTATGTCTCTTATACGCAAAAATGCGGCATCATCATTATATGCTATCTATTATTTCGCCTGTTCTTTCATAGGTAATTATTCCAGGCGGCAACTCCTTGGCAAAATCAGGTGATCGTAGAGTTGCAAGAAGGCTTTTTACCTGTGAAATATCCATTATCTCTCTATTAATAAGGAAATCAAAATCTTCTACAGTAATAGGTATAAACTTAAGTCCCATTGTTTCTGCAAAGGGCCTTATTCCAAATCCTACCTCTGCTTTTTCACTGATTATGGCTTCACATACTGCTCTGTGTGTCTTTAAGCCGGAGTTGTAACCAGGTATTATCTTTACAAGCTCTGCTTTTGTGATGCTCTTTTTAATAGCCAATTCTTCCAGCAGTTTATCCAGCAACGCCCGGGTGCCTGAACCCCTGTTGCGGTTTGCCAGTTTTTTTCCAGGCAGGTCTTCAAGGTTTTTGATGTTGCTTTCAGGATGCACTATCAATCCCTGTTCCCGTCTATACCCTTTTACCAACACTGCATTATGGATGCCCATACTTCTGATAGCTTCCAGATTGTATTCTTTTGGTCCAGCTACATTGATGCCTGCAACATCAGCTATGCTGTCAGCCATGGCACTTAATCCACGGCTGGAACCCATGCTTATTACTCTGAAGTTCATTCCTGTTAGGTCTTCCAGAAGATCAATAGCAGGGCATTGCCCCCCGACGAACATGAGGTCAATGGGTGTTATATTCCCAAAAAGCGTAACATCTATTGTTTTTCCGGGTTCCAGATATTCGGTCTCCTCTTTGATTTCGATGATACCATCGGCTTCTGCAAGGGTAGTAATAGCTCCTGATGTTTTGTCTGCAGGGTATACTCTACCTCTTACAAGTCCCACAGGGTAAAGTTCCTTCCTACCTTCGGACTTGATACCTGTTCCCAGGACAGCCTGCACTTTTGTTTTGAATGGTGAGGTGGTTTCAAGAGAATGATATATGAGGGGAGCTATGAACTCATTAAATATGGAAAGTGCAGCAGTAGGATTGCCCGGAAGTCCTATAAGCGGTATATTTCCAACAATACCTATTACTACCGGTTTTCCAGGTTTTATTGATATTCCATGCAATAATGTTCTGCCTTTTTCAGCTATTATCTTATACATGACATCGCCCACGCCTGCAGAAGTACTACCGGAGGTGAGTACCATGTTGCATTCCTTTAATGCGCGATCGATAACTTCTGACATTGCACGTTCGTCATCCTTTACAATTCCGTATATTATGGGGTTTGCACCGCATTCTTCTACACTTACAGCTACAGCATAGGAGTTAGCATCATATATCTTCCCAGTATTCAATTTCAATCCGGGTTGAACAAGTTCATCACCTGTGGAAATTATACCCACGTTCAGCTCTTTTACTTTGACCGTGCTGATGCCTATAGAAGCAAGCACTCCAATTTCCCGTGGGCCGATGCGCACATTCTTGCGCAGTACACGTTCCCCTTTCATTATGTCAGCGCCAGTACGCATAATGTTCTCATTTATGTGCACTGCCCTGCGTACTAGTATATTGCCATCTTCTACTGTTGTGTGTTCTACCATTACTACAGCATCTGCGCCTTCTGGTATTGGTGCACCTGTGGCTATCTCCATAAGTTTTCCAGGGGCAAGGACAATATTTGATACACTGCCAGCTGCAATCGATCCAATTATCTTCAATGTTACAGGATCTATTTCGGTAGCCTTGTATATATCCTGTGCCTGTACTGCAAAACCATCTTTAACTGATCTGTCAAAGGCAGGCACATCGATACTTGAAAATATATCTTCTGCTAGAATGTGTCCGTTTGCATGTTCCAAAGGCAAGGTTTTGAGTGCTGGCCTTATCTTGATACTATTAATTATACGGCGTGCTTCTTCTGAGGATGTGAGTTCTCTAAATTCCTTTTGCTCCCTTTCCAACAGGTTCACTCCTTTAGGTGTTCTAATATCCTATTGTTGAGTCTGAAAACCCTGGAAGCCACATACCATAGGCCAAATATGTATACTAACCAGGTTGCAATGGAAAGCCATTTAAGCGATTCTGTAGAGTCAAGTGCCTCAAAAGCAATGACTAATGTCACAGGCATTAGAAGCAATATAGCAATCACAGAGTCATTCAGGTACTTTAAGTTTTCTAATATCACTTTTTCTTTGTCAGGTACAGATTCCATGGTAACACCAATTTTAATACAATCTATTATATATAAGTGATATTAGTTTAATCGGTATTAATGTTTTTGAGAAAAAGTGGAAAATAAAAGAGGATTTATTCCTCAAAAATGGGTGTACCTGTATTTTGAGTAATTACTTCAAAGGCTTCTACCATCTTTTTGGTGATAGGGCCAGGTTTTCCGGTTCCGATCTTCCGGCCATCCACTTTTACCAATGGAGCTGCCTCTGCAGCTGTGCCTGTAACAAAGATCTCATCTGCAGTATATAGGTCAAACATCCCAAGATTTTCCACCGAGATGGGTATTTTCATCTCTTCCAGCAGTTCAATTGCAGTAGCTCTTGTAATGCCTTTGAGGTTGTTGATAGTAGGTGGTGTGTAAACCTTTCCATTCTTGATAATAAATATATTGTCTCCAGAACCTTCGGAAAGGTATCCGTTGCTATCAAAGAATATGGCTTCATCGCCTCCTTTTTCGTTAGCTTCTATCTTTGCCAGGATATTGTTCAGGTAATTAAGGGATTTGATGTTAGGCGATAGTGCATCGGCTGCATTGCGGCGAACTGAAACCGTAACTCCCGTGAGTCCAACCTCATATAGGTCTCCATACATAGCTCCCCAGGGCTGTGTAATGACGAATACTCCGGGCTTAGGGCACTTGCGGGGGTCAAGACCAAGGTCTCCAACTCCTCTTGTAACCAGAGGCCTGATATAAGCATCTCTGAGTTTGTTCCTGCGTAGGGTATCTAAAATAACCTTTCCCATCTCCTCCTTAGACATGGGGATTTCCAATGCTATTGCCCTTGCAGAATCATACAGCCTGTCTAAATGCTCATGTAATTTAAAGACACGTCCGTTGTAAGCTCTAATGCCCTCAAAGACACCATCGCCATACAGGAAACCATGGTCAAATAAAGAAACAGTAGCTTTTGATTTGTGAACGTATTCACCGTTGCAATAAATAAACAGTTCGCTCATTGTAGAACCTCAATATGAATTGATGTAGGATTCATGTGAACCTATTGTATATTTGTATTTCGACCCTTTAAGGTGGAATTTAGCAGAATCATACAAAAGGCTTTTATGCATAAACATCTATCACATACTCCCTACAGGTCCCGTGGCTTAGCCAGGATATAGCATCGGGCTTCTAACCCGAGGGTCGGGGGTTCGAATCCCTCCGGGATCGTTTTTTTTTTTTATTTTTTACTGATTTTCCATAGTATACTTACTTTCAGAGAAAAATGCAATCTTGGGTTGAAATTGCTTCATGCACTTCCAATACCTTTTTTCTCCAAAACAAGCCAGGTCAGTAGTACAAGAACACCACAGGTTAAAGCAATAGTACCCAATATGTGTATCCTGTCAAGCCAGTTCTGTGATACCAGCCACATGCCCACAGCTCCAAGAGTAAAGTATGTGAATATTAACAGGGAGGATGCGGAGCCTGCATCTCTACGCACCTGCTCAAGTACCAAGTGGTTGCTCGGAGGCCTGCTTATCCCTATTGAATATGTAATCATAGCCATGGGGATCGCAAAACTCCATGGGCCATGTTGGCCGATGATAAGAATAAGTGCACCTCCCAGCACTATACCAACAAAACCTGCAGTAATCAGGTGTTTGGAGTTCGTTCTTTCTGCCAGTTTCAGACATGATATTGATCCTGCCATCAGTGCCAGAGCATTAAAAGCGAAGAAATAGCTGAAATTTTGCTCGTTTAGGCCAAATCCGTTGATATAGATGGCAGACGAACCGGCGATGAAACTGTATAGTGGTAAAAGGCTTACGGACATAACAAGGACCATGATCACATATTTTATGTTAAGCAACAGTTTGCTATAAGAATACATAACCCTTGATAGGGGAGTTTCTGATGCTTCTTTTAGAGTCTCGGGTGTTCTGATAACGCCTAGAAGACCTATAGCACCCATTATTCCCTGGGCAAAAAATATCCAATGCCATGAAAGGTATGCCAAAATCCAACCTCCAATGATGGGGGCGAACATGGGGGCCAAGGCCATGATGACCGCTATATAAGCTAGTATCCTTTCTCTTTCCTTGCCTGAAAAGATATCTTTGGTCATTGCCATGGATAGGGATGCACTAGCCGCAGCTCCAGCAGCCTGTAGTATACGAAATGCTATCAGCATAGCTGCACTGTTTGCTACAGCGCATAGCATACTGGCAAATATATACAGCGAAATTCCCACAATTAAAGGTCTTCGACGGCCGTATCTGTCTGAAATAGGCCCGTAAAAAAGCAGGAAAAATCCATAGGTGACGAAAAAGCAAATAAGAATCAAGTTAACTACTGCCAGGGGCTTATTCCACATAACGGCAAGGGCTGGAATAGCTGGCAGGATCATATCTGTAGAAAATGCAGGAAAAGCCGTTAACAATGCCAGTAGAGGCACCATTCGTTTGATATTACTTTCAGTTGAATCGGTGTACAAATTTGATCCCCTTTATATTTTTGCCTTGTAAAGGCATAAGAAATATTAATCTCCATTGCTTTGTGACCTGTTTTCAAGCAACCTGTTTTCAATGAGCTTTGTTTTTCAAAAACTCCTCCTCCTCCTCCTCATTTTCTTTTTTCTTCTCTCTTCAAGGTTAACATTAAGTTGAATCATATTCTTTATTAGGTTTGCGTAAATTATTTATACTCATATCTCTACAATAGCAATCTATTTATACTATTTGATCAGTAGTAGCTTGCTGACTTCCGAGTACGTACGACAGAAGGTAGGTGGATACAGAAAATACAAATATGAGGTGTTTAGGTTGGATGATAAAACAAACAATCCCCCATCTGGAATCGATTGGGAGCATGGAGTTCAGTGCAGCAAGGTCATTTGTGAGCCGCAGGAACTCGAAAGAACAATTGACTGGAAGCAGGGGCTTGCAATTGCGTTGGGTGTTCCTTTATTAATACTTCCTTCAATAGGATATCTTACTAGTTATGTGTGGTCTTTTGCAATATTTATCTGGGCAGCAACTATTTTACTAGGTTTTTTGCAGAACCTTGGATATGGGGAATTGGCCACTGTTTTCCCAAAAGCTGCAGGGTTGCCGGGTTATACTCAAACTGTTTTTGGTTCGTCTGCGAAAAATGGCGATAATAAAAAATACAAGGTAGGTAAATTCATAGGTGGCTTTAGCGCCTGGAGTTACTGGTTCGGCTGGAGTCCTGTGCTTGCTATCTACGCAATTCTCATTTCCAGTTATCTTCAAGGTCTTATACCGGCTTTAGGTTCTGTTTCAGAAACCCTTCTTTCCTTAATTGTCGGAGCGGTCATTTTTGGTTCTCTTGCAGTAATCAATTCCAAAGGGCTTAAGAATGGAGCTAAGGCAGGTTTCATTCTCGCTCTGATCTCACTGGTCCCATTGATGATCATCACCATCGCACCATTTGTTACTGGCGACTTCCATATATCAAACATTACTAATTCCTGGTTCCCTACAGACTGGAGTTGGGACATTGAGCATATATTGATTCTTCTTGGTCTTTTCGCAATGGCTGAATGGAGTGCAGCAGCATGGGAAACTGCAGCTATCTATGGACCAGAGTACAAGAAGCCCAATACTGATACCCCAAAGGCTTTGTTCGTATGCGGTGCTATTTGCCTTGTTCTTTATGTACTTGTACAGACTTCTGTCATAGGTACGTTGGGAGTTGAAGGCGTTCTTGCAGAGCCTATTTCTCCTATGCTCCCTCTTGCCAATCTTTCCTTGGGGCCTATAGGAGCTACCATTTCTATAATTATGTTGATAGGCGCAATGCTTCTTATTATACAGACCGCTTTCTTATCTTCTGCGAGGTCAATATATTCGATGTCAGTTGAAGGAAACCTGCCCGCTGTTTTCAGCAAGCTCAACTCACATGGGCATCCTATGAATGCCATGATTGCAGACGCTCTTTTCAATATGTGTTTGATCCTTCTTGGAACTCCAACTGCCATTCTGGCTGCTTCTGCTATCGGATATATATGTGCTAATGGTATCAGTCTATATACCTATGTAAAAGTGAGAAATGATCCGGAACTGTCAAAGCTAGAAAGGCCATTCAAAGCCCCACGTGGATGGAAATATGTAGCATTTGTCACTGCCATCCTGAACATCCCTTTCTTCCTGGTTGGTATCATATACCTCAACAGTCTCGAACTTGGATGGAACACTACAGGAATAGGTTTTTTTGCCCTGTGTCTTTTCATTCCTCTCTGGTTCTATTCCCAGCATGAGAGCAGGTTGGGTGTGAAACAAGAATTAATCTCCGAAGCAGAGCCGGTTCCTGCAGAGATGTAATATTAAAAAAGTACCTGCCATGTTCCATGAATAAAATTTCTGGGAACATGGCTGTTTTCAATTCATCTATTTTGGCTTCAGATGCTGATCTTTCGGAACAGGTAGGCTCCAAATATGATCATGAATGCTGTAAAACCAGTGAGTACTACGAAACTCACTAATGGATCTATCTGGGAAGTGCCGAGAAGTCCATATCTAATTCCTTCTACTCCATATGTCAGCGGATCCAGCATGGTCAGGGACCTTAGCCAAGATGGCAGGCTATCTATGGGAAATAGTGCCCCGGAAAGTCCGAAGATCGGGAATATGACAAAGTTCATTATGAGCTGAAAACCATGCATATCCTCCATTCTGGATGCAATGGCAATGCCAAATGCAGTGAAGGAAAGCCCTATCAATATCATGAATAAAATTGCCAGAGCGAATCCCGGGATGCTGCTGATCTTCAGTCCTAAGAATAACGAGATTACGAGTATTATGAGTCCCTGGATAAGAGAAGTCGTAGCTCCTCCTACTGTTTGCCCCAGCATGATCTCCATTCTGGTCACTGGTGCGACTAATGTTTCTTTCAAGAATCCAAATTGTTTATCCCATATTATCTGTATGCCTGAGAATACCGATGTGAACAGGACGCTCATAGATATGATGCCTGGAATGATGAATCCTATATACCCGTGGCTCATACCAGGAAGGCTGACCACGGAATTAAGCCCAAAGCCGAGAACAAGCAAAAAGAATATGGGCATACCTAAACTGCCTATTATTCTGCTTTTGGAACGCAGGTAACGTTTTACACTTCTTAACCAGATGGTATATACAATATCCATTTTATCTCCTCTGAGGCTTGTGCATCATGCGCATGCGATCTTTGGTACTGGCCTCTTCTTCTCTCATGGTCCTGCCAGTGTAATACAAAAAGACATCTTCAAGGGTAGGCTTATGAATAGAGATCGATTCGATTTCAATCCCATTCTCAGATGCAAGATTTACGATTTCAGCAACATGCTTTTCTGCATTTTGGAGGTTGATAGTAACAGACCCATTGTGAATGTCTACATGTTTGACCCAGGAACATGTTTTAATCCTCAAATGGAGTTTTTCATTATCTTGGGACGTTATTTCAATTACATCTCCACCAATACTTTCTTTAAGTTTCTCCGAAGTGTCCAATGCGATAATCTTTCCCTTATCGATTATTGCTATTCTGTCGCAAAGCTTGTCTGCTTCTTCCATATAATGGGTGGTAAGGATTATTGTGATACCTTTTTCTTTGTTCAGCCTATCTATATAGTTCCAGAGATGATTCCTTGTCTGAGGATCAAGGCCAAGGGTTGGTTCATCCAAGAACAGCACTTTGGGTTCATGCAACAGTCCTCTTGCTATTTCCAGACGCCTTCTCATTCCTCCTGAATATGTTTTTACTAAGTTGTTCTTTTTTTCATCAAGTTCTACAAGCTTTAGAAGCTCTTTAATCCTATTCTCCCGTAAATCCTTTGGGATACGGTAAAGCCTGCCATGGAAATCCATATTTTCATAGGCAGTGAGTTCTTCATCAAGGCTCTGGTCCTGGAAAACAATGCCAATAGATTTCCTTACATCATCTTCCTTTTTTAATATATCAAAGCCATTGACAGATGCTTTCCCGGAAGTTGGTTTCAGCATAGTTGAAAGCATCGACATGGTTGTTGTCTTACCTGCTCCATTTGGGCCAAGCAAACCGAATACTTCTCCACTCCTTATACTAAAAGAAATATGATCTACAGCAACAAATCCGTTAAATTCTTTAGTTAATTTTTCAACTTCTATAGCCATCATTATAATCAATCTCCTATGCCTTCGAATAACAGATCGATCTTTGCAAATATGTCTCTTGAAAAAGAGAACTCATTCTCTGATTTCAGCCACACCATTAAAGTGTGAAAGTACACTGCGTTCAGCGTTTCAGCTGCCATTCTTGTATCAATGTTTCCTTTTACCTCTCCCTTTTCTATTCCTTCTTCTAATACGCCCAGAAGCACTTTGATCAGGCGGTAATGTGGGCTTCTCTCTTTACTGATATCTGGTCTCGAAATCTCTATGTATCTTCTATATTCAATGAACAGCAGTTTTGTGAGATCTTTGTCCTTCTCGTAGCTTTCAGCCAGCGCTACAAGGAACTTCTTGATCCTTTCCTTTGTAGGTAGGTGGATCATAACTTCGTCCTCTGTCAAGTCGTAGATCAACTCTGCCTTTTGTTCCGCGAAATATAAAATAAGAGACTCTTTAGTGGGAAAATAATTAAAAAAAGTACCTTTAGCAATCTCGGCTTCTTTTGTGATCTCATCTATCGTAGTATTTTCAAAGCCTTTTTCTTTGAACAATTTCCCCGATACTTCAAAGATCCTATTCTTTGTCTCGATTTTCTTCTTTTCACGAAGGGACATGTTATCCTTTTTGATTATTAATGAATTACAGAAAATATGACTAAGGTCATAAATGACCGGGGTCATATTTAAAGTTTTGTTTTTGGTTCGAAGAAATCTGTAAATAGACTGTTTTTCTCATTTTAGCTTACTTATATAGAATGATACAACATGAGCTGTATCTTCTCTGCCTTTCTTTCTTTCTTTGAGCCTATTTCAAAACTTCACTCACACCTTTTTCCAACACAACAGGAAACATGCAATATCTAACAATCCTTTGAAAACCACATTAAGACGTTCATATCTACTTGCTAATTTTCTAAATCCCATCTTCAACCATGCAAAGAATCGTTCTATAGTTCCTCTGTAATAATATGTTTCTTCATCAAATCGAGTAGGTCTTCCTCTTTTCTTTCTTTTACTGTTCCTTGTATTGATCGGTATGTTGCTTTTGATAGCTCTGGACCTTAAGTACTGCCTGATTTCTGTATCGTCGTACGCAGCGTCTGCCAGAACTTCAAGAGGTCTTGTCCTTGGTCTTCCATCGGTCTTAACCTTAATATCCTCCATAACTTCAATGAAGTGCTGTCTATCGTGCTCTTTTCCAGAAGATATTTGGATTGTAAGTGGAAAACCTTCACAACTTACACATGCATGGATCTTTATGCCTTTTCTTTTCTTGTGACCGTTGTACGAGGAGTCATCTCCCCTTTTTTAGTTTCGATGAAACTGCTATCGATACACACTGTATCCAATGAGAACTTACCTTTCTGGTAAGCGGAATCCCGAAGGGATTCCATTATCTCGTTCCATATACCTTCCTCTGACCACCTTTTCAGCCTTCTCCAGGCAGTTGCCTGGGAACCATAAATAGCTGGCATATCTCCCCATCTGCAACCTGTTATCAGAACAAAGAGAATACCATTGATGACCTTACGGTCATCAGCTCTCTTTCTTCCGGTAATTGGTTGTGGTGGCAAGTGTGGCTTTATAAACTTCCATTGATCATCAGAGAGTTCTCTGAATTCCATTCATATCCCCACAATAACATTCAGAGAAATAGTATTTATAGTTTTGATACAGGCTCTTTCTTTCATTGATTTTTACTTTATACAAAAAGTGAGTATTAGATACTCTTATCTGCTTTCAGTACCCATTTATAAGTGGGTGTTTGTAATGGAACAAATAAAAATGTTCATGGATAAGTTGGATTGTAGAGACTTTAAGTCTTCAGATTTTGAGTTACTTATCAAGGAGCTTGTTCAAGATGCAAGACTTGGAAAGGCTAAGGTAGAAAAAGACGATATTCAATGGTTACACACATATCAATTTGCCTTACAGCAATTTGAATTGAATCTTAAAATGGCTTCTTCCACAGCTCATCAGGGGGATTGGAGGGAAGTTGCCGAAGATATTTCCAAGGTGAAGCAAATGGTCGATGAGATGGAGCAGAAGAGGGTCATCTCTAATGTAGCTTGGAATGTGGGCGGATTGGCTCTATTTAGTATCCCCGATCCTGCTTACTATAGGGAATATGTTTACCGCGCTATCATCACTCATGTCAAAAAGTTATATGTTTAAGCATGTTTGTCACTAAAATGGAGTTTTAATTTTATTCTCTTTTCCTCATATAATCTCCATTTTTCCTTTTATATCTCGCTGGTTATCTTTATATAGAACTGCTTGCATTTAGATTCAACTATCGAGTGTTGAACATCTTCGATAAAGGCACTTCAATGTTCAAATTGATCGTTCAATTATTACTAGGAGGTTAATGATTTGGCAGCACGAATGGCTGGACAACCAGCATACTATGCAGGTAACAGGAATCAGAAGACAAGGGGTAGAGATGCTCTGAGCATCAATATCCTTGCAGGAAAGGCTGTGGCAAATGCAGTGAGGAGCACACTGGGCCCCAAAGGCATGGACAAAATGCTTGTAGACTCATTGGGTGACATAGTTATCACCAATGACGGAGCCACCATTCTGAAGGAAATGGATATTGAGCACCCTGCTGCCAAGATGGTAGTGGAAGTGTCCAAGACTCAGGATGATGAAGTGGGAGATGGAACTACCACTGCAGCGGTACTTACAGGGGAATTACTCTCAAAGGCAGAAGAATTGATCAACAAGGGAGTCCACCCCACTGTCATTACAAGTGGATACCGGCAAGCTGCTACAAAATGTGAAGAGATCCTGAATACTATCACTGTTGATGTTTCACCTGAAGACAGAGTGGCATTAAAGAAGATCGCTTCCACTGCTCTTACAGGCAAAGGTGCAGGAGAGTACAAAGGTTTCCTTTCGGAGTTAGCTCTTGATGCAGTACTTTCTGTAGCAGAGAAGACAGATTCAGGCTACAAGGTCGATATTGAGGACATTACTATCGAGAAACGTGAAGGCGGGAGTATCAAGGACACTGAGCTGATCAAGGGACTTGTAATAGACAAGGACCGTGTTAGGCCCAATATGCCACAAAGGATCGACAACGCCAAGGTGATGTTGACAAGTTTCGCTATTGAGTTCAACAAGACCGAGAAAGATGCTGAGATCAAGATCACATCTCCTGAACAGATGCAGTTGTTCGTGGACCAGGAAGAGAGGATGATCAAGGCAAAGGTCGATAACATCATCAAAACAGGTGCAACTGTGGTGTTCTGCCAGAAAGGTATCGATGACTTGGCCCAGTACTATCTTGAAAAGGCTGGTATCTATGCATGCAGAAGGATCAAGAAGAGCGATATGGAAAAGCTTGCCAGGGCAACAGGTGCTACTATTGTCCAAGATGACACTGAGATCCTCGTCGGGGACCTTGGTTATGCAGGCTATGTCGAAGAAAGAGAGGTCAAAGGTACCAAGATGACCTTTGTGATGGATTGTAAGAACACTAAGACCGCATCTCTTGTTCTTCACGGAGGAACTACTCATATCGTAGATGGTGTAAAGCGTGCACTCAATGATGCATTAAGGGTTGTGGGTGTTTCCCTTGAAGATGGAAAGGTAGTAGTAGGCGGAGGCGCAACTGAAGTAGAACTTGCACTGAAACTCAGGCAGTATGCATCAAGCCTTAAGGGCAGAGAACAGCTTGCAGTAAATGGATTTGCAGATGCATTGGAGATCATTCCGCAAACCCTTGCAGAAAATGGTGGACTTGACCCCATAGATATACTTGTTGAGATGCGTTCCCAGCACGAGAAGGGTAACAAGAGGGCTGGTGTGAACGTATTTACCGGCAAAGTCGTTGATATGTGGGAAGAGAACGTCATTGAGCCACTGAGGGTAAAGACCCAGGCCATAAACTCAGCTACTGAAGCTGCTGTTATGATCCTTAGGATCGATGATATCGTTGCATCTTCCGGCAAGAGTAAGTTAGGCGCAGGAGGCATGCCAGCTCCTGGTGCAGAAATGGGCGAGTAAGGCCCTTTCTCATTTTTTTATTATCTTCTATTGTAGTCGAATTCATTTCGGCTTTTTTTAAGTTCATCCCAAATGATAATGTTTAAATCTATTGTAAACCTGTTTTCATATCATGGTTTACAATCCCTCTTCAGATACTGGAAGTTCTACAACAGACCTGAAAAAAATGGTATTTGCTGCCCTATTTTCTTCTCTTACAGCAGTAGGTGCATATGTGAAGATTCCTCTTCCTATCACGCCTGTTCCGGTGACAATGCAGGTATTTTTTGTATTGCTTGCCGGTTGTATTCTGGGTAGCCGATGGGGAACTATCAGTATGATAGTGTATCTTTTGCTCGGAATAGTGGGATTTCCTGTATTCTCTGGAGGATCTTCTGGATTGGGAGTACTTTTTGGTCCAACCGGTGGCTATCTTATAGGCTTCATATTTGCAGCATTTGTAACCGGCAAGTTCTCAGAAACAATATCTCATCGTTCTTTACTGAAAAATAGTCTGCATATGATCGTTGGCTTGTGTATCATTTATATTTTCGGTGCCTTTCGGCTTATGCAAGTAGCTGATCTCACATTCCAGCAAACGATGGTTGCAGGAGTATTACCTTTCATTATAGGCGATCTGATCACATTGCTAATTGCTGCATTCATAGCTACACGGTACGAGGTATAAGCACGTGATATCCATTGAGGATCTTTCATACAGCTATCCAGATGGAACAAATGTACTTGATTCCATAGATTTGGAGCTAGAAACGGGTGAATTCGTTGTTTTAGTGGGTCCCAATGGTTGCGGTAAATCCACTCTTTCAAGGCACTTGAACGGCCTCTTAAGACCCACTGCTGGTTCTGTAAAAGTAATGGGGATGGATACTAGAGATCCTTCTTCCCTCTGGAGAATAAGGCAGGCTGTAGGAATGGTATTCCAGGACCCTAATGTGCAGTTTATTGGGAGCACTTTGGAAGAAGATATAGCTTTTGGATTAGAGAACTTAGCCCTCCCAGCTGCTGATATCAAAAGGTTAGTTTCAGAGGCATTGGAAATCACTGGTATGGATAAGTACAGACATATTTCTCCAAGTTCTTTAAGCGGTGGCCAGAAACAGAAAGCAGCCATAGCGGGATCACTGGCAATGGGTTCTAAATTCCTGGTACTGGATGAAGTGAGTTCTATGCTGGACCTACGATCATGTGCAGAAGTGCTCAATATGGTTATTTCTCTTAAGAACAAAGGAATTGGCTTGCTTTACATCACCCACCGGCCAGAAGAAATTATTATCGCAGATCGTATTCTGGTGATGGATCAGGGCAGAATAGTAGCTGATGGAATGCCACTTTCCGTTATCAGAGAACTCGGTTTAGACCATGATCTGTTCGAGCTGCCCCCTTTACTGGAGCTTGCACTGAAGCTTGAAGATGTTGGTGTCATCCACCTGAATGGTCCTCTATTGTCTCCACTTACATTAGCGGAGGAAATATGCCGATCATTGTAGACAATGTCAGGTTCTCTTATGCAAGAAATACCCAGTTCGAGTCAATGGTGCTTGAAAGAATTAATATGACGGTAGAAGATAATGAATTTCTTGTCATCATGGGCGAGATAGGTTCAGGAAAATCTACTCTTATAAAACATTTTAATGGTCTTTTAAAGCCCCTTTCTGGAAAAGTAACTGTGGATGGATTCAATGCTACATCTTTCCATGCCAGAAAGCTTGTAAGCATGCTTTTTCAATTTCCTCAACAGCAACTTTTTGGACGGACGGTGTTTGAAGATGTCGCTTTTGCACCATTGAATTTTGGAGTATCCGGTCAAGAACTGCGCTCAAAGGTGAGAGAGTCCTTAATAATGGTAGGGTTGGACGAGAATATCGCTTCAAAATCGCCTTTCAGTTTAAGTAATGGGCATATGCGATTGGTGGCTCTTGCCGGTATCATTGCTGCAAGCCCTAAATATCTAGTTCTTGATGAACCTTTCACAGGGCTTGATCCTAAAAGCAGAAAAGAGTTATCCAAGGCATTGGAACAGGTTCGTGCTACCGGTGTCACCGTCGTGGTAGTAACCCACAATATACATCATATATTGCCCCTGGCCACAAGGGTGTTTTCCATGGAGAGTGGAAAGCTGAGATTTACGGGTACTCCTGAAGAATACTTCTTATCAACACCTTCACAGATTCAGGATATTCCTTTGTTGATGGGGGAGCTGCGTAAATGCGGGTTAGAGGTGAATGATGGCATCTTCAATGTAGAAGAAGCATTCAAGGAAATAATACGTATCAAAAGGACGAGTGCAGCACATGAATGAACTGTTCCTTTCCTATCTGCCGGGAAAATCTATTCTTCATAGGTTGGACCCTCGCACAAAACTGATTTCAGTAATGCTGCTAAGTATTGTTGTGCTGAGGGCATCTACTTTTAAGACTATAGGTTTGCTCTTTTGTATCTTTTTTACACTCTCACTGCTTACAAGATTGGGTATAAGGCATCATCTTAACTCTCTTCGTCCTATGTTATTGTTCTTCATCTTCATTTTCGCAGTACAGGCCATGTCCTCAGGGGGAAAGGACCTGGTTTCTATAGGGCCAGTGGCTATAAGTTATGAAGGAATATGGAAAGGAGGGCTTGTTATTTCTAGATTCGTTCTCCTTGTTCTCTTTGCTTCGTTACTTCTTTCAACAACACGTCCTGCTCTTCTGACTCTGGGAATAGAAAGGATGCTGCGCCCACTGCCTCTTTCCCTTCTGGGTATATCTTCTTATGATCTTGCTATAATGATGTCGATATCTATGCGTTTTGTACCCCTTATGTATGGGAACTTGTCACAAATATTGCAAGCACAGTTTTCCAGAGGCATGGATCTGAATCGACACCCCCTTAGGGGGTTTTCTTCAATGGCTGTACCAATGATCCACGGCACCATGCGTATGGCAGAGGATCTGGCAATGGCTATGGAAAGCCGCTGTTACCAAGGTGTCCACAGAACTTCCATGTTCGAGTTGAAGATGCACAAAGCAGATTGTTTTTCTCTATTCATTGTGACGTGTATGGTTATCTTTTTATTCAGTTTCTAGGTCGAACGGTTAATTATATGAATGATTGTTCATATGTTCATGTACATGTCCCACTCATGTATGGATGATGCAGCCATTAAAACCATGACCAATGCTCTTCCCTCTGAACAAGTGATAAACCGTATCTGTCAGATATTCGGAGCATTGCAATGCACAACTCGTCTGCAAATTCTCTTACTCTTGCAGCATGGCCCTCTTTGTGTGACTGATATTGAAAATGTCCTGGGTCAATCCCAGTCTGCTATTTCCCATAGTTTGCGCACCTTACGACAGCTAGACCTCGTAAGGACCAAAAGAGAAGGCCGTTTTACTGTATATCATCTGGCAGATGAGCACGTAAACGTACTGATTGATATGTGCCAGCAACACGCAAAGGAGATGGAAAACTGATATCTGAAATATCTGTAATATCTATCCTGTATGGCATTTTATTTGAATCCTGGTCGCTTTTCCTAGAAATGTCTCCTTATCTTTTTATGGGGTTTTTGATCGCAGGGATACTTCATGTGCTAGTGCCGGATGAGAAAATACTCTCATATCTTGGGGAATCAGCAGGAAAGGTAAGGTCTGTGATCAATGCTTCTCTTATGGGCTTGCCGCTGCCACTATGTTCGTGTGGTGTGGTACCTACAGCTCTGTCTCTGAAGAAAAGGGGTGCTACAAAAGGGGCTGCACTTTCATTTATGATTTCAACACCAGAAACAGGAGTTGACTCCATTGCAATTACCTATGCTCTGCTGGATCCAATCATGACAGTATTCAGGCCGCTTGCTACATTGTTTACAGCTATTGCAGCAGGCATAATCGAAAACTTTTCATCGGCAAATGAGAAGAAATCTCTCTTAAGCACGCCCCTTGTTATGATGCATGCTTCTGCTACCCCAGGGTGTGGCTGTTCCTGTTCAGATGGAGCATGCTCTTCCAATGGTAATGCTAATGCAGCTTCCAGGATAGCTGCTGGTATAAGATATGCATTTGTAGACCTTCTTGGAGATATTTCAAAATGGCTCATTATAGGAACCCTGCTTGCGGGTGTTATTGCGTACTTAATACCTGAAGAGGTCATTAGCTCCTATCTGGGAGGTGGCATTTTTTCGATGTTGATTATGCTCCTCATAGGGATTCCTCTGTATATTTGTGCCACTACCTCCACACCCCTTGCTGCAGCATTAGTTGCAAAAGGTATGAGTCCTGGAACAGCTTTTGTATTCCTCCTTGCAGGCCCGGCGACAAACGCTGCAACTATTAGCATGGTAATGAAGTTTCTCGGCAAGAAGACTGCAATGGTCTATGTTGGTACGATAGCAGTATGTTCCATAGGCTTTGGATTGCTTCTGGATTTCATCTATATGAGCCTTGGAGTTAAAGCAGCTGCTGTTGTAGGAACTGGTGGGGATATTGTACCCGCTTCCATCCAGCTTGCCTTTGCACTTGTGCTAATGCCTCTTATGGCCTATGGGCTGATTAGAAAAAAGTGCAATTGATCTATATATATTGATTTTTAAAGGGAAATGGAGGTTGAGGGTAAAGGTTTTAATCTTTCTTCATTGCCGTTTTCCCAATGAGGACTTCAGTAGACTTAATGACTGCAAAAACCTCGTCACCTTCTTTTAGATCAAGTTTTTCCACTGCCTCACTGGTGATAAGTGAACTTAGAAACGCAGCTTCTATGGACAATTTAACCCTGGAAGCTATATCGCCTTTTTCTACTTCTATCACTTTTGCAGGTATCCTGTTGCGTGCGGAAATATGCAGTCCGAGGTGTTCCCTATAAGTCTCATCATGCATTGTGTCAGTGAGCAACTGTTTGCTCATATCGTATTCTCTTATAAGTTTACGGCCAGCATCAGTGAGAAAAGTTCCTTGTTTCTTTCCTCCTCTTATCGTTACTACAATATCTTCACCTAAGCGTTCGCTCATCTTATTGAGCACGAGCCATGCGTGTTTATAGGAAACCCCTACTTTTATGCAGGCTTTGCGCAGTGACCCCTCTTCATCTATAGCCTTGAGAAGAGCAACTTTGCCTTCTCCTATTACGGGTTTTCCATCTTCTGTAATCCATACTTTTGCTTTTGTTTCCATATCTCTCGTTTTAGAGGTCATTGTCATCGAATATAAAAAGTTCGTCTAACGTAGAGTTCAAACACTTTGCTACCTTGTAGGCAAGTTTCAGAGATGGATTATATTTCCCTTTTTCCAGAAAACCTATTGTCTCTCTGCGTACCCCTACTTTTTGTGCCAGATCTTCCTGTGTAAGGTTATATCGTGCTCTGAACTCTTTGATCCTTGTCTGCATTCAGCACCTCATATATAATTAATCCACATCGCCTTTTGAAAGGAAATACCACTGAAATCCCTTAGCAGTCACGAGCATTAGGAAAAACTGGATAATTATCACACTATATACAGTGAGTTGTACAATATGCAGACGATCTATCCAAAAAAGCAGATTCAACGCGAGAAATGTGATTAACCAGGAGTAAGATAGGCCATAAGCACCTAGTTTCTTTGTTCTTTCATCTTTTTCCGGCAGGTTTCCAGTTCTTTTCAGCCTGACCAAAAGTACAGCAATAGTTGTCACACCAATGTTGATCAATATATTTGAGATCTCTTCATTGCCAACTTGCAGGATGCTCGTCATTACTCCTATCACAACGGCTATAATTCCTGCATAAAGGCTATATTTGTATCTATTATCCACCTTACTTACCTCTCGTAATATTAGATATACACATCATTAAGAGAACTATTTCTAACATTATACTATAAATACTTAACTTATATCTACTTTTGATTGGCTTTAATGTGTCTAACCTCAGAACCCTTTTTGGACTGATTAATTAATGAATCTATATACAAAAATTCCATTTTTGGTCTATTTTAACCAGAATATTTGTGCAGGTTCTAAGTTGTGGTTAAATAAAATTAATATGTAGCAAACTTATTAAGTTCAAATATATACTATTCTCTCGTAAGTTTTATAACTCTTTTCCGCCTTACACTATATTAGATTATGGGTGTTAAAGTAGGACTTATGTCTTGTTTTGCCCCTAATTGGCTAGGAGAATCGAAGTATGAAAATAAGTGCACGTAACACAATAAAAGGTACAGTAAAGAATGTGGTTATTGGTCAGGTTAGTGCTGAGGTAACCATTGATTTAGGCAACGGAAAAGAACTAGTCTCTGTCATCACAAAGAATTCTGTGGAAAACCTTGGCATAAAAGTCGGAAAGGAAGTTTATGCTGTAGTTAAGGCTTCCAGCGTGATGATCGCAACAGATTAATTGTTTTTTTTTTTTTCTTAAGCAAATATAAGCAGATTCTCAGGCTCAATTTTGACAAAACATTCTGACCTAAGTTGAATTTTAAGTTCTTCAAATGTTTTGTTTGAAATCTCTACCAAAATCATTTTCTTGTCGATATCCAGTTCTATGGCTACCATTTTACTTGCGCCTTTATTAACTGCCGTTAAAACTGTTCCTTTGAATACATTAACTTCATTATCATAATCTTCTTTTTGATATGGCAATAGATATAGATTCTCTGGACGGACACCCCATCTTACTTTTTCTCCAGGTTTGTAACGTGTTTGTCGGGCAATTAAGTCCAATTTCCCGCTTCTGATTAGGGTGTAATCTGAACTTTCGCTATCCTTGATTTCAGCGTCATTGAAGATATTTGACACTCCTACAAGTTCTGCTACATGCTGGTTCTTTGGATGATAAAACACCTCTTCGGGAGTACCTGCCTGCTGAACTTTCCCATCATGTAATACAATTATCTTGTCTGCAAGAGTAAAAGCCTCTACACGATTATGGGTTATGAATAGCACTGGAATATTCAGGTCTTGCTGTATTTTGATTATCATTTCCCGCAATTTCGCACGGACTATCATATCTAGGGCAGAAAAAGGTTCATCCAATAGCAATATTTCTGGTTTAGGGGCCAAAGCACGAGCTAGAGCCACACGCTGTTTCTGTCCTCCTGAAAGCTGTGATGGATAGTGATCTTCTAATCCTTCAATATCTAAAAGCTGTATCATTTCTTTCATTCTTTTGTCTTTTTCTGGATCTGCCCACCCTTTTAGCCCATATATAATGTTTTTCTTTACATCCATATGTGGAAAAAGTGCATAGTTCTGAAAGACGTAACCAAGACCGCGCTGTTGGGGTGGTAGGTCTATTTTGTTATGACAATCGAAGTAGACTTTCCCGTTTACTTTTATCTTTCCACCATTTGGTTTTTCGAGACCAGAAATACATCTTAAGATCGTAGTCTTTCCGGAACCTGACTGGCCAAACAGTACAACAAGCTCGTTGCCTGCCTCAAAGTTGGCATCCACAGTGAAAGAAGGTTCTTTTCCCTTTTTTTTGTCGTTATCCTTGTAAAATCGCTTTCTAAAGTCAACTTTGATTCCCATGGTCTATTCCTCAGAGTTTCCATTGGTTAACAAGCCTTGTTGTAATAGCCATGGATAAAAGAGACATCAATACGAGTATTATCACTAGTGTATTTGCAAGTTCACTGTTACCGCCCTGAAAGGCACTATAAATAGAAATTGCCATCGTGTTAGTTCTTCCAGGTATATTTCCGGCAACCATGAGTGTTGCACCAAACTCTCCGACTGCTCTTGCAAAACTTAGAATGATGCCTGCAAATATACCTCTTTTAGCAAGAGGTAGAGTAATAAAAAAAGCAGTTTCTATCTCACTTTTTCCTAATGTATAGGCCACATATTCCAGCTCCCTATCAACAGCTTCAATGGCTGCAGTTGCCGTTTTGACCATTAGGGGTAGAGATACAACAAATGAAGCTATAACTGCTACCTGCCACGAAAAAAGTAAGGTTATTCCTGTCAGATCGAATAAGATTTTTCCAATTATTCCTCTTTTTCCAAGAACCAAGACCAGTAGGTATCCTGTTACTGTTGGGGGAAGTATCATGGGGAGTGTGACCAATGAATCAATAAGCCACTTTCCCATGAATTCCCTTCTGGCTAGGATATAAGATATTACGGTACCCAGTATTGCTACTATTAGTGAGGATACCAGTGATATCTTAAGCGTTATGTATAAAGGAAACCATATTTGTTCAAGCATAGATTTCATCCGGTCTGAGGAATGGTGAACCCATATTGTTCCAGTATGGATTTACCTTTTTCCCCAGTGACGAAATCTATGAACAGTTGGGAATCTTCTTTGTGTTGTGTATCTGACACTACAGCTATTGGGTAAGTAATGGGTGTGGTTATAGGAACTGAAGTAATAACTTCAATTGAATCATTATCTGCAGATGATGCATCTGTACTGAACACAAATCCTGCTTCAGCTTCTCCTGTTTCAACATAGACCAATGCCTGTTTAACATTTTCTGCCATAAGTGTCTTACTTGAAACACTATCCCACAGTCCTGCATTTGTCAGTGCTTCCTTTGCATATTTTCCTGCAGGTACAGTATCAGGGTTACCCATAGAGATCTTTTCCAATTCAGTCTTTGTAAGATCTTGTATGCCGGTAAGTCCAAGTGCATTTCCCTTCGGAGTTATCATAACAAGTGAATTCCCTGCGAAATCTTGCCTAGTATTGTTATATATGAATCCCTTGGATGCGAGCATGTCCATTTGATCCTGAGCTGCTGAAGCAAATACATCTGCTGTTTCTGGAGCAGCTTCTATTTGTGTACGGAGAGTACCAGATCCTGCAAAGTTATACACAATATCAATTTCCGGATTTTCTGTTTCAAATTTTTCCTCAATGTCCGTGAACGCTTCAGTGAGGCTTGCAGCAGCAGCAACGTTGATCTGGGTAGGCTGAGTAATTTGTTGCTGTGTCGCTTCTGGCTGGTTTTGGGAGGTATTTTGTTGATCTTGTGATTGGTTAAGTTGCTGATTTTGTTGCTTTCCATCATTTGAGCCCATTATAATAGCTGCAAGGGCTACTATTATTACAATTGCTATGGCAGCTGTAAGTAACGTCTGGTTTTTTTTATCCATGCAGAGCACCTTTTCTTCTTAAGATTAGAACAATTTTAGGAATTTCGCTGCCAGCAGATTCGAGTCAGGTAGCCCTATATGCTGCCAGCAGCGTTATGTCGGAGTAGACATATCAATGAACATCCCTTATTATGTTATAAATAGGTTTCTACATGGGATAGTGAGTTTATTTTGCTTCCAGTGTCCTACTAAATCGTATGGTGGCGGTAGTTTCCTAAAGCATGGCTTTTTCATTTTTGGAGGCTGTTTTTTTATAATAGTTACTTTTCATTAAAAGATGGATCAATAATATGAAAAGGTAACCTACTTCTACAGTATAAGTGGAGCTTATGTCTACTTCTGGTCGATATGTAAGTATCATTACAATAAGCCACAGAAAATAACCCCATAAGGTGCTTCTTAATCCCACAATATCGTCTATTCGCCTCTTTTCAGAAACCATGTCACGAGAGAATAGGTAGTGTCCTAAGGTTACAAAGAAAATGATGGGGCCCGATGTAAGCCATTCATCGATCTGACCTAGATCTTGTGATGATTTGACAGCCAATACAAAAAATACCCAAATAATACAGAATATTGCTCCAAAGAAACATCCGATAAGTTCTATAAATTTTGTACTAAGTGATGTCATAAATCTTCCTGTAGAGTTTAATGAGCATCCAATTAAGCTCTACTATTTGATTCAAAGTTCAACTTGTTCTTTTATTCTCATTATGTACTCTTCATTATATCATTTGTAATATGTTTGACTTCTTCGCAAATACTAATATTTGTCTAAGGTTATCTAGTTTATTTAATTCCTGGCAAATTTATATTTGAAAAACAGGTTAACACTAATGAAGGATTAGAAATAGAAACACATAATGAAAAAGAGCTTAAATTATCTGCTGTATTTCCTGGGCTCAAATACCTTTTCCAGCAGTTCCAGTCTATCTGTTTTCTCAAGCTGTCTGTAGATTAGTTCCCATGCACATTCTTTTTCGGACTCGACCTCGCACTTTCCAAGCATAGAACCTCCACATGGGCCATTGAGTAAACCTTTTGGACAACTGGCTTTGGGGCATACGCCACCGAACTCCTGAACGTTGCATGCACCACACATCTCGCATAGTTGTGGAAGGACCTGCTCTCCTGATCGTCCTCCCAGGGAATCAGTATTATTGGAAGGATAAACCGGGATATTAGCAAACCTGGATACTACCGAAGTACCACTACCACATGCCATTACAAGAATTGCATCAGCTTTTTGTATGTCCGGTTCTTTCTCCACAAGTGTTTCACAAGATCGGATGCTGCAAGCCGCAGTGGGCAGGACCCAGCCAATTACATGTTTTCCGGCGTCTCTTAGTTTTTCGCACATAGCAAGCACCTCAGGTTCGCCTCCAACATGCAGCCTTGCAGCACAGACGTTGCACCCGACAACAAATATATTGTCAATTCCTTCAAGGGAAGCAAGTACTTCATCAAAAGGTTTTGAAGAAGAAATGATCATAAATCCCTCAAATAACGGTACTCAACATTATCATCAAGTTTCAGTGTATCATTGATCATTCTTGAAATAAGGGGTAAATTGCGGGCCTGGCATTCCAATTTCTGTGCAAGCTTTTCCAGTTGTAGTATCGTACCGATCACAAGGACATCAGTGCTTTCAGTCTCATGGGACACTGCATTGCGTTCAAGGGCTGCATCGCCTCCTCTTGCCAGTATCTCTTGCTTAATGATCAAAGCTTCAGTGGTAGTTATATTGGATATCCTCAGGACCCGAGAACTGCATTTCTTTTTCATGATCTGAGCACCAGTTCCTGTAACGCCCATCTCTTTCATGGTTCTGACTGCATCTTCCGAATTTATAATGTCCAGCACAGATACCTCAAAATTATTCTCTTTAACTTTCGGCTCTCTGCTGCGCATGGCTGCTGCTACCTTCACTACATCCATTGTCTGCGCCACATCGTGTGTCCTTATAATATGTGCTCCCTTATGCACAACAATAGCAGTGGCAGCAAGGGTTCCATATAATCTCTCTTCTGCAGGTTTATGCAGCACTGCATCGATACAGGACTTGCGTGATATCGCTGCAAGAATTGGTTTTTGGAACACTTTCAGTCTTTCGAACTGGTCAATTGTCTCAAAATCGTATATTGGTCCCTTTTCAGCAACCCATTTTCCAATTGCAGGATCAAGAATTAGCTTACTAGTGTCCATGCCTTTATCCTGTGCATGCATTATAATGTTGGATAATGATCTCATTATAGCGTCCATACCTATCGGATCACCTGGGATCTTTTCTGTAGCCATAGCCACTGCGGGGCATTTATGTTCAACTAGGATATCCAACATACTCTCATCTGCCTTGAAGCCAGAAACATCATTGATTATGTCAGCTCCCAATTCAATGGACTTTTCGGCAATGTCAGTAAACATTGTATCTACCGATATGAGAGCATCAACGTTATCTTTCAGAATATCAAGTGCTGGTACAAGTCTTTGCATCTCCTCTTCCTTGCTTATTACAGGGTTTGCAAGCATCCATGTAGACCGTGCTCCGATGTCTAGGATTGTAGCGCCGCTGTCCACCATACTGTGTGCCTTGTCTAATATGGAGTCCACGTTCACTACGGATGACTTATAAAAAGACTCCTTGCTGAGGTTTATAACTCCCATTATCCGTACCGGGTGCTCATCCCCAACTTTCAAACCGCAAATCTCCGTATCAACGAACATTTTCTACCTGAAAAAGTGTAAAATCAGTAACTAATTCTTGTTGGTATATCGGTATTTATGTTTTACATGCCATCTTTTGCTGCCATTAACACATGCTGCATAAGTATGGAGATCGTCATAGGCCCCACGCCTCCCGGAACAGGGGTTATTAGTGAGGCTTTCTTTATAACATTCTCAAAGTCTACATCCCCATAGACTTTTCCATTCTCTTCAGTGATACCTACATCAAAAACGACAACACCTTCTTTTACCATCTCAGCTTTTATGAGGTGTTTGACGCCTGTACCGACTACAAGTATGTCTGCATCCAGGGTGTATTGTTTCAGGTTCTGTGTGAACACGTGGCATACCGAAACAGTTGCATTACGGTTAATCAGCATTGCAGCCATGGGTTTCCCTACTACATTGCTGTGTCCGACAATAACAGCATGTTTTCCCTGTATCTGGACACCGTGCTCTTCCATTGCCCGAATTATTCCTTTAGGAGTACATGGCACAAACCCCTCGTTACCTATGAGCAGATTTCCCATGTTGTATGGATGGAATCCATCAGCATCTTTTTTAGGATCAATGGCCAGCATGGCCTCCTTTTCGTTAAGATTCTTTGGGAGAGGTAATTGTAGCAGGATCCCATGTATATCATCTCTGAGGTTGAGTTGCTTTATATGGGCGGTAAGCTCTTCCTGTGAGATAGAGGATGGAAGATTGTGGTCTTCTGCATGTATCCCTGTCCGTTCACATGCTTTGTGCTTAAGGCGCACATACATCTTTGAAGCTGGATCTTCCCCTACCAAAATGGTGGCAAGGCCGGGTGTGATTCCCTTTTCGGCTTTCAATCTCTGGACACCTTCTTTAACCTCTTCTTCTATTTTCTTTGCAAGGCTGCGTCCATCTATTACTCTTGAGCTATATTCACCCACCAAGCAATTCACCTCTTTACTTATATATGGGGAATCTGCTGACTAGCTGTTCCACATCAGAACTGACTTCCATAAGGACTTTTTCATTTCCAATGTTACCGATCACATTCTCTATGAAACCGGCAATGTCCACCATTTCCATTTCTTTCATGCCACGGGTGGTTGAAGCCGGAGTTCCTATTCTTATACCGCTGGTAATGAAAGGACTTCTGGTCTCAAAAGGTATAGTGTTTTTGTTGAGGATAATGCCAGCCTTGGTCATGGCTGCTTCTGTCTCTTTTCCAGTTATCTCGAACTTATTTAGATTGAGGAGCATTACGTGGTTGTCTGTTCCCCCAGATACTATGTTGAAATCCCTTTCTATAAGACTTTCAGAGAGCATCTTTGCATTCTTGACTGTCTGCTCCTGATCCTGCTTGAACTGCTTGCTTTGTGCTTCCTTGAAAGCCACAGCCTTTGCAGCTATTATGTGCATTAGAGGTCCGCCCTGTATTCCGGGGAATATGGCCTTATCAAGTGCTTTGGCATATTCTTCTTTGCACATGACCATTCCGCCTCTTGGTCCACGCAGGGTTTTGTGAGTGGTTGTTGTGACGAAATCAGCATATGGTACAGGGCTTGGGTGTACTCCAGCTGCCACAAGTCCGGCAATATGGGCAATATCGGCTAGTAGATATGCACCTACTTCATCAGCTATCTCTCTGAAGCGCTTGAAATCAAGTGTACGGGAATAAGCAGATGCTCCACACACAATCATACGGGGTTTTGTCTGCTTTGCCATTTCCATAAGTGCATCGTAGTCCAATGCTTCAGTTTCCTTAGATACTCCATAAGGTATTATTTTGTAAAGCTGGCCAGCGAAGTTAACCGGGCTTCCGTGTGAAAGATGACCTCCATGTGAGAGGTCCATGGACATAATGGTCTCTCCCGGTTTGAGTACGGAGAAATATACGCCCATATTGGCACCTGAGCCTGAGTGAGGTTGCACATTCACATGCTCTGCACCAAATATGGCTTTTGCCCTGTCTCTTGCGAGGTTTTCAGCAATATCTACAAATTCGCAGCCACCATAATATCTCTTACCCGGATAGCCTTCAGCATATTTGTTTGTCATTATCGAGCCCTGTGCTTCCATGACTGCACGGCTCGTATAATTCTCAGATGCTATGAGGTTGAGTTTGTAATCCTGGCGGTTCGCTTCAAGCTTCAGGGCTTCAGCGATCTCGGGGTCAATCTCTAAAATATAGGACATGATATCATCCAATTACAAGCTGTTTTAAGGTTTATTTATCTCTGCGTAGTACAATCCTGCCATCCACTTTAAGTTTACCCTCAGTGAACAGTTTTATTGCTTCGGGGAATATCCTGTGTTCCTGTTCTAGTATCCTAGAGGCAAGCGTGTTCTCCGTGTCATCATCTTTCACGGGTACAGAACTCTGGATGATTATAGGTCCACTATCCATTCCCTCATCGACGAAGTGCACTGTGCATCCGGCGACTTTGACGCCGTATTCAAGTGCTTGCCTGGGGCCATGCAGCCCTTTAAAAGAAGGTAGCAATGCAGGATGTATATTCATGATCCTATCTTTATATGTCTGGATCACTTCACTTCCTAATATCCTCATGTATCCTGCAAGTAGCACCAGGTCTACAGTATAAAGCTGCAATGTTTCAATTATCTTTTTTTCGAAATCCATCTTGCTTACATGGGAACGTGGATCGATAAAAACAGCATCAATCCCATGTATTTTTGCACGTTCAAGGGCATAAGCATCTCTCTTATCACTAATGACCACGCTGAGCTTTACATCCTTTAAATAACCGCTTTCCACATGGTCAATGATAGACTGAAGATTAGAACCACTGCCTGATACTAAAACTCCTATATTGGTGGTCATTATAGGCACTTAAAGTATCTTCCTATAATTAGATTTTTGGATTTGGTCCACAACTATATGAAAAATAGTATTTCTAACTTATTGGACGAAATTGTTTCAATTATACATATTGTACCATAATTATAATTAGCCATACTACAAAAAATATTCTTCATTTATTTACTCTTATTACTGTTCACTTCCTAGTGATTTTTACTAATAAATTGTTAGTACCATTATTACCACTCGTTAGTTGCTGTTGCGTCTTATGTGGATAAGATATGTAACTAGATATATTATTAAGAGTATAAGTATGTATAATACACAAGATCCAATTAAAGTTCTAACAATCATTCCTATAACAGTTGATAAATCAAGAGGTGCAATCGTGAAAAATAGATTCAAAACTGAGAAAAATATAAAACAAAAAATAAATAATAGTATATACGTTGATTTTTTCATTATAAGTTCACTTCCATCTCCATATTTTCAGTTATAAGTATCTTTAAAAATATTCTATTAGCTGAGTTTGTTCTAAAAAAGGTTTCAGAACCATTTTCTATGGACTGAATCTTAATTAATTCTTTGGATAAATATACTTAATCATTTGTAGATCGCATTTTCAAGAGAACTTCATTATTGCATCTCATATTTGCGGTGAACATTTCCAAACTGATCGCATGTTGAATAAACTTTGATATATTTATCGTAAAGAACTAAACCAACACCCTGAATTTCAATTCCCCAATGAAAATGCCCACTACCATAAATTTCCCCTGTATGAGTATTCAAATAATTAATCCCACCTTCCTTCCAGTTACTAACCTGAAAGATACTTGGAGTGCCTAATGAGTACCATGCATCTGTATAATGAGTCTCCACAATTGCTGGATTTACATTAAACCCATAATATCCTTTTGAGTAGATCGTAAATAGTCTCGTTCCTATTAAGCTATAAAAACTCTGGGATGCTGTTATTGTAGGAGTATACTGAAGAGCACTCATGGATGCAACAAGACTTGTTGTTGCAGTATTTTGAATTTCTTTTTTATTATTTAGCTCTTTTTTCGTGCTAGTAATGAAGAAAAAGCCCTGATTGGTGAAAGTAACGTCTGATCCATCTTTTAGTTCATATGTTCTTAAACTCGTATCATCTAAAGTATCTTTATTTGGTGTTGGGATTTTGTCCTTGTTTGCTTTAAAATAATTTGTAATCAGGTCGTCTGTAGAGAAGCTTTTTGTATTGGAATTTAGCGCATCTATTAAACCTTGTTCCAATTCAGAAGGCTTATCACTTATTTTTGACGATTCCTGTGCACTAACCGCCGCTGTAAATGCCATACTCAGAATCAACATCGTCATAAATAGAATTGTGATTCTCTTTATTTTGTTTTTTATCATTTCTTATCTGCCTCATTTTATTTCTCCAAAGGCAGGCCTACGTAAGCTTTAAGCAAGATTAAAACAAACTACAATCCTGCCTTTGGGCTGCGGGGTTCAATTCTGTCTGCATAAATTTAGAATTGAACCCTTTCATCTACTTGATAAATTAATATATTTAAGTTTTGTGCTAACCCTAATTGAATATAACCTTTTGTATCCAGTCCTCTATATATTAATCCCATTTGCTTCTTTGTTAGAGGGTTTACACATAACTTTTAAATAGTTTTATTTTTCAGGTTATGTTGTAGATGATACGAAGTTGATAACGTTAACTGCATAGTTACCTGTCTTTACAGCTTTCCATGTGTGATAATTCTTCTGAATAATTGCCAATGTGTAATTTTATACGCAATAATTGCAAATTATAGCAAAGATATAGCATTTTATCAAGTAAAATCTACTTCGAAAAAGAATTATGAACTGTATATGAATTACAAAATGTCAATGTTTTTTGCACTTTGTTTTCTCATCGATGAGGCTTACGAACTCCTCTGGTCCAGCCATCTTGTCCAGTTCTTTTTCTTCTATAAGAACTGTGTTTTCGACAGTATCTGACTTGCTTGGACCTTTTATTATAAATACAGACCTTGTTTGCGTCACACAGGAGATACTGCTCATCAAATCAGCTCTTTTTATCATAGCGCTGCTGTAAGTGCTGACTCCTGTAAGCATTGTGTCATAGTTATCTTTGGATATTGCTTTAAATGGTGCCTGTGACGTTGAGACCACCTGGTAGCCCAGAGAATGAAGCAGATCAAGAACATTATCCTCTTCTTTATATTTCGTCTCTTCACGTTGCATTGGTGGTTCCTTAAGTTTCTTTTCAAAAGCCTGCAGTATATCTATGGATTTTGCAAGTGCAACATCAAGCAGTTCTTCCATATGTAATACTACATCTATGGATGCATCCATCCCGCCTTCTTCGTATTTACTTATAGTTCTTCTGGAAACTCCCAGTTCTGAAGCAAGGGTTCCCAGAGACATTGCCTGCTTTGTACGTGCTTCTTTCAGGACATCACCATCTATGGAGACATACAATCCCCCAGGTGCTGCAGATACAAGCGGTGGCACATTCTCCACAAAGTAATCATAAAGTGTCTGGACGTTAACCGCAGGTATATCATATCTCATATAGACTACGCTATCTTCAAGCATCTGGTCCCGGGTTTTAGCTCCTACAAGAAGCGCTGAGCCACCCAAATATCTTGCAAGTGCCTTCATTTCATGAGCTGTTTCCTCGTTTAACCCATCAATATTGTAAAGCACTTTGCAGAAAAGCAGGATGTTCTCATTCCTTGCAGCAAGATCAAAACTCCTCGGCCTAATGTTACAGCGCTTTGAGACAATGAAGTTTGCCTGTCTCAGTACATCTACTATTTGATGTATGAGGATGTCTTTTGTCATGAATACCAAATGATTGTTTGCGCATCTATATGTATTCTTGCATTACTTTTCTCTTTAACTCATTTTCCCTGCAGAAAACTTAATTGTGTTCAACTCATCAGTAACCCAAATAACCAAGGCCACGACCATGATAATAGGTATAGATGATACAGATTCAAGAGAAGGCATGTGTACAACGTATCTGGGAGCCCTGCTCATGGACGAATTGAGACAGTATGGTACTATAGTGGAACTCCCTGTGCTTGTTCGTCTCAATCCCACAATTCCTTACAAAACCAGAGGCAATGCATGCGTAGGCATAAATCTAGCAACATCTTGCCCTGATAAGGTAATGAAACATGTAATTTCAAGAGTTTCGACAATGGCAGCACTGGAATGTGATATGACAAATCCAGGGGTGGTATTTGTCCAGGATGATGAATGTGAAAGTGTCCGAGATGTTCTGGGCACTTTTTTCCAGCGTGCTGTGAAGGAAGTCCTTTCAATTGAAGAGGCAAAATACGTTATTGCTAAAACAGGTTTGCAGTCCAAAGGATTCAAGAATGGCCGAGGTCTTATAGGTGCACTATCTGCCTGTGGTTCCATACTGAATCCGGGGTGGGACCATACTTTTGAGTATTTGGCTTACAGGCAAAGAGAGAAATGGGGTACTCCCAGAAATGTGGATGAAGCTAGCTTCTTTGTTGCCGACAGTGCTACTTATCCAGCAACATGGGACACAGTTGATGTATCTAATGAACTTGTGGTATGTGTACCTCATTCTCCAGACCCGGTATTATATGGAATTAGGGGCAAGGACCCGGAAGTTGTAAGAAGAACAGCAGAAATGATCTCTTCTGAACTCCTGGAAAGGTCATGCGTATACTGTACGAACCAGGGTACAGATATGCATTTGATTCCCGTTGCTAGTATATCCGAAATACAAGAAATGCACTCCTACATAGTATCTGGTTTCGTGTCAGATGATCCATTTACGATACCGGGAGGGCATACAATCTTTTCTATCTCTGACAGCAGCGGTGCCTCTGTTGAATGTGCGGCCTTTGAGCCAACGAAGGGCTTCAGATCATTGGTGCGCAAGCTCATTCAAGGCGATATTGTTAAGGTTTATGGAAGTTTCATGAACAAAGCTCTGAATATCGAAAAGATAGAGGTAGTTTCCCTTGCACCTTTGGTAGCTTCCCACAATCCAGAATGTCCTTCCTGCGGAAAAAGAATGGAATCAGCAGGCAAAGGGCAAGGATACAGATGCAGGAAATGTGGTACCAAATCGCCGGTCTTGGTACAGGTAAATCTAAAAAGGGATCTTGAACCAGGTATGTACGAGGTACCCCCATGTGCTCGCAGACATCTGGCCAAACCACTTGTAAGATTCCAGAATCCTTCAGTAAAAGAATTTCCATCCAGATGATGTCATCTCAAATGGCTAAGGTCTATTACCTGTGGAGTTTTCAGTTTGTGGTCATTCATTTTTATCCTGCGTATAACTGAATCTGCCTGCTCTTTTGTAATGCCCACTGTATTCCAGGCAATATCGGGTGTTTCTCCCTCAAGCAGAAGGGAAAGGAATCTGTCCACTTCTTTATAGGTAATACCTAGTTCTTTTTCATCTGTCTGGCCACTCCAAAGTCCAGCAGAAGGTGCTTTATTGATGATCGCTTCTGGAATCCCCATTGATGCTGAAAGTTCCCACACATCAGTCTTATACATATCACCAATAGGAAGGATGTCTACTCCCCCATCCCCATGCTTTGTGAAATAGCCCAAAAGCAGCTCCGTTTTATTTCCTGTGCCTATGACGATTCTGTTGAGCAAGTTGGCATGATAATAAAGCACTGACATTCGGATACGGGCTTTCAGGTTCCCTTTGGCGTGGGCTGTAGCTTTCTTTCCATCCGGAATATTATCAAGGTAAGTCGTGAGAATCCCTGAGATATCTATGGCCTTAAACTCTATGCCTAATTGATGAGACACTTCGGTTGCATCAAGAACATCTTCTGCAGGTGTGAGATTGAGTTCTGGAAGGTGTATTCCCAGAACTTTGTCCTTGCCAAGGGCTTCAACTGCTAAATATGCTACAAGTGCAGAATCGATGCCCCCGCTGATGCCAAGGACAGCTCCTTCAGCATTTGCTTCCCTTACTTTTTCCCTTATAAATTTAACAACAGCCTCTCTTACTTTTTCTGTTTCCATGTTCCTGTCCTCTGTAGCGGCTTAAGTGAAAATCCAATTTTATTTCTGTCCTTATTGCTACATTATACTTAAATAAAGTATCCTGTTCAAAGGTTTAATCTATCTGGAAGTTGTAACTCAGCCCCATGCCTATTTATATAGCCGACTCTGCGGTATTCATCATGGGAAAGCCAGTTGATGCCATCTGCACTATAACTGTTCCTTCAGTGGTGGATGAGCTCAAAAGTAGTGAATCCAGGCTTCGATTTGACCTTGCAAGAGAGCAGGGTCTGGGGGTAGAATTGCCTTCTTTGGAGGCCCTTTCGAGAGTTTCCGAGGTTTCCAGGATATCAAAGGATCACGAGGAATTGTCCCGAACTGACATTGAAGTCCTTGCCAAGGCTTATGACTGTGGGGAAGAAGCAGTGCTCCTTACGGATGATTACGCAGTGCAGAACGTTGCCAGTATCCTGGGTATAAAAGTAGAGCCGGTTGTCCAGAAGAAGATAAAGGACGTGCTTATATGGCAAAAAGTTTGTATTGGGTGTAAGCGGAAGTTCGATTCAGGTGACGTATGTCCTGTATGTGGCTCTCCGATGAAAAAAGGACGGAAAAGAAAATTATAACAATACTTGTATATGTATTAATGACGTCTTTATACTAATTCCTAAGAAGATCACAGGCAGGGATCACATGAAGAATATAGAGAATCTTATTCAAAAGGCAGTGGAGTTACAATCCAACGGTCTTACCTCAAGGCAAATCGCAGATGAGCTTAACGTTTCCAGGGATACTGTGACATGGCTTCTCACTCGTGCAAAGAAAGATATGAGTACTCCTGCACCAAAGGACATTTCTGTTAACTGGGTAAACATAGGCAAGAACGCTTACAGGCTGCGTAATATCTCTAAAGTTCTCTGCGATATGGTATTGGAAACATTGGAGCAGACAGAAGATGATGTTGATCTCATTGTTGGTATCGGTCTAAGCGGTGTGCCATTAGCAAGCCTTATGGCAGAAGAATTTGGTACTGATCTTGCAGTATTCCATGTGCATTATGATCCAGCTGATGACAGGCATCTAAAAGGCGATTTCAGCGGAAATTTCAGTCCAGTGAGGGGTAAAAAATGTGTCATAGTCGATGATGTCATTACAAGTGGCTATACTATGACGGAAGTAATAAAACGCCTTCGTGAAGAAGATTGCAAACCTGTAGCAATAGCAGTTCTGGTAGACAAGAAAGGCGCTGAACTGATTTCGGATGTGCCTGTAAGGCCATTGGTGCGTATAGTCCGTGTGGACTGATCGATCATATATTCTATTTAAAAAATGCAGTTGGAAGGTTTTTATTCCACTTCCGCTGCTCCAATCTTTTCTGCAAGTTTTGCCAACACCTGGGTGCGCATTCCTTCTACGAATTTGATGCTACCCACTACAAGATGTCCTCCGCCGTTCACGCCACCACCTTCAATTTCATCGTGGAGTTCTCTGACCATTCTTGGTATATTCATCTTGACGTATTTGGACCTGATCACAGCAAAGTCTGGGCCAAACCCTAGTGTGACGACTGGCTTACCTTCATATTCCCGGCAAAGTCTGTCATGAACTTCGCCTGATGTTTTTCCCGGTGGAGGGAACGTAAATTTGTGAGCGAAGTTTTCTACGTCCAGAACGTTAAGTATGGCACCATTTGGAAGTTTCTGGGCTTTTACATGTGCCATACACGCTTCAAGTTGCTCATTGATCATACCGTTGGCTTGTTCGCAGAACAGGCTGACAAGTTTCTTATGGGTATTATGGTCTCCCATCTCAAGTATATCGTCAATTATTCTTTTTCCACTGCTGAATTTGAGCCAATATGCAGCATAGTCTAATGATAGTGCCATATCTTTCAGGTCTTGCAACGAATATTTGTCAGATACAAGCTTTATGTAATCTCTTGCTTCTTCTGAATCAGCACGGTCTCCAACACCTGCAACGGCAGGAAGGTGCAGAATTTCCTTTTCAACATCCGGGTTTATCATACGGGCAACTTCAGTACAGAGCATACCTGCAGTGATACTGTAATCCCCTCCCACGTGTGCAGGATTAACGTGAGCTTTAAGGAACTCGTCAACCTCCTTATCTGGATGGTGATGGTCCACCACTACCATATCTATATTGTATACCTTTGCTATTCTGAAAGAAGGCAGGTCCTCTAGGGTGGAGCCATTGTCCACGCTTACTACAAGAGGCATTTTTTGTCCATGCCTGACAGCATCTTCCAGAGCAAAGGATAAGTCTCTGGTCACATCTGTCAATTCGTAGAACGGAGCCTTTGAAGGAGCTCTCTTGTAAAAATAATATTCTCCATCTGAGCCATTCACTTCTTTTATAAGTGGGAGTATAGCTCTCTCGATTGCAACGGCTGCTGTCATACCGTCGGCATCAGCATGGTGTCTTAGAAGAATGGGTTTTGACTTAATAACGGCCTTACGTATCTCTTTTGCGACCTGTTTCATGGCTGGCCGGAGTTTTTCCAATATGTCACTCTGTACAAGGAATTTGATCTCATGAGGCTCAGCCCTGCTATCAATTGCATTTTCTATGCGTGTTCTTATATCAGTTTCCTTTTCCCCGGTCAGCCGTTTCATACTGCGAACTTCAAGCTGAACGTTTTCTCCTCTAAGTTGTACTTCTCCGGTAACAGATACTATCATGTCAGCATCTATGTGTGGATATGCTCTCTCTCCAGCACTTTCAAAGGCAGCAGCAGATATCTGGCCAGTTTCATCATCAATGGTAAATATGGTCGGACCTGCTGTTTGTTTTACCTGTATTACCTCTCCATGAACTCTAACGGCTTTGCCTACATTTTCAGAAAGCTTTGAAGAGTTCAGTTCTGGAAGTTCTTTTTCAAGCTCCACAGTTTGGTAGATATTGATGTTCCTGGGAAGGAGGTCCAATTTGTTATTGTTCCTTATCTCCTTCACGCTCACAACAAGGCTGTCCCCGATCTTGGGAGTATCCTTCATATTGCTTGAGTGGATAAGCCCCCGCAGTTTGGGGTTAATATCTACAAAAGTACCAAATGTAACGTTGCTATTGACTACACAATGGTATAGCTTTCCAATCTCTATTTCGTCGATAGTGCAAGAATCATCAAGCTTATAAACCACCTGCTTCTTGCTGCAGCTTTCACATACTTCTTCTCCATCTACAAACTTATCTATGGACGAGCCACATGTCTTACAAGAGTAAAGGGCTCCTTTTCCTTTGCATGTCTTACATGTATCTTTTTCTTCAACTTCTCCGCTTCCTCCACATTTTGGACATACTGAACCACTG